>CAYSAJ010000018.1:0-33163 GCA_964429005.1 uncultured bacterium | reverse complement strand
TTCCGAGAGATGAGAATGCCTACCGAACCTGGGGATGAATTCCTTTCTCAAATCGAAAACCTTTTTTTAAGGGTTCGATCTCTATCAAAAAATGTTTTTGATAGAGCCACTCTTAGAAATAGTCCTTTATTTGTCCCTTTAAGAGAACGTGTCATAACCTACATGCGGGATGTAAGAGAGGAGCAGCCAGCTGTAGGAAGGAGAGTTATGGCTGAAAGAGTTTCTATCGATAGAAAACTCATGTATCCCTCTGTTGCAGATGGTGGGCAGCCTGTTGATGCTTATAACCCAGAAGCTACGGAGGAAAATCCGAGGGAGCTTCACGAAAAACAGTTCTGGCAGACTATGGCAGAGGCTCAAATCGCTTCTTGGCTTTTCTCTTCTTTCAAGAGAAACAGCGGAGGCACTTCGGGGAATTATAGAATCATGAATCTTGAAGAGAGAGTTGTGGGGATTTTTAAACCCGTTCAAGAGACGCCCCATGGCCCTTTAAATCCCTATTTCTGGATACGAATGAGGAATATGGTTCAGACATGGTTTGGTTTTGATCATGATAGAGCTGTCGATGAAGAAAATGGACACCTTAGAGAGCAATTTGCTTCCGTTGTGGCTGAAGAGCTCGGATGGGTAAATGAACAAACTCATCAGCCTCTTGTCCCCAGAGCTCGTATTGGCAGAATGAAAAGTCTAGAATTGCAGAATAAAGTGGATTGGCAAGAAGGATCAATTCAATTTTTTATCGAAAGAGCAAGAGATGGGTTTACCCATTTTCAAGTTCCAGAGTGGACCATTATTCGTAGAATCGAGAGTTATTATCCTCCTACGGATGAAGCCATAGCAAGATTAATCAATCAAATCGATTTTTACCGCATAGCCATCATCGATTACTTACTAGGCAATATAGATTTCAATTTAGGCAATGTTCTTTTTGTGGAGGATAATAAGGTGCATGCTATCGATTTTTGGTTTAGCATGCCTCTTATCCATCCAAAACGTTGGCTCGACACAAGAAATATGCACCGCTGGAAGGCTCTTAGCTATGCAAATCATTTTGTTCGCGAAGATATAAAAAGACAAATTGAGACAGTTTGGAACAGAATTGTTTTTCATGCTAGGCGACATTTCGGAGAAGGACCCACAATGGATTGTTTTACCCATAGAAAGACAGTCCTAATCAACTTTGTAGGGGCTCTAAAAGACCTTCCTTCAAATCCCGGTGATTGGAACCTACGCTATGAAGCTTCTCGAGATCTAGACGCTAGCGCCGCCTCTGTAGCTGCTGAGTAAAAAAAATCATTAGACGTAAAATTTTTTTTCATGCTATTTCTTGAGTAATTTTTCTGATAGTTTTTTCAGAAAATTTAACGACAAGGATAATTATGAAATATCTTTCAATGGCTGCAATTTTAGCAGCGAGTACAGTGGGAGTCTTTGCCGATGACGACATGTCAAACGGCACTGCATCTCAACCTGTGCCAAGCCAGCAGCATCCTAAGCAGGATGAAATGTATGGCTTCAGACTTGCTGGAGAGGCTCTATTTTGGAAACCCATGATAGAAACTCCTATCCTCAGTCTTGAGGAAAATGATGCTGCATTTACATCACCTTTTGTTCCAGCTACAGGATCAGCCATAAACTGGAAATTCGATTGGTCATGGGGCTACCGCCTCGGCCTTGACTTCCGATTTGATGATTGCAACTGGGGTCTTGGTCTTGAGTATTCTCAACTTTACTCTGATGCAACTGTGAATCAAACAGCTGCAGCAGGTAATGGTCTTTTTATACCAAATAACAACTTTGCGAGTGTCATGACTGGCGCAGCAGATTCAGTGAATGGCAAGTTCAACAATAACATGAACATGCTCGATGGTATGCTTGAAAGACGCTACGAAGTAGGGGATTATGTATGCTTTTACCCAGCATTTGGTGTAAAAGGTGTTTGGTTCAGACAAAATAGCCACAGAAACTTCTCTGGTGGAGATATTATTGAATCAACGATGATCACCCAAAAACAAAAGTTCAGATACTATGCAGCAGGCCCTAAAGTGGCTTTTGCTTCTCAGTGGGATTTAGGTTGTGGATTTGGATTTTATGAAGATCTAGGCTTTTCTATGCTACTTGGAAATGCTCATCGTTCATTTAGTCAGGCTTATACAGCTGACCCAACATATACTAGCAATATCGATATCGGAACAGTGTTTCATTTAGTTCCAGCTCTCGAAGTTAGACTAGGACTTGATTGGGTTTATCACTTCGAAGAAGTGGCTCAGTGCCTCGGTTTAAATGTAGGTGTTGATGCACAAACTTATTTCAACGAGTATTTTGCTTCCATAGGTGAAACTTATGGTAATGCTTCTTATTTCGGAATTAGCTTCGGCGCATTCTGGAAATTCTAAGAAAAAGGGTAGAATTTCTACCCTTTTTTTATTCCTCTCCACCAGCTCCAAAAAGGAGCGCAAAAGGTTCAAAAATCACCTGAATGAGCTCTGCAGGTATGATAATGATTGACGTGAGCATGTTGGGCATCCCTAGTTTTACAGAAACTGCAACAACAATTTCCCGTAGAAGAGTATGCATAATCTGAGATACTGGTTCCCCGCGTTGGGTGGCTATGTTGTTAATCGCAATCTGATCAATTTTATACGTTTGGAGAGGCTGCTTGTATTTTTTCACTCTGATATTGAGGTTTTTTAAGATGAGGGCATCTACTTTGACGACTCTTCCCTTAAAATGATGCTTATGATGTTTATGAGGCTTTAAATATCGATCGACACTATTTAAGATGTCAAGCCAGTTGCCCGCGCTTCCATCTTGGTTGCTATATTCAATATCAAGATCGATGTCAGAGAGTGTCACCTCTTCAATCACAATGTTTGGAAGAAGGTAGCTAAAAAGGTGGGCTTTAAAATCAATTGACCCCACGCTGATCCCCTGTTTTTGCAAGTACCCTTTGGGATTGTCAATCGAAAATCCCTGCAGGAAAAACTCTTTGTAACCTAATTGAATTTTTTCAAGGGTCACTTTTGTTCCTGCAATCGTCGTCATGATGGTGGAGAGTGCTCTAGGGGAGAGGCCAATCAAAATCGCAGAGACGAGGCAAATGATTGCTAAAGTATAAAAAAAATGGCGAAATGCGGCCCGAATCATAAAGATCCTTCTCTTTAAATTTCTGCATAAGGAAAAAAGAATTTAGGGGGAAGATAAAAAAACGCCGCCTGAAAATTCAAGCGGCGTTTGGAGTAACTAGAAGTCAGCTTAGAGATTAATAATCTGCATCTGCCATCGCATGAGGATTGACAGAAGCTTTTTCTTCTTTGTTCTCTGTGATGATCGCTTCTGTTGTCAGAAGGAGGGAAGCAATAGATGCCGCAAGCTCGATGGTAAGTCTTACCACTTTTGTTGGGTCTACGATTCCTTTTTCAAGCATATTTACAAATTCATCTGATTTAGCATCCCAACCTTCGTTTTGAGAAAGGGTTTGGACATGCTGAACGATGATAGAACCTTCTTGCCCAGCATTCGCTGCAATTTGACGAAGAGGGGATGTGATCGCTCTGACGATGATTTCAACGCCAAGACGCTCATCTCCCTTGGTTTTCTCAGCAAGTGCTTTGAGGGCAGGAATGCAGCGGATAAACGCTACGCCACCACCAGGAAGAATTCCTTCTTCAATCGCTGCTTTTGTTGCATGCTGAGCATCATCAACTCGGTCTTTTTTCTCTTTCATTTCAATTTCTGTTGCAGCGCCAACACGAATGATCGCTACGCCACCAGAGAGTTTAGCAAGACGCTCTTGAAGTTTTTCTCTGTCATAATCTGAATCTGATTCAGCGATCTGCTTTTTGAGAAGGGCGATACGCTTTTGAATCTCATCTTTTTTGCCAGCGCCCTCTACAAGAGTTGTTTCTTCTTTACCGATGACAGCTTTTTTCACTCTTCCGAGCATCTGCACAGTCGCATTTTCAAGTTTGATGCCAAGCTCTTCACTGATGAATTGACCACCTGTTAAAGTTGCAATATCTTCAAGGATAGCTTTTCTGCGATCACCAAAACCAGGAGCTTTTACAGCGCAAATTTTGAGACCTGCTCGGAGTCTGTTTACAACAAGAGTTGTTAAAGCTTCGCCATCAACATCTTCAGCGATGATGAGAAGCGGTCTTCCAGATTCTGCTACAGATTGGAGAACAGGAAGGAAATCTTTAATAGAAGAGATTTTCTTCTCATAAATGAGAACAAAAGCATCTTCTAAAATCGCTTCTTGAGTTTCAGGATTTGTCATAAAGTAAGCGGAAAGATAACCACGATCAAAATGCATACCTTCTACGATATCAAGAGTTGTTTCAAACCCTTTTCCTTCTTCAATCGTTAGCGTTCCATCTTTGCCTACTTTTTCCATCGCTTTGGCAATGATTTCACCAATTTCTTCATCATGGTTTGCTGAGATTGTAGCGACTTGAGCAATTTCATTGCGGTCTTGGATGGGTTTGCTCATCTTTTTAAGCTCATCACGGATGAGGTTTACTGCTTGATCAATCCCTCTTTTGATTTCTATGGGGTTTGCGCCAGCCGTTACGTTTTTAAGGCCGTCGAGGTAGATCGCTTCAGCAAGTACTGTAGCTGTTGTGGTTCCATCGCCTGCTTTGTCAGCAGTCTTGGAAGCTACCTCTTTAACCATCTGAGCGCCCATGTTCTCATGACGATCTTCAAGTTCGATTTCCTTGGCAACTGTAACGCCGTCTTTTGTAATATGGGGAGCGCCATAAGATCTGTCGATGACTACATTTCGACCTTTAGGTCCAAGAGTCACTTTAACAGCCGCCGCAAGGGTTGTAACACCTTTTTTGATTTTTTGGCGGGCTTCTTCTTTGAATTTAATATCTTTTGCAGCCATAGCTTGATTACCTATTCCTTTAATTAGTTTTCAATAATTGCAACAATGTCATCAGCACGAACAACAACATACTCTTCGTCATCGATCGTGACTTCTTGACCAGCATATTTATCAACGAGAATGGTTTGTCCTACTTCAACTGGGATTGGAAGCTCAGTTCCATTTTCTAGGCGTTTGGAGCTTCCTACAGCAACAACCTCTACAGTTTCTTGTTTTTTCTTTGCTGAATCTGGAAGAATAATACCACCTTTCAGGGTGCTTTCCTCTTCGATTCTTTTAGCAACAATACGATATCCAACAGGTTTTAGTTTAAGCTGAGTTTTCTGTGACATAGTCTCTCCATATTATATAGTTAGGGCTTTATCGTAGTCGTAATCATAGTAAAAGTCACTCTTTTTTGCAAATAAATTTAGCAGTTGGTTGGTTAGTATGCTAAATAGGTGTTTGGGTATAAAGAGGCTTGAACAAAAAAGATTTGATGCGGAATGATAGCAAAATGACCTACAGGATGAAAGATTATGAAAGAGAGAAAAGAAATTCCTTTAAAAGACACTTGGGACCTTACAAACCTTTACAAAAGTCCCGATGAGTGGAAGCAAGAATTCGATAAAGTCAAAAAAAATCTTGACGATGGATGCACGGAAATCTCCCAAGGGAAAGGAAGGCTCTATTTAAGCGAAGTGTTAAAAAACACTTTAAAAGCTTATTTTGAGTTCTCTGAGGCTCTTGATCGCCTTTATACTTACGCCCACCTCAGAGCAGATGAAGATACGGTTCATGAGGAGAATAAAATTAATCACCATAAAGTTCTCTCCCTTTACTATCACTTCAAGCATCTTGTAAGTTTTGTCGAGCCTGAAATCCTGCATTTGCCAGATCCTGAATTCCATGCCCTTCTTACAGCTAAAGACCTCTCTCTTTATCATCCTTATTTAAAAAAGCTCTATGATCAAAAAGCTCACGTCCTTCCCAAAGAACAGGAAGAACTCTTGTCACTCGGAGGGCTAGCTCTACAATCTCCATCGAAGGCTTTCAGTGCATTTAATAACGCTGACATTCGCTTCAAGGAAGTAAAGGACTCAAAAGGAGTGTCACATGAGCTTTCTCATGGTCTTTACCAGCTTTATTTAAAGTCAGGAGATAGAACTTTACGCGAGGAAAGCTTTGCTTCGATGCATTCAGCCTATGGGGCCCATCAGTTTACCTTATGTGAGCTTTTAGCAGGGCATATTGAAAGCCATGTGTTTAATATGAAAGCTCGCAAATTTTCCTCCTGCCTCGATGCGGCATTATTCCCTTACCAAATTGATACTGGGATTTATCACACTTTGATTGAGACTGTAGGAAAACACATCTCTTCTCTTCATCGTTATGTCACCCTCAGAAAGAAACTGATGAAACTTTCAAAAGTTCATATTTATGACCTTTATGCCCCCATTTTTTCAGACGTGAAATATGAACTTTCCTATGAAGAAGCTAGCCAGCTCGTGATTGAATCGATCGCTCCTCTTGGTGAGCAGTATCAAGAGGTTCTTAAAGCTGGGCTTCTGAAGCAGAGATGGGTTGACGTTTATGAGAATAAAAATAAAAGATCGGGAGCCTATTCAGGGGGATGTTATGATTCTTACCCTTTCATCCTATTGAATTATCATGGAACGATCTCTGATCTTATGACTCTTTCTCATGAAGCAGGTCATAGCATGCACTCCTATTATAGTAATAAGCATCAGCCTTATCTTTATTCTTCCTATTCCATTTTCTTGGCCGAGATCGCTTCAACATTTCATGAAGAGCTCACCTTTAGACATCTATTAAAAAGAGCAAAGAGCAAAGAAGAGAAAATCTATCTGATCAATCAAAAAATCGACGGTATGAGAGCGACTTTCTTCAGGCAGGCAATGTTTGCAGAGTTTGAGCTTATGATCCACCGCATGGCTGAAAATTCGATTCCATTGACTCCTCAGGTTGTGAGGGATCGCTACCTTGAGCTCAATCAAAAGTATTTTGGTAGTGATTTTGAAGCAGAAGATCTCCTTGGTGTTGAATTTATGAGAATCCCTCACTTCTATAGCAACTTTTATGTTTATCAGTATGCTACAGGTATTGCTGCGGCCCATGCTTTTGCAAAAAATGTATTAGAAAAGGGGCGAAGAGAGGACTATATTAAGTTCATTTCTTCAGGAAGCTTTGAATATCCTGTAAATCTCTTAGAAAGTGTAGGAATTTCTATGAAGAGCCCTCAGATTTATATCGATTTCATTCGTGAGTTTGATGAGCTTGTTGCAGAGCTTGATTCTTTGGTCGAAAATTAGATTGAATTAATCAGGTGAAATGAGTATGAGTATGGTATGTCCTTCTTAATTTAATAAACTTACAACCACATGAAGCAAAGCATAAAGATCGTAGATTCTTTTATCATTTTGAACGAAAAGGGGCTCCATACTCGCCCTGCAACTGAGCTTGTAAAATGTACTTCCTCTTTTCGTTGTCAAATCAACTTCTCCTACCAAAATCTGACAGTTAATGGAAAATCCCTTCTCGGGATCCTGATGCTAGCAGCAGCTCGGGGCTCTAAAATCAAAGTAGAAGCGGAAGGGGAGGATGCTCAAGATTGTATTGATGCGATCCTTCTTCTTGCTAAGAATAAATTTTACATGAACTATTGAGGCTCTTCTACAGGGGTCACTTTTTTCATCGTTTCTTCGGTGCAAAAAATGGGGGCCTTGTTCATGAGGGCAAGAGCGAGGCAATCGCTAGGTCTCGCATCAATTTCAATCACGGTTTTTTCATCATCTTTGCTGACTTCTAAGAACATTTTAGCAAAATAGATCGCATCTTGAACATCATAGATCACAACTTTTTCAAATTTCGCGCCCACTCCCATAAGTAAGTTTTGAAGAAGCTGGTGGGTAGAAGGACGAACGTGTTTTTCGTCAGAAAAGTATCCTTGCAGGGTTTCACCTACATGGGGAGATGTGTAGATGGCGAATTTTTTTTCTTCATTGCCAAGAATAAAAAGAGTGTAGTTTTTAGATTGCACAACCTTTTGATAAGGTAAAGGAACGGCGATAGAATCTTTCATGGGCTCTTCTCTATGACTTTACCGTCTGGATAGCTCATTAAGATTTTTGTTGCAACGTCAAAAAAAAGTCCCGTTTCGACGACTCCGGTAATCTGAATGAGCTCGCTATGAAGAGAGGGGGCGTCAACAGGAGTCGGTGCGATATCAAAAATGTAATTATGGTTGTCAGTAACATAGATATCGCCAGATGGTTTTTTTCGAAGAGAGCCTTTTAAGCCCAGTTTTTCGATCTCTCTGCAAGTAAGGGGGTGGCAAAAAGGGAGTATTTCTACAGGGGTTTTTCTCGATCCTAGCTTTGTAACCCACTTAGTATGATCAATGATCACCGTCATCTGACGAGAATGAGTAGCGAGCAGTTTTTCTCGGAAAAGAGCCCCTCCTCCTCCCTTTATCATGTGAAATAAAGGATTGATTTCATCAGCGCCATCTACTGTGAGGTCAATATGCGTTATTTCATCGCTAGGGACAAGCGGAATCCCAGCTTGCTGAATTAGATGCTCTGACTGGGTAGAGCTGCAAATCGCTTTAACACTAAGACCCTCTCGGTGCAAAAAGGCAAGTTTTTCAATAAAGTAAAAGACAGTGCTGCCCGTTCCGACTCCTATGGTCATGCCTGGTCTCACATCATCACAGGCTTTATAACCAACAAGTTTTTTTAAAGAGGTTTCATCCATGCTAAGTAGTCCTTGTTTTGCTTCATACTGACGTCTAAAAATAACTTCAACTAAAGAAAACATAGCAAGGCGGGAGCTATTTCTGCACTTTTGTTTTTTTTCCCTTCAATCATTGCGATAAACTCTTAAACAAATTATTCTAACCTCTACACTTACAGAGAGGAGGATAGGGTTTGGATCCAGAGAAAGAATCAGCACCGGAGAGTTTAAAAACGCTCAAAGCTCGAAAAAAAATCGAACAAAGAATGGTGACTATGGAAAAAAAAGTCACCCAGCAAGCTTTGCGCAGAAAAGTTCACGAAATGAGAGTGTGGATTGCAAAGTACGCAGTGGACCGAATTACTATAAAAGACCATGATATTGCTCCTCTTACAAAAACAACCGAGAAAATTATTAGGAAAATTGGCACAATACTTGAGGAAAACGGGAGCTTTAAAGAATGAACCCTCTTATTGCCACTTTGGAGCAGCGTGGACTTCTCGATACTGTTAGCCATGAAGAACTTCATGCTCAGCTCAGCAAGCCTACAAAGGTCTACCTCGGATTTGATCCTACCGCCGATTCTCTTCATTTAGGCAACCTGGTAGGTATTATTGTTCTCAAGTGGTTTGCAGAGTATGGCCACATTCCCGTTGTCCTCCTTGGCGGAGCTACAGCTCGGATAGGGGATCCTTCCGGTAAAAGTAAGGAAAGACCCCTTCTTGACGACGCCCAGCTCGAAATCAACAAAAAGGGGATCAAAAAGCTCTTTGATCGTTTTTTTGATTTTTCTTCTTCTGATAAAGCCCTTTTTGTCGATAATAATGATTGGCTTTCAAAGTTTTCTCTTATTAGTTTTCTTCGGGATGTGGGTAAGCACTTCCGTCTGTCTACAATGCTTGCCAAAGAAAGTGTAAAGGCTAGGCTTGAATCAGAAGATGGAATGAGTTTTACCGAATTTACTTACCAGATGCTCCAAGGATATGACTTTTACCATCTCTATGAAAAACATGGTGTTGTCCTCCAGCTGGGAGGTAGTGACCAATGGGGAAACATTACAGCAGGGATAGAGTTCGTTAGGAAGCAAACGCATGAGAGTGTGTTTGGTTTTACCTTCCCCCTTCTCACAAGGAGTGATGGTAAAAAATTTGGAAAGAGTGAGCAGGGAGCTATTTGGCTCGATCCAAGTAAATGTTCCTACTACCAATTCTACCAATACTTTATATCTATACCTGATGAAGATATTATCAAAATGCTCAAAATTCTAACTTTTCTTCCCATCGAAGAGATTCATAAAATTGAAAGATCGATGAAAGAGCCGAATTATAAACCGAATGAAGCGCAGAAAATTCTCGCCTCAGAAATTACCAGATGGGTTCATGGGGAAGAGGGTCTTAATATTGCTCTAGAAACAACCTCCTCATTAAGACCTGGAGCAGATATCGAATTGACAGTTGATAATATTGAAGCTCTCAAGTCCGTTTTTCCCACACTTCCACTCAGGCAGGAGGAAGTAATAGGGCAGCTTTATGCCAGCTTGGTTCTTAAGTCAGGTCTTGTTTCTTCAAAATCTGAAGCGTTTCGCCTGATTGAAAACCATGGTGCATACTTGAATAATGAAAAAATTGCCGACACAAAGAAAATAATGCAGCAAAGCGATCTTATTGAAGATCGTTACCTCGTGATTTCCTCTGGCAAGAAAAAGAAAGTATTAATAGAAGTTGTGAACTCATAAAAAAGAACTTGTCTGAAAATCAGGTAGATACAAAAATGAGAATTTCGCAACCTTATAGGAAGTGATGATTTAATTGTAACATTGAAGGAGAGGAATATGGGAACGATCACAAAGAAAAAACTGATTCAAGTGATCTCACAAAAAAAAGGGATGCATCCCAATGATGTGAGAAACGTGATTCAGTCCTTTTTAGACACGATGACAGATTGTCTTGCTGAGGGCGATCGTCTTGAGTTCCGTGATTTCGGAGTTTTCGAAGTCGTTGAAAGAAAGCAAAAAATCGGACGCAATCCAAAAAATGCTGATGTGCCTATCGTAATTCCTGCAAGACCCGCAGTGAAATTTACTCCAGGAAAAAGAATGAAAGAACTCATCGAAGGGACTCCTCAAGAAGAGTCTTTAGAAATGAAAAAATCTTTCGGTTCTACTGTATAAGGATATGAGAAATGAGCACAACGATTTCAGCGGATCTCATCCTCACAGAGGAAGAGAGAGCCCAAGAATGGGCCAAACTGTGGGATCAATTGTGCTCTTTTGAAAAAATATTCAGCCAGGATTCCGATCAAGCTTCCTTAATGCCCCCTAAGAATTTCTATGAAGCCTTTCTTAGGGGTTTTTTTTACCAGGTTCATAAAGGGAATGATAGGGATAAGCCTCCTTATCTTGGTGCCATTGAGCCGGGAAAGAATGAGGGACTTTTTGAAATACGATCTCTGGTACTACAATCTCTTTCGGTGACAACTCCCTTAAATTTTAGTGATGAGAATCACCTTCAGAAATTTAAGGACAAATATGAAAGCTATAAAGAATCCTCTTGTCTAGATGCTTTAGAAGAAATCATCTTAATTTTTTATCTGATGCATCACAATCAAGTCCAATACTCCTGTCTGAGAGAGCTTCTTGATATTTCTTCCTCACTCTTTTTTGCAAATGGTGAATTTATACCATCTCTTTTTTTTACCACACCTCACTCATCGCTCTATTTTCAGCAAAGTATTTACGAGCTCTTGAGCAATATTTGGGAGATACCACCCAAAAAATTTGAAGCTTCTGAAAAAGGAGAAATGAATCCTCAACAGTTGTTTTATTCAATCATGAGTCATTTGCTCACACCCTTTATAAGTCAGCATATTGAAAAAGCTCCCCCATTGACAGATCGCTATCACTCCCTAAAACCTTCAAAAGACCTCTCAGGGTTGTTTTCTCTAAGCGGTAAAAATAGTTCCTTGGGTTATCTACAAAAAGGTGAGATTAAAATTCTTGCCATGGGTCCTCAATATGCTCCTTTGTATAGTGAAAAAGAATTTGGAGTTTTTCATTTAGACCAAAGTGCAACTGTTTCATCTTCTTCTCAATATGAAGGATGGACAAGAACAACTGAATTCCAAGACAATAACATCGTGCTGGGCTCGGATTGGATCCGTTTTTCTATTCAATCAGAGAAGAATTTTCACCTCTCTGTTTCTTGCCAAAAACAGAGCGAAAAACCCTTGTTTTTTTCCTTCTTTCTTCTTGCAGACTCCCTTTTTGTGGATGGAAAGGGGATTTTGCCTAATTCTTTAGAGAAGTACGAAGGGCCCGCTCAAAAAATTCTTTTAAAGAAAGGGGGTGAGACCTTGACTTTCGAAGGAACGATGCAAAAAATTGAAGTTTTACCCCTAGCGGGAGGAGAGTTTTTCTGGGGAGCAACTTACATTGTCGCTATAGAATTAAATAATAATAATAAAAAATTTAATAGTCATATTTTTTAGTTTGTTTGACTATTTTTTAAATTATCTGCAAAATAATCCTAATTAAAGGGGGATTTTTTGAAAATTCCTAGAGTTCTTTTCGTAGTGCTGGCGGCCTTAGGGGTTTTGCTAGTCGGTATTGGCGCCGGGCGAAAAAATCAACCAAAAAAGACGCCCACCTTGGCAGTATCTGCTAAGGAAGATGTAAAAGAACTGGCGGAGGTGGAAGATAAAAAAGTAGAAACTCTACCCCCTGCTAAGGAGAAGACTGCTTCCCCAAAAGAAAAGAAAGAAATTCGAGAAGTGAAGGAGTCTACGACCTACTCACCCGATGTAGACCACATTCACCAGCTTTTTTCTTTCGGTAGTGATAGATTGCCTATAGTGGAAACTGTGACATATACAAGTAGGGTTTCTTGGCTAAAGGGAAGACCTGCTTGGATTGCAGACTATGCCTCTTACTACAAAACATCACGTCACTTTATTGCAAGAGGCCTCAATAGAAAAGCCGACTATCTCACGCAAAAAGTGGCTCCCGGTGATCGATTTAATGTTTTTCGATCCGATGTGAATTTTGAATTTTATCTTCTTGTCGATGTGTCGAAATGCAAGATGTGGTTTTACTATGTAGACCTCGACAAGAATGAAAAAGTATTATTAAAGACTTACCGTGTAGGACTTGGGTTGCCAGATAGTAAATCTCCATCAGGGACGATTACTCCACTCGGAAAGTTTATGCTGGGAGATAAAATTGCCAGCTATAAACCTGGTGTCATGGGGTTCTTTCAAAATGAAAGAATCGAAATGATTAATATTTTTGGAACGAGATGGCTGCCCTTTAAAGGAATTGAAGCCGATCAAGAAGCGTATGCCAAAGGATATGGGATTCATGGAGCTCCTATGTACTTTGATGAAAAGGCCGAAAAGCTAACTGAACAAACGGAATCGATTGGCAAATATGCAAGTAGTGGCTGCGTCCGTTTGCTCCAAGAAGATGTAGAGGAAATTTATGCGATCGTAGTGACAAGGCCTACGACCGTGGAAATTGTAAAAGAGGCTGAGTCCTCAACTGAAGGAAAGTAGTATGCTAGAGCATGAAAAACAAATTGAAGAATGTCAACAAGCTATTCTCCAACTGCAGCGTCAAAATGATAAAAATGACCGCTTCGCTGAAGATGAGATCCTCCGCCTTACGCATAAATTACAACAACTCAAAACTAAAATCTATAGTGAGCTAACTCCATGGCAACGTGTGGCAATCTCTCGCCATCAAGATCGGCCCCATTCTATTCATTATATTGAAAATCTCTGCAGTGAATTTGAAGAACTTGCTGGAGATAGATCCTTTGGGAATGACAGTGCCATCATCGGAGGTCTTGCTCTGATCGGTGATCAGAAAGTCATGGTGATCGCTCAGGAAAAAGGGGACGATACTGAAACCAGAATCAAAAGAAATTTTGGTATGCCACACCCCGAAGGGTATCGCAAAGCTCTTCGTCTCATGAAACTAGCAGAGAAATTCCATCTGCCAGTTATTTGCTTGCTTGACACTCCGGGTGCTTATCCAGGGCTTACTGCTGAGGAAAGGGGACAGGGTATGGCGATTGCTCAAAACCTGATGGAAATGGCGGTCCTCAGTACACAGATCATCGTCATTCTGATTGGGGAAGGATGTTCCGGAGGGGCGCTTGGAATGGGGATAGGTGACCGCATTGCTATGCTCGAACATAGTTACTACTCTGTTATCTCTCCAGAAGGATGTGCTTCGATTCTTTGGAAAGACTCTTCAAAAAACTCTCTTGCAGCTTCCTCTCTTAAGCTTCTTCCAGAAGATCTTAAAGAGAGAAAAATCATTGATGATATCATTCTAGAGCCTGTAGGTGGGGCTCATCTCGACAAGCCTCTAATGTTTTCTCGAGTGAAGGAATATATTTTACAAACACTGAGCGAGCTCTCTAAAGAGAGCCTTCCAAGTCTACTTACCAAACGGTATGACAAGTTTCGCCAAATGGGTTCTTTTATAGATCTTTCGCAAGAGAATTAATATCTATTCTCTAAAATTCTAGAGAGGCTATAATTCGCGGGGAAACATTGAAATCCTATGAAGCTGATTTTAAAAATTGTCTTTCGCGTCAAATCTCATTTTTTACTCTTCTTAGGAACTGTTTTTACACTTCTTATTTTCACCTTTGCAAACCAAATCGAAATGGTTTCTCTTGGGGTAATCATCAATACGGGATCAGACTTTTTTGCTCTTTTTGATGAAAAAAAACCAGGACCCAGTATGGGAGAAGAGCAGAAAATTTATCTCGATTACGTTCAAAAACAATGGCCCCAGATCGCCGGAAGCGAGATGGCTCCGATTACCAAAAAAAAAGCTTCCGAATTCCTCGCTTCAAGCGATAATAATATCCTGAATAAGGTTCTCCAAAATTTCCGCACAAAATTTCATTTGCATGGTAATAAACTAGAGGCGATGGTTCTTCTTCTCATGTTAGTGGCTAGTTTTAAGGCGGTTTTTTTGTTTTTAAGCCGCTATTCCACTCAAATTTTATCAATTCGAATTAGTAAAGATTTGCGTAAGCAGTACTTTAAACATATGCAAACTTTGCCGATGACCTTTTACCAGCAGTATAATATCGGATCACTCTCTTCTAGGGTGGCAGGGGACGCAGCTCAAATCGCAGCTTCGATTAACTCGTGTATAACAAACTATATTCACACCCCTTTTACCATAGTTACGAGCCTTTTTGTATGTTTCTATGTTTCTTGGAAACTGTCTCTTGTGATCTTCATAGGGCTCCCTTCGATCATATTTCCTGTAGTTATTATTACAAAAAAAGTGAAGAGGATTACGAGACAGTTTCTCAAAAACCAGGAAGATTTCACCTCTATTTTGATTGATTTTTTGGCAGGTATTCAGACCGTGAAAATCTTCTCTATGGAAGCGTTTTCTCTTAGAAAATATGAAGAAAAAAATGATCAAATGGCTTTCTTGCAAAAGAAAACAGCCAAATACGACCTTTTAGTAAGGCCGATTCTCCACACGATTACTACTTTTTGTTTGGCTTTCGTTGTCATAAGCGGTCTTTACTTTTTTCATATGAGCGTTTCAGAGCTTGTTGTCTTTTGCGGCTTTTTGCACATGTTCTATGAGCCTGTTAAGAAATTCGCTGACGAAAATACGAATATTCAAAAAGGTGTTGTGGCCGCTGAGCGTCTTTTTGAAGTTCTTCGAATTCCTCCCCAAATGGACGAAAAGGAAAACGTTAAAGAGCTCACAGTGTTTAAAGAAAAAATCGAGTTTAAGGACGTTTGGTTTCGCTACGAGGATAAATGGGTGCTCCGCGGTGTTTCTTTTACAATCAGAAAAGGAGAGACCGTTGCTATTGTAGGATCCACAGGCTCGGGGAAATCAACGATTTTGCAACTCCTGCCTCGCCTTTATGAAATCGAGAAGGGAGATATACAAATTGACGGTGTCTCCCTTAAGTCATATTCACAAGCCTCCCTTCGCAATTTTATGTCTTATGTTTCCCAAAAACCTTTTCTCTTTTTTGACACAATCCGGGCTAATATAACCTATGGACGTCCGCTGCCCCATGCAGAAGTTTTGCTCGCAGCCAAAAAAGCTCACGCTCATGAATTTATTCAAAACCTCCCCCAGCAATATGACACCCACTTAGCTGAAACAGGTAAGAACCTCTCCGGTGGACAGCAGCAGCGTCTGAGTATTGCAAGGGCCCTTGCGAAAAAATCTCCTATTTTGATCCTCGACGAAGCGACTTCATCACTAGATGCAATCAGCGAAGATAAGATCAAGGCGACGATTCGGGAGCTTCATGGGGAAATTACTCAAATTATTGTTGCTCACCGTTTTTCTACGATTGAAGATGCAGATCGGATCATTTTCATACAAGAAGGGCAGAAAATCGCTGATGGCACCAAAGAAGAGCTTCTTAGAACCTGCCCACCATTTAAGCTGATGTGGGAGCTCAATTACAACGTTAGAGATGTTTCAGCCGAAGAGGCTGTCACCTAGTCAAGCATCACCCAATCTTGTAATTTTTCCGAAAGATCTCTAGTATCTTCCTCAAACCTTTGAAAAGGATCTCTATGGCAGCTATAACAGCACCACTATTACCTGCAGTAGGAGGCGCAGGAGATGTCCCGACAGGAGATTTTCCTTCCTCTCCCTTAATTCATCTAATCGGAGGTGAGGTTTATAAAAGACCTCTTGAATTAATCCATGATGATCTCCGTGAAACAGCAAAATGTGTAAGTGATATAGCCAATGCAGTGATGGCAGACATGATCAACATCCGTATTGTTCAAGGATCGAAAGAAGGCGGGGTATGGGTGGGAGATCGTGTTGCAGATGTTGTCCAAGGACTGATTCTTGGACGGCGTATCAGAGAAGAAATGGCTAAGGGGAATCCGATTGTAATCGGCGCTCTATTATTATCCCCAGAAGCGCTAGGATCGCTGAGAGTCTATTATATCGCCTCGACAAGGTCTTACGACGCAGCTTCTATCCTAAAAGAAAAAGTCACTGATTATGCTAGAATCAACCCAGATATGAGCGTTGCAGGAGCCTCTCAGATTGGATCAGAAATGTGCATCAGTGTTACAAGTGATAACAAGGCTCTCATCGCTCCCGATTTTCTGGATATAGTCCATTATATAACTAAAAGCAGAGAAACATTTTATGTTGATCTAGATTCAAGGAAGGTTATTTCCACAGCTTACAAAGGTTAGAAATAAACAAAAAGAGTTGGTATGGCTAGTGTATCGAGAATGCTATATAGAATTGAGGGAGCTGAAGTCAACCTCATAGATGAAAAAGACTACGTTAAAGATTGTCCGCTGGAAGATCTGGATCTTCTAGAGACAAGCGTAGAAGCTGTAAGAAGTCTCGCCTTACATGTCATGTCAGGTGTTATTAATATTAGAGTAACTCAAGGAGTATTCGTAAAAAGAGAAGGGATCGATGAATGGATTGGAGATCACTTATTTGAAGTTGCTTTTGCCTTGCTTGCAGATAAAATTAGTCCCTTAGAAGAAGGTTCTTCGGAAACTCTTATCAGTGAAAGGATTCGCCTCCTATTAGATACTCAAGTTGTTTATGTTTCACCTTTAGGCAAAAAACCTTCAGAAACATTTTTATTGCAAGTGGACTCTGTCAAAGGGAGGGTAGAGACAGACCTCATCTTTAATAAAGGACATTATGTGGGAGTCACGCTCGATGGCAAACAAGTAGTCATGGGGGAAAAATTAGAGGCTGTTGTCCTCTATATTGCCAGGGGTAGAGAATCTATTGATTTAATTCGTTAAACTTCAATAAGACCCATTTCAAATAAAGTTTTTTTCAAGGGTTCGTTGTCAGGTTTATCTAATGCTCCTGATTGATGGAGCCATTTCAAATAATGGCCTGGCACTTTCGATAGCAAAACACCTTTATGCTTACCAAAAGGCATGGTCTTCATCATGGGTTCTTTTTTGGATAAAAGATCAAGAATTGTTGGCAATGGAAGGTCGTCGACCATCATTGAAAAAACTTGATAAAGAACCATCACATCATCTAGAGCTCTATGGGCATTGTTTTCTTGGACACCATACAGCTCTCGCAAATATTGAAGGGAATGACGAGGAAGGTCAGGGCGGTATTTTCTCGCCCATTTTAATGTGTCAATGTAGGAAAAATTAGGCATTTCTACTTGCTCACGCTTGCATTCGTGGTGAAGAATAGGCCTGTCAAAGGAATCGCAGTTATGAGCTATGAGCACTCCTTGAGGGCCGCAAAATTTAAAAAATTCAGCTGCTATTTCTTTAAAAGTTGGAGCGTCTTTTACCATCTCATCAGTGATATGGCTGATTTTGATGCTTTCTTCTGGGATAGGCATCCCTGGGTTCACAAAAGATACAAAGGTTTCTTTTGTCTCTGCATTAAATGCAGCGATCTCAATAATTCGATCTTTATCAGTTCGGATGCCTGTTGTTTCTGTATCAAAGTAAATGGGAATCATATAGGGTATATTTTCTGTTTGTTTGGTATTATACAATTTTTTCATTTCTTTGGGGAAAAAGTGAAGAGGATCTGCATCATTTGTCTGTTTTGGCTTTTTCCTGCTTTTGCTACCTGGCAGGTGAAAAGTTTGGGGCAAGAGGAGCAAAGAGCAGAGATTAAGCTTTATCTTAGCAAAGAAAAAAAGGGCGTGTGGCTTTCACTACCTAGCCTGTATCACCTTGATTTTTTAAAAGAAATCATCACTTATTGCAAAAGTGGAGGTCTTCAGATTTCCATTCTCACTAAGAAAACAAAAAAGAATCTCGAGGGAATAGACTATCTAAAAAAAATCAAATTCCTGTTTTTTGTATTCCTCCAGGAAAAAAGGGGAGTATGATTTCATATTTAGTACTAGAAAGCCAAAAGAGCGCCTATATCAACATTGAACCCTTGTTTCGAAAAACAACTTATAGCAAAATACCGTTTGATGTGATCTGGGCTCAAGATGAAATGAGTATGGATGAACTCATGTTCCAGTTTATGAAGGACCAAAAACAATGTATGCCATAAAAACGACGCTTTATATCTCTACCCTTCTTTTATTTATGGGATGCACAGGGCGACTCGCTGAAGAAGATCCTTATAGAACTGTGCCAACAACAAATAATCCTCATATGTTCCATGGAGGTCTCAACCCTAAAACCTCCCCTTTTTGAGGAGAATTTGCACAAAATATTGAGCTCAGGTATAGCAAATTATAATGTAACTTTTATGTGATGAATGAAACCTACACAATACAACTTTTATTCTTCAGACCCGACTAAGGTCGTGCAAGAACTTGGCAAAGATAAACTCATTGAAGCCCTCACCAAAATGCTCCTCATCCGAAATTTCGAGATCAGGGGAGAATCGGCCTACAAACAAGGGAAAGTGGGAGGGTTTTACCATGCTTACATAGGACAAGAAGCGATCCAAACGGGATGTGTTTCTGCTCTGGGATTGAAACCATGGTATACAACAACCTATAGATGCCATGCTCTAGCTCTACTCACCGGAGTTTCACCAAACGCCGCCATGGCAGAGCTTTATGGTAAGGTCACTGGCAACGCTAAGGGAAGAGGTGGATCTATGCACCTGTTCTCTGAACGCTTGCTTGGAGGATTTGGTATAGTAGGAGGGCATATCCCCCTAGCTACGGGCGCTGCGTTTTCTATCAAATATAAAAAAGAGAAAAATGTAAGCCTATGTTTCTTTGGTGATGGTGCATCAGTGCAAGGTTCTTTGCATGAATCTCTTAATTTAGCGGCTCTTTGGAAGTTGCCTTGTATCTATGTGATTGAGAATAATCAATGGGGAATGGGAACAGATGTAGATAGAGCTGTTTGCATTCAACCGATAGCTGAAAATTTTGCAAAAGCTTATGGCATTCCGGGGTATACAATCAACGGAATGAACTTTTTTGACTGCTATCATTTTTTTAAAGAAATTGGAAAGCAGGTCATGGAAACATCAGTACCTGTTCTTGTGGAAGCTGTTTGTGAGCGCTTCAGAGGGCATTCTATTTCCGATCCTGCCTTGTATCGCACTAAGGAAAATCTTGATGAAGTCATGAAAAATGATCCTATATTGCAATTAAAAAATGCACTAATCGCTGCGGGGTATCTCACAGAAAATGGTTTTGATGAACTGAATGAAAAACAAAAACAAATCGTTCTTGACGCGATGAAGTTTGCTGAAGAGAGTCCTTTGCCTGATGTTGCTACCTTAGAAGAGGAGGTTTTTGCTCCATGAGAAATATTGAAATCAGAGAATCCATCCGCGAAGCGATTGATGAAGAAATGACACGGGATGAAAGAGTTTTCATCATGGGTGAAGAAGTAGCTCAATATAACGGGGCTTATAAAATCACGAAGGGTATGTGGGAAAAATGGGGAGATCGAAGAGTCATAGACACTCCCATTTCAGAAAATGGATTTGCAGGTCTTGCTATTGGCGCTGCGATGACAGGCTTAAGACCGATTGTCGAATTCATGAGTTTCAACTTCTCATTTGTAGCAGCAGACCAAATCATTTCTAACGCAATTAAGATGTATTACATGTCAGGAGCTCGTTATTCGGTTCCTATTGTTTTTAGAGGGCCGAACGGCGCTGCAGCCCAAGTCTCATCTCAGCACTCACACTGTGTTGAAGCTATCTATGGAAATTTCCCAGGGTTAATCATCGTTGCTCCTTCAAATGCCTCCGATGCTAAGGGACTCCTCAAATCGGCAATCCGAAATAACAATCCAGTCATCTACTTAGAGAATGAACTAGATTACGGAAAAAAAGGAGATGTTCCAGATGGAGACCATCTCGTTCCGATTGGAAAAGCAAAAGTGGTTAAGGAAGGTACAGACCTTACAATTTGCTCCTATTCTCGCTATTTGAGCTTTTGTCTTGAAGCTGCTCTAGAAATGGCAAAAAAAGGGGTTAAGGTTGAAGTCATAGACCTCAGAACCGTAAAACCCTTAGACATCGCTACTGTGGCCGATTCTGTTCGAAAAACAAAAAGGTGTCTTGTCGTAGAAGAAGGACATATCTTTGCAGGAATAGGTGCAGAAGTGGGTATGCAAATTATGGAACATTGCTTTGATTATTTGGATGCTCCTGTCCGCAGGGTTTGCCAAAGGGAAACTCCTATGCCCTATTCAAAACCTTTAGAAGCTGAAACACTTCCCAATATAAAAAGAATATTACATGCAATCACTGAAACATTAAGATAACGAAGAGGATTTTTTATGCCATTTACCCTGACTATGCCAAAGCTATCCCCCACCATGGAAGAAGGAACTATCGTAAAATGGCACAAAAAAGAGGGAGACCTTGTTCAAGAAGGTGATCTTCTTATTGAAGTGGCAACAGACAAAGCGACTGTAGAACATGGTGCTATTGATAAGGGGTATCTACGAAAAATTCTTGTGAAAGAAGGGGGTAGCGCCATCGTCAACCAGGCGATTGCGATCTTTACAGCTAAGGCAGATGAAAGCATTGATAGTTATACTCCTGAAGGTGCTACAAAACAAGAAGCCACCGCTCCAAGCTTTAAAGAAGAAGTAAGTGCTGTAGCAAGCCCTGCCCCAACCACGGTCAAATCATCGTCAGGTGTGGCGATGGCTCAACCCAGTTTCGCACCACCGCCACCTCTTGCCCATTATGAGTTTGAGTGGCCTACCTCTTCAGATGAAGTCCTAGCCTCTCCTTTAGCTAAGAAAATGGCTCAAGAAAAGGGACTAGACCTAAACTCAGTTAAGGGGAGTGGTCCAAACGGGAGAATCGTTGAGAAAGATCTCGAGAAAGCTCTTCCTAAAAGCGTGGTGACATTTCATGAGAGAGAAAAGCCTGAAGTGATTCCAGGAACTTTTCACGAGGAGCCTCTATCTCCCATGAGAAAGGTGATAGGTGAGCGTTTGCAGGCGTCGAAGACCTTTATCCCACATTTTTATGTTGAACAGCAAATAGATGCCGGCGCTTTAGTTGAAACAAGAAATCACCTCAAAGAGGTTAATATCTCTCTTACATTCAATGATTTTGTTGTAAGGGCTGTCGCTTTATCTCTTAGAAAATTTCCTGATATGAATTCAGGTTTCAATACGACAACACAATCTATTGTCAAATTTGAGACAATCGACATCTCAATCGCGGTGAGCATCGATGGCGGACTTATTACTCCTATAGTTCGTCATGCCGACTACAAGAGCGCTGCGCAGCTCTCAAAAGAAGTTAAAGAGCTTGCAGGCGCCGCCAAAAAAGGGAAATTAAAACCTGAGCAGTTTGTAGGAGGCTCCTTTACAATTTCCAATTTAGGGATGTTTGGAGTAGATAGTTTTATGGCTATCATAAACCCGCCGCAAGCTGCGATCCTTGCAGTTGGCGGTATCCTTGATCAGCCCGTAGTAAAGAATAATCAAGTTACCCCTGGTAAAGTCATGAAACTCACACTTTCAGTTGACCATAGGGTCATTGATGGAGCTTTAGCAGCTCAGTTTCTCAATCAGGTGAAATTCTTGCTTGAAAGACCTTGTCTACTTCTTATCTAAAATCCGCTCTTTTGGATGATCTGTCTAATGCAGATCATCCAAAGCAATCGAGTGCCCCCCATGCTGGACGCATGCTAAGTCACAAGGGGCCGTTGGTTGCAAAATATCAATACTTCCTATGCTAGATACCGTTAAGATGAAGTAGAAAAATCTTTCGGTAATACGATAAGCGATTTCTCCTACAGAAGCGCTTGTATCGATATCTACAAAAGTAACGTTAAAACAAGCAATCGCTGCCATAACGACCGCGTTCACAATAGCTGCTACTGCTAAAAGCTTCCATGATCCTAAGACTAGCCCTGCTATGACAATTACATCGATCAGAAATATGCTCCAGTGCCAAGCAGCTTGCCTATATTCCTTGTTGTAAAGAGCCTTGACCCCTTTTAAAACCTGATAACACACATCAATGGATAGAGAGACAATCATTAAAAAAGGTGAACAGACAACGATGGCAGTAATTCCTAGCAATATCGTAACTATTTTTAAGATCTTCAAAAAAAGAGATTCTTGTGTGTGAGGTTGATGGGGATAAGCCACTGTCTGACAAGAAATGATTAACGCTACTGCCCTCATGATGAGGGCTCCAGCTATATGAAGAGGTCCAATCGCAGAGAAAATAGCCCCAATTCCTATCAAAGTAAGAAGGGCGATCTTGATATAAGGTGCATGTTTGGAGCATTGAAAGCGAAGTTCTCCCCATAAAGTAAGATCACGAAGGGGAGGGTCAATCGTTGCTGGGGACGTCATATCGTTTTTAGATTCATTTTTAAGCAGGATAAAATAATTTGAAAAAGAACTCTACTAATAATATGGGCTTGTTTCAACATTAACATAATGAGTCAAGTTATTATTTTATTTCTTGAAAAATTAATGTTTGGTTTATTATGTGCTTGGAAATTATTAATTTCCAAATTCTTATCTTAATTTTAAAGGTGAATTATGAAATTTATTAAAACATTTGCACTTGGAGCTGTCGTAGCTTCCGGGGCTCTTTTTGCTGTACTTCCTCCTGAAGCACAAACTGCGAAAGAAATTTCTTCTATTGAACAAAACGAAGAATATATGAAGTTTGCAGAACTAGAACCTGGCAAAGTTCCTACAATTGTAAAAGTAGATGGTGGTTATGTTGTAGAGCTTGAACACCACAAAATGAACGTTCATGTTCACTATCTTCCTCCAGTAAAAGAAAAATGCTGTGGCCCTGCTGTTTATGAACTTGCATTTGATGCTCCTGAAACAATCGAGCAAGCTCAATAACTCTTTGATCGATCTCTGCTATCAGAGATCGATTTCTTTTGAAAGTGGCACTACAGCCATTTTTTTCTTTGGAAAATCCAGTAAGCTGAATATGAAATTACGATGATCGCTAATAAAATATAAGAAAAGGCATCTTGGCTATCATGAAGAGGTAATTTTACGTTCATCCCATAAAGAGAAGCGATCATCGTCGGAATATTCAGAATGATCGTTAAAGCGGTCAATAGCTTGATCGTTTTACTAAGCTGGTTCGTGAAAATAATTTGATAAGAGTCTCTTAAAGAGCGGATTGTTCTTAAAAGGATCGAACACAAATCTTCGGATTGAATGCTGGCGTTCAGCAAATCCTCAAGAAGATCTTGATCTTTTTCGTATAAAATCGTGTATTTCCCCGATGTGATCGATTCAAATACATTTCTTAATGGAACTAAAGAAGAAAGATACTGGTTGAGGTTTTCTTCGTTGATCGTAAGATCTGTAATATCTTCGCTATTCACATGCTGAAGATCTTTTTCTTGTTGAAGAACGTTCGAGCGAATTCTTTTAATCTCTATCGTGAATTCTTGAGCAACTTTCAAGAGAACATAAATCAGTAATTTAGATTTTTGGAAGGTTGAAATTTTTGGGTTTTGCTCAATAAATCGATCAATGACTTGACTGCGATGAGGGGAGATAGTCACGAAATAATCATTTGTCAGGATAATTGTCAGGGTGGATGTTTTTAGGCCTGCTTCCTGATTAGAGGGATGGCGGGTGTAAATAACAACATGGTCTTTGACCCTCTCTACACGAGGTACCTCGTATTTATCCAAACAGTCATGAATATCAGTATAGTCCACATCAATGAAGCTGGCTATTTTGACAATATCATTCGTTGTTGCTTCATCTACATGAATCCAACATCCTGGAATAGGCTCATCTAGTGTATGAAAGAAATCTTCATACTCATCTTTAACATAAATCGTAATCATAGATGATCTTTATCTACTTTAACGTGGATTTTCTTTTCGGTATGGCAAAATTGAGCCATTAACTCAAGCTTTTTTCAGCAAAAGCCTCTTCTAATTTTCTAATTTTTTCTTCAAGAAGTTCAATCTTCTTGAGGTGCTTATCGATATTGCGCACTTGGACTTTATAGCGGTTGTACTCTTTAAGAGGCATAACAGGGCTTCCCCTGTAGGCTCCTGCTTCGGTAATCGATTTGCTAACACCGGCTCTTGTAGCTATTTGAACAAAGTCAGACACTTCGACATGACCTGTAACACCTACTTGTCCTCCCATTACAACGTATTTGCCTGTTTTGGAAGAACCTGCAATTCCTGTTTGAGAAACAATAATATTGTGTTCTCCAAGCTCTACATTGTGGGCAATCTGGACGAGATTGTCAATTTTTGTGCCAGCTTTAATTTTCGTTGATTTGAACCGGGCTCGATCGATACAAGTATTGGCCCCAATTTCACAATCATTTTCAATGATTACATTTCCAACTTGATTGAGTTTAAGATGTTTTCCACTTTCGGTTATATACCCAAAGCCGCACGATCCGATAATGGAGCCAGGTTGGAGTATTACGCGATCTTTGACTTCACAATTTTCTCGTATCACGACTTGGGGATAAATAAGGCAGTTTCTTCCAATTTTAACCCCTGGCCCTAAAGTAACGTGGGGATGTAAATAAGTGCCATTACCAATCATACATCCTTTGTCAATCGTGCAGTAAGGTCCAATAGTAACATCTGCTCCAATGACCACATCTTCAGCAATTACAGCTGTCGAGTGAATCCCTTTCCAGTGGCCTCCTGCGAGTTTCTCTTTGTAGAGAAGTTCTACAATCTGTTGGAAAGTGGCAGAAGGATTATCTGAGAGGAGAAATTGTTTGCCAGCTGGTAGACTTGCTTTTGCGTGAATACAAATAAGTCCTGAGCGAGAGGTTTTCATCGTTTCCTCATAGCGAGGATTCGCTAGAAATGAAACCTCTTCAGGGCTGGCATTTTCTAAGTCATTTACATCATTGAGTAAGTAATCTGGATCCCCGACGAGGGTGGATCCAGTTAAATCTGCCAGTTGCTTTGCGGTAAATGATTTAGCCATGATGAGGAGCTGCTCCTTGTAGCAATTGACGAGGATCTCCCATCATCAGAGGTGATGCAGGAAGCTTCCCTTCTTTTTCCGCAATTTCAAACTCTTTGTCCATTTGGCTGATTACAGAGCGTGTAATGTCCAAGCCAGGATCAAAGTAAAAAGCTGCTTCTTTATTAATCACCATAGGGACTTTTTTTGATTTGGCAACCGTTTCTGAGGCTCTATTAATTTGCATAGAAATCGATTGAATAATGCGCATGTTGGCCTGTTGCATGATTTGATAATATTGACCTTGATAGCGATTCAACTCTTCATTCAGTGATTGAAATCTTTGTTTCAATTCTTGTTCGCCTGCAGGAGAGAGACTGTCTAGGTAATCTTGATCTTGGAGTTTAGAGATCACGTCATTGAGTTGTTTTTCTGCGTCATCTAAAATGCTGTGAAGTTGCTTTTTTAAAGCTTCAAAATGTTCTTGTTCTCTTTTCCCAAACTTCGAATCCTGAATGCAAGTAGCAAAATCTACTACACCTAATTCTTGTTTTGCGCTTGCATGAGAGAACGAGGGGAGTGCGCAGAAGGCTGACGCTAAAGCGCAAACAATAAATAGTTTTTTCATAGATATTCCATTCCTTATAGTTAGAACTGGCCTCCCATTGAGAAGAAGAACCGTTGTTCGTCAGATTTATCTTTGTTGAGTTTTGATTTGATTGGATAACCGTATCCTATGACCATAGGAAGTCTGTTTCCTACATTCACACGCACACCAACTCCTACGCTTGTACTGAAATTTGGTACATTGAATTCTTGAAGAGAGATCGAACCTGCATCAAAGAATACAAAAGCGTCGATAGGTCGAATAATGTTTTGCATATATTCAACAGAAAGCAGGACGGAAGAAGCTCCTCCCGTTGGGTCTCTTTGGTCTTCTGATGTGTTAGACCATTCATTTTGAGGGAGAAGATCCCCTTTGCCGTTGATTTGCCCAAAGTTAGGACCTAGGATTGCAGGTTTATAGCCACGCACAGTAGCGTCGCCCCCTAAGTAGTAACGTTCGTTTGTTGGGAGCAAGATCGGCAATCCATCACCCATAGTTTTTAAGAATTTTCCATCAGCCCTAAGCTTAAGGGTGCCTTTACGCCATACTGGGTAATAGTATGAGTTTAAGAAGCCAAATTTGAGGAACGGGAACATTCGTGAATCACTATCATGGCGGCGCACTCCTGCAATTTCAGCTTCTAAAGTTGTTCTCAGACCGCGATGGGGGCGAATTGGGTGGTCTGTAGAGTCATAGCTGAAATAGTTATTGATTCCTGAAACAAGACCGCTGTTACGCTCTTGGTCTTGGGCTTCTTTGCTCGATTCATTATTAACATGGATGATTGAGTTGCGAATGCGGTACGACCATCCATAGCTCCAATAGGAAGTTAATGGAAGAGAGGAGTAAAGGGTAAATCCTACAGATTTCCAACGGAAATCTTTGGATTGAACTGTAGAGATTCCATAGTTGATGTCAAAACCGACTCTCCATAAGGTGTCGTTGAAATAAGGTGTAAGCCATGAAATTTGATAGTTTGATTGCTTTTGGCCAATCGATATCTTAGCTTGAGCAAATTCCCCACCACCTCGAAGTGCTGAAAAGCCTTCTTTCCAGAATTTCGTTAAGCCTTTGTGGTTGAAGTTGTTCTCAGTGATGTCTAGACCACCAAAAATACTGTCAGTGGAGCTAAGCCCAAAGAAGAGGCTCATATTTCCTGTCATGGTTTCTTCGACTTCAATCACAACATCTCGATATTCAGGCCCAAGGGATTTATCATCAGGATTTCGTACAGGGTATACATTGACCGACTTAAAGTAGCCGATGTTTTGGAGTCGTTCTTGCGTAGCTCTTAATTTTCGTTGATCAAATACTTCGCCAGGCACCAAAAGAGATTCATTCAGAATGACGTTTTTATCAGTAGTGGTGTTCCCCAGAATTTTAATGACACCTATTTTATATTGAAGAGATTCTTCAATTTGGAATTGTACGGAGTAAATAGGAGCGGAGCGGAGTAGAAGTTGATCGTACTGAACCGTCGTCTCTATATACCCTTTTTCTCCATAAAGGTTTTTAATTTCTTCGACAGATTGGCGTAGTTTTTCTGGAGAGTAAGCATCACCTGGCTTGACCAGAATTCTTTTCCGGACCTCTTCTTCTGTAAAAATGTGGTTCCCTGTTATAGAAACATCACCAAAATGGAAAAGATCTCCCTTGACCGCTTTGATAACAAGAACCAATTTGTCTCCGTCAGAGGAATCCTTTGTTGTGATGGATACGTAGGCATCTGCGTAGCCTTCGTTTTGAAGAAAATTGACGATGGTGAGCTTGTCTTGCTCAACCCGGTCATCCTCATAAATACCATTTCCTGTAAGCCAGCTCGTAAACAGGTTGTATTTCTTCGTGCTGATCATGTAAAGAAGAGTAGATTTCTCGTCATCAGTAAAACCAACAAATTCAATATCACCGATATGAGCTGATTTCCCTTCTTGAACAGTAATAACAATATCAACTTCGTTATTGGAAACTGGGATTAGGCGGTAACCAAGCTGTGCCTCAAAGTAACCTTTCTTGATGTAGAGTTCTCGAACTTTATTAAATGCCTTATTGAACTCTTTCTTGTTAAAGAGGGTCTGGGGGAAGATGCTGAGTTCTTTTTGGAGTTTTTTTGTAGCGATCCGTTGATTCCCTTCCCACTTAATAGATCGGATATAAGGCTTTTCCCAGAGTTTAATCTTAATATAGACTTTTCCATTTTCTACAGATATTGCTGGATCGACTCTTTCATAGTTTTCTGAAAGTTGTTTCAAATCTTGGTCAAACGTAAGTTGTGAAAACGGATCCCCTTGTTTTGTCTTAAGGCTTGAGAGAATAAATTGAGGATCAAAATTGTCGCTTGAAGAATCATTCTCCATTTGGATAAAAATTTGAGCGACTTCTTTGTGGTCATATACTTCAAGCTGATAATCGGCTGAATGCACATGTGAACAAGGTGATGTAAAGAAGGCAAGAGCACAGGCGAATGAAATGATAGAATGCTTCATGTCAAAAAGATCTGATTTTAGTTTTTTTCGAATTTTTTGATTATAGTCAGAGCTTGATTAATACAAAACCTTTTTAATAAGCATTTCTTCCAGAAAAAGCGCGAGATAGTGTTCCTTCATCAACAAAATCTAAAGAGCTTCCCATGGGTATTCCTAATGCCAAACGAGAAATGAGGACATCTTGCTCTTGTAGTTGCTGTTTCAAAAAGAGAGAAGTTGCATCTCCCTCAATCGTTGCGTCAAGGGCGAGGATTACTTCTTTGATGCTGTGCTTGTTGATTCGGTCTTTGATGATTTGAACATGTGTTTCATGAAGTTGATGAGAGTCTAGAGGAGATAGTACATGAGGAATTACATGGTATAATCCTTTATACGTGTGAGTCTCTTCAATCGTAAACACATCTTTGGGTGAAGATACAATACAAAGGGATTGAGATTCTCTGGGAAGTTCACAGAAAGGGCAGGGGAGGCTTTGCTCTTTGAGAGATCCACATTCTGGGCAACTGCTAAGATTCAATTTTAATCTTGATAAAAGAAGACCTAGATCATGGAGTTGTCTTTCATCCCACTTGAGAAGGTCAAAGGCATAGCGCTCTGCAGTTTTTCTCCCTACGCCAGGGAACTTTTTGAGCCATTCAATTAATTTATTTAATTCTCTTGGATATTTCATAGGTCGTTTACCCCTGCAGTAAGTTCTTTAGTTTTTTCCATATCTTATATAAAATACGAAACAAACCCAATACTTTTATTGAGTTGTTGAATACTTTTGTTTCAATTAAATTTTTCTTTTTTAACGGTTTATGATGATAAAAACACCTTCGGCAAGAATAGTCGCTACAGGGAGATACCTGCCAGAAAAAATTTTGAGTAACGCCGATTTAGAAAAAATTGTTGACACTTCCGATGAGTGGATTTTATCTCGTACCGGCATGAAAGAAAGACGCATCGCTCAAAAAGAAGAGTTTACATCTTCTATGGGTGTTATGGCTGCTAAGAAGGCGCTTGATGCAGCGGGCCTTCTTCCTAAAGATATAGATTGTATCTTGTTTGCGACAATCACCCCCGATTATTTATTTCCTTCTACAGCCTGTTGCCTTCAAAGAGATTTGGGATGCGTAAATGCTGCTGCTATGGATATTCAAGCAGCCTGTACAGGTTATTTGTACTCTTTATCTGTTGCCAAAGCTCTTGTTGAATCGGGCACCTATAAAAGAGTCCTGATTGTAGCTTCAGAAAAGCTTTCTTCCATTGTGAACTATGAAGATCGCAATACCTGTGTTCTTTTTGGGGATGGCGCTTGTGCTTGCATCGTAAGTGATGAGGGGCCAGGTCTTAAAATTCATCCCGTAAAGCTAGGTGCAGATGGGGAACAAGCGCAGCTAATTATGGTCCCCGCTGGAGGGTGTAGGGCTCCTACATCTAGTAGCACCGTCGATGAAAAAATGCATTATCTCCAAATGGATGGCAAAGAAGTTTTCAAACACGCCGTTCGTCGCATGGAAGCGGTTGCCACCCAATCCGTGGAAGCAGCGCAGCTCACTCCTGGAGATATTAAATGGCTTATTCCTCATCAAGCAAATATCCGTATTATTGAAGCAATTGCGAAACGTTTTAATATTCCTATGGAACAGGTGTTTCTAACGATTCACAAGTACGGGAACACTTCAGCTTCGTCTATAGGAATCGCTTTAGATGAACTTCTTTCTGAAAAAGAAATTGTAGAAGGAGACAACCTACTCCTCTTTGCTTTTGGAGCAGGCTTAACTTGGGGAGCAACTGTTTTAACAAAGGTATCATCGTGAATCAGAAAATCGCTTTTATTTTCCCTGGACAAGGGGCTCAAAAAAAAGGCATGGGCCAAGATTTTTTTCAAAATAGCAAGGCAGCCCAAGAGGTGTTTGCTGCAGCAAATCGAGTTTTAGGAAGAGATTTTGCTGATTTGATCTTTACTGCAGATGAGAAAGAGCTCTCCTTAACAAAGAATTCTCAACTCGCCATTTATATCACCTCTATGGCCATTTTAGCGGCTATCCAAGAAGCTTATCCCGAATTATCACCGATGATGTGCGCTGGCCTCAGCCTTGGCGAGTATAGCGCTTTGACAGCGGCTCAAAAAATCACCTTTGAAGAAATGCTTAAAGTGGTTGAAGCTAGAGGCAATTTCATGCATGAAGCGAGCCTCGCTAATCCGGGAACCATGGCTGCCGTCCTAGGCCTTGGCCTAGAAGAAATAGAGAAAGTGGTCACATCCTTGCAAAATGAGGGAGTTTCTGTATGGGTAGCGAATATTAACTGCCCTGGACAGATTGTTATTGCCGGGACTCTCGATGGGGTTGAAAAAGCAGCAGAACCCTTGAAACAAGCAGGTGCTAAACGAGTCATTCCTCTCGATGTTTCAGGCGCATTCCACAGTGGTTTAATGCAACCTGCACAGGAAAAGCTAGCACCTTACATCCAAAATTTAACAATTCATGATAGTGAAATTTCTGTAATTGCAAATGTCACCTCAGAAATAGCCTCTTCTAAAGATGAAATTCGAAAAGGTCTTATTGCACAGGTTGTCTCTCCAGTAAGATGGGATCCATCTATCCGACTTCTTGAAACTTTTTCCCCTTCTCTTTATCTTGAAATAGGTCCTGGCAAGACACTCGCAGGGATGAATAAAAAAATCGGGACAAGGGCCGAGACTCTTTCTATTGAATCTTGGAACGATTTAGAAAAACTCGCTAATGCTTTAGAAGGATTAACATGCAGCTGCTAAAAAATAAAAAAGCCTTTATTACAGGGGCGACTTCAGGAATCGGAAAAGCGATTGCAATGACTTATGTGCAGCAAGGAGCCCACGTTTATTTTTCAGGGACAAATGTTGAAAGAGGGGTTCAAACCCAAGCAGAGCTCCAAGCTATCGCAGAAATAGATCAGAAAGTGCACTTCCTCCAGCTCGATGTTTCTTCATTTGCTGAAGTTGAGCAAAAGCTAGGGCAGCTTTTGGAAACTGTTCAAACTTTCGATATCGTAGTAAACTGCGCAGGAATTACAAAAGATAAGCTTCTTATGAGTATGTCTGAAGAAGATTGGGATGTCGTCATTGATACAAATTTGAAATCTGTATTTAATGTAACCCATGTGCTTCTTCGGCCGATGATTAAGGCTAGGTCAGGGAGAATCGTCAACATTTCTTCCGTGATTGGTTTGATGGGGAATCCAGGACAAGTGAATTATTCTTCATCAAAATTTGGTATGATAGGTTTTACAAGATCCTTAGCAAAAGAGGTTGCTTCACGGGGAATTCATGTGAACGCGATTGCGCCGGGATTTATTCAAACGAAGATGACCGATAGCCTAACAGAGAAGCAAAAAGAAGAAATATTACGTAGCATCCCTATGAAAAGGCTTGGCAACGCAGAAGAAGTTGCTCAGTTAGCCTTATTCTTAGGAAGTTCCATGTCGAATTATATTACTGGTGAAGTAATAGCCATCGACGGTGGTATGCTCGCTTAAGAGATAGATTTTTTAAACAACCTTTAGAGGAAAATTATGTCTATAGAAAAAGAAGTAATTGACATTGTTGTCGAACAGCTTGGCGTAGATGAAGCTGATGTTGCTTTATCAAAGTCATTTGTTGAAGATTTAAACGCAGATTCTCTTGATATTACAGAGCTCGTAATGACACTTGAAGAGAAATTCGGTTTTGAAATTTCTGAAGAAGAAGCTGAAAAACTCAAGACTGTAGGTGATGTCGTTTCTTACATCGAAAGCAAACAAGTTGCTAAGAAGTAACTAAACATCCTCTAAGCGATAAACCCCTATTAAACGAAACGTTAATAGGGGTTTATTTTTTTTTGTGTTGATTATGAAAGTTTTGGTAGGTTTATGTGGCCGTAGCTTCCAGGGAATCGTGTTAAATCATCTCTAATAAAAGCTTTTTGCTTTTCACTAAGAGATGAAAACATCAGGCTAAATGAAGGAATGGCTCTGATTTTGTCAAATTGCTCTGGAGGACAATATCGGAGCATGGTTTCAACAATAGACGATAGACATAAGTGAGGAGAGCTGAAATCCATTTTTGGAAGGATTTCATCAAGACCTAGATCAAATCCTTCTTGAATAAAGGTTTCAAACGCCCTGTCTAGGAAGTAATAAGTGCCTATAGGGTGTCTTCTTAAAATATTCAGACAAGTGCCGTAATCTTTTTTTTCTAGACAGTCTCCAAAGTACATCTCAGCAACAGAGGCTTTCATGCCACGGTAGCCCGTGAAAGCTAAAATGGCTATCTCTAGGTCAATTCCCTCATCACTTGTCCGATGAAGAGGTATAGGGGTTGCTGGAGGTCTAGGTCCCTCTTCAAATAAAGGATAAGCTGTATCCCAAAAGGATCGGTTTAGACTGATGTAACTCTCTACTGATTGGCCAAGCCAGGTAGAAATCGCTGTGAGAAGTGTAGGATCCCCTAATTTCTGCGCTAAATAGATGAGGGATAGCTTCTCGATCGTTGAAAAGCGTGAGACGTTAAGCCTAGTAAGCAGGTGAGCGCATTCGTTTGAATGCCCAGCTAAGATGAGCCGGCTC
>CAYSAJ010000017.1:0-37037 GCA_964429005.1 uncultured bacterium | reverse complement strand
GAGGGTGGCGGACTCACTTTAAAAGAAGGAGTTGTTTTCCCTGCAGGATCAAACGAAGCTCTGCCAGGCGCAGCAGGAAATGGGGCGACAGCTGGTCAGGGGATTGGAGATGAATTATTTATTCAATCAGGTTCCAATCTAGCGTTTAACGTAGCTTCAGGTCAAACGATAACTATTACTTCAGCTATCGCATCTGACAATATATCTCCAACAACAACATTTTCAGTGTCAGGCGGCGGTACTGTAGTGCTAACTCAAAATAGTAACCTGGTTACAGGCGCCATATCTATTGATACAGGAACACTAGCATTTACTGGAGCTGGAGCTCTTCCACAAAATTCTTATCAATTTAGTTCTGGGGGTACTTTAAGCATTAGTGGTATTAACGCATCTTCTTTTACTGTAGATGACATTACTGGAGCGGGTCTCATTGCTATTGGATCTAAAACATTTAATTTTGGAACAGCGAACGATACTGAATATGATGGAGGATTTACTGGCAGCGGGACTGCGAACTATATAGGTTCAGGGCAGCTCACATTAAAAGGAGTAAGCTCTGGGTTCACAGGCTCCCTTACAATTCCAGGGAGTTTAAGCGATCCACTCATTTTGTCGACAAATGGATCTACTTCATTCGATTTGGGCGCCGGAGCCACACTGCAGGTTGGTAGTGGGACAACAATCCAAGCAGATAGTGCAATAACGATGTCGAATAATCTATCTTTAGGAACTAACACGATCGATAATAATGGGAATACGATCGTTATTAATGGGAATATTTCGGGCGTAACAGCTCTCACATTGACAGGTTCTAGCTCGATCAATCTGGCCGGCAGAAACCGTTATTCAGGAGTCACAAATCTTAATGAAGGGACCTTGATTTTAGGGTCAACCTCCCCAATTGGCTCTAATACACTGAATATGGCTGACTCGACGATCTTAGTATCAGGCATAGATCAAATTTCACTCTCCAACAACATTGCTACAGGCTCTGCAACAGGTGTCGAGATAAGTCCAAGCACTTACACTTTGACTTTAGAAGGAGTAGTAAGCGGGTCTGCCTTAATTACAAAACCTGGTTCAGGAAATTTAGTTTTGGCAGGTGATAACACTTTCACTGGCGGAATGCATGTGACGGCAGGAACAATTACAGTGGAAAATGGAAGCTCCTTAGGAGGAAACTCCGGCGGGACAATCGAAATGGAAAACTCCACGACACTCAATTCGATCGACACGCTGACTCTTCCTAATGCTTTTACACTAAACGGTTCCACCCAAGTTGATACGAACGCTTTTGATTTAACTATATCGGGGCTAATTGGAGGGGCTGGATCGATCACGAAAATCGGCTCAGATACATTGCAACTCACAAACACTTCAAATAGTTTTTCAGGCGGCATCACTGTTTCTCAAGGGACACTGCTCTATACGGCTGATAGCGTAATCGGAGCGGGCACAATCTCTTTGCAAAACACAGCCACTTTACAGGCAGGTCAAAGTTTTACATCGAGCAAGCTGACTTCGGTTACGGGAAGTACGACAATTGACACACTTAGTAACAATCTCACGATCGCTAGTAATATTTTAGGAGCGGGATCTATTACAAAAATCGGCTCAGGTCTATTAACTCTTTCAGGAACAAATAGCTTTAGTCTGGGATTAACAGTAGGCGCTGGAATTGTCGCAGCGGATTCAGACAGCCTTGGCACAGGACCTCTACAAATTAATGGCGGAGGAACATTTAGAGCCCTAAGCAACTTGACTCTAGCTCAAAACGTGATCATTTCTTCTGGCGGTACAACTGCCACTTTGGATATGAATTCTAATGATATTACTCTTAACGGAGTTTTGTCTGGTGGTTCTCTTTTTTCCGTTATTAATGGAGGAAATTTGATTCTATCTGGCGCTAACACCCTCTCTGGAGGGATGTCGTTTTCTGGATCGTCAGCTGTTTTAACTCTTCAAAACAATACTTCTCTTGGTCCTACAACAACTTTGAGCGCAGGAAACGGTATTACATTAGAACTAGATGGAAATCTTACCATCGCAAATCCTATCATCACAACAACAGCTTTTACGATAGATACAGGATCCGATACAAGCACACTTTCTGGTATAATTAGTGGCTCAGCCGCTCTCACTAAAGCCGGCTCTGGAACCCTTGTTTTAAGTGCGGCCAATACATACGCCAGCACTCTTCTTACTGATGGGACTATATCTGTTAATAACAACAGTGCGTTAGGCCTAGGAAGCGTTACGATGTCAGACACGACCATCTTACAGACAGAAAATGCTTACACTTTGCCGAATGACTTCATATTAAACAGTGGTAGTGCCTATTTCGACTCGGGAAGTTCTTCTCTTACTTTGAATGGTGATATTAGTGGAGGAGGAGAGCTTGTCAAATTAAGCGCAGGGACACTGACTCTAGCAGGCGATAACTCATATAGCGGTGGAACGAATGTGGAGGAAGGCACTCTCTCTTTAGCCTCTGCTACCGCCTTAGGATCACATGATCTCACATTAGCTAATAACACAATCCTGCAAGCCGGACTAAATAACCTTTCTGTCAGCAACGATATTCATACGACTACAGCTGCAACCATCAATACAGGAACTTTTGCTTTTACACTTACAGGATTGATTGATGGATCGGGAGATATTACCAAATCTGGCACAGGGTCTCTTACTTTAACGGGAGTCAATACATTCTCAGGTGGGATGAATATTCTTGCTGGAACTGTGATTGTCAACAACTCTGCTTCACTAGGAACAACCGGCATAATCGCCATGGATACAGGGACGACCCTAGGCGCGATTGCGTCAACTACGATTCCTAACGATTTTATTCTTTCTGGAACAACTACCTTCGATCCCAATCAATTTACCCTGACTTTAACAGGTGAATTAATGGGATCTGGGACTTTGAAAAAAGTAGATACAGGAAGATTAGTTCTTAATGCGGATAATAGCAGTTACAGTGGGACTATTAGCGTCTCTCAAGGAATTCTTTCAGGAATGACAAATACAGCGTTTGGGATCGGCGCTATTAACCTGTCTGGGGGAACCACACTTCAGTCGGGTGCTTCTATTACAGTAGGAAATGACATAAGCTTGACAGGTGCCGTTATCTTTGACACAGAAGGAAATGATTTCCAAGTAGATGGTGTAATCAGCGGAACGGGATCGCTAACAAAGCAAGATACAGGAACATTAGTTTTTGGTGGATTGAATACCTATCAAGGGGGAACCACTATTGCGGCAGGATCTTTATCTGTTATTGACGGAGGAGCTTTACCTACCACAGGATATGTTAATATTGGTGCTAGCGGAAGACTAGACTTGTCAACGACAACAGAGGCTGTGACCATAGCTGGATTTTTAGGTTCAGGAACTCTGGCTTTAGGAACTAGTGCAGAAGAATTTACTTTTGGTGATGGAACAAATCAATCATTTACAGGGGATATCAGTGGCACAAGGCCTATGACAAAAGTAGGGGCGAGCACCTATTCATTTACATTAAATTCTCCTTCCTATGATGGAATTTTCTCAATCAATGCAGGCGTCGTTTCGATTAATGGAACTTTTGGCGCAGATGTAGAAGTGAACCCTTCCGGAGCATTGAAGGGTACGGGAAGGATTAGATCTCTTCGAAACGCAGGAAAGGTCTCTCCCGGAAACTCGATTGGCACGATTACCATCAATGAAGGCTACCACCAAACCAGCAGTGGAACTTTGGTCATAGAACTCAACGCTCAGGATCAAAATGACCAGTTAGATGTTCTAGGTGGTGTGGAGTTAGACGGCGCCCTTTTTGTGATCGCAGATACGGGGACATATCGAAAAGATGATCTTTATAACATCATTCATGCTTCAGGAACTATAACTGGCGCGTTTGCGACAAATAACCTAAGTGTGATTCCAATACCGATGTACTTGTTTTATGAAACAAACGATGTCTTTATAGGTGTTGCTAAATCCAAAGTCGTTTTCAAGAATGTCATCGGTTATAACCCGAATATCATGAAAAAGTATTTTGAGTCCTATGATGTCGACGATAGTGGGCTCTATGACTATCTAGCGCTCCTCGATTTTGTTTCAAGCATCGACCAATCCAAAGCATTAGATTACATGCACCCCGCTCTCTTTGGAGGTTTTGGCCTCAGCAAAGTGAACATGGACGCAACGATTGCAGGCTTTTTAACAAGAAAAAACACTGCATTTTGCTGCACGAATATGTGTATGTGTGACGGCGGTTCTATTTGGGCTCAACCTTTTGGACAAAGTTTTAATGTTGCAGGCATCGATCAGCAAAAAGGTTTTAAATCTCATAATTATGGGATCGTTGCTGGCTTTGATGGGTGCATTTTGGATAATTTCTCAATAGGTTTTGCTGGAGGATATATCTACTCAAAGCTCAACTGGGAGCTCTCTTCTGGGGATGGAAAAATCCATAGTTACTTTGGAGCCATGTACTCAGATATTATCATTGATGATGGCTTCATCAACCTTTCAGGTCAAGTAGGGTCAGATCATTTTAGCGCAAATCGTAATATCATCCTCCCAGGCGTAGAATTGACAGCAGGCAACTCGCACTCTGGATTTGATGTTGGTTTCCACGCTGGTGGTGGGTATTCATGGATGCTTCCAGGAGATCAATTCCTATTCCAGCCCCATGCTGAATTTGATTATTTCTTTATGCAAGAAGCAGGTTACACAGAATCTGGAGCTGAATACTTCAATTGTAATGTTGAGCAAAAAAACACAAGCTATCTGAGAGCAGCAGCAGGATTTTTATTTGCACGTCCGATTCATGTAGGAGAGAGTGGTTGTATAACTCCTTCTCTAGATATCGGGTATGCAAGCTTGATGCCGATGGGAGGGAACTTCTATCATGGTAATATCATCGGAATAGAGTATCCTTTTATGGTTCGCTCTTTTACTGAATACTGGAATCTTTTCTTATGTTCAGCTGGTTTGAAAGGGACTCTAACAGATCGCGTTGAAATCAAGGGTGAATATTCTTTAGAGACAAATGGTCACTATACAAATCAGATCCTAGACTTCCGTATTGGCGTTAGATTTTAATTCAGTGTGAATATATAGTTTCGTAGCCACCTCTTTAGCTGGGTTTATGAATATTATCACTCCTTATCAACCTCGACCTATTTCATTTCAAACTGCAGCAGAGGATTATTGGAGCTCTTCGTCTGAAAACCGTGCTTTTGTAGTTGCGGCTATTGCTTTGACTTTTTTTGCATTTATAGGAGATAGCTTTTTGATTGATCGCTATCCACCCTGTATCGGTTTTTTTGTAATGCTTGGTATGGCCCATATCCTTATCAACGAGATCTATAGTAGGAGAGACTATTTAAGGATAATAGAGAGTAGCAAGCAGGTCTTTTCGTTGCTTGTTCTTCAAACAAACGAGATTATCAATCTACATGCCGATAGAGTGACTCCTTATACTTATGCCAGATTGCTTTGTCGTAAAGATTGGATGAATCAACAGTTGCAAACCCTTCTGAGGAGCTCCTCGTCATCATATTCTCTTCACCGGAGAGCTCTTCAGACAAACATAAATGCTATTGTAACTAGGCTTCAAATAGGGAGAGTATTTCCTCGAAGTTTTTGATCAAGTTCTTCCCATCTAACGTAAAGCTGCTCAATTTGGTTTTCAAGCAATCCAATTTGTTCGCAAACGGCTTGTAATTTGGCGGGATTCAGAGCTATTTCATCAGTTTCTAAAAGACTTTGGAGCTCTTTGACCTTTTCTTCTAATGCAAGAACTTTTTGTTCCATTTGGTCATATTCTTTTCTTTCAGTGTAGGATAGTTTTCCCTTGGGAGATGGAGAATCGGCTTTTTTGTCTTTAGGTTTGTTTTCAACCTCAATAGGTTTAAGCGACAGTTCCCACTGAAGGTAGTCTGCAAAAATTTTAGGTTCTTCTGTGTCGCCCAGCGCCACTATTGCATTACAAATTCGATCCATCATACACCTGTCATGGGTAATGAGGATAACAGCACCTGGAAAATCGATGAGGCTTTCTTCTAATGTCTCAAGTGTGGGTATGTCAAGATCGTTCGTGGGCTCATCCAAAAGTAAAACATCAGCTGGTTGAGTCATTAAATGAGCCATGGAAATACGAGCTCTTTCACCATTAGACAGTTTTTTTAGTGGCATGTCTAAAATATCAGGTGAAAAAAGAAATCGTTTGCACCATCCATTTACATGAATTCTTTGCCCTCTAAAAGTTAGATAGTCGCCGCTAGGAGACAAAGCTTGCCTCAGTGTAATTTCATCTGGGAGTTTTGTTCTGTGTTGATCGAAATAAACGATCTTGATGTCATCCGCTTTTTTGATCGTTCCTTGATCGGGCTGAATTTCACCAGCAATTAAGCGAAGAAGCGTTGTTTTCCCACTACCGTTAGGGCCCATGAGTCCGATTCGCGTGCCGGGAGAAATAAGTAGATCAAGTTTTTTAAATAGTGTGCGACCTTCAATTTCTTTACAGAGATTTTTTGCCGTAAACAATTTTTTTGTTTCGCGCTCAGTCGCGACAAAATCAATATCTGCTCTTTTTTGACGATTTCGACGTTGGATATCGCTTAAATTTTCTAGAATTTCACCCGCTTCGTCGATTCGGGCTTGAGACTTCGTTGTGCGCGCTTTTGGGTTGCTTTTAAGCCATTCACTCTCCCTTCGAGCTTTTGATGCAATAGAGCGCTCCTGTTGAAGTTGCCCGAGGAGAAAAAGTTCTTTTTTTTCTAAAAAGTGGGCGTAGGACCCATCAATAGCAAGCATTCCTTTAGGATAAGCTTTATCAATTTCAATAATTCGATTTGTTACATGGCTGAGAAAGTAGCGATCATGACTTACTAACAAATAGGTGTAATCGCCACGGCTTAGGATTTTTTCAAGCCAAAGGATTCCTTCCAGATCTAAATGGTTCGTAGGCTCATCTAATAATAATAGCTCGGGCTGTGTAATGAGTGTCTTTATGATGCTCAGTCTTTTTTTCCATCCGCCAGATAATCGCTGCGCTGAAGGTTCATTTCCAGAAAACCCTGCTTTACTGAGCCATGTGTTTGCTAGAAGTTCTTTTTCGTAGTCAGGCAGTGATTCATGATCTAAGGCGTGGACCAGTACGGAAAGAGGGGAGGTGTCAGGAAATTCACAAGTTTGAGGAACATATCCTATTTTCAAATTTTTTCTAGGAGATAGAGTTCCTTCATCAGCTTTCTCAAATCCCATCAAAACTTTTAGAAGAGTCGATTTTCCGCAGCCATTAAGCCCGATGAGGCCAATATGGTCTTTAGCGAAAAGGCTAAAAGACAAATCTTCAAAAAGATTTTTTGTGCTAAACGACTTTGATAAAGACTGTATATTATAAAGCAAAGACATGGGTCTAAATATATCACAAACTTGAAAAAGCGTCGAAGTCAATGTGCTTTGTAAGAATTAAAATTTCGATTATGTTTGAAATTGGCTGTTCAAAATTTTCCTAATTTCTTCAAATTAATTAAAAAAAACGTTTTTACCTTTTGCCATTTACATTTAAACTATTCAAAAATAAACTCTTTGTAAAACAAAGAGCTTTTTATGGATCCAGTTAGAACCCCACATTTCACATCTGTCAACCCCCACACAGTTCCACTAACTCTGTCTCTCGCAGCAGCACCTGGAGCTAGTGTAGCAGCTGGAATCGGCCGATCAACATTTAGTCTCGCAGCAACGCCTCTATTGACCGGTGCTTCTGACTCTCCTTCTAGAACCGGCATATTAATAGGCCCTTATTCTCCTTTGAGGTTGCACCCTGCAGCGGTGGAGCCTCAAGCAGCAAATCTGAAAAGACGCAGAGCTCCAGAATTTTCAGCTGCAGCAGCTGATGCTGAAGACAAAAAAAGAGCTAGAATGGCAGGGGGAAGCGATGATTCATCGGAAGAAGAGGGAAGCGTAGGAATACCCCCTAATGTGCGAAGAACGGGCGCGGGAGAAAAAGCTTATGATGATTCAGATGATGATATAGATCCTGGTTTAGGGGTATTCAGGAGGCCCCTGCGATTGAGTCTCCTACGTTTTAACTCATTAGCAGCTCCAGATCCTACAGCAACAACAAGGACCCAATCTTCGTCTAGCTTTGAATCCGCAAGCATTGGAAGAGGAGAGGATAGCGAAATTCCAGAAGCGCCTATCCACTTGTCAACAGCAATTTTTAAAGCGACTCTAGTTGAACCAGCTGCGACGCATGCCCATGTAACGCTTGGAATGTCTCCTCCAAGACTTTCCACTAAAAAATCTATGGATGTTTGCCCCCCGGTGATAAGGGCTCATTATGGCGAGTCAGGCACCCTTTCTCCCATCGAATCCCTTTGTAGAAAAGTAGATTCCGTCAGACGTATAAACCTTATGTTTTTAGGGGGAGGGGGAGCGTCAGTGGCTGAAACCTCAGATGCCTATTCGTTGACTACAATTGGCAGGGGTTTTTACTCAATTGCCTACCGCACCTCCCGTATAACAGGTGGAACAGTGCAGTATGTAGTGAAAGCTAGCCATAACTTTTCCGCTAAAATCCCACCCCTTGCCCGGTTGAAAAATGCTGTAAATCAATTTTGGCGGATTCGGGATGTTTGTGTTGTAGCTCCTCTCCTAAACGATCCCAGGGTTGATATGATCGCTGTTCAAGAATATGTTGAGGGTGTTCCACTAGACGAATACGAGATCGCCGAATTTACGCCATTTACCACTTCGCAAATCGATGATTTTAAAGCGCTTCTTCAGGCTTTTGTTAATGAATACAAAATTGGGGTTTCGATAGACGTATTGCCGCAAAATTTCATTGTTTCAAAAGAAGGAAGAATTGTTTTTATAGATTTTGATGAAGGTCATGATGAATTTCATGGAATTTGCCAGCTAAGGGAGTTGATACTAAAGACGTTCCCTTATGGGACGCCTCGTTTCGCCCAAGCCATTTTCCTTCTAAATCATCTAAAGACAATATCTCCAGATATATATGAAGCACTTTTCACAGCCTCAACGATTATGGCGTATAAGTTTTACATGGAGCTTGAGGAAAAAGGAATGGATACAGGACTTGCTTTTGCTTTAGATCCTAAGTTGCTTGTAGAAATCGGATCAGTCGATAAATACTTAACCTTTATGGCAGAGTATCCAGGTTTGGATATAAAACCTATGGAACGCTTACCAAATTATTTCCTAGAAAGAATCTTTGCAGAACCAAAAAGCTTTGCTGTTTTCAGAGGACTAGACCTGAAAAAACTAGAAAAGATCACCAAAGCCCAAATGGATTCTATTCTTATTAACCCTGCTAACGCAACTGCAACAGTCATCCTCGCAAGCCTTGCTTAAGCCTTAATAAATCTAAAGGGGGGTCTAGCCCTCCCTACTCATTTACTTAGTCTGATAATTTATGTTATGTTATCAACATCTAAAGATTTGATTTATAAACACTAACTTCGCTAGTAGTTGTTAGGTTGTGTTATCAATTCCTTGCCCGACTCTCCAAGCATCCAGGTGTTAAATTCGGATGGGTTAGATTGAAATTTGTTAAAATCTTGATAAAAGGCTTGAACAAACCCCTCTGTTTTTGATGGAAGATTGCCAAGATTAGCTATGTCCGTTTGACACTTCAAGAAATCTTCGTTCAAGACATTGAAATTCACCCCTGAATTTACATCTTGAATAAGTTGATTAATATCGTTGATTGCTTGTTGAGCCTCTGGCGATTGCCCTGAAGAATTATAATGTGAAGAGCTTCCTCCCACTGGATTAATAGGCATATTTTTCCCTCCTTATATTATGCACATAGCTAGACTCAAATAAACTTATTAAATCAGGCCTGTCAATAAAAAATAATTAGAATAAAATTATCTAAGTTCTTCTAATTTAGAAGATAAAATAAAGCTAACTATTGGTTTTTCAGGGTTGTAGGAAATATGCGCAGACGTCAAAGTGAGTTTTTCTCCCTCTTTTGCATATCGCTGTACAAGATCTATTAATTGCTTATCACTCTTTAATCTGATAAGTCCTATATTTGGATCAAATCCGTAGCTGCAACATTCTGCAGAGGAAGCTTCAGGTATATAGAGCATCAAAGCGTGGGAAAATTTACGCACCTTAGATTGAATGATTAGTCGATGAAATCCAGGATCTAAACCGGCCATAAAATCTTCACCCACAATTCTGGGTATATCAGGTTCAGCGAACATTCCTATAAGATCAAGATTTTCTAATAATTGCTGAACGACAATGGACCGATCGGGCGCCCCATCTGCAAACTCTTCAGCAACAGACCTTAGAAGATCTTCATCAATGCTCAATCCTTTTTCTGCTGCAATCTTTAGAGCAGCTAAAGCAAAATAATGGGTTGACCCTCCACAAACTCCCTTCCACTCTCGTTTCGATGGCAAAACGACGGAATGTCCGCCTTTGGTGATTGTTCCTATTACAAAACGGACAGGGCTTTGATCAAAAAAGCTCATTTGACTTTGTTTTGGCAAATTAAATGATTCGCAAATGTAATCATGGTCAAAAACCCGGGCAAACAGTATGTGTTTAGCGATAGAATTTGTTCTTTTTCTCGCCACAAAACCCTCAAAAGTTTCAGCTTCCTCGGCTTCTGCTTGCTTATATTTAGATGGATCTAAAGAGAAAAGTCTTTCACAAGCTAAAGGAATAGCACTTAAACTAGATAATCGTGACAACACTCGATCTTCAACGCCAGAATCCACGATTCTAGCTCTAAGTTCGACAGGGTTAGACAACAAACTAATATCTAATATTGAAGGTCCGGCAAGAGGTACAAAAATTACTGAGCTAGCCATATAACTTTTTAACCATCCTTGCCTGAAGCCTTCGCTGCTTCTTTTCTAGCTCTTTTTTGATACTTGAGGATGAGTTTTGTTTGTACGGGGTCTCTTATAGTAATATTCATCACATTATCTCGACAGCATCTTTCAAAATGGAGCCAAGCCGTTTCGTCAGTAAACACTTCAGAGACTGATTCAAGTTGATAATAAACATAAATTTCATGGATATACATATAGAGCAACTCAAAAAAAGGGTCCTTATCAGGGTCTCGTAAGGCTGTATCGAATATATCTTTTAGTGCCGCTTTTTGATCCTTCAAGTCTATGGAGGAATCGTACTTGCTGAGATCCATAAGTTGAAGAAGCAAGCATAATTTCCAGCCGCTGTAAGTATCAACATTTGTAAACCTTGTAAAGTCAATTTTATCTGAGTACTTGAGCATAGTTACTAAGCGAATCATAAAATCTCTACCGTTATCTTCGCGACGTCTAAATGAGAGCCTCCACTTCCAAGATACATTTTCCATGATTTCCAGGGTTTGTGGCCTCAGCAAAGTTCTCTCAAGTATTTCTCTTCCAGTATCTTCACCTTTTGTGTCTACTGAGCCAGAATTTTTCCAACAATAATACTTGATATCTTCAAGAGCTGAAGGATCGATCCATGAAAGGACTCTAGGCAAGTTTGCTTTAAGATACTCACGCGTAGCCTTTGCCTGTAAAAGAGCTTCTCCTTCAGATGTGTCAAGAGCTTCTTTAAGTTTGCGAAAAAGAAAAACAACTTGTCTTGTCAAAGTATTAAAGTCTTTCTGAGCCTTCAGACCTCTGCAATAATTCTTAACACCTCTAGGTGTCATTTGCAAAATTTTTGGGTTTATAACTCTTTTGCTTTTCTTATTTAAAGGGGCGCTATACTCAAAAATTGCTTGTGTAGTAGCGAATCTGACTTTATTTCCCAAAGTAGAGCTTTCATCAGCAACGAGTGGCATTATCTTTTTTCCTATTAGCGATGTAGAGGTTAAAGAGGGAAAATCCGCCCCTGAAATTTTGAGAACTTTTGCTACATACGGATAAAATAATGAAGGTCTGATTGTGGATAATGAATGATGATGGAGCAAAGTAAGACCTATAAACACAATTCGAAGATCTTTTAGCGACAAGGATCTATAGCCTTCAACGGGTGTCAAACAGCGTAATCGAGGAAATCTGGTAGATAGTATGAATGTTCGAACTACCTGGGATTGCCAAGCCCCTATTTGCTGAAAGAAAGGCAAGATCGTTGAAGGGTGAGCCTCGGAAGCTAACAAGTCTGCCACCTCCCCTATTTTTCCAGTGAAAGAAAAATTCCTGCAAAAACAAATCTTATCCATAAAATAGATTTTTTATTTATTTTAGATATTATAAAAATACTTTGTTTAAAAGATAAAATCAACAAAATATAGTTTTTGAATTAAAATTTAATTTAAAACTATTTCCCAATTGGAATTGTTAATATAGGCGCAGTTTTTGGAGTATCTCCAGATTGGAGATTATAGAGCCCTTGTAAAAGAGAAAAGGTTTTCTTTGATTCAATATCATAATCACATATGTAAAACCAATAGCCCTTGTACTTAACAGCTACGTAAGAATTTTTAGGATAAGAGCGGGAAACTTTCACATTAAGAAGCGACCTTATTGAATCAACATAGCTCTTATTCACTTTGTTTCCTGCAAAACAATCAACCATGCCAACATGAAATTTTGGAATGTCGACTCCGATACTGAGGTAATCCATGCAAGCGAGGACTGATCGAGGGATAATTCCTGTTTTAGCACCATCGAGAAAACCCAAAGAGAGATCAAGCAAATACATATTGCGAGACTTTTTTAATCCGGGTAATAAATCCATAAGCTCTGGAGCTTCTGGAGCATCTATGGGGAAAAGAATTTGCAGGGATCTTCCCCTTAGATTTCCTGTGTCAAAAGTTAAATCGATTTCGGTTCCATCACTTTGAAGTTCCTTTTGTTTTGCGCTTGTAGCCTTTGCTCCTACTTGCAATTCACCTCTCATCTGCATCTTTCTAAGCAAATAGGTAATTTTATTGAACTTTTCAAACACATGGTACTGTATCGGGGCTTCAGGAAAAGTAATTGGATTATTATCCACTCCATCCAAACTCTGAATCGTTAACTTGAAAATTCTCTCAACATCCCATCCTGTAAAAACGAGATATTGGATCATTAAAGGATCGATCGGTTGGAGTAAATGCCTTGCAAACGACTCCCCATCTAAAGGAGTATACTGAATTGTAGGCTGGTTCTTCCAGCTAATATCACCGCCTATACTGCCCGGATTATCACTATTAAATCCGGGAATGGGGATGTTTGTGTTAAGTCCAGCGCCAATAGAAAATTGAGTTGTAATACTATCAACATTCAAAAAGTATGGGACATCGTAGTAGCGAAGACGAACGATATTTAAAAGGAGCTGTTCATTGGAAGTGGTTTGTAAGGCTACGTTATAAGCGTTCCTGCCTCCCATTCCCTTTAAAGCTAAACGAGGTGAAACATTACAGCTAGACAACGATAAAAGAAGACAAAAAGAAAAGAGAGCTGTTTTTTTACCCATAAACTACCTTTTCTTGAGTCATATAATATATTTGAAAGAAAAGCAAGAGTCACTGTGTAAATATAAAAAAATCTTTAGATATTAAAGGGACGATAGAGTTCTTGATGAAAAAATGAGGGGTTAATAAAATCTTAATAAAAAATGTAAGGAATTTTATGGCAGCACCAACATCAACGCAAGTAAATCAGACTGTGGGATTCGACTGGGGTTCTCTAGGATTCATGGCAGCGGGAGGCGCCCTTGCAGTCACAGCTCTTGGAGGGCCGGTTACGGCTGGTATGGGTGCTCTATGGGGGCTTGGCTTTGGATTCACCTACAGCCTTATTGAAACAACTCTTGAGTGTGTCTGCACCCTCACCCCTCAAATTAGAAATGCTACGAGAGTAGTTTCAGCTGTCGTCTCATTTTTTGCTACAACAGCTATAGCTTGGGCCATCGCTAATGCTGCAGGTCTAGCGATCTCCTTCGGCGCTGCTTTAGCATTAAGTGGCGTGACTCTCGGCATCTCGATCGCAGTCGCTCTCGCTCTCGCTATTCTATGCTGCTATGGCTCGTGCGCCGTTACTAGCAGTGCCTCAGCGATTCGCAGAGACTAATTCAATTCTCTATTTTTTCTGTCGCAGGAAGTGTTTTACGGCGAATCCAGTACAACACTTCCCTGTATTCAAACAGCCTGAAAATCAATCCAAGTGCTAAGAAAAACCCTGAATACATAAGTGAAAGTGAAAGAAAAGCAAAGAATTGCTTATAAAGTGATCCTAAGATTTTGACATGATCTACTTGCTGGGTCAAAGAAAACCAGCTCGTATCCCCCCAGTACCTATACCCAATCCATTGCACTATAAGAAAAGATATGACAGCCGCTACAGTTCCTTTAAATAGACTTTTTAATAGGGTTAAATCGAGAAGTTTGAAATTTTTTTGATGAAGATGAAAAATTAGATAGGAGCAGTTGAGCCAAGAAGATAGTGAAGTTGCAAAAGCAATCCCCTCGGCATCAAAATGAAGAGTAAAAACAAAAAGGGAGTTAAGGATTAGATTTGCACCAACAGCTAAAAGAGAACTTTTCATAGGAGTTTTAAAGTCTTTTTGTGCATAAAAAATAGGAGCTAAAATGATGATCAAAGAAGCTGGAATCAATCCAGTCCCATACATCCATAAAGAGCGGAGAGTGTGGTGAAGGGAAAGTGCATTAAACCCCCCTCTAGCATAAACGACATTAAGCCCCACAAAACCCAAAGAAAACAAACCAAACGTGCAAAAGATCAGAACGGTTGAGACTTTACGGAGAGTTTCTTTCACAACGGATAAAGCCTCTTGATAAAGACCTCTCTCAAGTTTTTTAGAAAGCATTGGGAGCAGTGCCGATGCAATCGAGACCCCAAAAAAAGCAATTGGCAGCTGCTGGATTCGGATGGCATAAGACAAGTAAGCAGGCCCTTCAAGAGAGGCTATTCGAGCAAAAATGACATCGAGGCCACTATTGATTTGCATAGCACTCACCCCGACTACACTAGCAAAGAAAGGTCTTATCATGCTTTTTACGGACGATGAAAAAAAAGAGGGTTTAAGAAAATATTGAAAACTCCCCTCACTTCTCAGAGAGGGCATTGCAAAAAGCGCAGCTACTATCCATTGTAAAATAAAAGAAGCTAATATAGTCCAAGAAATGCAAGTAAGCGCTTTTTCTATTTGAAAATGTCGACTAAAAAGAATCCCCGCTATCCAAAACATGTTAAAAGAAAGAGGAATGACCCCACTAAGAAAAAACCGCCCCTTGCATTGAACATAGCTATTGAAAAGACCGAATAAACAGATAAAAATCAAGGCTGGGAGCATGATGCTCGAAAGCTTAAGGATGTATTGAACGTTTTCTGGAACATGAAAATGGAGAGCCCAAATCAATCCTTCAATAACCCCTACAAAGCCGATCAAAAACACAAACATTGAAAAAGAAAGGTCTCGGAAAAAAAAGAAACCTTTTTCTTTGGACTCTAAAGCTAGGTGTTCATAATACGGAACAAATCCGTTCAGTAAAGCTCCCTCAGCAAAGATCCTTCGAAAAATATTAGCCATCCGATAGGCTACAAAAAATCCAGCTGTTTCCGCAAATGTCCCAAAATAAAAAGCCATGAGCACATCTCTTGCAAAACCCCCAAAGCGACTAATAAGGGTTCCAGTAAGAAAATGCAGGGCAGAGCGAATCACTGAGTTTTGCAACTTTTTAACCTGTTTCAGATTTCGTGCTGTAGTTCCATTTCACGAATGATGCAAGAATAATCAATAAAGATCCAATGATAGCAGTAAAAGTGGGTATTTTCCCAAAAACGAGCCAATCTAGAAAACCTGCCACAATCACAGAAAAATAAAAAAATGGAGCTAAGTTTGCGGGCTTTGAGAATTTGTAGGCCCACCCGCGTAGGGCTTGGCTTATAATGGAACAAACAGAGATCAAAACGACATAGACTACATCCATCAGCTCACACTGGAGGCACTCTTTAGCAAAATCAAGAAAGTGAAAATCAAAGAAGATTTGTTCAATAACTAAAATAACAGCGCACAAAATTGAGGCCATTCCATAAATATAAAACAAGGTCTCTGTTGTCGTGAACTTTCTAACAACGACACCAAAAATCACCTGAGAAATCCCCATTGAAAGTCCCGCCATTAAACCTATAAGACTGATTTGATCGATAATCCCTTGGTCTGGCTTAATGATACATCCAACTCCAATCATTCCAATCAAGATTGCAACCCAAGTGTTGTAATCAATCCTGTGCCGCAAAAAGAAGAAGGAAAAAATAGGAATAAATAAGGGTCCCGTATTCCAAAGTAATATGCCAGAAAGAAGATTGCCTTTAGCAAGATAGAAAAATAAACAGAATTGAGCGAGAACCTCAAAAAGAGCTCTAAACCAAAGAAACTGAAAATCTGTCTTTTGACGAAAAACTTTATACCCTCCAATGAAAAAAACTCCTGAGGCTACAAAAAGAAACGGGACAAAGAATCTCAAGAAGACAAGCCCTGAGATTGAAGAAAAGGTCGTGCCAAGCTTAACAAACAAACCGAACAATGCTACAAAAACAGAAGCTAGCAAGACAAAAACAATACCTATTTCTAGCATTTTTAGCTGACGTCTCAAACGAATTCTCTCCATTTTCTTTTTTCAAAATAATGAATTTTATTCTGAAAGCAAGCGAAAACAAATTTTCGCGCAAGATTTAGAAAAAGATATTGTAAATAGGATAAGGTGGATTTACAATATTATTCTTCAAAGAAGGTATTGATTAAATATACAATTGATTGATCATTATTAAAATAAATTATATCAGCCAGAAGCAAGAGCGATATTAAGTATTATGATTCATTTCCCCATAAGCGTCTTTTTTTTAATCCCTTTTAGCCCTTTAATAGGGTTTCTTGTGATGGCTTCCACTCCCCTTTCTTTGTTTTTATTTCACATTTTTATGCAACTGCATACCCTCAATCACGAGGGTCTTAACGCGCATAAGGTGATCGAAAAGTACGTAACAGATCACAATCTTTCCCAATTTTATGAATCTAAATCTAGCGATTGCAGAGGTTTTTGCACATATGACGCTTTAGAATCAAATCGCATCAAGCTTGAGATCATCAATCATGCAAAACACAATGTTGTTATGTCTGGCTGCTATTGTGGAGGAGAAATTTTTGAAGAATGCCTCTCCATTTTTAAAAGGAAATTCGATGAAAACCCCGATTTTAAGGTCTTTCTCATATGTTCAAATATGTGGCTCACCCCGGCTAATAAAGTATCGATTGAACAACTAAAGACTTTATTCCCCTCTCAGTTTTTTCCAACTGTTACCCAAGAAAAAAACCTCTCCATATCTTCAGATCGTCAAAAAGTTCAGGTAAGTTGCAACCACATTAAAGCTCTAATCATAGATTACGGCCAATATTTTATCATCGGAGGATCAGCAATCCAGGATAGATGGTCAAATTTTACTGGGGAAGAATCTATTCCTTCTGCTCATTTTCCTTTCTATCAAAAGCTAACCCAACAAGCTGTGGCTCCTATTACCTTCAGAGATTGTGACTTCGTCTTTTCTTCAAGCAACGCTCAAGGAGTTGGCAAAGCCCTGTACGCGCAGATGCTTAAATTTATTACTAAGTGGCAAACCATATATCCGACCGACCACTATGCAATTACAGAACTTGAAGAGTCAGATTCCAAAAGCTCTGAATTCAGACCCATTTTGGGGTTTGAAAGATCGCACGATTGGGTAGATGGTCTCAATGTGCATGGTTTTTTATCAGGACCAGACTGTTTGGAACATAAGTTTTATGACTCTTTGATCGAATCTATTCAGCAGGCCAAAGAATCTATTTACATCAACCATATGTACTTTCACCCCTCTAAGGAGCTGTCTCGAAATCTTGCCGATGCAACAAAAAGGGGTGTAAAAATTACTTTGATTACTAATGGTGATGAATCTGACTCCCCAGGCCTTCATTACCTTTATGCAGCTCTATCAAAAACTTATTATAAAAAACTGTATAAAAAGTGTGACAAAAGCAACATCGACATTTACGAATTTCAAAATGCTAACGTGACTTTGCATAAAAAAATTATTGTTATCGATTCTCAAAAAGTTTTTACTGGCAGCTCAAACATAGGATACACAAGCCTCACAGCTTCTGCCGACTACGAGCTTGATCTTATTGTTGATTCCTCTGATTTTGCTAAGCACACTCTACAAAGAAACGATGCAGATCTGCTCAGATGTTCAAAAAAACTTTCGCAGGCTGAGATTGAAAAAATTCCTTTGAAAACTCGCCTATTAGCCCCTCTCCAGTCTAACTTCGAATTCTTGCTTTAACGTTGACTTTCATTCAGCGCCTTGTTATCCTCGTTTCAATTTAAGCATATGGATTTTGTTAATAATAATTAGACAAGTATTTCTTCAAATGGAGCAACTGTTGCATGAATCAGCCACAATTAGAAGTCTTTAGCAAATGGCGAGAAAGAATTTGGCCTATTCATTCTTATGAACTAAAAAAGTTCCTTCCTCTAGTATTAATGAAATTCTTAATATCGTTAAATTATGGCATCCTAACCTGCCTTAAAGACACAATGGTCGTCACCTCCAAAGGGTCAGGAGCTGAGGCCATCCCTGTGCTAAAGGGGTGGATAGTACTTCCCATAGCAATTATCGCCTCTCTCTCCTATTCAAAACTCTCTAACTACCTCAAAAAATCGACTCTCTTCTACATTACGCTGTCTTCTTTTCTTGTGATAATATTTGCATACGGATTTGTCTTATGCCCTCACTCAGACTTTTTCTCGCCCAATTTGTCCTCGGATTGGCTGATTGACACTTTCGGCGTACGAATTAAACACTGGGTAGCCGTCTATAGAAACTGGATTCACTCTCTTTTATTCGTTACTGCAGAGCTTTGGGGTAGCATGGTTATCCTTTTGATGTTCTGGGGATTCGCGAATGATATTACCACCGTTGGGGAAGCAAAAAGATCTTACACAATATATATTGCTGCTGGAAACCTAGGCCCGATTCTCACTGGTCCTTTCGTCTATTTTATTACAAAGAAATATGTAAATTTAGACTTTTTACACACTATCCAAGTACTAACAGGATGCGTTCTGGTTGTGGGAGTTGCTATTTTAGCCCTATACTGGTGGACAAATAAATATGTTCTTACAGACAGCAGATATTATAACCCAGAAATATTCGGCTGCAGAAAAGAAAAACTCAAGCTCTCTCTCCGCCAAAGCCTTAAGCATTTAGCACGATCTAAGTATCTTATGTATATTGCCGTGCTTGTCATAGGATTTGGCCTCGCTATTAACCTCATCGAAGTAACCTGGAAAGCAGAAGTAAAGCTCCTCTATCCAAACCCCTCTGACTTCCAATCTTTTACATCTACAGTATTCTTCCTTGTTGGGGTGTGTTCGTTTATTGCCTCTCTGTTTTTCTGCGGTGGAATCATCCGAAAAATGGGCTGGCACTTCACGGCTCAAATCACACCTTTCGTGATCGGAGCAACAGGCCTTGTTTTCTTCTTCTTAGTGCTTAACCAACAAAAATTCGGGCCAATGACTCAGGCTCTTTTCGGTATTTCTCCCCTCTTTTTTATCGTGCTATTTGGAGCCTTCCAAAACGTTGCGAGTAAAATGGTCAAGTACTCCTTCTTTGACCCAACCAAAGAAATGGCGTATATACCCCTTTCAAACGAAGAAAAGATTAAAGGGAAAGCTTCGATTGACGTTGTAGGATCTCGACTTGGAAAATCTGGGTCTGCGTGGATTCAAATTGCTTTGATTGATTTAGTAGGAACTGGCTCAGTTCTTTCCATCACTCACTACCTCATTCCTATCGTCTTCATCACAGTTGTAGGATGGATGATGTCGATTCGATCCTTGAACAAACAGTTTGCTGAAAAAACGGATGAAAAAGATGTTCTAGAAACATCTCCATCTGCATAATCAAGTTAAATTGAATCCTTAGGAGTTTAATCCCTTCAGCAATACACTTTCTCTGAAAGATTTGGCTAGAATTTGTTTTCTGGCCTTTTTGTGGTCTCCCTCATTCCTATTTATTAAAATCGGTGTTGAAACTCTAGACCCTTTCACATTTACTTTCTTTCGTTGTCTATTTAGCTTTATCGCAACGTTTATCTTGCTGAAGTTTTCCAAACTCTCTTTGATTCCTCATCTCAAAAAATCCAAAAAAATCTTCATAAGCGCCCTACTGCTAAATGCTCTACCCTTTTTATGCTGCGCGTATGGGGAGCAATTCATTGATAGTTCAACAGCAGGCATCATTGAGGGCTCTGTGCCATTATTCACCCTTCTCCTAGGCTACTTATTCTTCAAAAAGAAAGAGAACTCTCTTCGCGAGATGGTTTGTATAGTTATTGGTTTTTTAGGCCTTATCATAACCTTCATCCCGACCCTCTATTCGCTTCGAGTTGATAGCATTATTGGTTTCCTTGCTGTCATACTGATGTCGATCTTTTTTGCCTGGGGATTTTTGTATGCAGAATCGAGCTCTATTGAGGCTCCTCCTATGGCGCTTGTAACTCTTCAGATGCTGTTCTCGATGACAATCATCCTTCCTTTTTCTGACCTTTCTCTTATTAAAGACATTTCAAATATTCCGAAAGAAGGACTCCTCGCGGCTTTAGGACTTGGAGCTGGTTGTACAGCACTTGGCTGGAGCTACTATTTTTCAATTTCAAAAAAAATGAGTGCTAAGCATGTTTCAATATCCACGCTGCTCTTCCCAGTTTTTGCCATGATCTTAGGGAAAATTTTTCTTCGAGAAATGATTGATTCATATCAGGCTACAGGCACAGCTCTTATTCTTGGGGGCATTTTCTTTATGAGTGAATTATCAACTCAAGCTGTCGACACCTTTAAGAAAACTTGGGCGTCTTCCACTGAAGAAATCGATCGTTAATTTTCGTTTGCACATATTCTTTTTTTTCTTCATACAAAAAAATAGAGATCATACACCTTTATTTTTCATGACCCAGCCTAAAATTATTACCCTATTAAGTCAGAAAAAAGCTCATTCCCTTATTCCTTCTTTGCTTTCAATACTGGTCTATGTATTTGTCTATTCTCAAATCTATATCTGGTATACCGATTCATACGTAGGATCTAATATTTTCGATTTTTCTCAAGCTTTAGGTGCTTTGGTTTTGGGAACATTATCGGATAAATTCTGCAGAAGAAAAACTCTTCTTTGGTCACAACTAGGCGGACTGATCTTTTTATACTTCGTGTATCACTACCCCTCGCAGTGGTATTTTGTCGTTCTGCTAGGCATCATCTACAATCCGGTGCCTATAGTAAGGGCAGCGATGGTTGATAACATGAAAAACTACTCAACGATCAAGCTCATCTCCTTATCATTCTTTGTTCAATTTTTACCAGAAGCTCTCTACTCCTTCTTCTATAAAATACCTCCCGCAACATCATATCTGATGTCATATGCAGCTTTGTTTGCTGTCTTTGCTCTTTCCATCTTTTACTTTTATGACTACAGAGATGCAAAGCAATACCATCTAAAAATCTATAATGGTGGATTTACTCACGCTTTTTTGCCCAATTTAAAAGGAAGAGGAGTTTACACTTTTTTAGCTTTTCTTCCTCCACTCTTAGTCTATTTTCTGACCGACAACGTTGTTACTGAGTATAGTAACGACCCTACCTATTACTCTATCCTCTCGTTTGGTTTCATGTTAGGGGCTCTTTTATCACTCATTTACAAAAAAACACCCCACGTGTCTGTTATCACAGTTGTATATGGGATATGTTTGATTTTGTCTTTGATCCCACCTTCTTCTGTCTTTATTTACAACTTTTCAGCCTTTAGCATCCCTTTTCATTTTTTGATTTTTGGAAGTTTGATGGGATTTTACATTTCTTTCGTCTACGACACTATTATTCATTCAATTCAGGCTTCATACAGAGGAACGACATGTGGGCTTCTTGATTTTTTCTGTTCTAGCTCATACATAACCAACATTCAAGCTTTGAAATTCCTTAAAGACAATTTGCTTATCTCATTTGGAATTGTCGTGCTGTGCTTTCTTGTTTCGCTGATTCTCCAAAAGAGGGCTGAATAGAATCAAAAGCACTCTCTATTTTAACTTGGACACCTTTCATCCAAAGAATTTGATCGTTTAGACCTTCTACATAGTGCAACAAATCCCCTCCTTCCGATCTAAAAAGATGGAGATATTCTTCTCCAATCTCATAGATCGTCTCTAAGCAGTCAGCTACAAATGAAGGACAAACAACAAGCACTCTTTTTTTTCCTTCTCGAGCGAGCTTTTTTAAAAGAAAGCTTGTGTAAGGCTCAAGCCATGGCTCTTTGCCAAGTCTAGATTGAAACGCAACCGAATACCGATCTTTAGCTAACTCTAATTTTTCAGCAAGGGAATGAGCCGTCGAGTAACACTGAGCTGCATAGCAAAACTTGTTGGCGTTACACAAGTTTGTACAGCAAGAATTGTTTGCTTTACCGCAATGGTCAGGCGCCATCTTTTTGAGTTGCCGAAGCGGAAGCCCATGAAAGCTTATAACGATGTGATCATAATCCGAAAGAGAGCGCTCTCTGACTCTTTGCTCTAAAGCTTCAATAAAAAAAGGGTCCCTCGCAAAGTGAGTAATCACTTGCATCTTCGGTGAATAATTCTGTTTTTTCATTTCGTAGAAGACTTTGTCGATAATACTCCCGGTTGTCGCTTCGGCGTATTGGGGGAATAGAGGGAACAGTAAGAGATCCGTTATCTTTTCTTTTTTAAAATAGTCGATGGCATTTTCTATAGATGGCTGTTGATATCTCATAGCGAGTTTTATAGAAATGTCCTTAAGACTTTCCTGTAAATAGTCTTCGAGGAGCTTTGAATAGTAAATAAGGGGAGCTCCTTCTGGTCGCCAAATTTTTTCATACGACTTCGCAGATTCTTTATAGCGCTTAGGCACAATGACCCCTCTCACTAGTAATTGTCTAGAGAGGAAAGGAAGATCTAGAACCTTCTTATCGAGTAAAAACTCATACAGATATGTTTTGACATCTTTAGGATTAGGAGAGATAGGACTTCCTAGATTAACAAGCAACGCACCTTTTTTCATGAATTTCCTCTATCAAAAAATTACCATCCTAATTAACGTAAAGACAAAAATCAAGCACCCTTGACCAGCATGAAGTTTTTCTTTCTTTCCCATCTTTTCTTAGCTGCATCTTGCACTTGCTATGCCGCCTCATCCAATCCATGTGGAGTAGATGACGAAACATTTGCAAACCTTCCTTTTTTTACAGGCCCTCTCATAACTCCAACAGCCGAAGTCGTGACGTTGGGTCATTGGGATTTTGAGCCTTATGTTTATGTCACATCAAACTATGGGGTTTATGATCACCACTGGAATTTACACACGGGAGGGCATGCAATCACAGTTCTTTCCCAGTTTCCTGTTTGGGTAGGCCTCACTTCCTTCATGGATATTTCGTTTCTGCCACAGTTCAATTCAAGGTTTAAAAACGGACTATCCTCAACGCAAATCGGCGATGTTCAAATCACTCTAGATTTTCAGCTTGTTACAGCAACCCCTACAAATTATTTGCCGGGCATAAAGTTTGCCATCACTGAAACTTTCCCCACAGGTCCATACGAAAACCTCAGCCCCTCAAAAGATGGTGTTGACATAGGAGGTGGAGGTCTATATCAAACAGAATTCGAAATTGTAGCCTCAAGACAATTTGCTATCACTCCTTGTCATTATTTGTCTCTTAGAACAGCATTTCTTTATAACTTTGCACCTCCCTCGCATGTGAGAGGCTTTCATTCCTATGGAGGAGGTTTTGGCGCTGACGGTAAGATTAAGATAGGCGATCAGTTCACATGGCTCAGCTCATTTGAATACAATATCGGGATTCATTGGGCACTTGCCTGCGATCTTCAATTCCTCTATTCTAAAAGCTCTTCGTTTTCGGGAAAAATCGGCGAGCTATCAAATGGCCAACCTGCTAATATAGCTCTCCCTGCAGGCTACCAATGGAGCCTTGCTCCAGCTATCGAATATAATGTTAACCAGAATATTGGGATGATCGCAGGCGCTTGGGGGTCATTTGCGGGCAAAAATAGTCCAGCCTTTCTTTCGGGTGTTTTTGCTTTAAACATTTACTATTGATGCTATGGAACTTAAAAAAGTCGCTCTTAAAAAGATGTTAGACACGAATGTGATTGCTTGGGAAGCTATTCTTTCCAAGCTGCTCTCCCATAGATCCCGCAGTTACTGCCTGAAAAATGATCATAAAACGGTTTCAATACACAATAGATCCCATCGCTTCGAATTTTTTGAAAATCATTATGGCTTTTTAGGAAAAGAGAAAACCTTGGTTGGAGTATATACAGAAGATCTTAAAGACATCCAACTAGCCGCCGATCTAATCAAATCTTGCTATTCTTATATAAAAAACCCACATCTGTGTGATCTTGCATCATCTGAAATATTAGCTAAAGTTGTTGCCTACAGGAACTTATCTATAGACACCCATCTTTTTGTTCCCACTTGGGATCAGGAAAGCTTTGTTTTAGAAGAGTATAAAGTTGACCGTGTTTTCAATCTTTGGAATTCGATGAAAGCGTACGGACTCAAATCGATTAGTAGAGATGCCCCTCCTCTTCTTCTTTTCAGAGGAACAGAATTTTCGGTAGCTACGATTAGCGGCCGCTCTTCAATTGTGAGCAATTTTGATCCGAAAGGACCAGGAGTCTCTATTTTCCAGCATGCACGCCCTATGCTAGTTGATTGGCTAAAGAAAGTTTGCACACCTAAAGTCAAAGCGAGGGCTCTCGGTTATAGTCTAGGAGGAGCTCTTGCTTCTTATGCAGTTATTCTTGAGCCTGATTATTTTCAAAAAGACCCACGCCATAAATCCCTAGGATTCCATCAGCCTGGTGTTAACAAAGAGCTGTTTGACACATGGAATCACCTTCCCAAAGAAAAAAGACCCTTATTTGAAGGATATATCGCTGAAGGTGATTTTGTTTCCAAATATGGATACTTGTTTTCTGATACTTATGAGATTACAGTGAAAGATCAAATGGCTCCCATCGAGTCTCACGTAAGCTTATTCTTCATCAAGCCTTGTTGTTATCTTCAAGAAGTAGACCCAGCTCTTGAAAATGAGAGCGAGTCAAGACAAGCCTATTCATCTTTCCATCAGACAACATCGAATCTGCTCTACAAAGCAGGCGTAAAGTTCTTACTTCCTTCTGAAGAAGATTAGAACTCAATCCAACTTAGGACTATTCCATCAAGCCAGTAAAACTCCTTACCAGGAGATCCAATATACCCCATATGCCCTCCCTTGTCTGTTTTATAAACATGGACATTTTCTGGGAGTTTAACAGTATCAATATCGCAAGGGTCGATAATGGGGTCGTCTTCGGATAGTAAAATACGGCAAGAGACAGAGATGTTCGGAATTCTGTGAAGTGAGCTGCAATCTCTATAATACTCAAAAGCAGAACGATAACCCAAGTTAGGCGCAATATATAACTCATCGAAATCAAATACTGTCAAATTTTGAGGGAGATAAACTCGAGGAAGCTCTGGAAATCTTTCCTGCAACTCGTACACATCGCTCAGCAAATGTCTTAAAAAATATCTCTCATATAAGCGATTTTTAGGATTACACAGCAGTCTCATGCTCGAAACAAGGTTCATAGGTGGAGCGACGGCAATCACTTGAGAAAAGTAACGCTCAGCCTCTTTGCCGAGTTCTCCAGCTAATTTTAATACGATATTCCCCCCTAAAGAAAACCCGATCAAGGACATAGGTGAATCAGGCCACTGAGTTCTTAAATGTTTCATAACTGCTAGAATGTCCTGACTTGACCCACAATGGTAAAATTTTCGAGCCAGCCCTTTTCCACTACCGCAACCTCTTAGATTTACCCGAACGGAACGAACCCCTCTTTTTTTGAGTTTTTTTGCCATCCGCACAAGATAGATCGATTTATGAGAGCCACATAAGCCATGGACTAAAACAACTGTTGGATCCTTTTCCTTCCACCCCTTTGGAGTTGTGATCTCAATAGCAAGCTTATCCTGGTCTTCTAAAGCTACATACTGAGTCTCAGAATGAATATTCTGAGCCAAACTAATTACGGCCCCAAACACTGTTTGCATGTTGAAGCCGCTAAGCAAAGGGAATGGTTTGAATTTTTTCTTAAAAATCATATTATTGTTTTAAAAATCATACTATCTATAATTATTTATTAACATTATTCAAATTAATTAAAAACTAATTTCAAACAGTTTATTTGTATGGTTTTATTTCTGAAAAAGTTGAGACTTTACAAATTCTTTACGTTTGATTAAGATTCAATTAATTTTTTGCACAGGAATCTCCCATCCATGAGTTTAAAAGCCAGTCTCTTTAGCCTATTTATGATCGTCTTATCTCCATCCAGCTCCCAAGCAGCTAATCCCCTCATTGAGTTTGATCTCTTTCCAACTATTTCTTATTCTGAAACTTGGGTGCCACCTTACCGCGCTTTAAAAGCCACGCTAAGTAATGGCTATGCGATTGAAATGGATGATGGGTCTGTCTGGAACATCAACGCTGGGTATCATAAGAATGTAAAAAGATGGGAATCAAACGATTATATAGTCTTTTACCCTTGTTCGCTCTCTTCATGGAATAGACAAAAATTTTGGGCTTATAACCCACGATTAAGAGCAAAAGCCGAGTGCAGCTTGTCTTTAGGACCTATACAGTACGGCCCCTGCACAAACCACGTTCAAGAATTAGATTTTTATAGAGGGGAATGCTTTCTGCAGGATGGACGCGGCTATCAAAACTTATGGAGGATATCTAGCGACGATCTCTATCGATTCATAAAGTGGCGAATCAACGACGCTGTGATCGTTGGTTCTAAAAACCACCCCGATCAAGCCCCATTTTCATCCTACGGATACATTCTTTTAAATGTTCAAGAAAATGAATATGTAAAAGCTGAGATTATTTATTAATTTTACCTCTGTGAGACTTTATGGATACAGTTTCCCCTCCTAGACACCAAGGAAATCCCTCTTTTGATCCACCTCGAGATTCAGAAAGCATTTCCCTGCCTGGTTCGATGGCTTTTATGGCGATTGGCATTATCATCAGCGTAGGACTTCTTTTCATTCCTCCTTTGGCGTTAGGTGTTGGATTAGGACTTGGAGTCTTTGCTTTATTCACTCTCATCGTCGTGATCTCTTCTTCAAGCTGTTGCACCATTTCTAGAAGAGCCCTAATGACAGACGTTGTAGTCAGAAGCCCTCGCTTTGACGGCTGGAGCCATAAGGGATGGAGAATTTCGTGCAGAAGCTCTGAACCATATGGACAAGGAAACGCTCCACCACCCCCTTCTTTAGTTTTAGGAGAGAGAGGATCTGGTCTGAATGCAAGGAGAGCTCCTGTAGGTGTGCGCCCATCCATCTCAACCTCTGTAGGAGCTGGAAGCCCACCACCTCCAGGAGCACCTGTGGGATCAAGTAATCAGCGGCCGGGGGCTGGCGGCAGAATCCTTCCTGGCGTTAGATAATTCCCATCAAGTTCATAAATACGACTCCAATGAGAAGGGGCGCTACATACTTGATGCTGATGATCAGGTATTTTTCCAAAATAGGATACCTTTTAAAGATGTCTTTCGCCCCTTCCTCAATATGCTTCAACGCGTGAGACAGCCCCCATCTCCAACCTACTAAAATCACAGCAAAAAGCCCTCCAATAGGAATCAATATATTTACGCAAAGATTGGAAATCGCATCAAAGAAGCTCATACCGTAAATGGTTATCGATTTAAAAAGCCCGAAGGACAGGGCGCTAGGAATGCCTATTAGATAAGCCAACACACCCACATTCAGGACTGCTTTTTCTCGAGACCATTTCTTCTCGTCTATCAAATAGGCTATAGAGGGTTCTAGGGCTGAAATTTGAGATGTTAGAGCTGCTATGAAAACTAAAAAGAAAAAGACCATGGAGAAGAGATGTCCATATGGCATTTTTGATAAAACTAACGGAAGGGTTTTAAACATCAGATCGGGTCCCGAAGAGGGCTCGAGCCCTGCGCTGAAAACCATAGGGAAAATCGCAATTCCTGCTAGCACAGAAACCACCACTACTGAGCATAATATCGGGAAGCAAGTTTTGAAGAGGTTTTCATCTTTCGAGAGATAGCTTCCGTAGGTAACCATCGTGCCTTGCCCTAAGCTTAACCCAAAAAAGGCTTGCCCCAAAGCTAAGATAATGGTTGAAGGAGTGATTTGATCAAAGTGGGGTGAAAGCAAAAAAGAGATCCCTTCAACCGCCCTAGGTAAGCGTAGCGATTGGAGAGCAAGAATAATCAGCATGACAAATAAAAGAGGCATGAAAATCTTGTTCTTCGATTCAATCCCTTTTTGGACGCCATAATAGAGGATCCAGATGGTCAAACCGAAGAATAAAGTGTGAAAGCCAATCGCCCAAAGAGGATTTGCCGTAAGCTGGTCAAAGTACAAGGCTGCATCGGTTGCACTTTTAAAGTGCGTAATTCTTCCTAATATAGACTCATACAAGTAACCAAGAGTAAACCCTGAAATTACACTATAAAAAGTGCTGACTAAAAAACCGGTTAAAATGGTCATTTTCCCCATTTTTCCAAACAAGGAGGATCTCCCAAGCAAAAGAAACGAACCGTAAGGGCTACTCTGCCCTTTTCTGCCGATAACGATTTCTGAGATCAGAACGGGGAATCCAACAAAAAGGAGGCATATGATAAAAACCAAAAGGAAGGCTCCTCCCCCACTTTCTCCCAAAATATAGGGAAAGCGCCAGATACTTCCGAGCCCGATTGCAGAGCCAATAGCCGCCCACATAAATCCAATTTTCGATTTCCATTTTGCCCTAGCCATCACCACTCCTTCGCTGAATCAATATTTGATGTAAGTCCTTGATCCAAGACATCATACTAAAGGTCGTTTTTTCTTCGCTATCACATTCTCCGACGAGAGGTTGCAAGTTGTTAATATTTAGATACTAATAGAAAACAAATGTAAATCTAATTTTTAATTTATATTTTAAAAATTTAAATTTACTTATTTCATATACATGTAATTAAATTATTGTTTATTAATTGTTTTTTATTATTTTAATTTGTATTATTACGCCAGAAAAACAAAAATTGAAATCATTGGAGTTTTCATGTCTATTCATACATATTCACCAACAAAATATCTTGCCGACAACGTTTTCCCAAAGTCGGCTGAAACAACTGCATTTCAACAAAGAGACAAAAGAGGCGTCTACGCTCAAAAGTATTCTCTAGAACTTGACGCAAGCACATCTTTGACAAAAGCTCTTAGAGGAACTGCTGCTGTTTTCTTAACACTTCTTGGCGCTATCGAAACATTTGCTAAATTAGTCTCTATTCCCGTACTAGCCCTTACTTCTGAAGTTGAAAAATGTGGCCACTGCTTTGTTGAAAAATTCATCGATAGTAAAAAAGACAAAGACGCCCCTGCCTCTGCTTCTTCAAGAAAAATTTATTCCATGCTGCTTATGGCTTCTATTAAATCTTCTGGAGCAACCACAGCGAATGTCGCAAGATCATTCTTTACAGCAGCTCCAGATAAAGTTTAATAATCCACCCTCCATTTTGGAGTAGGAATGTTTTTAGGCCGCATGCTCACTGCGGCCTTTTTTATTTCTTTGAAGGAATCTTTATTTCAAATACAATAAACTGTTTTGAATAAGAGGTTTCCTATGCAACGACAAAAACTGAATGTCTTTTTTCTCGTCATGATCAACTTGGCTACAATTTTAAGTATAAAAAACTGGCCGATCAGCGCTGAACTTGGTCTCTCTTCAGCTTTTTATCTTATTTTCGCAGCTCTTATTTTCTTTGTTCCCGTATCTCTTGTTGCTGCGGAGCTTGCCTCTGCCTGGCCAGAACGAGGCGGTATTTTTGTATGGGTTAAAGAAGCTTTAGGCCATAGCTGGGGCTTCCTGGCAGTATGGCTCCTATGGCTTGAAAACATTGTTTGGTACCCAACAATTCTCTCTTTCATCGCAGGGACAATAGCATACGTAATTGATCCCAATCTGGCGCAAAACAAAGTCTATACTTTTGGGATCATTTTTATTTTCTTTTGGGGCTTGACTCTCCTCAATTTGCGAGGAATCAAAACCTCAGGATGGATAAGTACAATCAGTATGATCTTTGGAACGCTTTTGCCTGGATTGCTGATCATCGGTTTAGGTTTAGTCTGGATGAGCCATAATCCTCAATCTTACCTTACCTTTTCCTGGAAAGAGTTTGTTCCTGACCTAACCAAACCAGACCAACTTTCCATTTTAGCAGGGATTTTACTTGGCTATGGAGGGATGGAAATGCCCGCCGTTCACGCAAAAGATGTTGAAAACCCAAAAATTAACTACCCAAAAGCCATCTTCATTTCTGCTACCATCATTGTCATTCTATGGGTTTTAGGATCTCTATCGATTGCAGCGGTTATCCCCCAAGATCAAATCAACCTACTTTCCGGCAGTATAGAAGCCATATCTGTCTTCTTTTCTCATTACAATTTAAGATTTCTGATCCCTATGGTCGCTATTTTAGTTGCATTTGGCGCAGTAGGTGGGGTTAGCACTTGGATTGGGGGACCCTGCCGAGGTCTTTTAGCTGCGGCTGAAGAAGGAGATCTTCCCGATATTTTCCACAAAGTCAATAAGCATCAAATGCCTTATGTGATGATGATTGCACAAGGGGTCATTGTTACAGTTCTCTCTCTTGTCTTTTTAGTCATGCCTGATGTGAGCAGCTCTTTTTGGATACTCATCGTACTCGCTTCTCAGCTTTATATTATCATGTATGCTTTGATGTTCATTTCGGTTATTGTGCTCCGCTACAGGAAAAGAAATGTAATCCGTGTTTATAAGATTCCCGGCGGAAGATGGGGCGTTTGGGTTGTAGCTTTAGTAGGCCTTGTAAGCTGCTGTCTGAGTTTCTTTGTAGGTTTCATCCCTCCCCCTCAAGTTCAAGACTATCACTTTTTCTTTTACGAGAGTTTCCTCGTTACAGGGATCGTTCTTTGCTGCTTAGCGCCTTTTGCGATTTTACTTTTGAAAAAGAAAAAAAAATCTTAAAGAAGAGCAAAATGGGCGATCGTTAAGTAGATAATCGTTGTTAAAATATCTGCTGACATGAGAACAACAGGGCCCGAAGCCACCTTTGGGTCTAGTTTTTTTGACTGTAGTATAACGGGCACTATTGCCCCCACAAAAGCTGTCAAAATCACCGAAACGATAATTGAAATGGAGATCACAAAAGAAGCGTGCAATCCATCTCTCCAAAAAATTGAAATGATTCCTACAACAAGACCACAACTTACTGCTAGCATTGAAAAAAGCTTCCACTGACGCAGGACGCTGCGGACAGGATGGTTTGCAAGGGTTCTTTTGTTGATAGGAACGTTAAGATTCTGTGTCATAGCTTGCATAGAAATCGATTCAGACAGGGATAGAATCAATGGGAAAAACATGGCTAGAATGATCATTTTGCTAAGAACGACTTGATAAAATGCTGATATAATCGCGCAAGCTATTCCCCCAAACATGTTACAAAAGATCCATGGCATTCGAGATTTGTAACTTTTCCAAGGAGATACTTTTCTTCCTTCCTCAAGAACGAAACCTAGCATTTGGAAAATTTGGAGCCTTTGCTTTGTATTGGCTACGTCAATGGACTCCTCAACGTAATGCCCTATATCGATGATTCCTAAAAACCGATCTTTTTCATCCAAAACGGGGATTGCTAGCAAGCTCATAGTTTCTAAGAGTTTCATAGCTTCATGGAGGCTTTGGTCTGATTTGAGGGTGACCACATTTTTATTCATCACCGTTTTGATAGAAGTATTTTTAGACTTAAGGAGAAGATCTCGAGTTGAGATAATGCCTACAAGGTGCCTTTCATCATCAACTACATAGAAATAAAGGATTTTATCGTGAATATCCTTTTTACGAAGCTCCTCGATCGCTTCTTCAATCGTTTGGTTATCGTAAACCAAGGTGTGCACCTCAGATACATACTCCCCAACTTTTTTTTCTAAGTTTCTTGCGACCATATTAGTTAGTTGATAAAAGATCTTGATAATTTTAAACTAAAATATCATTTATTTATTTGGAAAGGAATATGAGGAACTCACAAAAAAAAGAAACTTCTTGGGAAAGCGCTAGCGACTGGTATGATCAAATTGTAGGAGACAAAGGACACACCTATCACACGGAGGTGATCTTTCCTAAGTTCATCCCCCTTATGAATCTCAAACCGAAAGACTCGGTTCTCGATATCGGCTGTGGTCAGGGAGTTCTATCTCGGGTGTTGCCGAAAGGTGTTACCTACATGGGAGTTGATCTATCGAAAAGCCTGATTCAAGAAGCAAAAAAAAGAGCGCCCCACCCCTCGATAACTTTTGCTGTTCAAAACGCATGTGAACCTTTTGATCTAGGTAAACAATTTTCCCACATTGCGATGATCCTCTGTTTGCAAAACATGGCAGATCCATCCATCGTATTGCAAAATATAGCAAAACATTTAACTCCCAATGGGAGAGCTTTTTTTGTTCTTAATCACCCATGTTTTCGTATCCCAAGGCAAACATCGTGGGGCATAGACGAAGCAAAAAAAATTCAATTCAGACGCATTGATCGTTATATGTCTCCTATGGAAATCCCTATTCAAATTCACCCTAGTAAAAAAGAAAGTTCTCCATCTCTTGTTTCTTTCCATTACTCTTTGTCTGATCTTTCTAGTTTGTTATTTCAACATGGTTTTTTAATCGACAAAATTGAAGAATGGTGCTCAAACAAGCAGAGTGTTGGAGGGGCCGCCAAAATGGAAAATCGAGCTCGAAAAGAGTTCCCTCTGTTTATGACAATTCAAGCGTCTCTACGCTAATACAATACTGAGGGATCATGTGCGGAATTTTTGGATACGTACGCTCTAAAAACCTACTTAACAAAGACCCATTACGTGTTTGCATAGAAGGTCTTTCCAAACTGGAGTATCGAGGTTATGATTCAGCAGGCATAGCAGGTATTCAGAACGGCGAAATTTTCACTTGCAAAACTGTAGGAAAAGTCGCTCAACTTCTCCAAAAAGTACAGGAAAGCCAATATGAATCAGATCTCGCCATCGCCCATACAAGATGGGCCACTCATGGCCGGCTGACCGAGCAAAATGCTCACCCTCATATTGACCAGTCAGGTTTGATGGCTATCGTTCACAATGGGATTATTGAAAATTTTGGAGAACTGCGCAAAGATTTAGAGCGTGAGGGAATCCGTTTTGTATCTGATACTGATTCTGAAGTGATTGTTCAACTCATCGCCCATCATTATAAGGGAGATATTGTGCAAGCTATGCAAAAGTCTCTTCCCTTGCTTAGAGGATCGTATGCTATCGCCCTCATTCATAAAAACGACCCTAACACTCTTTATGCAGCGGTAAGAAACTGCCCCTTAGTTGTTGGGCACCTCAAAGAAAGCGAGCAGGTCTTTATTGCCTCCGATATCCATGCTTTTGATCAAAATGCGATTGAAGTCGTTTTTCTGGAGGATGATGAAATCGGAGTAGCTCGCAAAGATGGCGTGATCATTTACAACAAAGAAGGCACTTTAGTTGAGAAAAAATTCGAGACCGTTAGCGTGCAAAGCGCTAGAGCACAAAAAAGTGGATTTGATCATTATATGCTTAAAGAAATCCATGAACAGCCTACCACCTTCAAGCAAAGCATCCAAGATCGCTTCGAATATGATTATGGAACAGCCCACTTCCCTGAGCTTGATGATTTCCCTTTGAAACCTAATGCAATCAAACACATTCTGATTTTAGGTTGTGGCACATCGTGGCATGCAGGTTGCATTGCAGCTTCTATGCTCGAGAGTCTTGTAAGGATTCCTTCTAAGTGTGAAATCGCTTCTGAGTTTCGCTACACTGACCCTATTATCTCAGAAAATACTCTTGTAATTGCCATCACTCAATCTGGTGAGACAGCAGACACAATCGCTGCTGTGCGGGAGGCTAAGGCTAAAGGAGGAAAAGTTCTTGGTATTTGCAATGTCGAAAGATCGACGATAGTTCGTGAAGCAGACAAAACAATTTTCATTAAGGCCGGACCAGAAATTAGTGTTTGCTCAACAAAAGCATTTACTTCGCAGCTTGCAGTGCTTTCCTTGTTAGCTCTTTATTTGGCAAGACTCCATCATATGAATAAAGAGCAGGGAAAAGCCTTTTTAGATCAAATTAAGCGCATCCCTATTACGATCGAACACATCCTTTATAAAGAAAAAGAAATAGAAAAACTGGCGATGAAATATGCTCGCTACGAAAATTTCTTTTTTCTTGGCAGAAGATACATGGTCCCTACCAGTCTAGAAGCCGCATTAAAATTAAAAGAAATCAGCTATATCAACGCTTGTGGCTATCCCGCTGGAGAAATGAAACATGGGCCCATAGCTCTTATCAATCCAGATTTTCCAGTCGTTGCAATGTGTGGCAATAAGCAAACACTCGAAAAAATGGTCAGCAACATGAAGGAAATCGAAGCTCGCAACGGTCCAATTTTAGCTTTTGCTCCTGAAGACGAACCTCATATCGCTCAAATTGCGAATGACACAGTATGGATGCCTTCCGATATTGCTGATGAACTCGCATGCATTCCCTATTCTGTTGCGGGGCAACTTTTCGCCTATTTTGTTGCCAAAGCGAGAAACACCGATATCGATCAACCAAGAAACTTGGCCAAATCAGTCACTGTAGAATAAGCAATGGATCGCTCAGAAAAAACGCAGGATTTAGGGCGAAAAGCCCAGGTGAAATCTACGAAAGTCCACATTGGGTCTATGATTTCCCTACGCCATGACGAGATCCATCTTTCCGATGGGCACATCCATAAATATGATGTCATTGAACATCCTGGAGCTGTAGTGATTGTGCCAGCGCAAGAAGCCGGCATAGTCCTCATTCGACAATATCGATATCCAATAGACCAGATCATTTATGAGCTTCCAGCAGGGTGTCTAGATCCCAATGAGCCTCCTACTTTGGCAGCTCAACGAGAGCTCAGGGAGGAAACAGGGTTTTCAGCAAAAAATCTATTCCCCATAGGATCCTATTATATGGCTCCTGGTTACACAAATGAACTACTTCACTTTTTTATTGCGACAGAACTTGAACATGACCCCCTACTCGCTGAGGATACTGATGGAATTGATGTAGAAGTCGTAACACTTTCAAAAGCGCTAGATTTAGTCTATAGCAACACGATCATCGACGCAAAAACAGTAATGGGCATCTTTCTCTATCAAAAATGGCACTATGAAAAATATCGTTAAGTTTTTTTCGGTTTTCACTATTGGAATGGCTCTACTTGTATTTTTGTTCCCATTTTTTCTTTCAACTCCCTTTGGAAAGAACTCACTTCTGCACCTGATTAATCAACAAAGCAGTGTAAAAATTTCTATTGAAGAGGTCAAACTTCGATGGAACAAAAGTCTGGAAATTGGCGAAATAAAAGTTTCGAATCATTCCAAAAAACCAATCTTTCAAGTTCAAAAAATTCGGACAAAAGACTCTCTTTGGGCCTTCATCCGAAATGGTTTTAAGTTTGAGGAAATTTGGATTGAGGAACCTGACTTGTTTATCAGTTCTACACCTCCTTCAAAATCTTCAGGAGCACTCATACCTTTCTACTTGGCAGATACTATTCATGTTAAGGAAGGGAGCCTTGCCCTGCAACAGCAAGGGCAACCTGGAGCCTTTCTGAAAGGAATAGAGGCAGACCTCAGTCTGCCAAGAAATCTTAATCGATTCAAAATCCATTTTACTTCCACTACCGAATACCAAAACAAAAAAGGGATGATCGATTTACACTCCTTTGGTTTTTTTGATAGAGAAGATTTCTGGGGATCGTTTCAGGGAGAATTTCTTGGAAAAGCTGTCACCTTTCCATCAATATTTCTAGAATCACTATTAAGGAGCCAAGGATTTGTTTTTTCAACAAAAGCCCTTGGAGGTCATCTTCATTTCGACACAAAAATCACGAAATCCCCCGACACCTTTACACTAGACCTGTATGCTCTCTCAGATCGACTACAAGCAGACATTCGCACCAAAGACACGATCATTCAAGGCAGCTGGAGCCTTAATTTAAAAGGGATAGAACTCCCTCCTAAATTTTCTGTATCAGGAATTGATTTTAGTGATCTAAGTGGAAAAATTCAGAAATTGAAAATCCCCTTAAAAAATCACAAGCTTTCACTAAGAAATGCAGAGTTTGATATAGCATTAGGAGCTGATTTTAACATCCAATCTTCTCTTCAATGTCATCTTGATCGACTCTCTATCAAATCATCTGATGTATCACAATTCCTCGATTTTTCTTGGAGTGCAGCGATTTTGATTGATCAAAGCAAGGGATCTCTTGAAGGAGGAGGTCAAATTCAGAAGCCTTTTGAATTCGATCTTTCACAAGTTCAAGCACAATCTCTTCTCCAAGTTCCCCTTTCTGGTCGAATTCAAAAGTGCGCTTTTAATTTAGATGGGCCTGTTTCAGCTGCTAAATTCCAAGCAAAAGCTCACATGAATTTAGATCAAACCCCTTTTTCAGATGAGGCTGATTTCGTTTTTGAAAGCACTTTTTCTATACCAACTTTGCAAATGGAGCAGGGTGTTTTATCTGTTAATTCACCTCAATTTCAGGCTAAACTTCCTCTCTCATTTTCATTAAGCCCTCTCGCAATCACTCTACGGGAAAAAACTCCATATGAGTATTTTATAACGCCTTCTCTAGTGAAGTATTTTCTTCCTGGATTCACAGACTATTTATCCCTTGAGCAGCCTCTTGTTGTAGAAGGAGTCATTGAACCATTTAAAATCTTTTATAAGACAAATTGGTATACATCTTCACCTCTGAGCACAAAATTTCAAATTGTTAAGGGTGAATTGATAGAATTGCAAACAAAAGATCTTATTTCTCTTGCGGGCACACGTGG
>CAYSAJ010000016.1:0-43246 GCA_964429005.1 uncultured bacterium | reverse complement strand
AAAGGGGGGTATTGATCCAAGTTTACCAAAAAACCCTGAAAAAGATAAAAATTGGGAAGATATTAGTCATCCGAAAGCTAAAGAAAATGGTCATAGTACGTACAAAAATAAAAAAACAGGTGAAAAAATTAGATTAGATAAAGGAGATCCCAAAGAGACTGGCCATGAGGCTCATAACCACTATCATCGAGCAAATCCAAATAAAACTGACAAATATAATGAATATCTGGATCAATATGGCAATCCAGTTCCTAAAGGTAGTGATGAATCGCATCTTTACCCCCCAGAGTGGGTATGGTGGTAATAAATGTATAAGGGAACAGATTATGTATGTTGATAAATCAATAATTTCTAAATATACCTCCTATTTTCATGATGGATCACTGATTGCAATCGAATATGGGAAGAAGAATACTGAACTTACGCTGACCATGGAAAGCGCAGAGGTTGATCCCGAAGATATTGAAGACCCTATTCCCCTTTCAGATAATGATCGAATAAAAGGAAAACTTCATTTAAAAGGAATCAAAAATATTTATATTGATGAGGAGAAGCTTTCTACGGAATTAAAAATGAACTATGACAGCGGGGACATTTTTCGTTTTAAAATAAAAGATAATGAAGTGCTTTTTCACATCATTTGGAATAATTATCCCCCAAAAAAGAGCATTGATGATTGTTCTACAATAACTATCAATGTTGAGGATGTTCGCTGGGAAAACATACCTGATCTAGAAACTTAAAACTTCGATTTCTCAAGCTAGCCCCTAAGATCAAGAACGGCCCTCTTATTGAAGAATACATTTAAGTCCTTATACGAACTAGGAGTAAGAGACAGATTCTTGGCTTTTTTTTCTTCCTCACATGCTTATAATTATCCAATTTGGATGTCTACATATTTAACTCAGTAGATTTGTTCAATATCATCGACTTTAAGGTTGGCTTAGAAAATTCAACAAAGCATCCGAGGGGGTTGTACTCTCCAGGATAGCCCTATCCTCGCCTAAGAGTTTTCTTGTTTTCATGTAATTATCATAGTCAAATGTCATTAAGTATGAAACATCTACAAGACCTTTGTCTTCGTGACCAACTAAGAGTGCTCTGAATACAGGTATGGGCAATTCGCCCTGAAACCTTAGAGCTTGCATTTTCGTCCTTTTAATCGTAAAAGTTGTGCCGTGGGGAATTTTGCATATGAAGGCAGCGCACTCCTTGTCTATTTTCATGGGAACCACTTCATCGCCAATCACCTCAAAACGATTGACCAGTCGATAAGGACTATTTTGATCAAATTGAACCAAAAATAGATCTTGTTTAAGCTCATAAGTCTTTTCTATATATTTTTTGGCCACAAGTCTTTCATCCGCATCTATTTCATATGGCTGGAGTAGCACAACATCATTCAGATATATCATGAAAAGCGGATATATATATTTCATGAAAGAATATGTAATCGTTGTAGTAGATATTAAAAGGAATATCTTAAAGATTTTCATAATAATCCTCTAAGTTGAGTCTCTAAAAACTCTCTGTATGTAGGGCTTTGAAAAGAATGTATCCCCTCCATCTTATCTTTTATAGATGTCAGATCAATTAGGTTTACATTTTTTTTGCTAAATCCATACAAATACTGAACTTTAGGCACCAAATCATTGCTGATTATATTGATGGAGTTTCTGGCTAAATCAATAGGGATAAACTTAGCTGGAGCAACTGCAATCACTTTTATTACATGCGTTATTTCAGTGGGAAGTTCTAATAAAGCGTTGTAACTATGCAAAGCACCTTGGCTATGACAAACTAAGGCTACTTTATCACCCCACTTCATTTCCTTGAAAATTCTATAGATATTCTCCTTCAAAATTTTAACAGGCGGGGTTTTAATTCCATAAAAGCCCAAATGGCACTCTAAAATGTCTATTTCGAAACTCCTCGTTGAGTTGTATACTCCATATATGTTCGCTTGAGGAATAATACTTTGAATATACTTTAAGTGGCCCTGAAAATAGTCATATGAAGTCTTAATACCATTTATGAAAATAACGTGGATTCGACTATTTGTTTTAGAAAAGGTATCAAACCTTGATTTAAGTAATCTGCCGTCATCCTCATAATCAGCTATATAATCTCCCTTTTTATATGAATTGAATTTAGCACGAAAGGTGTTGATCCTTTCGTATATATAACCAATTCCTTCCATATTCAAATCTGGAGCGAAGGCGCCTAGAGTGTCCCTTTGAATTAGGGGCAAGCCACGAGAATAAAAATAACAATTTTGTATGAAATCGTCTCTCTCGTACTCTTCATAAAAATCTAGATTCGTAAAATATGAATGCTCTTCTTCTACATAGTTTTCTTCGTAAGAAAAGTCTTCTGCAAAAGCTATGGTTTGCAAAAGTAAGAGTACAAAAGGAAAAATGAATTTAGGCATAATCCTCAAATTTTTTTGAGGTTTGTTATCCTAAATTTTTTAAATAAATGTAAATATTTTATTAAGATCAAAGCGAGAGTAAACAAATCCCCCTTTTAGGGTTTGCTAATTTATTCTATTAAATTTAAACGACCTATAGCTCCACAACACATTCTTGTTCGCCGTATAAATAGCAATTCTTTTCTTTGCAAAATATTAACATGTTGATTAGATTCCAATAAATTTGGAGAAACTATGCGATGGGTTTTTTTGCTAAGCGCGATCTTCTGGAGCTGAGCATTCGCTGAGGAATTCTTTTTAGAATTAGGTGATGCAGGAAGCGTTCGATATACCTTCAACAATGAAAAGTTATACAAAATCGATCGGTTATCTCCATCTCATGATGTTCTGTATACCCACAGTTATTTATATGACTCGAATGGAAACCTGATAGCAGAAGATTTGATAGGGGGGCTTGGCAAAGTAGATTATTCTGAAGATAATCGGATTTTATCTCCCTATAGCATAGAAATATGTGAATATGACAATCATCATAATCTCATCAAACACACTTTCAACAACATCACAAGTGAATATTCATATGTTGATGATAAACTAGTATCCGAAACCCCGCATCCTGAAGAATTGCTTTATGACTGCATGGGGAATGTCATTCGAATTGGAGATCTAAATGTTACTTACGACTCTTTTAATAGACTTGCCCACATCTCATCTGACGATTTAGATATCGACTACTATTACGACTCTAACGGGAAAAGAGTAGCAAAAATAGCTAATCGTGAATTCGAAAGCTATCTTCACATAGGCAATAATGAAATAGGGGTGATCGATAAGGATGGTCATATCAAGGAACTAAGAATCCCTGGGCTCTCACCTCATTCTGATATTGTGAGATCAGTCGCTATTGAAACTGCCGATGGAATATACGCACCTATACATGATCATTTAGGAAACATACGATTGCTCGTTGATATACAGTCATCGGAAGTTTTAGATTTCACCCAAGTAGGCCCGTTTGGCGAAAACTTACCTAAACACTCTCCCACCTGTTGGATTTTTTCCGGGAAAAATTACGACGCGAAAACTGGTCTTGTATACTTTGGACATAGATATTACTGCCCTGAAATTAAGCAATGGCTAACACCCGACCCTGCCTACCAAACTAAAAATCCTTATGAATATTGCTTAAATAACCCGTTAAAGTATACTGACCCAGATGGTCAATTTGCCATTTCTCTGGTAAGTTTGGCTTGGGGAGCTGGAACTATCCTTTCGTCACCTTTATGGGCGCCATATGCAACAGCTGCTGCTTTGGGAACTACAGCCGCATACATAACTTATAAAGGGATTACCTATTTAAAACAAAAGTCCGAAAAGAATAGCCCTCCTTACACTTGGGATGATCTAGGCTACGATCCAAAAAAATGCCCTGGAGAAGGGTTTAAGTGGAGAGGCAAAGGTGAAGTTGGATCAAAAAAGGGAAAATGGGTCAAAGGCGATCGTAAAGACAAAGAAGAATTATACCCAGATTTGGATCATCCTAACCCAATAGGACCTCATTGGGATTATTGGGGACCTGATTTCCCTAAAGGAATACGAATAAAACCAGATGGTAATTTTGAGGAGAAGTAATCGTGAGTTTACACAAGTTAAATCTGGAGAGCTCTAAAACAATAAATCACTTAAAAACTAAACTTGAAAACACGAATTTCTTATCAAATGCAATTATCGAGCTTGCGCCTTTAAAAAAAGGTGTTTTTTGCACTTATTTAAACGAAAAGATTCCATTCGAACGTCTTTATGATTTTGAATGCGGTGGAGTCGGAGGTAGTATCAAAGATAAAATTAGTTATTTGATACTTCAAGAACTAGACAACTATAGTGAAATTAATTGCGTTTTTGATGATGTTGGAGCTGTCTACGAGGAAAATTATCAAGACTCTTTGTTTTTTGAAGTAGGCGCACATTATAACGAGGAAGTGTATTACCTTATTACTAAAAACAAAGCATCAAAAGAACTATTAGATACTTGTTTTTACGCGTCAAGTTCTGTATGGCATTCCTTATTTGTACTAACTAAAGCTAACATATGTATTGGGAAAGACAGATCACTAAAGAAAGAACACCTCGAAAGTATAGTACTTAACGCAGAAATGATTCTACTTGGATGCTATGATGATGAAAGCTTTATTTTTTGGAAAAAAGAGCATCGTAATGATTAAACCCTGATTTTATTAAATAATAGGCTATGCAGTCAGAAATAAAAAGAAAACTGATTATAAAAATTTTAGAATTTTCCAAAACAAAAGGATATTTTCTTGATCATATTCAAAGCGAATGTTCTTTAGGGAAAATGATTGCGGAAAACGTTATCTTTGAAAAAGGCTTCTTTTCGATTCTTCTTCCACGCAAGGCTGACTCAAATAAGGTATATCAGCTCTCTGAAGGTGGAATTAACCCTTTAGTATCAACAGAAGAGATATACACACTACAAGATAAGACATTTAAGCCAAAAAAAAAGAATTACAACATTCGAAGAATGCAGTAATTTTATCCAAGATTTTTTGAATGAGGACAGGAGTCACGTTGCTATATTTGAAGATGCAATTAGATCAAAAAATAACCCTCACATACATTTAAAAGATGTAGAACAGCATTTCGTCGATAATCAAGTATATTATCTTCTTTATCAGAGACACACCCTTGATCAAATTTATCATGTTTTAAGGAAAGCTGATAGCGTTTGGCACTCATTGGTTGTATTAGCCAAAACCAAACAACTACCAATACAGCTAAACGAACACGAGCTGTTAAAGATATGTGAAAATAGTAAACATATTACCACAACATGCCATGACAGTGAGAATTGTGTTTCTTGGTCTGCTGGCAGCAGGATACGGAATTAAAGTTAATCCTAAAAGATGACAATAAAATTTTCATGCTGCAATATGTTTAGAAAACTCAAAATGAGTACAAATACCTGATTATGGATTCTCTTCAAGCATTCTTTTTAAAGCTAGGTGTAATAATCATCTTGTCCCCCTTGATAGGCTATCTGGCTTTAGAAATTGTCTCTAACCTAGAAAAAGCTAAGAAACTTCAAGGTAAGAAAAAATGGATGGCTCTTGGTACAGCTGGTTTTTTGCTAGCAGTTATCCTTGGCTGGCTGCAATAGACTGTAAAAGATATATTAAAGTGGTTGTAATAGTAACAAGACCTAATATGATGAATCTTTATCGGTAGACTTCCAACTTATTTCAAAAGATCCCACCGGCTCCTCAATCCACCCGTAATCCTTATCAAATTTCTTATTTATCTTTCGAGTTTGTGTAACTTCTACTACCGGTTCATTTTGGAATTGGCACCCCGCCAAAAAACCAATCAATAGAATCATTAGGAAGCTCAATAAAAAGGAAAAATTCATCTGTTAACGCCATTCTATTTAAAAATAACAATTTTAACTCTCGTATATTAACGTTTTACAAAAAAACCACCCCGACTAACAAGCTAATCAATCAGTTAGAGAGAATAGCGGACTCCATTCACATTCGACATAACCGGATTTATGTAGAGCAGCTCATTCTCATAATCAATGTAGAATTCATAATCTTCCAAAAAGCTCATGCCCAAAAGCCCATCAGCATGGGTTAAAAAAGTATCAGAGAATTCAAGTTTGTATAAGTTTTGTCGAGAAAATTTATAACCTGAAACTTCAAACAAATTAGTTGGGCAAGTTAAAAACCCATACTCATCTTTTTTCCAGTCAATTGAATCTTTCATGTCGTCGTGTATAGCTATGATATTTGCCCCAGAATCTAGTATTAATTTTTTAATGCCAAAATCTGTGTTGATACGAACTATGATCCCCTTTTTTGTAAGCTCTATAGGCACCACAATCCAGCTTGAGAGGTTATAACCTAGTGTTTTGAGTATCATTTTTGAGTTAGTGCAAACAAGTTTCTTATTAGCACAATCGATAAGAAGGTTCCTTCTGTTTAAAAAAGTTCTCCCAAAAGCCCCTACCGTGGTTCTTTGTGGGTTAGAGTTTTTTTCGCTGATAATAGTATTTTTATGAAATTCTTTTACATCCTGAATTAACCTTGGCTTTTTCCATACAAAACCGCTTATTTTAATCCTAGGTATTATATACTCATTACTTTCATATCTATTTCCAAAAACATCTTTCCATTTTTTTTGATCCACTATTGTTCTTTCTAGCGAGGTCAGCACTGATTCATCTATGTAATTATCCAATGAACCAAGATCTAACCCAAAAAAATGGTCATAACCTTCTATTTCGCATTTTATAATCGGGCTATCGCGGTCGAATCCCACTATTGGAATGATTACCACTGAATTCTTATATATAATAGTGGTGATAATCACAACTGACAGCCCAAAAATTACAAAACCAAAGAATAGTATTTTTCTAATATTCAATTTGCAACCTAACTTCTGCTGAATTACCTTTATGTCCGTCACTTCTTTCGTATCTTTCATACTTCAAATCAATCGAATAATCTCGACCCTCGCTATCGGTTGTCGATTGTTTAACATCTATACCAAACGCTTTATCTCCCTCGTCGTTATCTCGATATCTAAATCCAATATCTGATTTGCTATCTCCTTTGCACAAGAAATCTAATTTCTCTGATTCTGAATATTGATAAAAATAATCATGTGCTAACCATAAGATTAAATCATCTAGAGATAAATTTAGGATCTTATCTGCAAGGTCATAATTACTATAAAACCCCTGGGTATCAAGAACTTTTTGACTAGCTGCTTCTAAAACAGGTAATGCATCTGGGTGAATGAGAATTGCTTCCTTAAACTCTTCTTCCATTCGAATATTGGAATTGATTAATTCATTTTCATCATTTATCTCTGAAGAGATAAATTTCAAAATAGCTAGCCGGTCTTTGTTATACTGATCAATCTGGATCTTAAAATGATCGATGAGACTTTCCGGAGAGAACCCAGCATGAGACTCAAGGATGATTTCAAACATACCATCCTTAAGCTTCTCGTTTGCTATTTTTTCATATTTCAACGCTACCTCTCTCATATTTTGATCACAGTCAAAATCGTCGACATTAATTGAAGCATCAGCAAACACGAACGATTGAACTAAAAACAAAGCTAAAGAAAATTTTTTGAAGGACATAACACCACTCTTTTTTTGAATCTTTTTTATAAAGAAATTATTAAGAAATGTTCAACCTAAAATTTTATTTTTTCGATAAAATCTCCGTAACACTACTCGCTTCAAGGGATTAAAAAAACTTTTTTTTAGAATAATCTGTTATAAATCTTGAGCAAAACCTAATCTCTCATAGACTCCAGGCAAGGATTCCTGAATTTTTCCAATAGAGCACTACACAGACCTGATATGTATAACCTTCTCCCCTATGAGAGGAGCTTCTTCCACCATCAGCTCATAGTGGCCAAGTCTGAGCGTCTCACCTTTTGATGGGTGGTGGCCGAGCATGTTTGTCATGACCTCTTCTAGAGTTTGATCTGCTGATTCGTAGGGGATTTTGATATCATAATGCTCATTAATTTCTGAAATAGTCGCCTCTGCGGGAAACGATCGATCAACGAGGATTTTTTGATTTGAGAGGTCTCCCATGATATAGGTAGACTCCAAGAAGATCTCGTCGATGATGGCATCAAGCGTTAAGATGCCTGTAGCAAATCCATTAGAGTTAAGGACAATGGCAACATTTTGTTTATTCCAACGAAACTGCTTGATGATTTGTGGGAGGGAGTTTGTCTCTGTGATAAACCATGGGGTATGGATGTAGTTTTTAATGAGCTCATCATCTTTAGCCCTAATGAGGTCTCTTGCGTAGACGATACCCATGATATCATGCCGCTGTGACTGATAAATAGGAATGAAGGGGCGGGAGCGTATTCTGAGATCCTTTCTCATTTGTGCAACTGTTGCTGTCGCGGGAAGCATGAAGATATTTCTGAGGGGGTACATGATCGATTTGGCGTTCATGTTTTTCAGAGAAAATATATTCGAAGCGAGGGTGTCGAGCTGTCTGGACTCGCTATAGCCAAATAGATCCTCTCTTTCTTCCATAGCTTTTTGGAGCTCTTCCCTGGTTAGGTAATTCGCAGAGGCTGTTTGGGATTTACTGATCTTGGAGAAGATGCGGTTCATGAAATCAAAAAGAATGTGAAGAGGTCTTAAAACTTTAGAGCAGAGATAAAGAAAAGGCATGCCGAGCATCGTTACGTGCTCAGGATATTTTCTGGCAGCAAACATCGGGGCGAGCTCAGCAAAGACAACGACGAGGATGACTTGAGTTAGAGGAGCCCAATCAGGATCAAGACCCATGGACTCATAAAGGCGTCTAGAGCACTCAGAGCCAAATTGAAGGGCTGTATTAACACCTACTAATGTTGTACCGAAGAGGCGTGCTGGCTGAGATAAAAGCTTAGAGAGCCAAATTGCTTTTTTGTTGTTTTGGCTGATGAAGTATTGGAGCTTGACTTTGTTGAAAGAGACACAGGCCATTTCCATCATAGCGAAATAGGCTTGGATAAAAATAAAGAGGATTACAAGAATAAGGTAGAATGAGGGAGAGTTTACATTCATTCCTGACTCTCCTTTTGCTTAGTGAACTTTCTTACATATATGCGGTCAATTTTGTTCGGAGAAGCAGCTAGCACATAGAAGAGAAACTCCTTGGACACGAACTTTGTTCCATTTTTGGGAATGTCCTCTAGCTGTTGCATGAGCCAGCCCCCTAAAGTTGCCATATCGGAAGGATTCTCAAGACTTATACCGAAGATTTCTTCAAATTCTACGAGCTCAAGTTTTCCATCGGCGATGATGACATTAGGACTTGATTTTACATAAAGCTCTTTTGTATCTCGCTTGTCTTCAATTTGTCCAAAGACGATCTCAACAAGATCTTCTTTCGTAATAAGCCCGCTAATAGATCCATATTCATCGATCACAATGGCCATGCTCTCTTCTTTTTCATCAAACTGAGAAAGGAGCTGTTTGGTTGTAATCGACTCAGGAACATAGAAAGGTTCTTTTAAGATCGGCTCTAGATCTTTAGAGGTATGAATACGGTCTTTAAAGACAAAGAACTGCTCTGCGCTGAGGACTCCGACAACTTCGTCTTTATCCATTTGGCAGATGGGAATTTTAGAGCATTCTTCATCGACAAAAAGACGGACAAGTTCAGAAAGAGGGTCTTCCATATCAAAATATAGCATATCCTGACGAGGTCTCATGATTTCTTTGACACTGAACTCCTCAAGGTTCAAGTAGCCTTTCAGCAGCCTAGCCTCATCTTCTTGGAGCAGGCCAAAGTCAATAGAGGGTCGTAGAGCTTCTTTAATCTCTGCTGAAGAGATTTCCTTTTCCTTCCTGAGGAAGAAAAACACGACGTGGGAAACAAAACTGGTTGTTTTGGTGAGGAGGGCACGAACAGGTCCTAGTATTCTTTTGGCTACATAGACGATAGGAGCAGCAAATTGAGCGATTTTAGCATTATTAGAAATTGCAATCGATTTGGGGATCACCTCCCCAAAAACTAGGGTCAGCGTCAACGGAACGCCTACGCTAATGAGCCAGCCCGGATACTTGTCAAAAATCGCTGAAACGACGTTTTGGACAAAGATGTTCATGGCAATGTTGAGCATCAGGAGGGTTACTAGAAGATCCCTTGGAGATTGGAGCAGTTTCGCAATCAGCTTTTTTCCAGTCTGTGGGCTTTGGGAATAAATCTTCACCTTCATAGAAGAGAGAGAAAACAAAGCTGTTTCTGAGGCGGCTAAAAAAGCAGCACAGAGAATAAAAACAACCAGCAAAAACACAAGAAAAATTGTCATGAATCGCCTTTGAAATAAACCTTCGTTTGGCCGTGAGGAACAACACCGAGTTTTTTCTTGAGGGCAAGTTTGACCCATTCGGGATCGGACTGACTTTGTAAACAGAGCTCTAGCTCTTCTTGCAAATCTAGTGCTGCGACGGTGAGCTGCTCTATCTCTTGAAATTTCTTCAAAAGAAGGTTTTTTTCTTTATCAAGTTCAGATCGAACTTGGAAAAAGGTGTAGTAGCTTGCAAAAACAAAGAGGGCTACCCATCCCCATTCCTTTGCGAAATGGCGACATTTTGAAATAAATGAAAATTTGAGATTTTTATTCGTTTTTAATTTCATTTATTAAACAAAACAACCTCTCTTGTTTTTAATTTATTAATCTAATTTTATAAATATCAAATTAGAGATTGATATTCAACGAAGAGAAAGCACCCCACACAGGAACATTTTCCTCTGTAGGGTGTAGAATGATATTTTTAGAAAAAAAAATAAAGGGAATTTCGCCTTTTTTCTGCTTAAACAGTGGGCAAAGTTACATTTTTGGGCTGATTCATGTACTTTCCCTGGCGGTCTGCATAAGAAGTCTCACACACCTCATCCGCTTCCAAAAAGAGAACTTGAGCGAGTCCTTCATTTGCATAAATTTTTGCTGGCAGTGGTGTCGTGTTAGAAATCTCCAAGGTGACAAAACCTTCCCATTCAGGCTCAAAAGGAGTTACATTCACTATGATTCCGCAACGGGCGTAAGTCGACTTCCCTATGCAAAGAGTGAGAACATTTCGGGGGATCCGGAAATATTCAACACTGACTGCTAAAGCAAAAGAATTCGGTGGAATAATGCACACATCCGACTGGATATGGACAAAAGAATCTTCCATGAACTTTTTAGGATCTACCATCGAGTTATATACGTTAGTAAAAACCTTAAACTGGTCTGATACACGTAGATCGTAGCCGTAGCTTGAAAGCCCATAGCTTACGATTCGATCGCCGTTTGCTTCTTTAATTAGCTTTTCTGAAAAAGGTTCAATCATCCCCTTTTCCTTAGCCATTTTCTTGATCCATTTATCCGATTTTAAGCTCATAATAAAAATAAGTGTTGCGTGATTTGTTGTAGTTTATTAGTTATAGCTTTTGAAATCCTTTTCCTGCTAGAGTTTTATCTTGTGGGAAGGAGAGGATCAACTTTTTATGTATGAAGCACTACCCGTAAGCAAGTCTGATCAACAATTTGATCACCAGCTCAGACCAAAGCTCTTAAAAGACTTTGTCGGACACACTTCCATTCATGAAAGGCTCCAAATTCTCCTAGGAGCTGCGAAAAAACGCTCAGAACCCTTAGGCCACACTCTTTTTTATGGACCACCAGGACTTGGTAAAACAACTCTTGCTTCTATTTTAGCCAATGAAATGGGAACGAATATCGTTGTTACTTCTGGCCCAAGTATCGAAAGAGCAGGAGACCTGGCAGGAATTTTAACAAACTTAAAAGCGGGAGATATTCTTTTCATCGATGAGATCCATAGACTCAGCCGTGTTGTTGAGGAATATCTTTATCCAGCGATAGAACATTTCAGGCTTGATTTGATCATAGACAGCGGACCTAATGCTCGGAGTGTTCAAGTGAACTTAGAACCATTTACGCTGATTGGGGCTACAACTCGCCTTGGACTCATCACCTCTCCCCTTAGATCTCGATTCCACTTTACCTGCCGCCTTGATTACTATGACAAAGCAGAACTTCAGAAAATCATTCAGCGATCATCTTCAATCCTTCGAATGAACCTTACTGAGGAAGGATCGCTAGAAATTGCGAAGAGAGCAAGGGGGACTCCCCGGATCGGCAACAACCTCGTTAAGTGGACAAGGGATTATGCGCAGATGCATGACCACGCTACTGCCGATCTGAGCGTCGTGAAAAAAGCCCTCAACATGCTATCGATTGATGAAATGGGCCTTGATGAAATGGACAAAAAGATCCTTGAGACGATCATTAATCACTATCAAGGGGGTCCTGTAGGGATTCAAACTCTTTCCGCTGCAATAGGGGAAGAAGCGATGACCCTATCAGAGGTTTATGAACCTTATTTACTCATGCAAGGTCTTCTTAAAAGAACAAAACGAGGCCGAGAGGTCACTCCTGCGGCCTATGAACATCTTGGAGTGCAGTTATGAGGAAGAGAGCTTTTCTTTTTCTTTGTTTTACCTCTTTAGCTCTTGCAGACACTCCCGATCACACCATCGACAAACCACCTACTATCAGAGTTCTCATTAAACAAGACGCATCGGGAAGTTTGATTGAAACAAAGGGTGGCTACAAAGTCTATAACCCCCAAAATGGAAAGTTACTTAGCAGTGGACTTCTTGGAAAACGATTTTTCACTCTTCCCCAAAAAGATGGACTCAAATGGGGTGAAGGATTTCCTGGAGTTTTTCAATTACAGATTGTTTCATCAAGCCCCGATTCTTCAATCCTAGTTGATGGGATTGAATATCGAGGCTTCATGGAGATTTACTCCTATGATCAAAAAATCCAGATTATCAACGAAGTAGATATAGAAACCTACATAAGCAGCGTGATGACCAAGGAATTATCCAGCCGTCATTTTGCCCCTCCCGTTTTAGAGGCTCTAGCAGTTGTCTATCGAACAAACGCCTACCACACCGCTTTGAAAAACCACGGCTCATATTATCACATCAAAGCAAGTGATGTCTCTTATGGAGGAATCGCTTCTACCCTGATTGATTATTCGATTGAAAAGGCTATTCATCAGACAAAGCATCTTGTCATGACTTACAAAGAGATGCCGTTTGCTTGCACTATTACTGAAGACTGCGCAGGAAGCACCTCTTCTTTTGCTACGATGTATCGAAAAAACGTCCCATGCCCTTCAGGAGCTCAAGTCCCTCTCGCTATGCAACACCGCTTCAACACAAAATGGCGATTTTCTCTCTCTCTCCAGGAATTAGCTCATAAACTTAATGTCAAATCTGTAGAGAACATGGATCTTTTTATCGACAAATCTTCTTGCAAAGTTTATGGGGTCCGAATTAAAGAGAAACCTGGCAGTTACGTAAACTTTACGATGAGCGAACTTTTTGAGAAAATTGGATCTTCTTTAAAAAGCAGTGATTTCTTAATCAACATCGCTGGTGAGACGATTACTTTTGAAGGATTTGGAGAAGGAATGGGAACAGGACTTTGTCTTTATTCTTCAGCAGAAAGAGCAAAAAAAGGTGGCACTATGCAGGAAATCCTTGCTGATTTCTTTCCTATGACCTACCTACAAAAAATTGAAAAATTTGGGAATCAACCCAGCACAATCAGATAGGAGTATTCATGGCAAAACCCCTTGTTTCAAACCGTAGGGCAAAAGCGATCAGCGGCGCTGTATTTTTACTAGGGCTTGCAGTGATTTCTTTCCAATTTTCTCTTTGGCCCGCCATCATGGTGGTGATTGGAATTTCTTTGGCGACCCGCCAGTATTTGCTCGGTCACATTTATGATATGTGCCTTTCTCTTCTTGTTTTCTTGGGCGTCTTTTTTACAGCTCTTTATGACGTTTCATCAGACATACTACTTCCTGTTGTCTTCATCATCGGCGCCATTTATATTCTTTCCAAAGAGTTTTGGCATAGACATGAAGAAGACGAGGATGAGGTTGAAGAGGATTTAAACCATGAGATTGAAGAAGAGCAAGATCAAAAATAATTGATCTTCATCGCTTCTTTGACCATCCGAAGAGTTTCCTCAGCGCGCTCATTCGCTTTCTCATTCCCCCTGTGAAGCATTTTCATGACTTCATGAGGGTCCTTAGCAAAATGAGCACGTCTCTCTCTCATAGGCCCTAACATTTCTTGTAAAACTTCGAGCAAATATTTCTTCACCGTCATATCTCCAAGACCACCTTTTTGATAGTGGGCTTTCATTTCGGCGATTTTTTCATGATCTGTTCCAAAAGCATCTAGATAAGTAAAGACTGGATTCCCCTTCACCTGGCCTGGATCTTCTACACGAAGGTGATTGGGGTCAGTGTACATTTTTTTAACTTTGGATGAGACCACATCTTCGGGATCTGAGAGATAGATCGCATTTCCTAAGGTTTTCCCCATTTTTGCATTTCCGTCTGTACCTGGAAGTCTAGCAATCTTAGGGATTAAAGCCTCTGCTTCAACAAGGACATCTGTTTGATAGGTGCGATTGAACGATCGGACGATTTCATTGGTTTGTTCAATCATGGGCTTTTGATCTTCACCAACAGGAACAAGATCGGCTCTTACGCAGGTGATATCAGCTGCTTGAGAAACGGGGTAGATCATGAAACCTGCAGGGACAGAATCCCCAAAATTCTTTTGTTTGATCTCAGCTTTTACTGTGGGGTTGTGTTTGAGTCTATTCCATGTCACTAAATTGAGATAGTAGCAAGTAAGCTCTGAAGTGGCGGGAATACAAGATTGAATAAACACAGTCGAAAGAGAAGGATCGATGCCAACGGCAAGATAATCAAGCGCCACCTGAAGGACGTTTTCTCTTACAATATGAGGCCTGTCTGCGTGATCAGTGAGAGCTTGGGCGTCGGCAATCATAATATATTGCTGATGCACTGATTGAAGCTCAACTCTTGCCCGCAGTGAACCCACATAGTGTCCTAGGTGAAGACAACCTGTAGGACGATCCCCTGTTAATATCACTCTCTTTTTCATAGGACATCCTCTCAAAGAAAGATCAGAATGCTTCATCGAAATTTTCTATGCAACAAATTGTTAAAGCTCCTCAAAAAAGGGAATAAACTCTTGATTTTTGATAGTGATTCTGAAAAAATCAGATTCTTTAAAAACTCTTAACAAAAAAAACATAATTTATGGACCCCTCTGCTGGGATTGCTAAAGCAAGACTGTTATCTTCCTTAGAGTCCGATGCTGAAATCAAACCTCTTGCCCATTCAGCCTCTGGCAGCTCGCTAGTCGGGGAAATGGTTGCTGTGGAAGGGATGATTACAACTGCCGACAAGGCTAAAGCAAGCGCAGCTCTCTTACTTGGCAGCGCTTCTTCCCACTCTTTAAGACCTCCATCAGTAGGAGCTCAGCGAGCTGAGAGCACCTCCAGTCTTCGTTTCTCGACCTCCCCGACTAGAGGAGGCACAACCCTCGTTTGGCTCCCCAGAGATCGCAGAACCCCTTCTGGAGGAACCGCTAAGGATGTCGATCTTCATTTAGGTGCAGAATCACCAGATCTAGAAGGAGTCATAAAAAAATCTCAGGAGACCCTAACTGCAGTGGCTCTGGAAGTTGAAAATCTCGAAATTGACACCTTAAAATTCGATAAACATGGAATCGTTGATGCTCAACAATTAATACCTCTTCGAGCGGCGCTAACTATACTGATAGCCAGAATTGAAGAATCCATAAATCAATTAGCCCCGATACGATCTGCTGTTTCATCAACTGCTTTGACCTCCTTTTTTGCTTTGCGAGCAAGGGCGGTTATCTGGCTTGAATATTTTTCATCTGAAAGTACTGCAACCAGGTATACTTCCATTCCCCATGGAACTATCGTAGCAGCCAAGGGTTTGCCAGGCGATCCCAAGCGCCGTCTTTCTTGTTAGAGCCGCGAAGGATTTGGTTGCGATTTTCGAGGAAAATTTCTACACTGACCTCAGCGAGTTACCGTTGAAAAGCCGCCTTAATGTATGAATGACATCCCTAAGCAAATTGACAGATATCCCATTATCAGAAGCCTCGGCAAGGGGGGCATGGGAGAGGTATACTTAGCTTTTGATCCTATTTGTGAGAGAAAAATCGCAATTAAGTGCATCCGAAGTGATCTTCTCAAATATAAAAACGTGACAGAGCGGTTTTTAAACGAAGCAAAAATCGCTTCTCAGCTCAGTCATCCCTCTATTATTCCTATCTATTCGATCCATGTCGGCGACGAAAAAATGTACTACATTATGCCGTATGTGGAAGGAGAAACACTTAAGCAAATCGTGCGTGAAACTCATTTTAGACAAAAAGAAGGAAGAGAGCCCCATCCTATTGGCCATTCTATTCAAGCTCTTCTTCGTGTATTTCTCCACGTTTGCCATGCGATTGCTTACGCTCACTCCAAAGGATTTTTACATCGAGACCTTAAGCCAGAAAATATTATCGTAGGGAAATTTGGTGAAGTTTTAGTGTTGGACTGGGGCCTTGCTGAAAAAATTATCCATCCTATTGAAGAAGCTGAAATGGAAATGGGGCTTGAAAGGCATCCCTCCCTGACACGGATTGGAAAAATTGTTGGAACTCTTTCTTATATGCCTCCAGAGCGGATCAAAGGTAAAAAAGCAGACCTCCAAACAGATATTTACGCTCTCGGTGTTATACTCTACCAAATCTTGTCACTAAGACTTCCATTTAAACGCAAAACAATAAAAGAATCTGAGCAAAAGATCGACTTTGAAGTTTACGTCGATCCAGTACAGCTCGCTCCTACAAGGGACATTCCAAAAGCTCTCAGCCTGATCACGGAGAAAGTACTCCATCCTAATCCAGAAGAGAGATATCAATCGGTCAGTGCTTTGATCCATGATATCGAGAAGTATTTGGAAGGCAGACCTGATTGGACGATCGAAGCATCATTAGATATTAACAAGGTGGAAGATTTCACCTTTCAAGAAACAGTCCTTCTCAACCCCCATACGGCTATAACCCAGCTCGGGCCTCTTTCTGAATGGGTCATCTTGATGCTAGCCAAAGGCTCTTTCCCTGGTAACATCAAAATTGAAGCGACTTTAACGCTGCTGCCTAAATCTCATGGCGTAGGGCTCTTGTTTGGACTTCCCTCATCGAATGCAAAAGAAGCCCTCCAAAGAGGATTTTGTTTATGGCTCGGATCTAAAACAAATCCTGGAGCTCAGCTCTTTTTAGACAACGTACAAGTTCTTGATTGTCCAAGTGAATTTGTCGAGCAAGAAGGGAAAATATGCATCGAGAAAATTGACTCGAACGTCTTTGTTTCCATCAATGAAAAGCTGATTTTGAAGTATGTAGGTCACATTCCCATTATGGGCTCGCAAGTAGGTCTTATATGTAAAGATATGCAGTTTACCATCAAAGATTGGAAAGTGTTCTCTGGATCACAAAATGCAATGGTCAACTGCCTTTCGATCCCTGATGCCTTCTTTGCATCCAAGCACTTTGATAAAGCTTTGTATGAATATCGGAAGATTGCTGATTCTTTTAAAGGAAGGTCAGAGAGTAGAGAAGCTCTTTTTCGCTCAGGCATTACCCTTCTTGAAATGGCCAAAACTTGTACTACACACAAAGAAAAAGAAAAACTAACAGACAAAGCCTATGAAGAATTTGAACGCCTTGGGAAAACCTCGGGAGCTCCTCTGGAATATCTAGGAAAATCTCTCATCTATCGAGAAGAGAAAGACAGGGAAGAAGAAGCAAAATGCCTCGAGCTTGCTCTTCGGAAGTATCCGAGCCATCCCATGCTTTTTCGAATTCACGACCATGTCATCTTCCGCTTTCATGAACTCAGCGCCAAGGATCGCCAAGGAACCTATCTTTTTGCTCTCATCGTCATCCGATATCTACACGATCTATCTTCTCACAACACGAAGCAACTGATCCAGCTTCTCAGGCAATATCTCCAGCCCCTTTTCTTTTTCTCCCCTTTTACCCCCTCACAAGGGCATGATACGGAAATGAAGGATTTAGCGATTCAACTAGCCTTTTGGCTCAACAAACCTCTCATCCTTTTGGAAATGTCAGAAGGGATATCTCATCATGAACTGATTGAGAGCATTTTTTTTGCTCTTATGGCTCTTCAAGATTTTCCCTCTGTGCAAAAACTACTAGAAAAACACCCTCATCCGGTTTTAGAAAAAATTTGCTTTTTTAATAGTGAGGAGGCTGAGCTTTGGATCTCTGAGCTTTCTGAGGAGTCCTCAACGTTGGATTTAAAAATCACACTATCTTTGCTGGATCGGTTTTCTCTTTCCCACTACCGCTCGTTTCTCCCTCTTTTCAATAAAATCCGCTCTCGCTTTGCTGACCATGATTTAGAGATCTACTTAGACTACTATGAGGTGCTTGCCCTTTTAAAGGCTGGCTCACTTGATCAGGCAAGGTCACTATTATCAAAACACTCCAGCACAAATCTCGCGAAAACCGCCTCTCCCCTTTACCTTGCAGCCGTTCTTTTTAATAGGCTCTCCACGACAGCATTCCCTCTTCCAAGACTCATTAAAGAAAAGCACCCAGCACTGTACTCATTAATCCCCCACTATTTAGGGAAATCTCTTCCTGGCGATTGGCACCACCATGCTTTTGACTATGAAAAAGACTTTCTTGAAAAGGGATTATTACTACTTGAAGATTTGGGAATACAAAAAGATAAAAAAGCTCCCGTAAGTTCTTTAAAAGAATTTAAGAGCCAATCTGAATCCTAGAGATTTGCGAAATCAACCCGTCACGTTCTGCTCTATAGGAAAACTCTGTTAATTCTTGCATCATTGCTTTTGCTTCATTAGAGAGACCACCCATGACTTCTTGGAGTGAGGGTTGAGATATAAAACGCTCAACTGCCTCTTCATGCCATCTCTCTTTAGCGAGAGCTCGCAGGTCTATGATTTTTGCTTGAATTAACTTTGCCCGATCGATCTTTGCTTGAAGTATCTTATCTCGCGCCATTTTCGTAGCTGGATCAACGGCAGACGATAGATTTTTCTCCTTAGCTATCATCAACTTCCTCACATTAAGTCGCTCAGAATATTCCATAAGCCCTTCTGAAAAATCCCCAAAAAATCGTCCTACAGGATCAAAGGAGAAATAAACAATATCCTTCATTTCCTCATAAGTAACTCTATGATAACCTGCAAGCTCCCTTGCGAATCTTTTAATTTCAGGAGATACGTATTCCTTTATTGATTGTACATAACGTCCAAGACTTGCTGTCGCATCAACCACTTCTTGAATAACAGGTGAGATTTCAACCTGGCGTAGAAGTTTGATTTTTTCTTTTGAATCGGCATGTAAACAATCTGGGATCGGAAGTTTTCTTCCTGTTTTGTCGAGTCCATAATAAATAAAAGGGCGAATGGCAAAATATTCCCTTTTCCTATTAAAGTCCCCATCCAAAAGGACCTCACGACTCTCCCTATCTAAAGGATTATAAAAAGCGCGGAGCAATTTCACTAAGTCGTCAAAATTTGCAAAATAAGTCTGCTTCACAATAGGAACGACCTGAGTCACCTCTGCTATGCTCATGCGTGCATTACGGCAACTTCGCACCCACTGAGCGGTAAAGTCTTTATCTGTTTCTCTAGTGATATCCCACTTTGTGATATCACTCAGCACCGATCTCATAAATGCCTCTTTTGTCAGAAAATTCCGAGGCACAAGATTGTCTGTACTTTCTACAAAAGTAGGATCTTCAACTAGGTTCAGTAGCGACTTAGAATGAGGAACTATTATATGAAGGGTAGCGCTTACAATAAGCCAGATCGTTGTAAACGAGGCGCTACTGAGCAGTTTTACGAAAAAATGCAAGGGGGCTTTAGAAATGGGAAATATCAAGGTAGATAAGGCGGCTAATATGACATAAACAACCGACTCAACAAGATTAACAACACCGATCGCCACCATATCGGCGAGAGTGAAGTAAAAACGGGGATTTTTCCAGTCAACAGGCCTCTGACAAGGTTCCATAGACCATGTTTCCTCTGACCCTCTCTCGTTTCTATAGGATAAAACAAGAGAGAGAAGCTGACTAGAAAGTGAGTAGTCCATTCTCATGATAACTCTTTATTTGAGCGAGATTCTACCATAGAGCTGAAAAAACGAATTCAAAAAATTGATCAAACTAATAAAAATTTATAAATTAAAAAATTTAATAATAAGAAATATAATAAATTTTTATTTTAATTTTGGAATCTGCATAGTAACTACCCCCTCTTTTTCAGAGTCTTAATCATTGACCACAGCCTTTTATTTTGGTATTCTTCCTCAAAAAAATATTGATTTTCTATGGACGAATTACCTACATCATATGATCCCTCTCTTACTGAAGACGAGTGGTATAAATTTTGGGAACAACATCATCATTTCAAAGCAGACGCCCATTCTTCTAAACCCTCTTATTGCATCATTCTCCCCCCTCCTAACGTAACAGGGGTCCTGCATATGGGGCATGCTCTTGTCGACACGATCCAGGACATCTTGATTCGTTATAAAAGAAAAAAAGGCTTTGAAGTTTTATGGGTTCCCGGTACAGACCACGCTGGGATTTCGACTCAAACTGTCGTAGAACGTCACCTCATGGCCAAAGAAGGAAAACGAAGAGTAGACTACCCTAGAGAAGAATTCCTTTCTCACGTCTTTGCATGGAAAGATGATCACCAAAGCAAAATCATCAGCCAGCTGAAAAAACTAGGCTGCTCTTGTGACTGGAGTAGACTGCGATTTACTATGGATGATGAAGCGAACTTTGCGGTGAAGTCTATATTCAAGCAAATGTTTGATGAAGGTCTCATTTATCAAGGAGACTACCTTGTTAACTGGGATCCAGTCACCGAAACAGCCCTTGCCGACGATGAAGTTGAGTATGAGGAAAAATCAAGCTTTCTATGGCATCTAAGATATCCAGTAGCTGGAACGAATGAATCGATTATTATTGCGACCACAAGACCTGAAACGATGCTGGGAGACACTGCAGTAGCTGTATCCCCTAAAGATCCCCGCTACCAGCATTTGATTGGATCAGAGATTGACCATCCATTAACAGGCCGCCGAATTCCAATCATTGCCGATGATTTTGTAGACCCTTCATTTGGAACAGGGGCTGTAAAAATCACTCCTGCCCATGACTTCAATGATTATGAAATGGCTCTTCGCCATCATCTTCCTATGATTAACATTATGGAAAAAAATGGGACTCTCAACAACACCTACCCTCCTTTTAAAGGCTTCTCTATGCAAGAAGCGAGAAAAGTTGTCGTTCAGACTCTTCAGCAACTAGACCTCCTCGAAAAAATTGAACCTCACACACACAATGTGGGTGTTTCCTACAGATCCAAGGCAGTCATTGAACCTTATCTTTCGAAGCAATGGTTTGTTCGCATCACAAAGTACAAGCAAAAGCTGATTGATGCAGTAGCCCTAAAAAAAGTGGACATGATCCCCTCTTACTGGGAAAAGACTTATTTTCACTGGATCGATAATTTACGTGATTGGTGTATTTCACGCCAGCTATGGTGGGGACACAGAATTCCTGTATGGCATCACAAAAAAGACCCTACCCGCAAAATTTGTTATATTGATGAAGGACTACCTCCCGAGGTCGCTGCAAATCCAGATGACTGGAAACAAGATGAAGATGTACTAGACACTTGGTTTTCTTCAGGGCTCTGGCCGTTTAGCTCGTTAGGATGGCCCCATGATAAAGACTACGTAAAAAAATTCTATCCTACATCTACTCTTGTTACAGGGCACGACATTCTCTTTTTCTGGGTCGCCCGAATGATTTTTTTTGGTGAATATGCCATGAAAGAGGTTCCATTCCATAAGACTTTCATTCATGGGCTCATCTACGGAAAGTCGTATTGGAGAAAAAAAGAAGATGGATCTATCGCGTATGTTTCACAAACTGAACGTCTCTCTTACGAACTGGGAGAGCCTACTCCTCCGGAAGTTCAATCTAAGTGGGAAAAAATGTCCAAGTCAAAAGGGAATGTAATCGATCCGATTGAAATCATCTCTCTTTATGGCGCTGATGCGATGCGAATGGCTCTTTGCTCATCAGTGACTCATGCACGACAAATAGATCTTGATCGTCGGCGATTTGAGGAATACAAGAACTTTTCCAATAAATTCTGGAATGCAACCAGATTCATTTTTATGAACATCCACGATTTATCAGAAAATGACCTTCAGACCTCTTTTGATGAAAGTTTATGGACCTTAGAAGACCATTGGATTTTATCTCGCCTCCATGCGTGCATTCGCCGGATGGAGTCAAGCCTTGAATCTTATGACTTTGATGAGCTTGCAAATAGCATCTATAAATTTTTCTGGGATGAATTTTGCGCTTACTATGTTGAGCTTTGCAAGCCCTACCTCTTTACTAAAATAGGAACTCCTGAGCAAAGAACTTCTAAACAAAAGCTTCTTCTTTACATCCTTTCTTGCTCAATTAGCTCTATGCATCCAATCTGTCCTTTTATTACTGAGGAGATTTTCCAAAGGTTAAAAAATCAATTCCCCGACCTTAAGACAAACCCCTCTGTGGATGTTCTCACGAGAGATCTTCTTGAGATGTTAACCAGCAAAGCATGCATTAGCGCACCTTTCCCCCACTTCCACTCTCACTTCTTGAAAAAGGAAGCCGAAAAAGATTTTAGCTCTATTTGCCTAGTTCTAGCCGAAATTCGCAAAGTTCGTGCAGAGATGGCGCTCGCTCCCCCTGTCATGACTGATGTCTATTTATCTAGCACCTCCTACCTCTCTCCTCTTATAGAGAGCAATCAGCAAATTCTCTCATCGCTCGTTCGTCTTGGAAAGATCACTTTTTGCATAGCGCCGCCCTCTCTTGCTTTCTCTTCCTCTTCAAAAGTTGAAGACCTGCAGATCACAATCCCTCTTCCTGAAGAATTCAAAGAACGTGAAAAACAGCGATTGCTGAAAGAAATCGAAAAAATTCAAAAGCAAATTGAAGGCAGCAAGACCAAATTATCGATGCCTCAATTTATAGAAAGGGCTCCAGCCTCTTTAGTAGAACAAACAAAACAAAAACTCGAAGAGGACGAAAGCACTCTTCTAGAAATCACTAAAAAACTCTCAACATTTTGAAATTATGGCAGCACGAACATCTTTATATCCATCATACATACCTTATAGCGATTTAGATTCTACACGAGGAAGAGGGGCAGCTGGAGTATCTACCGCAGGCAGATCCCCCTCTCCTTCAAGAACTGAATATAGACCTGTAAAAAGAACCGCAGGTTCTGTAGAAGCAAGCACCTCAAAAGTAGCTTCTGCAGCAGCAGGCGTGATTCCTACGAGATCTGGCAGCGGAGCTCCCACAAGACACGACCTTGATCCTGTAAGCGCTGGAAGACCTACAACCCGAGTGATTTCCTCCCCCCTTCACGAGGCTGTAGTTAGAAGGGTTTATACTGCAACGAGAGCAGCCATAGCAGGTAGAGAGGCTGCGACTAGAATCCCTACCCCTGCCCCAGTTCCAAGACCTTCTATCTCACTTCCCCTAGGAAGTGAAAGAAGGGATCTTCTTGAGCGCCCTGTTATTTTTCTTTTAGGAGAAGTATCGGATGGGACCTCAATTAAACAGCAAGGTCAAGTAGTCTTTTTTGATAATAAAATCCACACACCAGAGCACCTAGAGGCTTCATTTAACTTGCTAAAGATTTTTTTAGAATCCTTTATAGCAAGCACGAGTCTACCAGAAGGCTTTATAAAGGAAGAATTTACTCCAGAATATCTGATGAACCGATGTGGCTTAACCTTCAGCGTGTCACCCGGGGGCATAAGACCCTTTCAAGTTTTTTCTTTAAGGCAATTATTGGGTCTTAGCCAGCAATTACAATTATACAAATAATAAAAACTTTTTAAATGATGTTTTTATTATAGCGATCTTTATAATCTTGGCCAAAATCAAGTTTTAAGGAGAATTTATGGATATTTCTACTTTGCCCTCTTATTTCATCCCTTGCGTAGCTTACCATCGCGAGGAAGTCATTGAGGGGTTGAGAGTATCTCAATATGGGTTAGCCGTAAAACTTGTGGATCAAGAGAGAGCCACCTCCATTCTTGAGCGATTGAAGGGTATAGGCTTGATCGTAGATCACAGCATCTTAGGCCAAGGTTCTTACGCAGTAAATATTGAAGCGGATGGAACAAGGCGAAGAGTATGGGCAAGCTCCCCCTCTACAAATCCAAACCACACTAACGTTGCAATTTTCAAAGTAACAATTTAATCAGAAAAGAAGTTGCTATAGAAATATCCCCCTCCTGCAGCAACTTCTAAAGAAATCAGAAATTTTCATCTTTCAAAAAATTTCTTTATAAATCAATAGCTTTTATGAAAAATCTTTCATTTGAAAACTTTTCTCAAAGATTTTTGTTTCGTTGAGCACTACCTTATAGAGGAATAAAACCCCGATCAGATTGGGAATTGACATCAGGCCATTCATGAGATTGGAAAAATCCCACACAAAACCTAGCGAAAAAGTAGCCCCCGGCAAAATAAACAAAGTGAAGATCACCCGGTAGAACTTAATGGCCCTCATGCCAAAAAGATACTCAATCGATTTTTCTCCATAGTAGGCCCATGAAAGAATCGTGGAGTAGGCAAATGGAATGATCGCAATCGTTACAATCAACCCACCACCGGGGAGAGCTTGATTAAAGGCTCTTAAAGCTAAGGCAGAGCCGTTCAGCATCTCTCCATTTACCCCTGTTTCCCCAAGAACGCCAGAAATCGCAATGACAAGTGCTGTGATCGTACAAACAACACCTGTTGTGATGAAGACGGAAGACATGGAAACGAGAGCTTGCACACCAGGCGATGAGGTTTTAGCTGCCGCCGCTGCGATCGGAGAACTTCCCATACCCGCCTCGGAAGAAAAAATACCACGAGAGGCACCCATTTGAATTGCCATCATGATCGTTGAACCTAAAAAGCCTCCTGTTGCAGCTTGGCCGGTAAAAGCTGTTTTTACAATGACGGCGAGAGCAGCTGGAATAGCGCTTGCGTGGGCGATCAGGATAATAAGTCCGCCTAAAATGTAAAAACCTGCCATAGCTGGAACAATAATCGAAACAATTTTACTAATGCTCTTAATCCCCCAGAGGATAGAAAAGCCGGTGATGATCATCATGAAAAATCCAGCAGCAAGAGGGGGCACCCCAAAAAGCTCATGGGAGGCTAAAGCTACTGAATTGGATTGGACCATATTGCCGATACCGAATGAGCTGAGAATCGCAAAAATGGCAAAGGACACTGCCAAAAATTTACTGTTCATTCCTCTCTCTAAATAGTACATAGGACCGCCACACATTTGTCCTGAGGCATCTTTAACGCGATACTTAATCGCTAAAATCGCTTCTGCATACTTGATCGCCATACCAATCAAAGCTGTGACCCACATCCAAAAAGTAGATCCTAGCCCGCCGACTGCGACAGCTGTGGCAACACCTGCAATACTTCCCATACCGATAGTTCCTGCTAGAGCCGTCATAAGGGATTGAAAATGGGAAATGTCACCCTGAGATTTTTGATCATGTTTCGTAAAGGCCAAAAAATGGGATGTGAGAAAATAGCGGAATTGAATCCCTTTGAGGAGAATTGTTAAAAAAATTCCCACAACTACAAGTAGAATTAAAAGGGGCGGGCCCCAGAGAAAGTCATTAAAATCTCTGACCCATTTGACTAGAAAATTCATACAGCTCCTTTTTCCCTCTGGAGCATATGATCAAATAATTTCGTCTCTTTGGCAATGACTGAACCGAGTAAAAATAAACCTATAAGGTTTGGAATGGCCATTAAACCGTTGAGGATATTTGCAAGACTCCAAACGAATTCTAGATTAAGGAGCGCTCCGGGAAGAACTAAAATTGTAAAGAGAATGCGATATAATTTCACGGTATTTATCCCAAATAGGTATTCAATACATTTTTCACCGTAATAGGCCCAACCTAAGATTGTTGAGTAAGCAAATGGGATTAGCGCAATGGTCACAAAAAGCCCGCCGTGTGGAATGACAGAATCAAATGCTGCAAGGGCAAGAGCGGAGCCGTTGAGCACTGCACCATTTGCGCCTGTAGTACCCACTACACCAGTAACTGCGATTGCAAGCCCAGTAATAGAGCAAACAATCCCTGTTGTAATGAAAACAGAGGACATCGACACTAAAGCTTGCCTCCCGGGAATATCTGTTCTTGCCGCTGCCGCTGCAATCGGCGAAGAGCCAAGGCCCGCTTCTGAAGAAAAAACACCTCTAGACACACCAAGCTGGATGGCGAGCATCATGCTCGAGCCTACAAAACCTCCTGATGCTGCTTGCCCAGTAAAAGCCGTCTTGCAAATTAAGTAAAGTGCATGAGGAATGTCTTGAAATCGAAGAAGTAGAATTAGAACCCCTCCCGAAATATAAAAGATCGCCATAGCGGGCACTAAAAAACCTACAATCTTTCCTATACTTTTAATGCCACCAATCAGAGCAAAGCCCGTGCACACCATTAAAATTAAGCCAACCCAAAGGGGGTTTAAATGACAAAGCTCTACAAAAGCTCCAGACACAGAGTTCGCTTGGACCATATTTCCGGTGCCGATGGCTGTAAGCGCGCCAAGAATTGCAAAACTTACTGCTAAAAATTTACTTCCAAGCCCTTTTTCCAGATAGTACATAGGGCCGCCACACATCTCTCCTTTCTCATCTTTGATACGGTAGCGAACAGCTAAGATTGCTTCCCCATACTTTGTGGCCATACCGATAATGGCTGCCGCCCACATCCAAAAAAGAGAGCCAAGACCTCCGATCGCAATCGCTGTAGCGACACCAGAAATGCTTCCAATGCCGATCGTGGCAGCAAGCGCTGTCATTAATGACTGAAAATGGGAAATATCACCTTGCGATGAATGATCTTGCTTTGTGAAAGCTAGTTTATGAGAATACCATAGATAACGAAATTGGACTCCTTTAGTACGAACTGTGAGGTAGATTCCAACGATAACAAGAAGAATTAGAAGAGGTGGACCCCAGACCCAATTATTGATCTGGTTCATAATTTCTAAAATTTCTTCCATATTCATTGGGAAATATCAACTCATTATTTACTAAAAGGAAACCAAGATCGTACTATTTTTTTTGGTTTTAATACTATAGAGAACTTGACCCTATGCCGATTGTAGAGCTTCCTTCGCCCACACAACTCAAAACAAAATATTTTCTTGAGCCGGAAGACTTGTTATGGATTGAAAGCTGTAGAAATGAAATCAAAGAGATCACTGCAGGGCTCTGTCCGAAAAAAATCCTGATCACGGGACCCTGTTCTATTCATGACGCGAGCGGTGCTTTATGTTTTGCTGATCACATCCTTAAGCTTCAAGAACTCCTTCCAGATTGGCGAATCGTCATGAGAGCTCATTTAGAAAAACCTCGCACCTCCGTAGGATGGAAAGGTTTTGTGTATGACCCTTATCGACATCCTTTCACTTCACCGAGGCCTGGTCTTTCTGAGGGGCGGGAGCTTCTTGTCAAACTCATTAAGAAACGGATTCCACTAAGCTATGAACTACTAGATCCATTTCTTTATCCATATTTTGAAGATTGCTATGCCATGGGGCAAATCGGCACAAGAACAATACGCTCCTCAATCCACAGGCAACTTGCTGCTGCGTCTGCCTTTGCGATAGGTCTTAAAAACCCACAAGATGGGCAAATGGAAGATCTCATCCATGCTTTCCGCTCGATTGAGTCATCTCAAGATTTTTATGGGCTAGATTCTGATGGACGCCTAGCCTATCTTCATGCCGAAGGCAATCCCCATCAATTTGTCATCTTAAGAGGAACAGATCAAGGCCCCAATTTTTCCGAAAAGCAGATTCATTCCCATCTAAATATTTTTGGAAAATTTCGATTTGAGCCACATTTTGTCATTGATTGTGGTCATGGAAATTCACAAAAGTCTCTTTTCGTTCAAAAAAACAACGCCCTAGAGGTACTACAGCAAATGACAGATCCCCGCCAAAGAATTGTAGGCCTTATGGTGGAAAGCTATTTAAAAGAAGGCTCTCAAGGTCCTTATGAAAGAGACCCAGGCCTCTCTATTACAGATCCTTGCCTTGGCATCGATTCTCTTTTTTCTCTTTTTGAAGAGGCAAAAGAAAAAGCGCTTATTTCCATTTAAGGTTCTATCAGCTCAAACCACATTTGATGTTTCCAATGAGAGAGAGCTTCTCCGGCAGGTGTGACCACTTCTGCGCTGTAAGTCAGGATCCCTTGCTTTTTATCATATTCATCAGAGAGCAAAGCATAAGACACCTCTCCTTTGCTACCCCCCATAGGATAACTAAACATCGCTTGCTCGTAGTTTCCGTAGATCACTTTTAAATAGATGATGCTCCCTTCTTGCCATATAGATAGAGGATAATTCCAAGAGACCCAAAGTCTTATTCCTTGTGGAGGGTTTGCTTGAGCCGGATCAGGACTTTTTACAAAAGTTGAGGCCAAAGAATTTTTATCTACAAACTCTTTATCTACGCTCATATAAGTGCTATTACAACTTGCAAGGAGTAGTAAAAAAAACAAGGGAAAAATGGACATAATGATTATGATTTTATCTGGCACCTACCATCATAAGAAAGCACGAAAATATGGCAATAGCAAAAGAAAGCGTAGCGGCTCTCATTCTCAGCACTGATCACAAATCTCTTCTTCTCACTAAACGTCGAGATATTCCTGTATGGGTGATGCCAGGTGGTGGTATTGATGATGGAGAATCTCCTGAAGAAGCGACTCTTCGAGAAATTAAGGAAGAGACAGGCGCTAAAGCTGAAATAGTAAAACTTATCGCTATCTATCTACCCACCAACAAAATGACAAAGAAGACCTATTTTTTTGAGTGCAGACTGCTTGAAGAGCAGCTTTCAATTACAGAAGAAACAAGAGCCGCCGAGTTTTTTTCTTTAGATAAACTACCCTATCATTTACCTCCTCCCTATCCTGAATGGCTCCAAGACTTCCTTTCAGACACTCCTAAACCCCTTTGCAAAACGATGAAGAGCGTCACTTATTTGAATCTTTTAAAGAACTTCATCTTGCACCCTACTTTGGTCATTCGATTCATTCTTTCTCGATTAGGGATCCATCTCAATCAAGAGTGAGGATGGATCATTTTAGAAGGGTCGACTACCTTATCAAAAGTCGCTTCATCAATCATTCCAAGCTTTAAAGCGGCTTCTTTTAACGTGAGATGATTTTCATAAGCATACTTTGCGATTTTGGCAGCGTTGTCATACCCTATCACTGGATTGAGAGCGGTAACAAGCATGAGGGACTGATCAAGGAGGTGTTTGATCCTTTTTTTGTTAGGAAGGATTCCTCTTAGGCAGTGGCTTGTAAAAAGCTCAGCGCTATCCCCTAATAATTCTATGGATTGGAGGACATTGTAGATCATGACAGGTCGATAGACATTGAGCTCAAAATTACCTTGAGAGCCACAAAAAGCAACAGTTGCATCATTTCCATAGACCTGCGCACACACCATGGTCATCGATTCTGACTGGGTGGGGTTCACTTTTCCCGGCATAATGGAAGATCCAGGTTCATTTGAAGGAAGAATAATCTCTCCAATACCACATCGGGGGCCTGAAGCGAGCCAGCGGATGTCATTAGCGATTTTCATCATCGAGCAAGCTACTCTTTTGAGCGCGCCATGCGTTTCGACTAAATTATCGGCTGAAGCTAGTGCCTCAAACTTGTTGGGAGCGCTCTCAAATTGAAATCCTGTCATTTCAGAAAGCACTTTAGCGACTTTTAGAGGGAATTTAGGATGACAGTTAATGCCCGTTCCTACAGCTGTCCCTCCCAGAGCGATTTGAGAAAGATGCTTGCACGTATCTTGAACCGCTTCGATTCCATTTAGGATTTGCTGGGCATATCCTGAAAACTCTTGTCCAAGAGTCAAAGGAGTAGCATCCATCAGATGCGTTCTACCAATTTTTATGATCTCAGAAAATTCTTTTTCTTTAGCTTTGAGCTCAAGATGAAAAAGTTTGAGACTAGGCAATAACTCTTTTTGAATGGCGATATAGGTAGCTAGCGAAGACGCTGTAGGGAATACATCATTCGATGATTGAGATTTATTCACATGATCATTCGGATGCACAGGCTCTTTGCTTCCTAAAGGGCGGCCTAATTTCTTCGAAATGATATTACTGATCACTTCGTTAACATTCATGTTACTTTGTGTTCCCGATCCTGTTTGCCACACCACTAAGGGGAACTGATCGGCATAATGACCTGCTAAGATTTCATCAGCAGCTGAGGCAATCAGATCTTTCCTTTCTCCATCAAGAAGGCCAAGTTCATGATTTACGATAGCAGCGGCTTTTTTAACAAGAGCCAAAGCATGAATGACTGCGGGTGGCATTTTTTCATTACCGACAGGGAAATTATGAATTGAACGTTGGGTTTGAGCGCCCCAAAGCTTGTCAGCAGGGACTTTTACCTTGCCCATAGTGTCTTCTTCAATTCTCTCGTCCATAGTCTCTACCCTTTTAGCGACTATATAGCTCATGGGCTAATAATCAAAAATAAAAAAGCGCATTCTACGGAGAATGAACTAACGGATGAGGATTTCTCCTTTAGCAAAAGTGATTCTTCCACTTAAGATCAGCATTTGAAGTTGATGAATAGAATTAGTTATACCCGCTACCTCTTCTGTCAAATTTTTTCCTGGGAAGGGGATGTTTGCTAAAGAATTGACCAAAGCTTGAAATTCATCACACTCCTTACCACGCAGCCGCAAAGAGCAAGTCACTTCAGAAAAACCTGGTTTTAGAGGAGTAGTACTGGGCTCTGTCACCCCAATAGTGAGCGCTTCAACTTTTCCTTTAATGAAAAGCATTTCTAACATTTGAAGAGCTCTCATCGTATGGAGGGCCCATTCCTTGTATCCTAGCTTTTTATCTGCAAAATAAGAAATGTCTTGAAGGGTTTTGATCTCTTCAGAACCTGCAGAGTCATTGCAAATCATGTTCATAGCGAGTGTGACTTCAGGGCCCTTTTTTTCCACCTCTTCACAAGGGTGATCAATGCTGAAATTGACTTGACCTGTCTTAAACTGACCTGACTGAAGAAAGCTCTTTATATGCTCAAGCTCATTGATCGTCGTTCGAACCCATTCTTCTTTATTAGCAGGTTGATTATCAGATGAGGGGATAATATTTTCAAGGGCACTCAGTTTAATACTCTGTGTACATTCAAGCACAAGATTGTAATGAAGCATTGCTGGCTGCTCCTCCGCTTGAATCTGAGAAACAACCAGAAAGGCTGCTGCAAACATAGCGATAGTTAATTTCATACTAACCTCACATAAGAACTTATGTTATTAAGAAATAATTATGATCCTGAAAGTGAATATTCTACAATTCTCAAAAAAAACTTGAAAACTGGAAAGTCTTGAATGCAAGGCAAAAAGCGATCTGAAATAAAAAGAGAAAAATAAATAAAAAAGCCCTCATTCAAAGAGGGCTATTAATTGAAAAGATTTTTAAGAAAAACTACAGAGCGCCACCCTCGCTATAATTATCACCATAATGCTCCATATGATAGGTTGACAAAGTATCTGCGATTTCATTTTGCCCCAAACCTTCAGCGACTCCATGTGCAGCGATGATGATATCTTCTGGAAGAACAACACCCTCTATGAGCAGATCGACGACTTGGGTATACCCTCTAACAGCAGCCACCCCTAAAGCGTCTGCTCTACCAGCGATAAGCTCCTCACCGCAAACGAGAAGTCTACCAACAAATTCTGGTTTATCCATACTAGCGGCTAGTAATAGCGTCTGCTCCCGTTTATCAGTTGGGATCGGGCCATTAGCGAGAAGAGTATTGAGCAGGTCCATATTCCAATTCGTACTGCCCCTACAAACCGCATCACCACGAGCCGCCTGAGTAATAGATCCATTATCAAGCAAAGCTTGAACAATACTCAGCTTATCATGCACAGCGGCATGAGCAACAAGCTCACCTCGCTGATCCTCAGTAACAGATTTTGTAGCAAGCATCTCATTTACAGGATCTAACCCCCCTCCTTCAATGAGTTCTTTACAAAGTTCAAATTCCCAGTCTTGCAAAGCAGGAAGTCCATCTTCTTCCACCTCTCCAACAACTGTTGATGCGACAGATGCTGCATCATCTGCGAGACCCAAAGCGGCCGCTGCTACGCCTCCTACCAACGTTGCCATTTCAGGATCGGCGTCGGTGGGGCCTATCCGGTACTCACAACCAGCAACGGGACATTTCCAAATCGCTTCAAGCCCTATGAACCTTAAAGAATGAGAGCTTGTACAATCTGTACATAAAGGATGGTCAAAGAAATCGACCAACGCTTCCCCACCTGTTAAAGGTTCGGTATAAGCTATCTTTTCATGACTTCCTATAGTCCCTGGAGCGCAGGGATGAGCGCAATGAGCGCAAAGAGTTACAGCACCAACACCAGCCATCATCAAATTCCTTTTATTTTTGGCCAAGATGCTAATTAAAGACCTTTTTTAAAACAAGATCTAATAAAGAAGTTATAATTCAATTTTTAATTTGTCATTTACTTGATTCATTTTCCTCTTCTCTTTAGAAAGAGAAGAAACAAGCAGTCGTATGAAAGCTCATCCATCAGTGATTCATTCTTTAAAAGAAATTCTTGCTTTGAGTGAGATCCAATCTCAAGTAACACTAAAAGAAATCATGACTCTTTTAGCTGGTAATGGGATCGGAGCTCTTTTAATTGTTTGTAGCTTACCTTTTTGCATTCCCATCCCCATTCCAGGTTCCTCGGTCCCTTTCGGGCTTTTAATAGCCTTTATTGGGATTCGGATGGCTTTTTTCACCTCGATGTGGTGGCCAAAGTGGCTTCTTCAAAAAAAAATCAAAAGCACTCCTTTAGCAAAATTTATTAGGAAAACTATAGATTGGATCAAGCGCCTTCAAAAAATCTTTCATCCTAGGCTGGTTTTCTTGATCAAACATCCATGGCTTCGAAGAATTCATGGTATTATCATTTGCATTTTGGGCTTGATCCTATCATTACCCCTTCCTCTTCCACTAACAAATATCCTAACAGCTATTCCCCTTGTTTTTATAGGCATGGGGCTACTAGAAGAAGATGGGATATCCCTTCTAATTGGATATAGTATAGCCTTTTTAGGGACAGTAGGTTTTATCGCTTTATGGACAATTGGGATCCATCAAGCTAGTGCATTTTTTTAATCGTAATTAGCAAAAAGAAGGCTCAGCTTGGGACCTTGTCCCAAGCTGATAGAAAAGCCCTAGAGAAGCAATAGAGCAAATACAAAGGCAAAGAGTGAGAACGACTCGATGATACCAAGAGCTGCAAAGCACTTACCAAAAATAGCAGGCTGTTTTGCGCAGGCTTGGATGGCGGTTGCGCCACACATTCCCTGATAAATCGCAGATAATAAAATCGCGCATCCTACAGCAAATCCCATAGCAACTCCGTCCATAGGAGAAAGAGTATTCGCACGAATCGCATCTCTCATAAGGAGCATAAGAACAAAAGCATAGATCGCTTGAGAAGAAGGAACCGCTGATATCCCGATAAATTTTCCGTGGTTTTCATCAACACGGCTCATGACGCCGTGAGAAGCCATCCCTGCAATTCCGCAGCCGATAGCGCTTCCAATACAACCAAGTCCTAAAAGGATTGCAGGACCTGACATGGCAAAAGTAAGCATATAGTAAACTCCTTCAACTAGATAATTTTAATGGATTAAATTTTTTACCGCCTCCCTCAAAGCTATGGTGATACCACTCAAGGAAGTTTAAACGAAGGCCATGGATCACACCACCCATAATGCCTAAGGTAATATTGGTGATATGTCCAACTAATATGATCAGAACTCCAAAGAAGAGTCCTGCATCTTTGCCGAGCATGTTAAAAGTAGAGGCTAAGATTAAAGAGGCAAGGCCTAGTGCATAAAGACGAAGGTAAGAAAGCACATCAGCGAAGACTTCGATCATTTTAAAGATTTCGGCAAGGCCTTTGAAAAAGCCGTTTTGAAGCATAGACAAGAAAAGAGCGAGAGCGATTCCTGTTCCGAGGAGTTGAAGCCCCACCTGATTGCTCACATGTTTGCCCATGATGCCCATATATTGGACAAGAGAAGTTGCATCGAGGATCTTGGGGAAGAACAAGTAGCCCCCTATCACAAATAAAAACCAACCAAGTCCGGAATAGTTTCTTCTTACGTTGCGAAGGAGTGAAAGACTGATATGGATAATCCCCACTAAAAGAGAAAGCTCCATCATCACATTGTCATTGAACTCATTTTGAACAACGTACTCCTTTTCTCCATTTTTGATCTTATAGGCATTTAGGAGAAAATCTTTAGGATTTTTTACTGAGCTAAGGTTAGGAAATTGAATGATAAGCTCTTTGTACACATTATCTTTTTGCTTAAGATGGTATTCCATTTTTTTCCTAGCCATGTACCCGATCAAAGAAAACTTGGTTAGAGGGTTTTCAGGATTGAGCTGAATCCCAAAAAATGACGAAGTGAGTATTCCCCAGGTGATACAGGTGCATGCGAGAACTTTCGTAAGTTTGATAAAACGTCTTGCCATCCCTCTCGCTTTTCTAAATTTATATTGGAGATAAAAAGAAGCGAGGAGATAGATAAAACCATAGCCTGCATCTGCGATGATCATGGCAAAGAAGATTGCAAAACTAAAAAAGACCCAAGCAGAGGGATCTCGATCGCTCGTTGATGGAACGTCATAAATGTGAACTAGATCCTCACCGATGGCAGCAAAACCTTTGTTTTCCATGTATGTTGGAATTTTATCATGGTGTTCAATCGCAATTTCTTCCATCGAGACATTCATTTGCTTGGTCATTTGTCGAATGCGACCTACATACTTTTTAGGAATCCATCCTTGAATAAAAAAGACTGTTTGCTCCAGCTGGAGATGAACGTCATTTTTCGCTTGATTCAGATGAAGAGAATCAAGCTCTCTTGTGAACTCATCTTTAAGAAAGTTTATGTACTTTGCAAAAGATTTTAAGTGGGCTTTGCGCGATTGAATTTTTTTACTAGTGACATCAAACTGATGCTGCAAAGTAGCAAGGCTGTGGGTAATCGGAACTTCATAGAGGCCTGCTTGCTTAATCGCATGAGTCGTTATACTAATAAAATAATCTAGATCATGATTGGTACTGATGTAGATAAGGTCAGGATGAAGCTTTCGTTTAGCATTATGCTTGCCTGCGTAAAAGATCATTCTTCGAGGCGAAGCCGCTTCAATTTCACGAATGTCTTCTATGGCAAAATCTCCGAACGGAGCTACTTTTTCAATTTCGAGAGTTAGGGCTCTTTTCTCTTCATAAAGTTGTTCGATTTCACTATGGCATGACAGAATTTCTTCTGCTAGGTCGTGAGCATTTAAATCTTCAGGGAAATGACCCTCTCCTGAAGGTAATTTCTTCACCTGTTGGATCGCTTCAAGCATCCTCTCAAGATGGTGAGGGAGAGGCTTTTTCTGCGAATTTTTAGCGATAAATTCAATGATTCCGAGCTTTTGTGCCTTTGTAAAAAAGGCATCGATTTCCTGTTTCGTTCCAAAAAAGAGATATTTTCCAAGTTCGATAATCATAAATTCACCTCTTCGAGCTGATCTTTTTTGGTGATAATTTTTTCTTTAGCAACTTTCGCCTGAGAGACAGCGGATAGCTGCTGATCCCCAAGGAAAACCTTGATCTTTTTGATATTCGCTTCAGTTCTGGGAATTAAGATTTTTTCGAAGAGATTGACCCTAATCGACACATCTCTAAGTTCTTTTTGTAAAACAGCCTTTTTCATCTCTACGATTTCAATTTTGGTCTTTTGGATGATCAATTCTTTCATTTCAGAAAGGGCAGAATCCCACCATAGAGGTGTCACAAATAGTGAATAGGTTGATTTGGCAAAAACGACTTCCTTAAAAACAGGGATTTCAACACCAGCGATGTTCTCATGATCTACCTTAACATCTTCTACTTTTAGGCTATCAAAAAAGTCATCTAAGCTAAGTGTTGTAAAAAGATGAGCAAATTTTTCCGCATCTTTTTTCATCTTATGATAGACATTTTCAAGCTGGATTAGCTCTTGCACAACACTGCTGACTTCTGCTTGGAGCATCGCCTTTTTGAGCTGGAGGGTAGGTAAATAGCGGCGCAGCTGCTCGAGCCTTGTTTGCTGGAATTTGAGTTCACTTTTTGTTAGTCGTACTTGCACAATTATTTTCCTTCAACAGGCCAATATTTATCGATCAAAGTTTGTTTCATTCCCACCTCTTCAGAAGAAAAACATTTAGAAAGAATTTTCCATCCTAGGCTCAAAGCTTCCTCTAGGGGGATATTTACTCGCAGGTTCATGAGTTTGTCTTCGAAAAGAGCGCTGAACTGAATGAGCTTCTCATCCCATTTAGAGAGTTTAAACCCCATGCTTTGACGCTCTTTTGATTTCTTAGAATCAGCATAAAGGCGAATCAGAGTATTCGCTACTTCTCCGTGATCTTCTCTTGTGACAACTCCGATCACTTGCTGCTTAAGGCGGGATAAGGAACCAAACGGGTCAATACGCCCCCCATTTAAGTAAAACTGTCCTTCAGTGATATATCCAGTGTTATCGGGAATGGGGTGAGTCACATCCCCACCAGGCATTGTAGTGACGGAGATGAGGGTAATGGATCCAGAACCATCAATGTCGACCGCTTTTTCGTACCTAGATGCTAGGTCTGAATAAAGAGAGCCAGGATATCCACGGTTTGACGGGATTTGATCCATCGAAATTAAGATTTCTTTTGAAGCATCGGCAAAAGCGGTCATATCGGTCAGAAGAACTAAAACATCTTTGTCTTTTGATGCAAATTCTTCAGCTACAGCGAGCGCCATATCGGGAACAAGTAAGCACTCGATGGGGGGATCTGTTGCTAAATGAGTAAACATAATTGTTTTCTCTAAAGACCCTGATTTTTCAGCATTATCGATAAAAGCTAGGTAATCATCATAGCGAAGCCCCATACCTCCAATAATAACGATATCAGCATCGGTTTGGTTGGCAATTCGCATTAAAAGTTCGTTATAAGGCTCACCAGGTATAGAAAAGATAGGAATCTTTTGAGATTTAACAAGACAGTTAAACACATCAATCATAGGGATGTTCGTACGAACGAGCTGATGAGGTACGACTCTTTTTACAGGATTGAAGGAGGGCTGCCCGATATTGATCTCACGACCGACAACGGCAGGTCCACCATCTATAGGCTGACACATTCCATTGAGGCGGCGCCCTAAAAGATCAGGTCCAGAAATCGCTTTCATTTCACGATTCAAAAAAATCACCTTATCGCCTGTTGAAATTCCTCTTGTATCCTGGAAAGCTTGAAGTGTAACCTTTTCTTGCTCTATCCGAAGAACGGAAGCAAAAGTTGTGGTCCCATCTTGCTTTTCCACTTTTGCAAGTTCGCCAAGCTTTGCTCCTTTGGCGATGATTGAGAGCAAGTTTCCTTTGATATCTATGATTCGTTCATGAATTTTTCTCATACGAGGATACTCCCTTTCGATGCATGAAGCACTTTTTCTTCAATTTGTTTATAAGCGTGGTGATATTTCTCTGACTTGAAGGGCATGAAGTTCATGTTCTTAATGCTATTTTGCAAAGAAAGATAGAAAGATCTAGCTTCGTCAAAAGAGTCAAAGGCAATTTCAGAATTGAATACTTTCTCAATGAGGTCTAAAAGATGAATTTGTCTCTCTAGAGGGCAGTATGTATCTTCCTTATCAAAGGCATTTTGCTGGAGGTAGGAAAATTCGTAGAGCTCCGATTTTAAATAGATGACTAAATCTTCTAAAGTAATTCCCTCTTCCCCTACAACTTCCATTCTTTTAGCAATTTCATCCCCTTTTCGAAGAAGATCGTGAGCTTGATCTACCGTTTTCTTCCAATCAGATGATTTATGAGAGAGAATTTGTCCTACAGTATACCCATATTTAGACCAGGAAATCATCGGATCAATCGCTGGGTATTTACGGGCATTGGATCTTTCTCTCGAAAGGCCTAAGAAGGCGCCCACAACAGCTAATGTCGCTTGAGTTACAGGCTCTTCAAAGTTACCTCCAGCCGGAGATACGGCTCCACCGATCGTCAGCGATCCTTCTTTACCATTAGACAAGGTAATATTCCCCGATCTTTCATAAAAAGCAGCGATTCGGGATGAAAGATAAGCAGGAAACGCTTCTTCTCCAGGGATTTCTTCAAGTTTGCCCGACATTTCACGCATAGCTTGAGCCCAACGAGAGGTTGAGTCAGCTAAAAGTAAGATATTAAGTCCCATCTGGCGGTAATATTCAGCAATCGTAGCGCCCATGTAAACAGAAGCTTCACGAGCAGCAACAGGCATCGATGATGTATTACAAATGATAATCGTACGGCTCATCAAAGATTCATTCGTATGGGGATCTGTAAGGTGGGGGAATGTGCGAAGAACCTCAACAACTTCTCCAGCTCTCTCACCACAGGCTACGATGACTACCATGTCAACCGATGAATACTTTGAAAGGTGATGTTGGAGAACAGTTTTTCCAGCGCCAAAAGGACCGGGCGAGCAGAAAGTTCCTCCACGAAGAATAGGAAACTGGGTATCAATAATTCTCATCCCAGTGTCCATCATTTCTTTTGCTCTAATTTTCTTCCCTTCAAAAAGAGGCATCTTAATAGGCCATTTTTGCATCATGGGAACTGCATGATCACGTCCCTCATCATCAGTAAGAACAGCGATTTCTTGCTCAACGGTGAAAGATCCTTCCGCAGATATCGACTTGACTGTGTAGTTGCCAAAGAGGCGGAACGGAACCATGATATAATGGTGAAAGCGATTTTCCATGGTGTAGCCCAGAAAATCCCCTCTTTTCACTTTATCCCCTACTTTGACCATCGGATGAAAATCCCATCTCTTTTCCCGGTTGAGAGGAGGGAGATAGACACCTCTGGAAAGATAAAGACCTGTGACATTAGCGACTTCCTCAAGAGGATTTTGAAGTCCATCAACAATTGAACTCAAAAGCCCAGGTCCGAGCTCTGCTTCTAATAAGAAAGTTGTAAATTCGACAGATGTGCCGAAAGCGACTCCTCTTGTGTCTTCAAAAACCTGCACTTTTGCTTCGCTTCCTCGAATTTCAATGACTTCAGCTTTTAACCTGTCATTACCGACGATAATAAAAACCACCTCACCTTGCTTAATATTGCCTTCAAAACGGACATAGAGGAGGTTAGAAAAGGCTTTCGTAACAAATCCAGTCGCACTGATGTGAGAAGTATGTTTTTCGTTCATTATTTATCCTTTAAAAGTTGCTGAATGATTTCCTGCCCTCGTTCTTCACTTAGCTGATAATATCCCTCAAGATAAATCAGCTGAACCATGTAGGCGAGCAAGGAATCAACACTGTCATAATCTTCATCCACATTCTTTTGGAAATGTTGGAATTTAAATCTAAAAACCACTTCATGCTCTTTTTGGGGAGAAGAAGTAGATTCAAGCTCAGGCTGAAGCTCTTCAAATCCGTAGGGAAATTCAAACTTTGCCGCTTCTTTTTGGTTGAAAATATCTGTTACAAAAGGATCAGCAATGTCTTCATAACTGAGTTCTGTCAAAACAGAGCGGTTCATCCTCTTTGCTCTATAAGCGGTAAGAAGGATTCTCATTTGATGTTCGAAGATAAAAAAATCCTTAACAAACCCCTTTTCTTCTCCAATGACTGTCTGAAAATATCGAGTCAGAATAGGATAAAAATGTTTTCTAAGATCAGCATGGTTTTCATACTGCTTGATCATATCGAGAGTTTCTTGATTAAAAATCTCTTCACCCAGCACTAGCTGCTGAAGGTCTTCCTTAGAATAATTCCCGTATGGAAAGAGAAGGCTTTGGGAAGAGCTCTCGACTGTATTGCGTAAATCAAATAAAAGACGGATCTTTTGGACTTTGATCCAGTCCTGATTTGATAAATTCATTTTAAACAGCACCATTATATCTCCAAAGGAGATTGTTGGTGCCGCTTCAATCGAAAGTGGCGGTAGTGTACTCTGTAAAAATGGATACGCAAGCATTATGAGTGAAAAATATAGTGTTGCATCGGTTCAGCGATATACCTTGATAAGAGCTCTAAAGCAGCCTTATCTGAGAGGTCAATCGCAATATTTTCTTTATTGTAATGTATGATTACTCCACCTGAAAGGGCACTTACTTCAACTTGAGCCTTTTTCAACCTATCTCTAACATGTTCAGAGAGTTGTTGAAAAATTTGATCGGGTGTAACGCTTTTAGGTAGTTCGACTAATATGTCTTCGTCAGGCACATTTTTGAAAGTCGACTGCAAGGCCATCTCAAGGGACTTGGCAATGTAGCCAGGATGGTTCACTTCACTTTTCACAAGCTGAGCAAAAGTCTTAGAAAAAAGCTCTTCTGTAATGAGATGTTTCAAAGCAGAAACGGCTTGTTTAGATGCTAGTCTCAGGGATGACTCGAGAAGCTTTCGTTTAGACTCACATTCGTTTTGAACCTGGTCTAAGATTTTATGAGCTTTGTCCTCGGCTTCAGAGATAATTTTTTCAGCATCCTTTTTCGCATGCTCTACAATTCTCTTCGCCTCATCTTTCGCTGGATCTAAGGTCTGGGTTTTAATGAGATCGCAAATTTTTTTAACTTTCTCATTTCCTGTATCGATTTGCGTCATGGGATACTCCAACGTCTAAGATTTCGTTAAATCCTACAGGAAAAAAAATTAAAATTCCAATAGTTATTCCACTGAGCTCTTTCTCTTTTATACTAAAATTTGTTATATGTACCTTTATAAGGGATTTTAGACCTCCAGGGAAATTATGAAAAAAATCATTGGCATCATTACTTGCTGCTCCTTTCTTTTAGCTTCAACTTACGCTGAAGAAAGCCAGGGGAAATATAAAAACGAAGTCAGCTACAACAGTGACTTTTCACAAGCTCTTGGTTTTGGCCCTGATGACGCCATGAACGCATCGATTGCAACATCGATGCTAGGTTGGGGTCTAGGGATGGCTGTTGTCATAGGTCTTGCTTCGGCATTAATCAGCACCAGCTCAGGAGAAACCTCTCATGCGCATTGCTGCGACTAACCCCCTTCCTTTTCTCTGCTATTTATCCCTCTTGCTCTTTTGTAGTTTTGCTCCTACAATTAAGCCACCCGAGGGATTCGCTTCTTGTGACCAAAAGGACAATCCCCGTGTAATTAGCTCATTCATAGAAAAAAGAAAAATGAGCTTTTCCCCTTCTATTACTGTCTATGTAGAAGATCTTCAAGAATCTAAAACGTCGTATGAAAAAAAGATCAAAAAACATTTTAGTTCTCTTCAGGATACGCAGGTCACATATCTTCCTTCTTTATCAACCCCTCATGGGAAAGCGATCGTACTACAAATCGACAAAAACCATACGGCAGGAAACTTGCGCCTTTTTCAAATGATTTTGATCCATGAGAAAAAATCATATATAGTCACCTGCTGCGCCCTCAAAAAAGATTTTCCTTCTTATGAAAAAAAGTTTCTTGACACCATGCAATCTTTTCGACTTCTATGAATAAAGGTTTTTTTTGTATTGCCGCTGCACTCCTTCTGGGATGCACTCACTCCTCAGTTCAAGTTGAGAAGATCGGATCGATCAATCCCCTTTATCATATTAAAACGCCCCTCTACCCCAGTCTTGGAATATCTTTGGAAGTTCTCAAAGATGGGGAGATCGAAAATTTTTTCTTGGTGAGAGAGAGGGGTTTTTTTTCTTCTGCTGAAGTAGTTTTATCCTATCAGGGGCAAGAAACAACAATACCTGCTCATTTGATGAAGGGGTCTCAAAAAATCTCCCTAGATTCTTGTATATTTCGCGACTGGATCCACTCTTTTCTTTCAGGGGAAGCGGATCTTAAAATCGGATCTCAAATCCAATTAGTGATTGAAATACAGCCTTGGATCGAGCAATATAAAAAATTAGACTATCAATATACGAGGTAAATATGAGCCAAAATCAGTTAGAGCAACTTCGAAAGATGACAACTGTTGTTGCAGATTCTGGAGAAATTAACGAGATCAAAAAATATAAACCGACCGATGCTACGACAAACCCCTCCCTTATTCTCAAAGCTTCTCAAATCCCTGAATACAAAACTTTGATCGATGATGCAGTTCACTATGCTAAGTCCCACTCCACGAAAAAAGAGGAAAGAATCCACCATTTCGTAACGAAATCGTTTGTGAATTTTGGGTTAGAAATCCTCAAACACGTTCCAGGGCGTGTATCGACTGAAGTGGAAGCTAGACTTTCTTTTGATGTCAAGGCAAGTGTTGATAAAGCTAAGGAATATATTGCTCTTTATGAAAAAGCGGGTATCGACCGCAAGAGGGTTTTAATTAAACTTGCAACAACATGGGAAGGGATTGAAGCAGCAAGAATCCTTGAGAAAGAGGGCATTCATTGCAATATGACTCTTCTTTTTTGCATTGGCCAGGCGATTGCTTGCGCTGAAGCTCATGCCACTCTTATTTCACCTTTTGTGGGTCGCATTTTGGACTGGTATAAAGCGAGTACGGGCAAAGACTACACTCCAGCAGAAGATCCAGGGGTGAAATCAGTCACAAGCATTTTCCATTACTACAAAAAATTTGACTATAAAACTCAAATCATGGGAGCTAGTTTTCGCAATACCGGTGAAATTTTAGAACTAGCCGGCTGCGATCTACTAACAATTTCTCCTGACTTGCTCAAACAACTTGAGGGGAGCTCTGCACCTGTTCCCAAAAAATTAGATCCTATAAGTTCAAAAAACCAGCCGATTGAAAAAATATCTTTAAATGAAGCAACCTTCCGCTGGATGCTCAATGAAGATCAAATGGCAACAGAAAAACTCTCTGAGGGTATTCGAAAATTTGCCCAAGACACCAAAAAATTAGAGCACCTCGTCGCAGATAAACTCTAAAATCTATTTTTCCCAGGATTATTTCTAATCCTGGGATTTCTTAATTTAAGATACATTATTGAATGAACTATATCATTAAAAGAGTTAAGCTTATTTCATAACAATTATGGGTGATATATGGCAGCTCGGCTTTGTTGCCTAATCCCCTTTAGAGATTCCTCAGAATCGATGTAAAATGAAA
>CAYSAJ010000015.1:0-46664 GCA_964429005.1 uncultured bacterium | reverse complement strand
TTCTGTTGGAGAGTTTTTATAATAAAATACTCCATACGGTCCGTCGACATAGGCCACGCTATTCTTTGGAATGTTTTTTAATGATTTAGTAAAATCTCCAACTTCTTTGATTGTGAACAGCAATGATCTTCTTCCATTTTCAATCGAAGATATTGAAAATGGATGATCTCCCATGATCAGGGGGGATTTGTCAATTTTAATCCAAGCGAATTGACCAGGCTTATGAGAAAACCCTTTGTGCCCTATCGGTGTCAGCTCTATTGTAATTGTATTGTAGTTTTCTTGAATCAGTGAAGAGACATGCCAGGGCTTATGGGCAAGGATTAAAGGCTTGATCAATCTTACAAATAGTAAAATGAAAATAAGAGAGACAATGTATATGACCCAAAGCGCCTGCTTCCATGGAAGTTGTACGTAATGATGAACTAGATATACATGAAGCCCTCCAAAAGAGACGGTTAAGATTGCAAAGAGTGAATGAGAAATTCGCCAAAATTCGTAATTTATCCTTAGTCGTGTCCTAAAAATCGATAGTATACTGAGTGCAATCAAGCTAAAGAAACTAAGAAAACCCATCCATGTCTTTAAAGGCATTTTGATAGGGTTCAGCAATTTAATAAAATCAGGATTGCCTATAAAAATTGTCAAAATGTGAGCTAGCACTAGCCCGAGTATGAGATATCCAATCAGCTTGTGGAGATGTAAAACGGCATCAATGCCATGGTTTTCAGAAATTTTTTGTATTCTCGCAGTAATCAAAAATTGGAGAAAAATCAGAGATAAAGCAATAAAACCCAAAGAGAATGAAAGTTCTGTAGCAAAATTTCTTGGAGGTGGTAGTTCCCCTAAAAAAATCATCCCAATAGGTAAAAAGCACAGGATTAGAAATGATAAAAACCAGATTTTATTTTTCAATCTATCACCACTATAGATGTATATAAAACAACTAAGATTTATCTCTTTTAAAAGGAAGAGAACTTAAAATCACCAAGGCAGCTGAAAATAAAATGAAGTTTTTAAAAATATACTGACCCTCTAAAGTGAGGCCGTAGGGAAAAACTGTAAAACAATCTTCAGGATTGAAATATAGAGGAAAAAAAGTTCCTGGAAGAAGGAAGAAAAATAGTATAAGTCCAATAAACACCGTTTTTCTAAAAAGAAAGCATATCCCTAGAAGAGTTTCAAAAATACCAAGAAAAATCACAATCTCATGCGTTCCCATCCAGTGAGTCGCTCGAAAGACTAATTCTTCTACGGGGCTCAGTCCAAAGACTTTGAGCAAACCAAACCAAATAAAGACAACTCCAAAGCTGATTCTTAGAAGTTCTACAGAAATTTTTTGCAAAGGCTTTGCTATTTTTTCCAAGAATTTGGGGTACATGGAGTGCTCCTTGAGGTGTTTTTTCACCCTATAAAACAATCCATGAAAAAAGGGAAGCAGAGAGCTTCCCTCTATTTAGAATGAATTTGGATATTTTCCCCTTCTAATTTTAAATCATAGTGAGAATGAGGCTCGATTTTCCCTTCTATCATCCATTTTGAAAGTTCATTCGTTATTTTATGTTGAATGAGTCTCTTTAAAGGCCTTGCTCCAAATGCTGGGTCGTATCCTTGCTCAGCTAATAGTCGTATCACGCTCTGATCCACATGGAGTATAATATCCTTTTCAAGCAACCTCTTTTTGAGACGACTCAGTTGGATATTGACAATGCTCTCCATATCTTTTTCTTGCAAAGGCAAAAAGGGAAGGACTTCATCAAGCCTATTTAGGAACTCTGGCCTAAAGTGACGTGCTAAAATGGGATCTAGGAGTTTCAAAATCGATTCTTTGTCAACTTGAGGATTTTCTGTGACAGCTTTTAAAAGTTCATTAGATCCTAAGTTAGATGTCATGATAAAGATCGCATTTTTGCAGTTCACCACACGCCCTTTGCTATCTGTAATTCGCCCATCATCAAAAACTTGCAAGAGGATGTTAAAAACATCAGGATGAGCTTTTTCCACTTCATCTAGTAGCACGATGCTATAGGGTCGTCTTCGGAGAGCCTCTGTGAGTTGCCCTCCTTCATCATATCCTACATAACCGGGAGGTGAACCAATCAGTTTTGAGACGCTGTGCTTCTCCATATATTCAGACATATCAAGTCTGATCATCGCATCATCTTGATCAAAAAGCTCATAGGCTAGAGCTTTCGCAAGCTCGGTTTTACCAACTCCCGTTGGGCCCACAAATAAAAAGACCCCAATAGGTCGCTGGGGATCGCTAAGTCCTGATCTTGATCTTCGAATAGCATCAGATACTGCATGGACTGCAAAACTTTGTCCAATGACTCTTTGCCCTAATTCTTTTTCGAGAAAAAGAAGTTTGTGCGTTTCTTTTTCCATCATTTTTTCGAGAGGAATGCCTGTCCATTTAGCTACAATTTGTGCAACCAGCTGATCGTCGACTTCTTCTTTGAGAAGTCGATCAGGAAGAGAGGTGAGCTTTGCTTGGGCATTTTCAAGCTCTTTCTGCATTTTAGGGATTTCTGCATAACGAAGCTCAGCAACTTTATTGTAATCAAGCCTTCTTTCTGCATCCTCCTCCTGATAACGAAGTTTTTCTAAAGAATCTTTTTTCTTTTTAAGATCTTCAAGTAAATCTTTTTCAAAGTTCCAACGCTCTTTTAATTGACGAAGTTCTTCTTTGACCTCTTCAATTTCTTTGCTAAGATGTTCAGCAGTGGTGAGGGGAGTTTTTTCATGTTTGATCGCCTCTTGCCTCACAATAAGGTTGCTGAGCTCCCTCTCTTTGATATCAATAGGTAAAGGGCGCGATCCAATTTGCATTTTGATAAGACTTGCTGCCTCATCAATCAGGTCAATTGCTTTGTCTGGTAACCTTCGATCAGTAATATAGCGGTGTGATAAAAAAACCGAGCTATGAAGAGCAGATTCAGTGATATGCACGCCATGATAAATTTCGTAGCGCTCCTTTAGCCCTCTCAAAATCGATATGGCATCTTCAACGCTGGGCTCTTTAACATAAACTGTCTGAAATCTTCTCTCTAAAGCAGCATCTTTTTCGATGTATTTTTGATATTCTGCTAATGTTGTTGCTCCAATACAATGAAGTGTTCCTCTTGCTAAAGCTGGCTTAAGCAAGTTGGCCGCATCCATCGCCCCTTCAGACGCACCAGCTCCTACTAGGGTGTGAACTTCATCGATGAAAAGAAGAATATTTCCTTCTTTATTTTCTACTTCCTTGAGGACTCCTTTGAGTCTCTCTTCAAATTCTCCTCGATACTTCGCGCCTGCAATCAGGCTCCCCATATCAAGAGACATCAGAGTTTTATCTCGCAGGGATTCTGGTACTTCATTATGAACGATTCTTTGCGCCAGACCTTCAGCAATAGCTGTTTTTCCAACTCCTGGCTCCCCAATCAATAAGGGATTGTTTTTTGTTCTACGAGAAAGAACCTGAATCGTTCTTCGGATTTCTTCATCTCGTCCAATGACAGGATCTAGTTTTCCCTCTTTGGCAAGTTTAGTGAGGTTTTTACAATATTTTTCTAACGCTTGAAGATTTTCTTCTGCTGTAGGTGAATCCATTTTTCGATCTCCTCGAATCATGTCTAAATGTTGTTTGATTTGCTTGAGTGAAAGGGAATATCGATTTTTCCACGTATTAAAAGGTTCAAACGGTTTTTCAAAAAAGCTGTAAAAGAAATGATCACTGCTGATGTAGGTATCCTTCCATTCTTTAGCTAAAGTCTGGACATGAGAGAGTCGGTTTCTCGCTTCACTTCCAATTTGAGGTTCGTGAGAAGCTCCTTCATAAGTCGGTTTTGTTCCTAATGATTTGAGAAGGACACTTTCAAGACTTTTTGGGTCAAGTCCTAGAGAATTCATAATAGAAATAAAGTAGCCACCTGGGTCTTGAAGGAAGCCCCATAAAAGGTGAGAGTCGCTAATTTCTGTATGATGAAGGGTTTTTGCTTTATCTATGGCTGCTTCTAAAGCTTTGGCAGAACTTTCTGTGAATTCAGGTTTCATCTCTCCTCCGATAGTGGAATTGATCTATTCTCACTTATAAATTTAGCAGATGGATTATTTAATTGCTAAATTTTTTAGTCGGTCGGAGTTGTTACTGAAAAATTGGGAACAGATCCAGAGCTGCCCCCTGATCCCGAATTATTCGAAGATCCAGGTACTGGATTCATGTGCTGATTGGGTGTATATTCTTGCTGGCGCACAACGGAAGGAGCCGACCTCGGCGCTGGATCGGGATTGGAAAATATGGCAGAGCTCCCTTCAGGAGCCTTTTCAGTTGTAGTAGAATTTCCTCCTCCCTCGTTATCTAAAGGAGAACTAGCTCCACCTGGTTCTCCCGCAGGGAAAGTATCCGCAGGAACAAGTGTTGGTACAGATTCAGGAATTTCATCGATTGATGATTGTCTTGCATGAACAGATAGTCCTGAAAACTGATTTTTTAGAATATAAGGGTAATAATTGTTCGGATCAGTTGCATCATAAGTGATCTCTAGAGGAATTGAAGTGAGCCAAGCCGAGGCAGTATAGATATCGTCTGGGGAAACCTCCCAAACGCTACCGTCCAAAAGGATTAAATATTGGCCACCTCTTGCATTAATCGTAAGAGTCCCAAAAGAGGGTTTAATTGAGCTCTTTTTTGCATTCTTTGAAGACTTTGATTGCGCGTAGCTCTGCAGCCATTCTTCTAGCTCATTTCTCTCTTCAGGGGATAATTTGTTCACCCCTGTTCGTACTTGGTCTTCAGGAGTCATGATTTGATTAATTGAAGGAGTAGGGTTCATAGTTTGGGTAGCAGCATACAAAAGCAAAGCTGTCACTGTTACACCAAGAGTTGTTAAAGTAAAATACTTCATGAGTAGAGACCCCCTCTCTAACTAACCAATACAACTCTCTTAAAAAAGCTGCAAGAAAATCATAGCTTTTTAGGGGGATGAACGAAATTTAATTGAAGATCTAGGAAAAAAGGATACAAAATTTCCCGTCTGCGGGGATGCTGATCTATAAGATCGGAAAGTTTTTGCAGATAACGCTCGGCATTCGGGAAGTCAAACCGATTCATACTTAGTAAGAGCAAATAATAATTAAGTGTAGGATCTTCTGGGTGAAGCTTATAGCAACGAATGAAGGCATCTTGTGCCTCTTTAGTCCTAGATAGCTGCATATAGCTGATACCTAGCTGGAACCAAACGTCGTAGCAATCGGGACATTTCTTTGTCACTTCTCTTAGGGAGGCTTGCTTTTTTTGGATGGAAGCTTTGGTTTCATCGACTTCTTCCAAAATGGCCTCAATGCAAGATGGGTCTGCTTTCCCTTGAAGGATGTCTTGTACAAGGGTGTCAGGAAAATACTGGCTCGGATCGGGAGTTGTAAGCGCTTCATCCAAAACTTTTAACCCTTCTCGCTCTTTCCCATCCAGCCATAAACAAAAACCAAGAAATCTTTTAACTAGCGGATCATGAGGTAGATAAATAAGTGCTTTTTGATAGAGCTCGGTTGCTTTCGCATAGTTTTTTTTCGTGATTTGGACGGCGGCTTCGTTTTGAAAGTGAAGCCCAATTACTTCTTTAAGAGTGTGTTTTGTAAGGCTTTTGGAATTCACTCCGTAATATTCAGTAGTAGGAATATGAATGCCCCTAGCTGTTGTTTCGATATTTTTGACAAGATCGCCATTTACATAGGATATATAAATATGACCAGGGGGTGTAATGATCTCCAAAGGAAGTTCAAGCCGCTGCGCTATTGAAAGATATAAAATCGAAACACCAAGGCACACCCCTTGCCTAGAATCTAAAACTGAGGGTAAGAAAGTGTAGATGTCTACATCTTTAGCCCAAAGGGAATGAGGAGGAAAACGAAATCCCATTTCATGGAAAATACACTGGTTGATCGCTTCAATTTTTTCTAGATGGGAAGCATTTTGGGGCAGACGGGCTAAGATTTTTAATGCAATCAGATCGACCGAAGCTTCATATTCCCTCACTTTTTTTGGGTCACCATCAAATTGATAAAGAAAAATCGCATGAGATAGATCGATTTCTTCTGAAGGTAGAGAATAAAGATCTTCAACGCTGTGTGCCTGATGACCTTTTAAGTGATGATGAGGAAGAAAACTAGCTAGTTTCTCAATAAATAAAAGTTCATGATCCGTCAGGGTGATTTTTGGGATATCAGGGCTGACGTTCATGAAAAAGATGATTGATTCAAGATTAATTTCTGGCAAATCAAAAGAAAGAAGTGAATTTTCTGCGTTGGGTCTATGTTTATTCAGAAGTTCCCAACTTCTTTTAAGCGCCATTTCCCCTTGGCTTGTGTTTGGATATAAATGGTAAAAAGCAAGTTGCTTTTCAATCGAATGAGGATCAATCGACCTGTAAAGTGTATGAAGTTCTGCAGGGGACTTTGCTAAAAGAGGGTAGATCATCAAGCAAAAGAGGCATAATAATTGTCTCATCAGGTTAACCTGCGCATCAGTGCGGATAAAGATTTATGGTTCACGATTTCTTCCACAAAAGGTTTATATCGATAGGTCCAGTTTGTATCAAGAACCTTTCCAGGAACGTTAATTCGTTCTTGGTTTGGATCTTCCCAAGAGAGTTCAGTAAACCCATTTAAGTATTCCTGTAGTAGGTTTATGTGAAAACAAGAGCTCGTCGAATGAGAGATCTTGAGTACCTTTTCACGAAGATTATACGAGAGGTAGGGTTCATATTCTAGCTCAAAATTTTCACAAAATTGAGCTGCTTCCTCAGGATATGTCTCCCACCAAATCGTTAGCGTTTCAGAGTCATGTGTAGATACAGTCGTTAAGCTGAGTTTGGGATAAGCTTTGGATGAAAGAAAATCACCAGTGCCTTCCCAATCTTTTTCCCAACGTAAAACTTTAGTAGAGCAGATATAAAGGTGAGCCATAATTTCACGTACACCTGGCGGAATCGTTCCTAGATCTTCCCCAATAGGAAGCATCGTTGTCATTTTAGTCAGTGCCCCAAGAGTTTTTTTACCATGGCTTAAATAAGTAGCAGGATCATCCGGAATAAAGAACCCATCAAGTGCTTGTCCCCCTTTTTCGATCGCCCATATCCTAAAAAAACCTACAGTGTGATCAAGACGATAAAGATCATAAAAGTGCTCAGCAAACACAAGCCTGCGCTTCCAAAAAGCAAAATGATCTGAATACATCTTCTTCCATCGATAAAGTGGAAAGCCCCAATATTGTCCCTCTTCGTTATATTGATCTGGGGGGGTGCCAGCTGCTTTAGTAAGATCAAAATAATCTCTCTCAAACCAAACATCAGCACTCTGCGGACTGATCAAAATGGGGAGGTCTCCCTTAATCAGAACATTTTTTTCCTTAGCTACTTGATGAACTTTTTCCATTTGCTCAAAGCAAAGGTACTGCAAAAAAAGATAAAAATCACACCGATCCCTTTCTTTGTTATAAAAAAAAGTGATAAATTCAGGGGTCGGGTTTTTCTCTTGCTCAGGCCAAATTTCCCATGAAGTGAAATGATGCAGATCACAAAGGACTTTAAATGTTGCATAGGGAAAAAGCCAAGGGTTGCCTTCAATAAACTGTTGATATGCGTGATCTTCCTTCACTTTAGAAAAATTTTGCCTGTAATAATAATACAAAACGTCAAGTTTATGCCTTAAAACATCTTGGTAAGGTACATAAGGTGAATTCATGTAGCGGTCGAAACGCTTCAGCTGAATAAGGAAGTCTTCGGATGTGTTTGGAAGGTCCCTCAGAGATAGATAAGCAGGATTGAGGGCGCATGAGCTGAGCGCGTTATACGGACTTGGATCAAATCCTGAGTCGTTGACAGGAAGAAGTTGAATCACATCAAAGCCAATAGACTTAGCCCAATCGATGAGCGGCAGCAGATCGAAATATTCACCTATCCCACAACTTTTACGTGATCTTAGAGAAGCAATGTGGATATCAAATCCGTGATGCTCACCTTCTAGGATTTTTTTGTTGAATGGTGTGAGATGAGCGTGTGACATGAATTATCGTAGTCCAAAAGGAGGACGTTCTTTGGGAAGCTCTTTGAATGCGTTCGGAGGATAGAGTTGTCCACTATGGAGGGCCTCGTTCCAGGCAAGAGCCTTTTCATAGAAAGATTGAAAATCATGGTGAAATTTATCAGGTGTCAAATCTTTAAGTACACAGCTATAAAAGAGCCCTAGGTTGTTTTGTTTGTGCAAATAACAAAGAACTCCTATGGGATACTCTTTGAGAAAGTTCGATTTAAGGGCATTTTTTAGAACGTTTTCTCGGAATTTTCCTGGAGAGAGTTCAAAAATAGAGGCGACGAAAAAAATTTTTTCTCTCAACGAATCAACCTCTAATTGTATAGAAAATCGTTCATTGATCTTCAAGCGACATCCTCCTTTGATATCAGGTTCTATATCGATATTTAAGTATTCGCTCAAAGATGTTAAAAGATCTTCAAATGTTTGCTCCAAATTCTACCTATTCCATCGTGTCCTGTGTAGGACGTTTACGAGGACGATCATCCTCATCTTCTTCTTCTTCATCGTCTATCAAATCTTCCAATTCAGATAAAGCATCGAGCAGCGTCTTTAAGAAATCTTGCCGATGTTTATCTGATTTAAAAAGACGGGGAGATACCTGTCTCATGGCATCTCTATATTGAGTAAAGATAATCACTTGAGCTAGATATTCTTCTGAAATGCCTAACAAAGGGGCAAGTTTTAGAATTTTATCAGTTGAAGGATAGCGCTCAGCGATCAGTTTCATGAATTGATCGGCAAGAAGCTGGAAGGTGAGCCTTGAGGGAAGTTCAAGTTCACCCCGCTGAAAAGCTCCCTGAATTAAGCTCATCCGAGATTGAAAGTATATAAACACGCCCCAAATAGATTGCATGGTTCGGGCGCTAGAAAAAAGTGCTTGTAATTCTGCCACAGAAATGGAAGGTCCTTTTGATTTCATATCTGCTCCAAGAGAATGGAGTATAAAATCAATCACTTGCTTAAGTTTTACAAAATCAAAAGCCTTCATTAGCTCATTAAAAAGTTGAAGGGGTTCTCTAGGATTGCCAACAATATTTCGATATAAATCTCTCAGACCTGTGGGTGTGCCAAGCCCTTCTTTCGAAAAAAGACGGGCTTCCTCAGCAATATTTTTCCCTGCTTTAATTTCACGTGCATAGACTTCGTTAAATTGTTCTCTGGTCTTGACTAAGAGGTCGTAATGTTTAGTGCCTGGTTTTGTTGTTTGAATCAGAAAGTCAAGTGCATCGTCAGAGAGATATTGATCAGGATAGGTGTTGCGTACCTTTTCTAAGATGTCATCCATTCCATCTTCTTCAGAAATTAAAGAACGTAATACAAGCAATGCTTTAGCATTCAGTTCAGGATTTTTCTGAGCAAAACGCCTAGCTGCATCTTCTACTTCATTAAGAGATTTAGTGACTTCACTGGCTTTTTTTAGCTCTTCACTTGCGGTAGGTTCAGGCCGAAATCTTTCTTCTAAAGTCTGGAAATTTCTTGAACGATATAGATAGCCAAAATTCGCATAATCGCCATTTTCTTCAAGAGTGTCCTCAATTGCTTCTTGGCGGGCCACAATGCGCCCTGCTTCACGGGAAGCTTCTGCTTGTTGTTCTCTAAGTTTTGAGGTTGTTACAGGATTGACTTTTACTATGTCATCACTCATGCAGACCTACTTAAGTCAATTGAATTCGGCCAAGAGGCTGAATTCGAATTTCTGGAACGATTTCTTGGTGAGAAACAACTGGAAGATCTGGAAATTCTCCTTCAATCAATTTTCTTACAAATCGACGCACGTCGATAGCTGTAAGAAGCACAGGAGGTTGGCCCCCAGGAGGTGTTGGTGAAATAATCGATCGCATCGCATGAAGAATCATCTGAACAGAATCTGGGTCAAGAGCTAAATAAGAGCCCGCTGATGTTTGTTTGATCGCGCTTCGAACCATGTCTTCTATTTCAGAATCGAGTAGATATACCGAAAGAATCGATTGTCCCATCGCATACTTGTAGCTAATATACCTCTTTAAAGATGAGCGTACGTATTCAGTAAGCAATACGGTGTCTTTTTCTGTTTGTGCCCATTCACTGAGCGCTTCTAAGATGGTACGAAGATCTTTAATCGAAATCTGCTCCTGAACAAGACGTCTGAAAATTTCTGTAAGTTTTTGCAGGGGTACGAGTCTTGTTACCTCTTTGACAAGGTCTGGGAATGATTTTTCTACAAACTCCAAGATGCCACGGATTTCTTGGATTCCCATAAATTCACTCGCATATTGACGATAGAAATAAGAAAGATGCAATATGACTACGTCTAAAGGTTCCCAATACTTGATTTTTGCTTTGTCTAAGATGTCTTGATATTTTTTATCTACCCAAAGATAGGCTTGGTTGATTGCTTGTCTTGATGCAGTAAACGGAAGATTATATCTTTTGAGGTTTTCTTCATTTTCATTCGTGAGCAGGTATCCATCAATTACCTTCCCTTTAACAAGAGGGACTTCATTTAAGTAGATCGCATATTCTGTAGGTTCCAATGAACGGGATTCTGTACGGACATGAACGCCAGGAAATTTCACCCCCAGATCTTGATAAAGAGCAAATCTCATTTTGGGGATCATTTCTTCAATGAATTTTGTGGTCGAACGGTCTTTCTTTACAATTTCTGATAAAGATTTTCCCAGCTCTAAAATTACAGGCAATGTCAAAGCATAGTCTTCAGCTCCACCTCTAAATACACTATGTCCGTCAATTTCAGTGTCAATAACAGCGGCCCCTTCTGCTCCTTCAAGAGCTCCTGGGCCTTTCTTCGCTTTTTTCCATCCATAAATACCGGCACCTAGAACCGATCCCCCTAAAACAACAAACATCCAAATCGGAAAACCAGGAATAAGACACATTGAAAGGAGAACTGCACCCGCTATCATGATCCCTTTGTGCTGGGAAAAGATCTGCTGGGTAATATCTTTACCAAGGTTGGCGTCTTTCTTTTCACTTGAAACACGTGTAGTGACAATACCTGCGGTCAAGGAGATCAAAAGGGATGGAATTTGGGATACAAGACCACCACCTATAGATAGAAGGGTATATATTTGTGCTGATTGATAAGCGCTCATGCCATGCATCGTCATACCAATGATCAAACCACCCACGATGTTAATGACGGCAATCACGATACCTGCGATAACATCCCCTTTGACGAACTTCATCGCACCATCCATGGCCCCATAGAGTTGGCTCTCTTTTGCAAGGGCTAAACGGAGTTCTCTAGCTTGATTGGCATCGATGACGCCACTTCTAAGATCGGCATCAATACTCATCTGCTTTCCAGGCATCGCATCCAAAGTAAAACGAGCTGCCACCTCAGCGACACGCTCAGCACCCTTGGTCACTACGATGAACTGTACGATGGTGATAATAAGGAAGATTACGCCTCCGACAACAAAGCTTCCTCCGACAACAAATTTACCAAAAGTAAAAATGATCTCTCCACCATCCGCATGGAGAAGGATTTGTCTTGTTGCAGAAATTTCAATCCCCAATCGGAAAAGGGTTGTGATCAGAAGTATGGATGGGAAAGCAGATAAGTGAACTGCTTTTTGGATATAAAGAGCTACCATCATGAGTGAGATGGAAACGGTCAAGTTGAACGCAATCAGAGCATCGATAATAGAGGGAGGAACAGGAATTACGATCATCGTGATGATGACAATCACAAAAAAAGCAAGAACAACGTCAGTGGAGCGATTTAGGAGAGTGAGTAGCCCTCCTCCTCCTCCTAAACTTGAAAAAATGCTGGCAGGTTTTCTCATTTAAAAAGTTCCACGTTGTATTGTTTTTCTTCTTCTAGTTTTTGGAGCCATTTCAAAATTTCTGCTACCGCTTCGTACGTTTCTTCAGGAATGTACTTGCTGATGCTACCCCTTTCATACAAGTCATGTGCTAATGGAATATTTCTCATAATGGGGATATTATTGTCTAAGCCTATTTCTATGATTTTTTTTGCAACCTCTCCAACACCCATCGTAGCAATTTTTGGAGCGGGGTCATTTTCAGCATCATATTCTAGGGCTATAGCGATATGGTCGGGATTGGTGATAATGGCTTTCGCTCGCCTTGCAGCAGCAGGTCCTTCTTGATAAGCGATTTCCTGAGCCCTTTGCCTTCGTTTCCCTTTGATTTCAGGATTACCTTCAGTATCTTTATATTCTTGCTTCACCTCGAATTTTTCCATCATCATTTCCTTCGCAAAAGTACGCTTTTGGAAGGCTAGGTCAAAGACAGCAACTGCAATAAAGAATATACCGACTCTCACAGCGACTTTGATCAAAAAGGAACTAAAGACAATCATGGACCCGAGCACAGGCATATTGATCGTCGCTACAATTTCATCAAGGCTGTCTTTGACAACCAAATAAATGATGAATAAGGCACCAGCAATTTTCAAAATCGATTTTATAAGCTCAACAAATGTTTTGAGCTTAAACATGTTTTTTAAATTTGTTACTGGATTGAGTTTTTTGATGTCAGGCTTCATAGCCTCCATAGAAAAAACGGGTCCAGTAATTAAAAAACTGACCAGAATCCCAACGATTGTAACAACAAGCATCACAGGCAAGGAAAGAGAGAGGATCATTTGCATGCATTGCTCTAAAAGACCTCCCGCACTCTCAATCACATAATCTTCCTGAGGAATCTGTCTAAATAGGCCAATCATGTATGACGTTACGTTATCATACACAGATCTTGCTGTGACATATGTTGCTACCAAAGAAACGATAAAAGTAAAAGCTGCAGGAAAGTCTTTTGACTTGGCAACCTGTCCTTTTTTTCTCGCGTCACGAAGTTTCTTCGGCGTGGCCTTTTCGGTTTTTTCTGCCATAACTCTTGGCGATAATAGGGGATGGTGGTTTTCGCTAGATTAGCAAGTGGGGGGCTTCACAGCAAGTAGATAATCAATATTTTATTTCAGGATATTGATCTGATTTGTCTTCATAATACGAAAGATGAGGATTCTGATCGTCCATTTCAACAAATTCACAATAAATTTTTTTCTTAAAACTTCCTTTTAGTTTTTGTTTATGCTCCCTCATCGTTTCGATCTCTTCGAACGAAATTTGATGCACGGCTAAGATGGCATTAAACACCTCCATGACATCAGCGAGCTCTTCTCTGAGTTCATCTAGATGGAAAGAAAGACTCACCTCAAGGGCTTCTTCTTTGAGTTTTTCGTAAAGAGACCTGATGTATTCTTCATGAGTTAAAATCTTATGCTGGCTCATGATCTTTTTTTTCTCCAAAACTGAAGGTAAATCATCCCGAATGAGTTTTTCTACTTTAAAGCGTCTTTTGACCATGGACTGCCTCAGTTAATTCAAGCCAAATATAATCAGAACTAGCAAGAAAGTCTATGATTCAATGCGGCGAAGTTTCCCGTCAATTACTGCCTGTAATGCATCATAGGCTCTAGCTTCTGCCTCTAGTTTTAGGTATTCTTCAGTGCCTGCAGGATGCTTTTTTTGCAGTTCTCTATAAAAAATGGCGAGATTTTTAGGCAGATCTTTCATGGTGCAACCGGCAGACTGGTAATTAATGTAACAAAGCCTAGTCGATTGATTTGTCCACTTTTCATGATCTGAGTCCAAGAGTAATTTTTCTATTACTCTTATATTCTTTCTTTCGATGAGAATCGAAATAGGGGTATCTGAAGAACAGTCATAACCTGGTACCCTTGATTCTTCTTCTGCTGTGAAAGGGTCTACATGCTGAGTATCGATGAAATAATCTATAAGAGAGTCAGATCCTACCATGCAAGCAAATTTCAACATGGCCTTCTCGTTCCACTCAATATGGCCAAATTTCGCTTCAATTTTCGTTTTTAACCGGACTAGCAGATCAAGATCTTTGATAAATATTCTGTTAACCTTTGAAAAAAGTTCAGGGTGAGCTTCCAAAGTTCTTTCGACAAAATCAATAAGAAGAGCCTCTTCTCCTTCTTTAAGATAAGGACGATAGATTTCTAAATTCAAACTTTCACCATCATAAATCAGAGAATGAAGAACAGAATATTGGATTCTTTCTATTCGTTGCGCATCACTGTGGAACTGAAGCCTTCTAGGATTAAGAGCACTATTTCCCCAAGAAAAAGCAGAGCTTGTTTCTTTTAATGAGTAGAAAGCGCCTTCTACATGACGATCTTTAACTCTTTCTGCTATTTCGGGATGAGCTAAATTTTCTTCAGCAATTGTTTTTGATACAACGCGTGCGAAACAAAAGGGACCTGACCTATATAGGGTTTCTTCAATTATTTCCTGACGCTCGCCTACATTTATTTCTTTCGCAGAAACTTCATAGCGTCTAGAGGCCTCTTCTTTTAAATTTCGGGTAAATCTCGATCGAGGAACAGCACCAAAATTATCGTTATTTTCCGGCAAGAGCCTCGTTTCATAGAAAGAATCCGCAGAAATAAATATTTCTGGATGAGGTACTTTGTAAGCACACAGGAATCCATAGTGGGCTTCTTCTCCCTTCTTCATAATTTTTACTAGATTAAATTCTGAGGGCTCTATGTCGCAATCAAGATAATACCCTCCAAATCGATCAAGAATTTCATACCGTAGTAAATCACTTGCCTCACCATAATTTGGGGGGACTCTATGATAAGCTGACTGAAAAGGTTCAAAAAGTGACATGCTGCTGCGGTCAGAGAATACAGACGAAATCGGAACTAAACGAATTTGATGCTCAGAAAGGAAAGCTCTTGTTTCTTCATCTACTTCTGTCTGGTCGGTCCACAATACTACCTCACCTCCTTGAGATTTCATGACATCAGCATAATGGGCTAAGTTTGCTCTAAATTTTGAAGGAATATGCCCTCCCATCCATATAAAATTCAGAAGTTTGGGCACCCGTGTTGCGGGTAAGATGGAACTATCAGAGGCGAGTGTAGCGGTCTCGATCCTGGAAGAGGGATCTGTATTTAGTAAATCAAGACCTCGAAATAGTCTTGGATACTCAGAATCTAAACAGTACCCCCTCACTCTCGGCGGTTGTTCATGGTAGATTCTTGGAAATTCTTCTCTTAACAAGGGTTGTAGCCGAGTAATTCTTGCATCTAACGGAAGTGGCGGACGAATAATATCTGGATCGTACAAGGCACATACATCCCTATCACTACTTCCTGCGTCGCAATATTCTTCAAAAGTAGGGATTTTAACTCTTAAAACAGGTGATGGGGAAGAGGCAGGAGCTCTTGCACTAAACAAAGCCAAAGCCCTAGTGGTTCCCGATGTAAAAATCTGACTACAAGCTGTAGTGAGGCTCGACCAGGAAGGCCATGAAGACGGTGTGGCTGGCATAGCTCTGCGAGCCACTTCATCAGCTCTATGAGCTGATGTGCCGATGGTCATGTGTGAAGGTAAAGGAGCACCGGCTCCGCCGCGAGGAGGCTCCCCTCGAGGAGGGGGCACATCACCTGTGATGTCCATAGATATTTCATGCCTTTAAAAACATGAAATAAAAAATGAACAATAAAATATCAATTTATTATTAATTAATATAAAAACAATAAACTTTTATTTATTATGGTAAAAAAGGATAACATCTCCATCTTCTACAATATAATCTTTTCCCTCAGAGCGGCTCTTTCCAGCCTCTTTAGCAGCAGATCTTGTCTTATATTTAATATAATCTTCATAGGCAATCACTTCTGCTCTGATAAATCCCTTTTGGATGTCAGTGTGGATTTTACCAGCAGCCTCTGGGGCGGGACTTCCTTTGGGAATCACCCAAGCTCTCGTTTCAATTTCACCAGTTGTTATGAAGGTAATAAGACCTAGAGTGTAGAAGGAAGAACGAATCAGTCTTGTAAGACCTGTTTCTTTAATCCCTAGACTCTCTAAAAATTCTTTAGCTTCTTCTTCAGAGAGGTTAGAGAGCTCTTCTTCAAGTTTTGCGCAAATAGGGATGACCTCAGCACCCTCTTTTTTCGCATAATCCCTTACTGTACGGACATACTGATTGTCCATCTCTGGAAGATCTTTCTCTGCGACATTCGTGAGGTAAATCACAGGCTTTGCAGTAATAAAATTATAAGCCTTTAGATGCTCTTGCTCTTCAGCAGTAAGAGATAAAGATCGAACAGGATGATTTAGGTTCAAATGATCTCGAACTTTTAACATCGCATCTAGTGCTGGCTTGAGCTCTTTAGAGGATCTTGCTTGCTTTTCTAATTTTGGAAGTGTGTTTTCTACCATCTGCAGGTCAGCTAAGATTAGCTCTAAATTGATGATTTCTATATCACTAATAGGATCCACTTTACCTTGCACGTGGATGATGTTGTCATCTTCAAAGCAGCGGACTACATGAACTATGAGGTCTGTCTCACGGATGTTTGAAAGAAACTTATTTCCTAACCCTTCTCCTTGTGATGCCCCTTTAACAAGGCCTGCAATGTCGACAAAGGTAACAGGAGCGTAGACGATTTTTTCGCTCCCTGAAAGTTTGGAGAGTTCATCTAGACGCTCATCTTTCAATTCTACGATGCCAACGTTGGGATCAATCGTACAAAAAGGGAAGTTGGAAGCGGGAATCTGTTTTTTTGTGAGGGCGTTGAAAAGTGTCGATTTTCCTACATTGGGAAGTCCTACTATTCCACAAGAAAGACCTGTCTTAGACATGGTGATATCCTAGGTTACAAGAGATTGATTTAGTGCCATTTTGAAGGGGAGCTTGCCTTCTTTGATTTCTTCTACGCTGACACACTCAGATAAAGAAAACCCTCCAGAGAGCACTCTTTTGAGTTCACTGACGTGGGCATATGTTCCAAGCTTTTCTCCCAGATCTGCTGCTATCGAGCGAATATAGGTGCCTTTGGAGCAACGAATGTGGAGACGAAGGCAAGGGTAACTATAATCTAAAAGTGTCGTAATTAGTGTTACGGGCTCTAGTTTGCGATCTACTGTTTTACCAGCGCGAGCGAGATCACACAGTTTTTTTCCTCCGACTTTCTTTGCGGAAAACATGGGAGGATGCTGCAAGTAGGTTCCTTGAAAAAACTCAAGTTGATTTTGGATCTCTTCAAGGGTAGGGACCAAATCGCTAGTTTTATCGATTTTTCCCGTTTTATCGTAAGTATCAGTAGAGAACCCAAGATAGAATGTCGTTTCATATTCTTTCGATTCAGTAAGAAAAGATGAAGAGAGCTTTGTGTAGTTTTTCCCAACAAGAAGAACCATGACTCCGGTAGCAAAAGGATCTAGTGTTCCAGCGTGCCCAATTTTTTTAACACCAGTTACTTTGCGCAGAAGAGAAACTAAAGAAAAAGAAGTAACCCCTTCAGGTTTATTTACTAGTAAGATTCCTTCATGTGCCATCTACTCAGATTGCCCTTTGCGAGCAGTGCGCTCATCTTCAATATCTTTTAAGATTTCTTCGATTCGAAGGTGATGATCCATGGTGTCATCAAGTTTGAATGTGAGCTCAGGAAAATAACGGATTTGAACTTCTTTGGAAGCATAAACGCCGATAAATCCAGCGGAGCTTTGGAGAGCTTGTAGAGTTTTATTTTTCTCTTCTTGGGTTCCTATCACACTTACATAAACTTTAGCGTAACGAAGGTCTTTAGTGATATCGACTTTAGTGATCGTAAAAAGAGGTGAGACATCGGGATGTCTCACATGTTTTTTGATCACATCGGAAATAATCTCTTTAATCAAGGAATTGAGTCTTTCTGTTCTTCTCGTCATAGATTATAACTCTTGGGTTAAGAAGGTAATATCATATGATTTGATGAGGTCACCTACTTGAACTTTACTGAAGTTTTGTAGAACAATTCCACACTCTAGACCTTTTGATACCTCTTTGACATCGTCTTGTACACGTTTTAGAGAAGCGATATTGCCCTGGAAAACAACTTCATTGCCTCTATGTACTTTGACAAATTGATTTCTCTTAATGATTCCGTCAGTTACTTGGCATCCTGCAATAACTCCAATAGATGAAGCTTTAAAAGTTGCTTTGACTTCTGCGGTGCCCACGTAGTTTTCCTGGCGAATCTTGTCAAGAAGTAGAACCATTTCTTTTTTGACATCGTCGATAAGGTGGTATATGACATCAAACATTTTTACTTTAACACCAAACTGCTTGATAAAGCTTTCTGCGTGACTTTCGATGGTTGTATGGAAGCCTATGATGATTGCCTCTGAAGCACCCGCTAATTCAACATCAGATTCAGAAATTTCACCTACACCTGATGAAATGATGTTAACTTCTGCTTTTTTCGATGGAATTTTAGATAGTGATTGCTTAATCGCTTCTAAAGATCCCTGGACGTCTGCTTTTAAGATAACACGAAGTTCTTTCTTCTGAGAAGATTCTGCGCTCTTTTCAAGAAGGTTTTCTAAAGATCGAGAAGAACGTTTGAGAAGTTCTTGGTCGTGTCCTGCTTTTCTTTCGATACACAGTTTTTTGGCCTCTTTTTCGTTGTCCACAACAATAAATTCACATCCAGCTTCTGGAAGATCAGATAATCCTGTGATTTGGACGGGGAAAGAGGGACCAGCTTCTTTCATGCTCTTGCCATGGTCATCATGCATGGTTTTTACTTTTCCATACACGTGATCGATAACTAAAGCATCACCAAGTCGCAGTGTTCCGTTTTGAACGAGTAAAGTCGCTGTAGCACCAAGACCCTTTTTCAGCTCTGATTCAAGGATTGTACCTCTTGCTCTCACATGAGGATTTGATTTTAATTCTAAAATTTCAGATTGGATGGAGACCATTTCCAGGAGCTCATTGATCCCCTGCTTAGAAACAGCAGAGCAATTCACTGTAATAATAGGTCCGCCCCATGCTTCAGGAAGAAGGTCTCTATCAGCTAGTTGTCGGTATACTTCTTCGGCATTAAAGCCCGGTTTGTCACATTTATTGATGGCAACTACAATAGGAGCACCTGCATCCCTTGCTTGTTGAATCGCTTCGTCAGTTTGAGGTTTGATTCCTTCATCACCTGCAACTACCAGAACAACGAGGTCAGTGACACCACTTCCTCTTGTTCTCATGGAAGAAAAAGCTTCATGACCCGGGGTATCTAGCACTGTTAAGTAGCCATGGCTTGTTTTGCAGCGAAAGGCTCCCATATGCTGAGTGATAGCACCGGCTTCATGAGCAACACGATTGCTTTTGCGAATGGCATCAATTAATGATGTTTTGCCATGGTCAACATGCCCCATGAATACAATGATGGGAGATCTTTGCTCAATCTGAGTTGGAAGAGATTCATTGATTTCTTCTTTAATAGATTTTCCTGTGATACGAAGACGATCTTCTTTGGAAGTATCAATTGAAATCGCACAGCCAAAATCATGACCAATTAATTGTACAGTCGTCTCATCATCAAGGAAATCATTTAAAGTAACGATCACTCCTTGCATAAAGAGTTTTGCGATGACATCAGCTGCTTTGAGTTTCATAGCGGCTGCAAGGTCTTTAATTGTCGTTGGAAGCTTAATTTTAAGTTCAGTGGGTCTGATAATCGGTTGAGCTTCCATAGAAGAAGAGCTTTTGTGCTTGTGCTTTCTGCGTCTCCATGTTCCTTCATCTTCTCCTTGCAACCCATGACGAGCTCTCGAGTCAAATGAGATTTGTCCTGACAAGTTTTTTTTATGGACTGGTTTTGGAGCTACAAAAGCTTTGGTCTCAATCTCTTTTTTCTTCTTTGTCAGATCAATTTTTTCTTCATCAAATGGAGGGGGGGTAACGACAACGGGTGTCACAGGAGGTTTGTGAAAGCGCTTTTCCTCATGGCTTCGATCTCTTTTTTCTGTTCCGGGACGAATTGAACCAATTTTCTTTCTCTCTTCTTCCTTAGGTTCTTTATCTTCCTTCCATTCTGGTTTAGGAACACTTCGAACTTCAGGTTTTTCCGGAAGGGAAGGAGTTTCCTCTACAGATTCTTCAGCTTGAATTTCAACGACTTCGTCTTGCGCTTGTTTTTCAGCAGTTTCCTCTTTTTCCATTCCCTTTTGGAGGGGCTTTTTATTTGTAAAAAGAGTGGGCTGCGCTGTAGCTTTGACGGGAGGTTTGGCTGGGGCTGTATCCTCTGGATGGGATGGAGCTGAAGGAGCGGGAGCTACTTTAGTCTCTTTGATAGGAGGCTTTTCTGCCTCATCTTTATCAGAGGTTTTCAGTTTGTTGAGCTTTAAGGCCTCAGCAAGTTGAGTATTTTTAATCTTTATTTTTAAATTTTTAGCCAAACTTCCACACCTTTTTTTACTACGATTTACTACGCATGCTATGTTTTACAATCTGAATTACATCGCGGATTTTTTCTTCACTAAGTTCAGTATTCTGTGAAATCTCTTTTAAATCTGCACTCAGCAGTTTTCTAGGAGTATCATAGCCTGCTGAAATAATAGAATCCACAAGGAGAGAGCTGACGCCTTCAAGCTCTAGTTCTTGATCAAGGCGTGGATCTTCCATAAGGGAGATTTGCTTACGCTCTATCTGCTCGTGTTTGCCATATTCAGAAGCTTTATATACCTTCACTTGATGTTCAATAAGACTTGATATGAGTCTTGCATTTGAACCCTTTTTCCCAAGAACTGTAGGGTAATCTTCATCGTTTACAACTAAAACGATGGTATCATCTCCTTCCATTTCCATTTTTCTGGGGACGACTGGAGATAAAATCTGTGTCAGAAGATCTTGGAGGTCATCAGTGTAGGGTAAAATATCAATTTTTTCGTTATTGAGTTCACGAATGATATTTTTAACGCGAGCTCCTCTAACACCAACACAAGCTCCTACTGGATCGATTTTAGGATCTGATGCTGCGACTAGCATCTTTGTCCTGTAACCAGCATCTCTTGCGATTTTCACGATGGATATGAGACCATCATGGCACTCAGGGACTTCTTGAAGGAAGAGTTGCTTTACAATTTCTGGGTGAGAGCGGGTTAATATGACCTCAGCTCCTCCATTCTCTGTATCACGCACCTCTAGAAGCATCGCGTGTACTTTATCTCCTACGCCATACTTTTCATTGGCTGGATAGAACTTTCCTGGAAGGATCGCTTCTACTTTTCCTAAATCAATAACAAGGGTATTGCCTCGGGCAATTTTTTTAACCGTTCCTGAGACAATTTCATTGATTCTATGCCGGTACTCTTCATAAATGACATCACGCTCAGCTCCTTTGAGCTTCTGCGTAATGACTTGCTTAGCGGTTTGAGCAGCAATACGTCCGAGCTCTTCGGGATTTACTTCTACTTGGATCCACTGTCCTACTTCACAATCAGGGTCGATTTCACGAGCAGCTTCTAATAAGATCTCTTCCTCTGGATAGAGAATCTGCTCTACAATTTCTTTTTCAGTAGTAGCTTCAATGTGTCCTGTTTTAGGATTGACTGTTACATTAACATCGCCAATATGCTTAATGCTTTTTTTGGCGGCAATTCGGAGAGCATCTTCTATGGCTTTGACCACGATTTCTCTTTTAATTCCTTTCTCTCTTTCGAGGTACTCAAAGATAGCGACTAAATCTTTATTCATGAAAACCTAGTTTACAAGCTTAAATTAATAGCCGAGAAGCGCACTTGAGCGTTTCTCGGCCTTTTATGTGCGCAAAGAAGAAAATTATTTCTTTCTTTGACCTTCACGTGGTTTTGAGACCACAATATCATCACGGTTTACTTGATTTCTCTCAACGAGGTAATCCTTAATAGAAAGAGAAATCTTTTTGTGTTCTGGGTCAAGCTTTACAACTTTTGCTGTAACGCTAGTACCAATAGAAACAACATCTTCCACTTTTTCAAAAGATTGGTCAGAGAGCTCAGTTACGTGTACGAGTCCCTCGATCCCATTATCAAGTTCAACGAAAGCACCGAAAGCAGCAATTTTAGTTACTTTTCCGTGTACTACGCTTCCTACCGGCATTGTTTTCTCAATAGATTCCCAAGGATTCGTGCTGAGCTGTTTTACACCAAGAGTGATCTTTTTACTTTCTTTATCAACAGAAAGGACGACTGCATCAACCATATCACCCTTTTTCAGAACTTCTGAAGGGTGAGAAACTTTTTTGATCCAGCTGAGATCTGAGATGTGGATAAGTCCATCAACACCTGGTTCTAGCTCAACGAAAGCGCCGTAGTTCGTTAAATTGCGAATTTCTACTTTAACGTTTTTGCCGATAGGGTATTTCACGTCTACTTCATCCCAAGGATTCTTATCGAGTTGCTTGATGCCGAGAGAGACTTTCCCTTCGTCTTTTTGGATAGAAAGAACAATCGCTTCAACTTCGTCACCCTTGTTCACTACTTGAGAAGGATCTGTGATATTTTTTACCCATGACATCTCTGACACGTGGATAAGACCTTCGATGCCAGGTTCAATTTCAATAAAAGCTCCATAAGGAACGAGGTTAACAATTTTTCCTTTAACTCTTGTTCCAACAGGATATTTCTTCTCAATAATTTCCCATGGATTTGGATCTTTTTGTTTGAGTCCAAGAGCAACACGCCCTTTCTCACGGTCGATGCTAAGGATCATCACCTCAAGTTCATCACCTAAGTTCACCATCTCAGAAGGATGTTTGATTCTCTTCCAAGTCATATCCGTGATGTGGAGAAGTCCGTCGATACCATCTAAATCAAGGAATACACCGAAATCTGTGATGTTTTTAACTAGACCCTTACGAATAGCCCCTTCTACGATATCATCGAGAAGTTCAGCTTTCTTAGAGACTCTTTCTTCTTCAAGAAGTTCTCTTCTAGAAACGACAATATTTTTTCTTTCGATGTTGATTTTCAATATTTTAAAATCAAATTCTTGGTCAAGGAACTCGTCGATATTCTTAATTCGCTTATTGTCAATTTGGGATCCAGGAAGGAATGCTTCCATACCGATGTCAACCATAAGACCTCCTTTCACTTTGCGGATCACTTTTCCGCGGATGATAGAGCCTTCTTCACAATGGTTGAGGATGTATTCCCACTGTCTTTGTTTACGAGCTTTTTCTCTAGAAAGAACAATTTGTCCGTCTTCACCTTCTGTTTGGTCAAGAAAAACTTCGATCTCTGTATTGAGGGCGATTTCTTTTGGATCACCAAATTCGTTAATTGGGATAAGACCTTCAGATTTAAGGCCTACGTCTACTACGACAAAATCTTTTGTTACTTCTACAATAATTCCCTTGAGAATTTCTCCATTGTGCATAGAAGCAATAGAGCCTTCAGAAGCAGTTTCCTCTTTCTTATTGAGGAGTTGTCTGAATTGTTTTGCGTCTTCTTCGCTAAAGCCGATGTCATCAATTACTTTGTTATCGTCCCAGCCATATGCTAGTTGTTTGGACATTTAAATGGTTCTCCTTAACTTTATGATATTCCAAATAGAATATCAGAGACTAAAAAATAAAATCAACAATAACTACTCACAATTATGAGCTCCTTTTTCCGTTAGATCAATCAATGTAAATGAAGTTTTTTCTCATTCTTTTTAAGGAAATGTTTTACCTTTGTTAAGAGAACAATATCACAACACTGCTATGAAAAAAAGACTTGTCATTAAGTTTGGAGGGGCGGCATTTGCTAAGCTATCTTCATTTGGGGAAATTGCTCTATTGATTCAGAGCCATCTCAAAAATTATGAATCCATTATTGTGGTCGTGAGTGCTATGGCAAAAATGACAGATCGTTTGATTCGAATTTCTCAAAAAATTTCTTCAAATCCACCAAAGAGAGAGCAGGATATGCTCATCTCAGTTGGAGAGAGAATCAGTATGTCTTTATTAGCAATGGCCCTTCACGAATTAGGAATCGAGGCTGCAAGCTTCACAGGAAGTCAGTCAGGAATCATTACCTCTCAGGATCATTTAGAAGCTAAAATTGTTGATGTCAAACCCGATCGTATCATTAATTATTTGAAAGCTCATAGAGTTGTGATTGTAGCAGGATTTCAGGGGATGAGCGTTCAAAAAGAGATTACCACTTTAGGTCGTGGTGGGTCAGATACTACTGCCGTCGCTTTGGCCATAGCACTAGATGCTGATGAAGTCTTATTTTATAAGGATGTAAAAGGGATCTATGAAAGGGACCCTAAAATGGATCCATCAAGCCTTCTTTGTGGCTTTCTGACTTATGAAGAGGCTCTAGATATTATTGAAAAAAATCACAAAAAAGTTTTACATCCAAGGGCAGTAGAAATGGCCCGGAAAAATTTTATCCCTCTAAAATTACGTTCTTTTTATACAGACTTAGAAGGAACCTGCATAGTGCCTGAAAAACCTGTTTCTAGAGAGAAGAAAATCTATGAAAATTCTTGAGCATGATTCGCTAAGAAGCTTGCAATGCAAATTTCATGACAAAAGATTTCAAGCCTATGGACAAGCAACTATTCATGATTTATGGAAGGGTGAAAGTGTAGAAGATTTAGGTTCGCTTCCTATCATTTCTCTTCGCCATGATGAGCAAATTCATTCGCAGTTTTTTTTAACAATTATTACTCTGAAAAAGGATTTTGTCATCAGATTCGTTACAGAAATGGCTCGGAAGTGGGTCATACCAGGCAAAGTCTCTGAAGTGTCTAATCTTTGTATTTTAGATTTTCTTTTTGCTGATACTGAAAAATGTTGTTTAATCGAGATGTCAATTCAGCTTCTTAAGGATGAGATAGACAGTTTGTCTTTAGAAATTTTTCTTGATGAAATTAAGCTGGGACTTACTTCCGCGTTTTATGCCTACAAAATTTTGTCAATGAAAGGGCTCGATTACCAGGATAAGCTCATTCTTGTTCAAGATCGCATATTAAAAATTTTGCATAGATTTTCCCCTCATGTGGACTATGACATCATCCCTTTTATGCAAAACCTTCTTTTTTCTTTTTCAGAAACCTATTTGCAATTTAAAAGTGAGATAGAGATCGCAAGAATCATCATCTATTTTTATTTGTTGTCCCAGGATTCACACTACACCCAATCTTTACGATTGAAGCTTAAAACTTCAAAGCAACAAACTCTTTTTTCTCGAACTTCTGTTCTTTCGACCTATGCTTTTATTCCGATCTACCCACAAGAAACTATGTTTCACAAGGAAAAAGTCATTTTGTTTTTAAAAAGCTATTTTCCTTCTTTGAACTTTCTGGAAGATAGTTTTCTTTTAAAACTCAATAAGCAAGGGCAATCAGCATTTGTAAGTTTTGATCTTGAATGTCCTTCAGGATCAAGCCTTTCCCGTCGAGATCTTGAGCTTTTACGCGAACTGATTACACATGCGATTGAGCAATCGATCCGTCACCTCCCTAAGCCGGTCGTGATTCCTAGTCATCGAGAAGCTGTTTATAAAGACCTGCTGCATCTAGCTGATGAAGTCAAAATTTTGAAGGATATTCCCCAAATCATGATCACTTTTGAGGAAATCAAAGACCACTATTGGATTTTTACAGTTCTTGCAGTGGCACCTCATGATGAATGGATTCAAAAACTCGAAAATGCAGATTGGGGTGAGGGTTTTGTGTTGCAAAAAGAAATGGTCAAGCAAATCGGTATACTACGTAAACGGCATCCCAAAATGGGTTTTATTGGTAAAGTTTGGATTTGGCCGGAACTAGAGCTAAATAGCTCTCAATATGGTTATTATGAGGTGCGAAAGAAAGTTTTGACAAACCTTCAGAAAGTATTAGGACCTTTAAGAGATTATCATGGGGGTATGATCGAGTATCAAGGTAAAAAACTAGACAGGTTGAAAGAGCGGGTTGATCCCTCTTCTCATTTTTTGATTGAAACTTTCTTTCTCTCCATTCACCAGCAAGAGTATCTCTCTCTATGGAGTGAGGAAGATTTATATCATTTCTTTCAGCAATTTCAGAAAGTTTATAAAGATTTTTTTTCTCTCTCACAAAACTGGCATGTTATTGAAGATGGTGAGCGATTTATAGGGTATCAAACCTTTTTGCATATTGACGAATGCCAAAAGCAAGTAAGGAGAATTATTCAGCTACAAATTCCTTCCCGCCTCTTTTTGCTCGCATCTTACCAGTATTCTGATAAATATTTTTTGGGCTTTATGACGAAAGAGTCTAGCTCTGTGATCGATACTTTGAAACAAAAGGTAGGTTTGTCTTAATTTTCCCAGATTCTGTATACTCTCTGACAAGATCCTTAACAAACAATTTTTTATGGCAAAACTTTCTTCTGATTCATCTTCGAAAAAAAAAATCATTGTAGAACCTTCCATATTCGCTGGAGATTTTGGTCGCTTAGCCGATGAGGCTCGCCGCATTGAAAGCGCGGGAGGTGACGCTATCCATGTTGATATCATGGATGGTCACTTTGTTCCCAACTTAACACTGGGGCCCAAAGCCTTGGGAGCAATTAACAAGGCGACAAACCTCTTTCTAGACGTACATATAATGGTTTACAACCCTTACCAGTATATTGAGGCTCTGATTGAAAATGGAGCTGATCAAATTACCTTTCATATAGAAGCAACAGAAGATGTTGAGGAAACTATAAACTTTATACGCCGATGCGGGAAAAGAGCTGGCATTGCCCTCTGCCCAGAAACATCTTTATCCTTAGTGGTTAATTATCTTAATAAGTGTGACCTTGTCCTTCTTATGACGGTGAACCCGGGGTTTGGAGGTCAAGCTTTTATCCCTGATGTTCTTGAAAAAATTCGTACTCTTAGAGATATTTGCAATCGTCTTGATTTGAGAAGGGGTGGTCTATCTCCGGATGAAAATTCTCCTGATTATGAGCACCAAAAACGCCTTTCTCCATTCGATATTCAGGTCGACGGAGGTATTAATTATGATATGGCAAAATTATGCGTTGAAGCAGGGGCCAATTCATTGGTAGCAGGTACCTATCTTTTTGAAAGCGACATGGCAAAAAAAATTAACCTCTTGAAGAACTTATGAAAAAAGTTGTTGTAATAGGTGGTGGAACAGGAAATTTTACGACTCTTCAGGGGCTTCGGAAATTCGACGTAGATCTCTCGACCATCGTTTCGATGGCAGATGATGGTGGAAGTACGGGTATTTTACGAGATGAGCTTGGGGTTTTACCTCCAGGAGATGTTCGTCAGTGTCTTGTAGCTCTTTCAAACTCTTCTAGGCTTATGCGAAACCTCATGAACTATAGATTTGAAAATGGGGGGCTTGGAGGACATAGCTTTGGGAATCTTCTGCTTTCCGCTCTAGAAAAAGTAACGGGAAGTTTTGAAAGAGCTGTAGAAGAGGTTGGGAAGATCCTCTATATCAAAGGGAAGGTTATCCCTGTCACTACACATCCCGTTAGATTAAAAATGATCCTTAATGACAGAAGCTTAGTGGATGGAGAAAAAGAAGTTTATCTTTCCGAAAAAATTGACCAAGGCTATTGCTCGATCTACCTAGAACCAACTCCTATGGTCAACCCTAACGCAGTTTCAGAAATCATGCATGCTGACGCTATTGTCGTTGGCCCTGGCGGACTCTATACCTCTATCATTCCTAATTTTTTAGTTCAGGGAATGTCAAAAGCGATTCTTAATAGCCCAGCTAAAAAAATTTTAGTGGTCAACTTAATGAATAGGAAAGGTCAGACGACAAATTTCAAGGTGAGCAATTATGTCCGCGAACTCAAAAGCTTTATTGGACAAGACTGCTTTGATTACTACCTTGTTAATAATCAAAAACCACCCTCAGAACTTATGGAAAAATACTCAGGTGAGGGAGAACTGGTTGAAAACGATATGGATGATTCCCGTGTAATTTTAGCCCCACTTTTGGGTGAAATCCAACATAGACAAAATCAAGATTTGCTCAAGCGTAGCTTGATCCGTCATGATTCAGACAAACTTGCACAAGAGATCATGAAGATTGTTAGTAATATTTGATTTAGATGATACTTTAATTGATACTTCAAGAAGTATCATTCCTTTACGCTTAGAGCGCATCATTGAAAGAATGATGCAGCAGGGATGCCATTTTCAAGATAAAACAAAAGCTTTAGATGAGCTCCTTAGGATCAATGAGGGTGCAAGAAATACAAAATATGCTCTTACTGAATTTTTCGAGCTTAATCAGGTGAATCAAAATTTTCTGATCCTAGCTGATGAAGAACTCTCAAGCGAAGAACAAGTTTCAATTTCTCTAGTTGAAGGAGCTTGCCAAATTCTAAACGACCTATCCCGAAATCATACCCTTGCTATCGTAACAGCAGGGATGCCTGCTCTGCAGAAAAAGAAAATTGTAGAATCTGGAATTCCTGAAAATCTTTTTTCTAAAATTGTTGTTTGCCCACCAGGTCAAAAAGGGAAGTCTTATCTAGATTGCCTTCAAGACCTGCAATTTAACCCAAAAGAATGCGTCGTTTGTGGTGATCGCATCCAGCATGACCTCGCTCCAGCAAAACGACTTGGTATGCACACGATTCATATCCGCCAAGGTCGCGGACTCTTTCAAAAAGACCTTCATTTTGATTGCGATTATTCAATGAATTCCCTTGAAGAAATATCTGATTTATTAAACATTATCCAAAACAAGAATCTATTAGGCGTAGTATGATCAAAAGCACCCAAATCTCTCCCGGAATGACACTCTCTATTGATAAGGAAATTTATCGCGTTGAGTCCGCCGTTAAGGTATCCATGGCAAAAGGGGTACCTTTTATCAAAACAAAATTAAAAAATTTAATTTCTGAAGAAGTGGTCGAAAAAAACTTCATGCTCGATCAAGAGGTGGAAGATGTAAAACTCTCTGAAAGAGAGCTAGAATACTTGTATCTAGAAGGAAAAATGCATGTATTCCTTGATATTGCTACTCTTGATCAAGTATTTGTAAAACAATCTATCATCGAAGATAAAGTGAATTTCCTCAAAGAGGGAACTGAAGTGAAAGCTATGTTTTATGGAGATACAATATTTTCCATCGAACTTCCTCAATTCCTCGAGCTTATGATTGTAAAAACAGAAGATGGCGATCAAGGATCAGCAGTAAGTGCTTCCAATAAAGTAGCGATTTTAGAAACAGGTGCCAAATTACAAGTCCCCATGTTTATAGAATCAGGAGATGTGGTCAAAGTCGATACAAGCACATCAGAATTCATCCAACGTGTATAAGAAGTAAAAAAGGAGAAACGGTTCGTGGATATTAAACAGATTAAAGAACTCATGCAGTTGCTTGAGAAATCAAAACTCAAGAAAATCACTGTTAAAGAAAAGAATGGTTTTGAGATCTCTCTCGAAAAAGATTCAGAGCATTCTTTTTCTCATGATTTAGCCAACTTGCAAAGACAGGTTCTTTCTCATCCTGCCCCTCACGTTTCTCCTTCAATGGCTGTTTCTCACGTAAGCCACGCTGAAAAACCAAAAGAAGAAAAACATCACGAACATGCAAAGTATATCACTTCGCCGATGGTAGGAACTTTTTACCGCTCTTCAGGGCCTGGACAGTCAGCCTTTGTAAAAGTGGGGGATAAGGTAGATAAAGGCACGGTTGTTTGTATCATCGAAGCAATGAAAGTAATGAATGAAGTTAAGGCTGGCACTAGCGGAGTGATCAAAGAGCTTCTCGTGGAAAACAATCACCCCGTTGAATTTGGTACAAAATTATTCGTCATTGAATAAGGGAAGCAAAAAGATGATAAAAAAGGTATTAATTGCTAATCGCGGTGAAATTGCAGTTCGAGTCATTCGTGCTTGCCAAGATTTAGGAATTCAAACTGTAGCTGTTTATTCTACTGCTGATGCAGAAAGTCTTCATGTATTAAACGCAGATGAAGCAGTGTGCATAGGAAAACCAGCTTCCACCGAGTCTTACCTCAAAATATCTCACATTCTCGCTGCGGCTGAAATTACTGGAGCCGATGCTGTCCATCCCGGATATGGCTACCTCAGCGAAAATGCGAATTTTGCTTCCATCGTGGAAAGCTCTGGCCTCACATTTATTGGCCCCTCGCATCAGACGATAGGGTTATTAGGGGATAAATCCAAAGCGAAGGAAATTGCAAAAAAAGTAAAGGCTCCAACGATTCCTGGTTCCGATGGAATCGTTGAAGATGTTGCTGAAGGCCTCAAAGTTGCTAAAAAACTCGGCTTCCCTATTTTTATCAAGGCCACTCTCGGTGGTGGGGGTAAGGGAATTCGTATTGCCTACACCGAAGATGAATTTTCTAGGCAATTTATGGCCGCGAGAGCTGAAGCGGAAAGTTCTTTTAACTGCCCAGATGTTTACCTAGAGAAAATGATTGTCAATCCTCGCCATGTTGAAGTTCAAGTTCTAGGAGATAAATATGGAAATTATGTTTATTTAGGAGAGAGAGATTGTACTATCCAACGAAGAAGGCAAAAATTGATCGAAGAGACTCCTTCCCCTCGAGTTAATCCTGCCCTTCGTAAAAAACTCGGTGAGGCTGCTGTTCAAATTGTCAAAGCAGCGGGCTATCACACAGTAGGAACTGTAGAATTCCTTTTAGATGATAAAAATCATTTTTACTTTATGGAAGTGAATACTCGAATCCAAGTAGAACATACCATCACGGAAGAGGTCACAGGAATTGATCTAGTGAAAGAGCAAATCCGAGTTGCGCAGGGAGAAAAATTAACGATCAAGCAATCAGATATAGAAATGAAAGGGCATGTCTTCCAATTTCGTATTAATGCTGAAAACCCCAAAGCTAATTTTGCGCCATGTCCAGGCAAATTGGAATATTTTGTTCCTCCTGGAGGGCCTGATGTGCGCATAGACACCGCTGCTTATGCAGGTTATTCAATTCCTCCTTATTACGATTCGATGTTTGCCAAACTGATTGTTAGAGGAAAAGATCGAAATGATGCAATTGTCAAAGCTAGAAGAGCTCTGAGAGAATTTCATATTGGTGGTATTGAATCTACGATTGGATTTCATTTGTTTATGCTTAGCAATGAAAGATTTCTTCACGGAGACTATCCAATTACTTACATCGATAGCCTTATTGAAGAAGGTTGTGACTTTACCTTATAACCTCAGGAAACATGAAAGGGATTATCCTCGCAGGGGGAAGTGGCTCTCGACTTCACCCCTTAACCTTTGCTATAACCAAGCAGCTATTGCCTGTATACGATAAACCGATGATTTACTACCCATTGGCAGTTCTTATGCAAATGGGCATCCATGAAATTTGTATTATTTCCACAAAAGAAGATCTCCCTCGTTTTCAACATGTGCTCGGTAGTGGCTTAGAACTGGGACTCAGTTTTGAGTATATTGTCCAAATGAAGCCCGAAGGAATTGCTCAAGCACTTGTCTTAGCGGAAGATTTTCTTGAGGGTGAATCTGTTGCATTAATTTTAGGGGATAATATCTTTTATGGGCACAGCCTTTCTTTACTTTTGCAAAAAGCTCAGACTGAATATCAAGGTGCAGCCATTTTCGGTTATAGGGTCAAGAATCCTTCAAGATATGGGGTGATTGAATTTGATGAAGAGGAAAAACCTCGAAGAATTATCGAAAAACCTTCTATTCCTCCCTCAGATTTCGCAGTCACTGGACTTTATTTCTACGATAGGGAAGCGCCCTACTATGCTAAACAACTAAAGCCTTCTAAAAGAGGGGAGTATGAAATAACTGATTTAAATCAGGTTTATCTTGAAAGTCAAAAACTTCACGTCACTCTCTTTGATGATGGCTTTGCATGGCTTGATATGGGAACCCATGAAGCTCTCCACCAAGCTGCTTCCTTTGTTCAAACCATCCAAGAGAGACAAGGGATTCAGATTGCATGCTTAGAAGAAATCGCCTATAAGAAGGGATTGATTACCTTAGAAGGACTTGAACACCTTAGCAGAAAACTAGGCTCAAGCTCCTATGGAGAATTCATTAAAGATCTTTTGCATAAAGAAAAAGCAAAACATTCTAAAAACATGACATGCTGTGCTTAAAGGAAGTCATCTTCTCATGATATTCTCTCATGGTTTAGTCATACTCAGTAGTTTGATTAGTGTAATTGGGGCGGTTTTCTATATCCGAGACACTCTCAGTGGCAAAACTAAACCTAATCGAATTTCCTGGGGACTTTGGGCTTTAGCTCCGATGGTTGCTACAGGAGCTGCGCTTCATGCAAATGCAGATGTTTGGGCCACGACTCGTATTTTCCTAGCTGGATTTTTACCTTTAATTGTTTTCTTAGCCTCCTTTATCAATAAGAAAAGCTACTGGAAGATCTCTCATTTTGATATTATATGTGGTCTTTTTTCTTTGATAGCTATTGCTGTGTGGACGATGCTTGATTCACCACGATTAGCAATTCTGATAGCGGCTATAGGGGATGGTTTTGCTTGTATACCTACTGTCATCAAATCGTGGAAATTCCCTGAGACAGAAACGGGAATCACCTATATCCTAGGATTCATAACAGTGTTGATGGTTCTTCCTTCCATTCCTGTTTGGAATATCGAAAATTCAGCTTTTCAAATCTATTTGCTGATTGCAGATGGGTTGATTGCCCTTGGAATTTATCACAAAAAATTATTGAGCTTTTTGAAGTAGATTAGAACCCAAGCTTGGGTCTTTTCTTTTTAGTGCGACGTTTTGTTTTACCATAGACAACTTCATGTAAGTTCTGGATGGAAACAAATGCTGAAGGATCTTTTCTTTGAACTAGCTCTTTAAGAGCAGCGAGATCGAGTCTTTCAACGATAACAAAAAGAATTTCGCGATCATCCCCTGAATAACCACCTCGACCATACATTACAGTAAGTCCGAGTCCTAATTCTTTGGTGATCGAGTCAGCGAGCATTTGAGGCTCACTAGTAATTATTGTAGCTGATTTAAGTTCATCGAGTCCCGTGATCACAAAGTCCATCATTTTTACAGCAACGATGTAGGTCATTAAAGACTTTAATGCAATGTGCCAATCTCTGAAGATGAGCCCATAAGCTGCAAAAACAAAGATATTAATGAAGAGAATGACTTGACCGACTGTAAACCCAAACTTGCGGTTTATGATAATCGCAAGGATTTCTGTACCATCTGTACATCCTCCGAAGCGAATAATCAATCCTGCTGCAACACCTAGTACTGCACCACCGATTACAATAATTTCGAGAGATTCTCCTTTAAAGGGGGCGATGCCACTACAAATTACAAGGAAACCGGCGAACAGGGCAACGGCAATAATCATCTGAACGACAAACGTCTTACGAATATGCTTGTAGGCTAGATAAATAAAAGGAACGTTCAGCAAGATTAAGAAAAGTGAGACATACTGATCGCCGAAGAGTCTTCCGCCGATCAAAGAAAGCCCTACAATTCCACCATCAATTAGGTTGTTGGGAAGTAAAAAAACACGGATTGCGAAGGCTCCTAAGAGGGCTCCACATACGAGTCCAAAGAAGGAAAGAAGGAACTGTTGAGGTGATTTAGTAGTTTTTGTCATATCACTCATACAGATGCTCGCTCGTATAAATTTCGCGGGAGACGAGACTCGAACTCGCAACTTCCAGCGTGACAGGCTGGTGCTCTAACCGATTGAACTACTCCCGCAAAAGGAAAAAATGTGTTGGGCGCAACAGGACTCGAACCTATGACCGCCTGTGTGTAAGACAGGAGCTCTACCAACTGAGCTATACGCCCGAAAAATATGTCATCTATTTAAACGTTTTTTTTCTTTTTACTCAAGAAAAACTGCTATTTTTCTTTTATTTTGACGAAAAAGTTTTTGAGCTGTCAATCTGGGGTAAGCAGGGAAGCTCGCCATGAAAGATTTTGTAGATCTCGAACAAATAGATCCTACGATTGTTTTAGATATCAGGTACGCAACTATAAATAATTTTATGGATAAGCAGGTGTATTCACTCCCAAAATGCTTCCTTAGATCCAAGGTGGCAGAGAAAATTTCCCTTATTCAATCAAAGCTAACGACTCATGGATTAGGCCTCAAAATCTATGACGGATATCGCCCCTGGAGTGTAACAAATTTTTTTTGGAATCTTTGTCCTGATCCACGCTACTGCGCTGATCCTTTAGTCGGATCAAGACATAACAGGGGAGCGGCCGTTGATGTTACCTTGATCGATTTATCGACAGGGAAAGAGCTCCCTATGCCCTCTGAATTCGATGATCTGACAAGCAGATCTCACCGAGATTTTAGAGATTGTTCAGAGGAAATGCTTGATAATAGAGCACGTTTAGAAGAGGCTTTTTTAGAGTATCAATTTATTCCTTTACCCACAGAATGGTGGCATTTTGATGATGAGAATTGGGAGCAATATCCCGTTGAAAACATTTCTTTTGAAGAAAAAGCAATTGCATTGGGTATACTTTCTAAAAAATCAGATAGAAAATGGTCTACTGTAACATACGCAAGAGATTATAAAAACTATCAGAAAGAATCTTTGATAAAAATGCTTGGAGAAAATTATTTTAAACCTGAAGAAAAGAAATACTTTATTTCTATGGCACTGATCGCTTGTAGCTTTCTAACCAGTTGTGGCCCTTCTTCTTTAAATGAGGTGCGTCTTGAGGCAGCCTCGCATAGGAAAAAGTTGATAAAAATCTTATCAACAATCGAGAGCAAACAAGATTTATTACAAGCTTCATCAAAAATCAGGAAAGAAATTAATGCCCTGACTGAATTAATGATTGTTGCGAGCGACATGGAAGGTGAAGAAGAGCCTAGGTCGATCTCTTTAGAAGATGAACGCTACTCCTATCAGCTCAAAGAGTGTATGAAAAAAATATACCAAATAGAGGGTGCTAGAGAGGTCTTTGAAAATTTACAAAGAGATGCACTGCACAGGTTAGATTATGCTCTTTTCAAAGCAGACCAACAGAAAGAAGAGCGATAACCTTAATCCGTTACAAGTTCATGTTTTTTGTTAAAAACTAGGGCATGTTCAGCAAAGTGAGCATGATGGGTCATTTCTCCGACATGGATGGGGCAGACAGCAACATAGCCTTCTTTCATAAGGCGTACATCACTATCAGGGAGCTCTTCTGGGCCGGTCCAAATCGCATCAAAATGATGCGCATTGTTTTTGGATAGAACAAGCCTCTCCATCCACTGCCCTTGTCCTTGACGTGCATATCGAATTCCCTTAATTTCATCGCCGGTTTGCTTGGGGAAGTTCACATTGATAAAAGTGCCGCTTGGTATGGGTTGATCTTGAAAATGGTTGAAGATCCGTTTTACATAAGATTCATATTCTCTATATTTAGGCTCATAATATTCACGACAAGAATAGGCAATGCCAGGTATTCCTCGGTATACACCTTCAATAACGCCACCTATGGTTCCGCTATAGAGGACATTGCGTCCACTGTTACAACCTTGATTGATCCCAGAAACGATGAAATCAGGGCGATAGTGAAGGATTGAAAACGCCATTTTTACACAGTCAGCTGGGGTGCCATACACTTTGTGGGCTTCAATGCCATTCCAATCAATTTTCTCAATAATCAAAGGGGCATGAAGGGTAATGCTGAGTCCTTTGCCAGATTGCTGCGATGCGGGAGCAACGATGAGTGGGTTCACTACGTCTTTAAGCGCCTCATAAAGATGAAAAAGGCCTGGAGCCATTATTCCATCATCATTTGTAAAAAGAACGACTGGTTTGTTCAAACTAGCTCCCCCTTGCTTGTGATTTTTGAAAAGAAAAATATGCAAATTGAACTGATAGCAAATCCAGGAATTAAAGTGGGGATTTCTAGCGGAAAATAGGGTGATAGTAAAGGCCAAATGCCGGCAATTGTTCCTCCGGAAAGAACACCCGCCCAAGCACCATATTTATTGATCTTATTTGAATAGAGGCTAAATATCATCAACGGTCCAAAAGAAGCGCCGAGTCCGAACCAAGCATAAGATACTAAACTAAAGATGGATTGGCTTTTCTCAGCAGCGATAAAATAGGCCAAAATAGCAATCAAAAAAATGCTGATGCGTGACACTAACAAAAGCTCTTTTGAAGATGCTTTTTTTCTTATAACTCTTTTGTAGAAATCCTCGGTAATAGATGAGGCGAGAACGAGGATCTGTGAATCCATTGTAGTAATCGTCACTCCTAAAATTGCACATAGAATGAAAGTCGCAATAAAACTCGGGAAAAAATTCTCTGTCATTTGGATAAAAATGAGCTGTGGATCGCTGATCCCTTTTATGAAATAAGGAATCGCAATAAGTCCTATTAACGAAGAGAAGCAAAGAGCCACGATCTGCCAAGAGATTCCTACATATTTCGATTTGTACATTTCATCTACATTTTTAATTCCCATGAATTTAGTCACAATGTGAGGCATTCCGAAGTAACCAAGACCCCAGCTTGTCATAATAAAAAAGACTGTGAGGAATCCTTTTAAATCATAAGAAGGTAGTAGAGAAAGACTGATGTTTTTTAGTGTCGCTCCTTTCACTATGCCTTGCCATCCACCTATATGAGGCCAAATATAAAGGGGTACAAAAGAGATGACGATCAAAAGAAAGATTCCCTGGAATAAATCGGTCCAGGCTAGAGTGACATACCCTCCTATAAACAAGTAGGGAACGACAATACAAAGCCCTAGGAGTATCGCTGCATGGTAGGGAAGGGGAAATAGTGATTCAATAAGAAGTCCAAGTCCCTGTAGCCCAGCTGATATATAGATGGTATAGTAAATAAATAGCATGACAGCTGTAATGATCCTTAGCCAACCCGAAGAATCAGCAAAGCGAGATTCAAAGAAAGTGGAGAAAGTCATGCTGTTATATTTTTCCGAGGCGTAGCGAATCTTGGGAGCTATAAAATGCCAATTGAGAAACATGAATAGGGTTAGGCCTACCGAAGTCCAAATGTTAAATAGGCCTGTTGCGAAAATCACTGCTGGATAAGCCATGAAAATCCACGAGCTCATATCGCTAGCGTGAGCTGCGAGGGCTGTCACCCAAAAGTTCATAGAGCGCCCCCCGATAATGAAATCTGAGGATGTTTGGCCTCTTCGATAAGAGGAAAACCCTATAAAACATAAAATGGCAATATAGAGGCCTATGGCAATAAATTCTGTAAGCATGTTTATTTTCTCAGTGCTTTATCCGATCCGTATTGTAAGATAGCGTGGGCAAGATTTTTCCGAGCATGGGGAAAGATTTTTTCCATTTCTGCGACGAGTCCCTTGACGTCCCTGCGCTTAGATTTTTGTCCTACAGGACATTGGCATGTAATTCTAGCATAACCATGCTGTTTTGAAAATAACTTAATCTCTTCTTCAGAAAGTAAGATGAGAGGGCGAATGATTGTGATCTCATAATCTATCATAGGAACTTTCGCTAAATTACCGGCAAACTCCCCCTTTTGGAGCATGTTCATAAGGAGAGTTTCTATGCTGTCATCTTGGTGGTGACCAAAAGCAATTTTTTGAATTCCCTCTGCTTTAGCTGCATTGAATATCGCTGTTCTTCTCATTCTTGAACAAGGATAGCAACTCAGTTTTTCTAAGGGTATTGTTGATTCAAGGACAACAAGTTTGACTCCCAGTTCATTACAAATTTTTTGAACAAATGAAGTAGAGATTGCTGCCCCGCAAGAAAATTCTCCTCCTACATGAAAAGCAACGAGCTCAAAAGGGGGGAACCCCCTGCCTGATATGGCATGTAAGAGGAAAAGAAGGGTCAAAGAATCTTTTCCGCCACTCAAAGCAATACCAATTTTTTGATCTCCTTCCACAATAAGATCAAATTCATGGAGGGCTTTTCTGCATCCGCTCTCGAGCTCTCTGCCTAGTCCAGAAAAAGGAGGGAGGGCCAAAGGGACGGAAATATCTATATTTTTAGTTTCTAGCATGGTATAATTCTTCTTTTTCTCTCGATGAAGAGTTGAAATTATAAGCGAGAAAACATATTTACCGAAATAGAGAGTTTCTATGGAAAAAGTCGGCAGAAATGACCCATGCCCCTGTGGTTCTGGGAAAAAGTATAAAAAATGTTGTGGTCTTGAGAACAAAAAAAGGCAGTTTTCTGTCCTTTCTGCGTCTCGTTTTGGCATTCCCAATCTAGCTCAAATGGAAAGCACCAAATCTCTTCTTGGACGAGTAGGAAAACTTGGCACTTCTCTCACTAAGCCCTCTGAGCCAACTCCTCCCACAAAAACCGAAGAAGAAGATCAAACCCCACCAGCTAGTTCATAAATAAATTCAAAAACTTGTTGTGATCAAAAACACAATAATGGTATAAATTTGCATTCTTTCTTGCTGGTGTAGCTCAACTGGTAGAGCACCTGACTTGTAATCAGGCGGTTGAGGGTTCAAGTCCTTTCGCCAGCATCAATTTTTTCCCCATTCTTGGGGGTGTCGCATAGCGGCCAATTGCAAGAGACTGTAAATCTCTCAGCCCCAGGCTTACGGTGGTTCGAATCCACCCACCCCCACACTTTAATCTCTCTATCCTACATTTACAAAAAGAAGAAGCTAAGAGGCTTTTTTCTTACATAGTATCTTTTGAAATATGACGACAGTTAGAATATGCTTAATCATTTTACATCGAGGCAAGTATGTACAAAGTAGTGGTTGATTATACACCCAGTGATGCAGACAATGAAGTTGTAAGTGAAGGAATTATTGCCTCGATGGAGAAAGTATTGGGGGAGCGAGATAAAGAATTTTCTATTTTTTTGAAAAATGAGACTGGTAAAGTTTTTGGCGGAATACTCGCTTTTTTAGGTTCAGAATCGATCTACATCGATGTGCTCTGGGTTGAGGAAAATCTTCAAAAACAAGGATACGGAACAAAATTACTGATAGCAGCAGAGCAGCAAGCCTCTCAAAATGGATGCGTTTTTTCCTTAGTGGATACATGGGATTTTCAAGCAGAAAAATTCTACCTCAAACATGGCTATGAACGTATCGGAGAATTAAAGAATTACTGGCTAGGACACTCAAGAATATTTCTTAGAAAAAAGCTAAAACACAAATAAAACGATATGAAAAGATCAAAGAGTGGCTCAAGGTTAATCATAATATGTGGTTTGCCAGGTTCAGGTAAAACCACGGTTGCTAAATTCCTGGAACAGAACCTCCACGCCATACGCTTTGATGCAGATGAGTGGATGAGCGCTCTTTCGATTGATCTCTATAACGAAGAAAAGCGTGCAGAAATAGAGGTGCTGCAATGGAAATTTGCTAAAGATCTTCTCAAGCTTGGCCTTATTGTCATTATCGAATGGGGAACGTGGGGAAGATCAGAAAGAGATACTCTAAGGCTTGAAGCTAGAGCGCTTGGTGCTAAAGTTGAACTACATGATCTTTCTGCATCAGAGGATGTCCTCTTCAATAGAATTCAACATCGTGGTATGGAGAATCCTCCTATAAAAAGAGATGAAGTAAGAAAGTGGTTTGAAATATTCCAAGCCCCTACATCTGAAGAAATGACTCTCTTTGATAAACCTTTAATTGAAACGCCTGTGTGCAATCCAAACGATCGTTTTTTTGTGATAACCGGTGGCCCTGGCTCAGGCAAGACCTTCTTGATTGAAGCTTTAAGAAACCTTGGGTTTCATTGTGTGGAGGAGGCGGGAAGAAAAATAATCCAAGAGCAAATTAAAACAGGTGGGAAAGCCCTCCACTGGGAGAATCAGGATCATTTCAAACGATTGATGCTAGAGCATGCGATTGAAACCTATGATCAAAGCCTGAAAAATCATCCTGATGAAACCGTATTTTTTGACAGGGGGCTTATTGATTTAGTTGCTTATGACCGGCTAATAAAATCTTCAACCACTCATCAGTTAAAAGAAGCTGTCTCCAAAAGAAGTTACAATCAAAAAGTCTTTGTAGCGCCTCCCTGGAAAGAAATCTATCGGAATGATGAGGAGAGAAAACAAAGCTTTGAAGAAGCCATTCAAACCTATATGAATCTCATCCAAGTCTATCAAGAATATGGTTATTCAATTATCGAATTGCCTAAAGTATCTGTTGATGAAAGAGCAAAATTTATATTAGAAGAATTAAAAAAATTGGCTTAGAAATCCATCAAAACTAAGTACTTTGACTAATCCTAGGCCAATAAGCAACAACAATCATCGGCGCTAAGTATATTGATAATTGGCTCAAAAGAGAAGAATAGGCTCCATAACTTCGAATCCCAACCGTTCCATACAAAATAAATAGAGTAAAAGTGACCAAAATAAGAGTGGTTGCTTGAAATAACTTAGGCGCCCCTAAACAAGCATAAGTTTTTGGAAGGACTCTGCGATAAAAGTAGTTTACAGCATATATGATTGGATATCCCAAGAGGATCATTACCACCCAGGGAGAAATCTGTAGAAAGCTAACAATTTGATAGACATCATCACGATTAGCAAAAGTGCGACTTGGTATGTATGCAAGAAAATTACCTAGATTCATGACAGCTAACCAAAGAAAGAAATAGATATAGAGGGGCCTATTTAGGACTTTAGTTATTAATAGGTAACAACAAATCAGAAAGAGTAAGCTATTTCCAATGCCAAAGCCTGCAAAAGAAATAAAAGCAGCTTTCCAAGGATGTTGAGAGGAAAAGTTAGCATAATCAACTTTTTCAGAAACCTCTTGGAGAAAGAGAATATTAGCCCATGTAGGATTGCCATAATGTAAATCAAAAGGATTTGCCTTAAATCCAAAAGCCCAGGCTGTGAATGAGTGGGCATATTCATGAACAAGATAAGCAATAGCATGAGTTATGAGAAATAATAGGGGAGTGAGTAAGATTAACCAAAAACATGTCTTATTTTTCATCATGTTAAGACCCTTTATTTTCTCATTTTATTTCTAGCGCTTAAGAAGATGAATAAAAGACTCAAGCTGCTTCTATTTGATTTTAAACAACTTATTAATTTTGTCATAACATTTTTTTGTTTTTATTAATTTTATTTTCAAAATAAGTATTTATTAAAGATCTTCTCTTTTTTATATGGAAGTTAATATGCTTTGCTAATTAATTATTATGAAAAAGCTCCTGTTTTTCATTTTTTTATTAACTATTATTAGTGTAAGCTTATATTTTCCGGTTTTTTTAGATCCTAAAATTGGCAAAAACCTAGCGCTTACTCGAAAAGACCAAGCTCTTTACATTAGCGCCGCTCTAGCCCTAAAGACTCTCTCATTTCTCTCCAAAGGGGGAGAGTTTATTGTCCATCATTCAGCAAACGGAACTCAAAGAGAGAATGAGCTTCACTTGTTAACAGAGATCTGCGATACCGCTGCCGGTATTGTTTTTGCCCCAAAGAAAAAAAATCATGCCCCAAGTAAGAAAATTTCTTCGGAGCATAGATCTTGGTATAAAAATCAGTTCCATCTTGTACAGATTCCTGTTTTATCAGATGAAGACGAGAAACTACTTAAGTTCTTGGAAAGGAGGTGGCTTGCTAAATCTACAGGCTTTTATTCATCGATTGCTCATTGGGTGTGCCCACTTTTTGGTATCGACTTGCAAGTCCATCCCGAATCTTGCAGCTCTTATGCAAGAGCGCCTAACATAAAAGAATCGATTACCTATAAAAAAGATGTGGAGAATTGGAAAAAAAACTGGGAGTACCCTAAGTCTTTTCCTTTAATTCTTACTAGGCCCTCTTCTCTTCATGAATACCTTTCTTCTTACTATTTGCTAAAAAAAGAAGATTCCTTAGATAAACTGGAGGAGTATATTGCTCAGAATATTTGCAATCCTTCCAAAATCATAGTAGATCTTACTTCAAGACTTCCTATAGAAAGAAAAGAAAATCACAAAAATTGGCTTTCTTCTCTTTATGCTATTGAAGATTCAATCACTAAGATCGCTCAAAAGTATCAGCTATCCGCCAACAGATTCATTTTCATTCATCAAATTCAAAAAGATGATTTAGGAGGAATTTGCATTCTTCCTATTAGGAAACAGAGTCAAAAACAAATGGTTACAGACTATGAATATCTCTTAAGATGGGTATCTTCTTTTGGCTTGTCTTCCAATCGGATTGAACTAGATCGAGCCTTCCCGACTTCTTTAGAATGGCATCGCCCTTCTAATGCCTATCCGTTAGTGAAAAGGATGGTTGCTAAAGAACAATTAATAGATGAGTTTAGATATTTCGAACAAAGTTGGATGTGTTCTCATCCCCAAAAGAAAATCATGGTACTTGGAACGCTTAAGGCTCTCCAAGGTTTTATTGATCAAATTTCTGAGAAGAAATGGGAAGAGATTTTGCTTTCCCCTACACGCTGTAGCATTGCCTCACTTTCCTTTCAAAACATTATAGATGAACTCCACTCTCTTACGGAGGAAAAGGACTCTACCCTTTTTTTTCAGACAGCTTGTCATGTAGAACAAATCCATGCGAACTTATCTTCCCTCTTAGAAGTTTTTAATCTCTATAATGAGAAAGATTTTCCTCCAATCTTCGCTAAAAGTTTGACAGCTATTCCAGGGGGGTTAAAGCCCCTTACTTCCTACACGCTCCATGCATCAGGAATGAACAGCCTGGCTGGAATTTTCAATGCCTGCAAACACTTTACTCATGAACCCATACGCATGATCTATGGGGAGAACACTTATTATGAGACCATCCATGCTGCAGAAGCTGTTGGGCAGGCAGTGTCTGTAGAAGAAGCAAAGACGCAAGATTGGGAAAAAGTCGATCTCTTAATCGCTCAATTTAATCCTGTTTTGAAGAGAACGGATCATCCAGTTTTGCTTTATCAAGTTGAGCCCATTCATGAAATGATTCGAAAAAGTCTTGTGAGCCGAGAGAAGCCCCTAGTGGTGGCCATTGATGCAACCCTTGATTATATCAACTCTTTTCATCTTGAAAAATTGCTAACTGAATTTGAAAAAGAAATCAAAGAGGGAAGGGTTCTTATACTATGCTACAAAAGTGGTCTTAAATTTGATCTTTTTGGTATGGATAACTATTGTGGCGCCCCTTTTTTCATGATTCATAGTAAAGACACTCATTGGGATCCTTTTAAGCGGCTTTTAAATGACCCGGTATTACTTACGGATTCACTCAGTATAAATTGGTTTTGTTTAGCTTACGAATATTGTACAGATTATTTGGAGTTGTATCGGGCGCAAATTTTTCAAAATACAAGGGAATTAATCGAAAAACTTCCTTATCGTCTACTAAGTTCACGTAGCACCTATAGAGTGGTTCCGGTTAAAGGAGATGTCGATACTTCTTTTATTGATATTAAGGTTTCAGGCTCTTTTCACAAGAAAAAGGCGGCAGCTTTGGTAGGAGGATTATTATATCTAAGCTGTATGCAAAATGGGCATCCCGTTTTTTACCGGATTAGCCTTGGTTTCTATCACCCAAATTTCACCATGATTTTTGGCCCTGATTGCTCTACGATTCGCCTTACGCTCGGTCTTGATCCTGCACAAATAGATGTCATAGTTCGCTCTTTAGAGAAAATTGACACCTTAAATGAGTGAATTTGAGTTAAGCCTTAATTTAGCCATTCCCTCTGGATCGAAACCGATTTATGTCCTTAGTATGTCAATCTATTTATTTCACAACCTCCACATAATTAAATAGTTAAGTTGTTTTTAAAGAGCTTTTCTTGTGTCTTTTTAAATCTAGATAAGATGTAAACAGCTTATAATCAGCTAGATCAAGATTTTTAAAATTATTATTAAATAAAATTAAAAATATTGATATAATATTAATTATAAAACTTAATAATAAATTAAAATTAGGTAATAAAATGGAATCATCATTAACTAGAAGCCTTATCGGCCCCATAGATCCTCCAACTGAAATTAGGGTCACAAATCCAGATGATCTTGCCCAAAATATTTACGTTGCAAGTACTATCTTGGCGTGTCTTGAAGTAGCAGGCAGAGTTGTGATTGGAGCTGCTTCTCAACCTATTATAGAAACAGCCGCAGTTATTCGAAGTATGGAAGGAGGCATAACGCCTGATCATACTTTGATCGATAGACTTCAAAATACTGCAGTTAGAACAATTGCTTTTGGCACAGGTAATTTAAGAGGACTTCGAGATACATTGTCATTCATCGGTGAAACGTTGGCATCAGCGATAACCCCACTCCTTGTTGAGTAGACCTTATTAGGCATAGGAGATCTCTATCTAAGAAGCAAATTGCTAAGTAGTCTATGGTCTCCTGCTTTTGAATTCCGCAATTTTCAATGAAAAAGATCGAGATTGTCTATACAGTCTCGATCTTTTGAGTGAACTAGTATTTAATTTTTCCTAGAATTCGATCCCTGCAGATGCATACAGGCCCGTCAGCAAATAATTGCTTAAAGTTCTTGCATAACCTACTGCAAACACACCTGTTTGTGGTGTTAAAATAGCGCCAGAAGGTTCAACTTGGGGTGCTGTCATATCAAACGATTGGATTGCGTTGAAGAATACTTGGCATTGGTATCCAAGCCCTACAGAAAATTTGCACCAATCGTTGCCTACCTCGTAAGACATCCCTAATTTTTGCTCAAGGCCAGGAACTAACTGAGTTCTGTTAGGAATGCTTGTCTTTTGAACGTTAGGGTTTGGGCAGCCCATTGTTACAAGATCAGGAGTGTAGGAAGTATAACTTTGGCTGTTTTTGAGCGTTCCCATAATAAAAGAAGCCACAGTAGAACCATTAAAGAAAAGGCCATCGATGATTCGATACTTATAATCCATACCAAATTGAGGTCCACCCCCTGTAAATGTAGAAGGAGAGTCTACGGCGCGAGATATAGTGCCTGCAGTGTTAGAATAGCTTGTGTTAATGCTTTCTTTAATTCTTGCAAAACTTACCCCTGCGTATATGTTCGCAAATAAGGCATCATCTGCACAAAATTTTCTTCCAAACGTAAGGTTTGCTTGGTCGAATTCAGTTTTAGCTTTTCCTGTCGCGATTTTGTATGGTTCCGAATTAGGACCAATATCTGTGATAGGGCCTACCATGAATCCACTAGCTAAAGAAGTTTCATAACGAGCTGAATCGGTCCCGTAGAGTCTTTCCCAGTTTAGATTCAAGTTCAATTTGGCAAAATTAAACAGAACCTTTGTTCCAACATTAAAACCAACGTGATAGTCAGGATTGATTTCTTTTAAATTCCAATTAGGAGATACAGCGGGGACCGCAATACTTTGATCAAGACCATTTGCTTCAACAGCATAATAGAGATTGCTTGCTTGAGGTTGTAGCCATAGAAACTCTCCATATACTTCACATCCCATGGAAGGTGAGCTGGAGGTTTCTTGTTGTTGTTCCATATCATCTGCACAAAGAGACGAAATGACGCTTGAAGCGATTACAATTGATGTTAAAAAGTTAGAAGAGGACATATTTTTTCACCGAAATTTTTTTCTTAATCTAAAAATCAATCAATTATGCGTCAAGAAAGAGTTAGATTATTAAGTATTCATCGACTAAATTTTTAATGATGCATCTCAGAACAATTTTAAATCGTGAACCCCTTATGAAAAACATTCAGCTCATTCCTGCTTCGATAAAAGATTATCCCGTCATTCAAAACATGGCTCGTTTTTACGTTTATGACATGAGCGAATATTTAGGTCATGAAAAGGGATGGGAAATGCCAGAAAATGGCCTCTATGAGTGTATCGATTTTAAAAAATATTGGGAGGATCCTGATGCTCATCCTTTTCTTATTCGTATCGATCAAGAAATAGCAGGCTTTGTCATCATCGACAAAAAGGGAAGTCGTCCCGATATTGATTTCAACATGGCACAATTTTTTATTGTGCGAAAGTTCAAACACCAAGGGATAGGAAGATATGTCGCGACCTATTGCTTCGATAGATTTAAGGGAACTTGGGAAGTTATGGTTCTTCCCGGAAATACAGGTGCCTATGAATTTTGGAAAAAAGTCGTTCAAGATTTCTCCAAAGGAGATTTCAGAGAGTACAGAGCAGAAGTAAAAGGACTTATGTTTCAAAAAAAAGATATCTTTTGTTTTAAAAGCCACTAAGACATCCGTAGCCTAAAATCTTACATCAAAAATAAGAACAATGTCTCAAAAAATTTATTTATCCAAAAAATGTTTCAAAAAACATTTTTGACCCAAATCCAGCGGCAACACCTACGATTTGTGTAGGAGCGCTTAAAGTGGGATCGGTAAAAATTGAATGAGCGATTTGTGCTACCATTCCTGCTTGCAGAGGTAAAACAGCATTGGTATTGTCGGCAATTGCTTTTACACCTAAACCTAACATAAAACCAACCGCTAAACTTTTTACTTGCTCAATGTCTCTTTCAGAAAGATCAACACCTGAACTTCCTAAAAGCATAGAAACACCAAACGAAACACTACTAAATGCATACTCGAGTGCTTTTTTTACACCTCTATCCGGACTCGCACTAAATTCTCTTGAAACATCGCTTACTATCATGATAGCAGAAACGAGTAAAGAACCTTGTGTTGCAATAGTCATAATAATCTCCAATTTATTGATGCAGTATTATAAAAAATAGAAATGTAAAAAGGAATCGTAAAATTTAATTTATAAATTATTGACAGATCAGTTATTAATTTAAAGAAAAGAATGGTTTCTTTTATGGGTTATCCTTTTATTTTTAATCGGTTGCGCAATATCAATCTCTTCTTATGCGGAATAGCTCTTGTTTTATTGTTTTTTAAGATGCCTGAAACGCCTCATATTGCTTCTTTAATCAAATGCAGTGTTTGTCCTCTTCCTTCTCCTTTTTTACC
>CAYSAJ010000014.1:0-48874 GCA_964429005.1 uncultured bacterium | reverse complement strand
TTTTCATTTTACATCGATTCTGAGGAATCTCTAAAGGGGATTAGGCAACAAAGCCCAGAATAGCCCAAGCTAATATCGAAGCTGAAAATTTGTTTACCCCCGATGAGAGAACCAGGACCCACCGAGCCGCTTTCCAAATTATCAGAAAGAGTCCTCCACTTGCGATTTCTGACAAGGTAGAAGCCCTTTGTCTTATTGCGATTTATTCTTCTATGTTAGGTTCTCTAAGGACAGAGTATGTATTTACAGCGCGTCGATGGCCCACAAACGACATCGGTCGCAAAGAAGCCTGGCTCGCTATGAAGCTTATTGGTAGATTACGGTTTAGATAGACAAAGGCTCCACGGAGCCTTTACTCCATCAACGGACTAAAAGAAGAGACTCTGCTCCAACTTTTTCTCCAAGGAGAGTTTGAAAGCTGAAGCTATGTACTTTCACTTGCTGCAGCGTTCCTATAAGAGATTTATCTCCATCAAATAAGACCTTCTTCCAGCAGCGTGTTCGCCCTTTGAGCTTTCCTTCTTTAGTGACACCTTCAACGAGGACTTCTACCTCTCTTTCTAAATAGGATTGACGCTCTTCATTCGCAATTTCTTCATGAAGTGTCATCAGCCTTTGAAGACGGTCCTGCTTGACTTCTTCTGGGATGTCGTCTTTCCATCGCATTGCCGGTGTGCCTTTTCGTGCACTATAGGCGAAAATGAACGCAACAGAATAACGAATCTGACGGAAAACTTCACAAGTCTCAAGAAACTCTTCTTCTGTTTCTGTAGGAAATCCTACAATGATGTCAGTCCCTAAAGAAACATTCGGAACTATTTGACGAAGTTGCGCCACTTTTTCAAAATATTGCTCTTTGGTGTAGATACGGTGCATCTTTTTCAAAATGCGGGAAGACCCTGCTTGGATAGGAAAGTGAACAAATTCACAAGCAGAAGGGCAGTCTCTTAGGGCATACATTAAATCTGTTGTGATATCAATAGGGTGAGATGTCATAAAGCGAATACGTTCAATCCCTGGAATCTTATCAAGGCGGTAGATCAGATCATGGAATAAGCAATTCCATGAAGGTTGATCTTTCCCATAGCTATTCACGTTTTGACCCAGAAGGATAATTTCTTTGTATCCTTTATCAGCGAGCATTTTCACTTCTTCAATAATGCTCTCAGGAGGACGTGATACTTCCTGACCCCTTGTGTAGGGAACAACGCAATAGGTGCAAAATTTATCACAACCTCTGATAATAGATACGTAAGCCTTTACGCTGTCATCTCTTTTAGCAACAAGATAATCAAGGTTTTCTTCAAACTTGTCATCGGTGCGGATCACTTGCTTTTTGCTGGCAAGAACTTCATCTAGGACTTGATTGAGATCAGTGATGTTGTTTGTTCCTACAACAAAATCTACATACGGCAGTTTTTTGAAAATAGAGTCTTTTTTGGCCATCGCCATGCAACCTGTGACTCCGATGATCGATCTTCGGTTTTTCGAGCGACCAAGTTGTCCAATTTTTCCCATGACTTTTCTTTCTGCAAGATCTCTAATCGAGCAGGTATTGAAAATCAGGAGATCAGCCGCGTCTTCATCATCAATACGAGTAAGGCCACGGTTTTTAAGCTGTCCAACCATGATCTCAGAGTCGAGCTCGTTCATTTGGCAGCCATAGGTTTTTATAAAGAAAGTCTCAAGTTTTCTGTCCATATCCGTCACATGATCATTGAAAAACCTAATATTCTAGAGGAATAGGGGATCTTTTTCAAGAAGCCATTAAGTTGTAAAAATAAATATTTGATTTTTTTGAAGAATCATTCTGCATGAAACTCTGATTTTCTATTTGCAAGTTATTTGCATAATCAGAGATACTCTTTGCCCTTATGAGAACAAATACCTATCGTAACATCATCCTCAATGTTTTGAAAAAGGCTCATCTCATGTCTATAGCTGAGATTTGTAAGGAAATCCCTAGCGTCGATTTTTCAACGGTCTTTCGAAATTTAGAGCAGCTTTGCTTGCAAGGTGAAGTCAGGAAGATTTTTCTCGATAAAGAGAATATTTTATATGAGATTATGAATGTTGATAATCCCCACGATCATTTTTTTTGCGTCAGTTGCCGCAAGATCAGTTCTTTACCCCCATTACAAAAAAATTTAGAAGAAATGCCCCATTCCCAAATCTTGGATGTTCTTGTTCGGGGCATTTGTAAACAATGTAAAAAGTAGAAAAATGTCGTCATACAGTATCGGTATTATTGGAGCCGGGAACTCTGCCCATGCTCTTGCAGCGTATTTATCAAGTCTTGGTCATTCTATCACTCTCTATGCGAGAAATAGTAAAAAAATTGAGCATCTAAAGAATTCACAGAAGATAGAATCAACTGGAAAATTAAACGGCTGCTTCGCTCTGAAATCTGTGACAACGGATATCGAAGAGCTTGTAAAAAGCAGTGAAATTATTTTTATAGCCACTCTCACAACAGCCTATGAAGAGATCTCCACTTTGATGGCTCCTTATTTAGAGGCGCATCACATCATTGTTCCCTTTTCAAGCAAACTTTGTGGCTGCCTAGAAGTGGAGACATCTCTTCAAAAAGCTGGAGCCCCTTCTATCCCTGTGATTGAGACAGATGCGATCTTTGATTGCCGTGTCCAGCCAAACGGCTCGGTTTGGATTCGAGGCATGAAGGGGTGGAATCTCTACTCTTGCCCTACTTGCTCCGCGACCAAGAGACATGGAGATCTTCTCACTTCATTTTTCCCTGGACTGCAGGCTGCGAAAAATCTGCTCCATAGGGGGCTCACCGATTTTGGAGCTGTTGCTCATGCCGTGATTAGCGTTGCCAATATCAGTCGTATAGATAGGCAGGAAGAATTTGCTTTTTACTACGATGGACTTTCCAGTCGTACTGTGGTCCTCTTAGAGCAAATGGAGCAAGAATTTCATAGCATTAGTAAAAGTTACGATGCAGAGATACTACCAATGAAAGATATCTTAAACAGATATTACGGCTGTGACACAGCAGATTTGCTCACTGCGATGACGACAGTTCCTAACTATCGACACAGCGTTGGGCCTACCACTCTAAATCATCGCTTTCTACGCGAAGATGTGGCTTGCACCTTGGTTCCTTTGCAAGAACTAGCAGAGCTAGCCTCTATCCCAACCCCCATGATCGATACCGTCATCAATCTAACATCCCTACTTGGGGGATCAGATTTAAAAAAAGAGGGGAGGTCCCTCAGTAAACTTGGGCTTGCTGGTAAAACTAAAGATGAGATTAGGGAATGGTTAAAAAGTTAAATCAAATCGCACTGCCCAGTGTAGTCATTTTTAGCCTGATCGCTGCATCCATAGAGCCTATCCTTGTTAAAATAGGGCTCCAATTAGGATTTTCTCTCTATCAGATGCTTTTTTTTCGCAATTTGATGGCGTGGGTCACTGCTTTTTTATTTATAAGAAACAAAGCTTGGATTGGACTTCGTTTAATCCTAAAAGTTGTTCCCTTAGCAATCCTTCTATTTGTAGTGAACATCTCTACTCTGTTTGCTCTTCAATTTGTAAGTGTTGCCACGGTGCTGATTGTCATCGCTACAACTCCGATTTTTGTAGCTCTTGTTAATCAACGGCTTGGAAGAGAAATCCTCCAAAAGACCTTTTGGATAGGATTTGCCATCTGCTTTATTGGTGTTTTTTTAAGCGTTGGCGCTTTTGATGGGCTCTCTTCGTTTCATCTTCTTAGTTTTGGTGCTTTAATACTAGCGATTGCTTGCTCAACAACTTATAGAGTTTGCATCGAATATGTAAGCCGCGAAGTGGCTCCCGTCCAAATTTCTTTTTATATTTTTTCAATCAACGCCCTTTTGACCCTCCTCGTCTTCCCCTTTTTTATGCGCTCCATCTGCCTGCAAACACTATCGATAGCGACTTGGATAGGCGTCGCTGCCGCTTTAGCCAACATCGCTTTTATCTCATCGATACATCTTCTCGGAGCGACTCGCATGTCAGTGATCGATATGTTACAGCGCCCCCTAGTGATCATCGCTGCAGCCATGGTCCTCAGCGAAACGCTGACAATAGCGCAGGTTATAGGGTGTGTCTTAACTCTGCTAGGAGCCTACTTGTCTCGTGTGGAGAGAGTCTCTGCAATCAAGACCGATGATCAGAAAATATAATGATCCAAAATAAATCCTATTTGATTTCAGTTAGGTTATTTCCCCGACTCCATGCCAGGTTTATTAACGATATTTTTTAGTGTCTGACTATAAATTTTTAGAGGTGTTATAGCTTATTCAAATTAGTTGGTATGATTGAAAAACTATCTGATTGAAACTATTAAGTTATCGAAACGGGAAGATAAACTTCCCGATTCGAGGTGTTAAGGAATATAGTTTCGCTCAACTAAGTATTATACACTCAAAATCTAAATATTTTTTTTAGGGCTATTTCCAAATTTTTCCAATGATGTCACTTTTCGCGATAGGGCCAAAAATTCTACTATCATCGTGATGAGCAGAAAGATTATCAGATAATACATATACATGAGACTTTGGAATGGTTACAGATTCATGGATGCCATAGTGGCCATATTCCCAGTTTGTCCAATTCCGCGAAACATTACCACTAAGGTTTAAGCCATTAACGTCGATAGAGTTTTTAGAGATTTGAATGGAATCATTCTCTAAAGCGACTATTCGTGAAATCCAAATCTTATTTTCATATTTAAAAAGAATTATATCTCCCTTTTGATAGGGATTGATCCAATGAGATACACGATTCAAAAAATAAAGATTTCCATCTTTAACTGCCGGCTCCATGCAATCACCAGAAATTCTATAGGGCTGAGCAAAAACAAAAATGCCGGTTGTAAAAATCAGCAAAGTTAATAAGGAGTTTTTAATAATTCGTTTCATAGCTTTCCTTCTTCGGTGGATAGTCTGTCTAATTATACAGGGAATTTTCTCTAACCGTAAAGACTCTAACTATTAAGAATCTTTTCTTCATCAATAAAATGAGGTAAATTCAATATAAAATTTGGCCTCTCCTTAATATAAAACTTGGTCTAAAACTGGTTTTTAAGAGATGAAAGTTTAAATTTTACAATAACGATCAAAGCCAAATAGCCGATCGGGCGAACATTACCTAAAATATGCCCTTGGAAAAAAATCAAAAAAGGAATATCCTAGTGTCTTTTTACAAGAATATTTGAAGAAGCAAGGAATCCTCAATGAATCCGAAAACCAAACTCGTCACGAAAGAAGAAGCCGAAAGAAATCGTAAGTGGCTTATTCTAGACGCAAAAGGTAAAACTCTTGGTCGTTTTGCCTCTGAAATCGCAAAGATTTTACGTGGTAAACACAAGCCTGATTTTACTCCTCACTCTGATACAGGTGATGGGGTGATTGTTATCAATGCTACAGAAATTGAAGTAACAGGCAATAAAGAAGCCTCAAAAGATTATTACTACTATACAGGTTTTATGAGCGGTCTTCGCCAAATTCCTTATAGAATTATGAAGGAAAAGAAGCCTGAATACATCATCTCTCATGCTGTTAAAGGGATGTTGCCAAAAACAAAACTTTCAAATGCTCAAATGACTAGATTGCGCATTTTCAAAGGTACAGAGCATAATATGCAAGCGCAGCAACCTATTCAATTAGACATTTAATGAGGGGAAAGGAGACACTTCATGGCAACTAAACAACAAGATACAATTATCGGAATCGGAAGAAGAAAAACATCAGTTGCTTCCGTACACCTAAGAAAAGGAAAAGGGGAGATCATCGTTAACGATCGTCCTTTTACTGAATATTTTCCTCAAGAATTACAAAGAGCAACTGTACTTTCTCCTATGGATAAAGTAGGTGTTGATGTCAATTCTTATGACCTTCTCATCAACGTTAAAGGTGGTGGTACGCAAGGTCAAATGATCGCTTGCCGTCTTGGTATTGCAAGAGCTTTAGTTGAGCAAGACGAAGAGAGAAGAAAAGTGATCAAAGAATTCGGTTACCTAACCCGCGATCCTCGTAAGAGAGAGCGTAAGAAATACGGTAGAGCTGGTGCTCGTAAGAGATTCCAATTCTCTAAACGTTAATCTTTTTCTCCAGAGATTTGTTGATTCAAAAAACCTTGATAGTTTCCTATCAAGGTTTTTTTATTGCTAAAAGTCTTCAGTTTTTCTAATTAGAGAAAAAAAGAGGGACAATATGGCTGCGGGTGCCGGAAGTAGTAGCTCTGCTGCTTCATCAGGAAGTGCAAGAGATGATGTAATTCGTTATTTAGAAAGGGAATATGATCCTCATATATCCCGATTTTTTGATTTAGCATTTCCTGCACGGTTATTCAACTTTGAATTTGACGAAGACTCTAAAACCTTTTCTATTCATACCATTACTGAAAGAGAGCAGGCAATGTCTCTCCAATGCAAAATTATGATGCTGACTGTGAAATTAGGTCTTATTGTTCCTCCTCTTGTTGAAGGGAAATTTACTTCTGTCAAAAGAGGAGAAAAGAGCTATAAAAGAATTGATATGAACGTAGGAAAAGACCTCATTCACTATGATAGCTCGACGAGTAATCTTTTGTTAAAGCTATTTACCAGCGAAATGCATGATGACCTACGCTATATCGATATGGAAGAGGGCAGAGGGGATCACCACACTCTTCTTCTGACAGGCATGGCTTGGGAAAGCACGCTCGATTCAAGCAAATTAGACTACGTTTCTTTAGCCTGATTATTTCCCAAATTTGCATTGTAGATGCTCTATAAAGTATTTTGAAGATAGAGGTCTTTTCGTTACCTTTTCGATAAGCTCGAGAGAGTTGTACATCCTCCCGTGGCGGTGGATGTTATTCACAAGCCAATTCTTCACAAAACTAAAATCTCCTTTTCTCATTTCTTCTTCATAGTCTGGGTGGTCTTTTTTAAACTGATCGAAGAATTGGGCGGCATAAATGCACCCTAAAGCATACGTTGGGAAATAACCTACATAACCACTAGACCAGTGGACATCTTGAAGGCATCCTAGCCGATTATTCGGGGGCACGACCCCAACGTAGTCAGCCATTTTTTCTTTCCAGATATCAGGAAGATCATCAGCTCGGTAAGTTCCATCTATAAGCCCTTTTTCGATCTCATAACGAAGGATAATATGAAGGCAATATGTGACCTCATCAGATTCAACTCTGATGAATGAAGGTTCGACGTGATTGACTTCTTTATAGATCTGCTCTGCACTTAGATTACAGTGAGGAAAATGATGATGGATAGATGGTGTAAAACCTTGCCAGAACGGAAGAGAGAGCCCTACATAACATTCCCAAAATTTTGATTGGCTTTCATGAAAACCGATCGAAAGATAACGACTCAGATTTAAGGGAAGTGAAGGATGCCCTGCATGATCCTCATAAAGGCCATGTCCTCCTTCATGAAGAACAGTTAACAGATTTGAATATGGATCATCAGGGTGAATACGGGTCGTCATTCTCACATCATGATGCCCAAGGCCTAAGCAGAAAGGGTGGGAAGAGAGATCAAGCCGGTAGGTGTCTTTCATAAATCCCATTTTATCCAGAAGATCCAAAGATAGAGCCATTTGTTTTTGGACTTCATAATTTCCTTTATGAGCTTCATGAGGTTTCCCCGCATGAGCGGCTACTATCTTCTTAATAGGGGCTTTGATTTCGTTAAATAAAACATCGATCTCGGCTGATCTCATCCCTGGCTCAAAAAGGTCGACAAGGGCATCATAAGGGTGTTTTTCATACCCTAAACATTCAGCTTTTTTCTTCATGAGATCAAAGACTTTTTTTAGATAGGGGAGAAAAGTGGGGAAGTCATCTTCTTTTTTGCAAGTGGCCCAAATATGGGCAGCCTCTGTTGTCGTTTTAGCAATTTCTTCAACAAGCTTTTCAGGAAGTTTGTTTTCTTTTTCATAATCTTCAAGAGCTCTGAGGACAGCTACTTTTTGCTCAGGAGAGAGTGTGTGGTCTTTAAATTGTTTCGATTTAGGATCAATCAGCGATTCAAGAGCTTTTAAAAAGGAAGAACTTGTAATAAGGCGGTGTTGCTCTCTTGATAAATACTCTTTATGTTTAGCTCTAGTTATAATGCCAAGTTTGGGCATATAAGTTTCGCTATCCCAATGCAGAAGATAATCAATCCCTACAAGAGTTTGATGGTCATCGCAAAGTTGCATCAGATCAGAGAAAGATTTATTCATAGGTGTTTTCCTGTGATGGTGAAGAAATTTTTAGAAAGTATGTTTTAATCTTATCAAAAAGACCTGTATCGAATAAGAGTGCCATAGAGATTAAGACAATAGAGAGGCTTCCAATAACAGCATCTGTAAGCCAGTGAGCTCCTACGATTATCCGAGGAAGTGAGCAGAGAGTCGCAACGCCAAAAGCTAAAAAAGCCCAAGGCTTTGTGACAAACCTTAGCATCATAAAAAAGAAAAAGAGATTCGTCGTTGCATGATCGCTTGGGAAGCAAGCATGATGTGTTTCTTTAATTTTCAGCCATTTGATGTGATGGGATAGTCTAAATCCATCGTCAATAGCAACTGAGGGACTCAGCCTTCTTAAATGCAGTACTTCAGTGAGAAGATATCGGTTCACCGATAAAATCACCAAAGCACAAAAAATAATGATGAATAGCATTTCAAAAGAGCGAACCTTTCTCCCAGCTTTTTTTTGGAAGATGTAGCCTACGACATAAGCTAGCATTACAGCATCCAGACCCCAATCAGTCAGATTATGGTTCATAATCGCCCAAAAATTCTGAGAAATTCCTGGAGAGAGAATCAGAGGCCTGAGAAATCTAAAAGTCGCTTCATCTAAAAGATTCCAATAAACTCGGCAAGGAGGATAGAGCCAGGTCAAATAAAGGAGAGAGACTCCTAAAAGAGTCAGAAATAATCGAAACAAGTTTTTATGCATAACGCCGTTTTAACTGAAGTCCAAAGATTAGAGCTAATACAGTAGGCATTCCTAATATCGCAAGAGCAGATTGAAGGACACCCTGGGTAGATAGAATATAAAAGGCGTTCATTAAAGTAAAAAAACAGATGAATCCAAAGAGATAAAACATGAACAGAAAATAGTACTCTTTGGCTTTGCTAAATCGTGTGCAATAAGGAATGACTGCACAAAAAATGATAAAAGGGAAAAGGCAGATCACACATCGGTAATAAAAAAGACTCAGAATTTCTTCTCCTGCAGCCGATAAAGGCTTAGAAAGCTCTCTGACGAGTGAGGAGAGGGAGCTGTATTCTTTTGAGGGTAGAAGAGCAGATTGCTCAAAAGAAATCCCATCAAGCTGCACAAAAGAGTATTCTTCATAAGATTCAGTTTTGATGAATTGTCCTTCTCCATTTCTCTCTAAATGATCAACATAATAACCTTCAAATGAATCTCCCTGATGAATGATTTCCTTAGCGTGCCAAAGGCTGCTACTATTTTCAAACCAATAAAAGTCGAAATATCGATGGACATAGGTTGGATCTTTAATATAGAGGCAGGCTGTTCCATTCGATAACTTATGATCTACGATCATCTGGTCGATGTTCATTTCAGATCGATGAAGAGAGATTTTTTGTTCCATATCATCGATAAATCTACGAGCTTTGGGATTCACAAGTTCATAATTCATCAGCAAAGTAAAGGTTGTAAGAGCTGAAAGAACAAAAAATGGGTAGGAAATTTGCTTTAGGGAAATTCCACAGGCTAAGAATCCAACAATTTCATTTTTTTCACTCATGACCATTAAAGTGCGAACCATGCTCAAAAGCAAGCTTAGAGGAAGAAGAAATTCAAGTCTTTTGCTTAAGGAGTAAAGATAAAAGAGGAGGATTTCAAAAGATCCAGCCGTCGTTTTTGTAAGCTCCTGGATACGCAGGGAATAATCAATAAATGCATAAATCCCATACAGAAAAAAAAGAACAAAGATAAAGCGGGTAAAAAGAGGTAAAAAAAGAGCTTTGAATAAGGTCCAGTTTTTCATAAAGCTCCATGAATCATTCGAGAATGCTCTTTTCTCGCATAAAGGTAGATCAGCACGTGGGGAAGGATATAAGCGCCCAAAGAAAGAAAAACCTGCTTATAAAGACCTCTTCCGATGAGAAAGCATGCAAAAGTAAATATAAAGAGTGAAAGGACGATCAAAAACCTTCGTTTTTTAGAGTCGCGGGCTGTGGAAATGCTGCTATAAAAACCGAGTAAAAAAAATGAAACCACAGCATAGGAGAAGAATAACCGTTTAGCAATTTCTCCTATATAAGAAGACTTTTTTTTCGTTTTCTTATGGGCAAGATCATAAATGAGAGAAGCTGTCGATTTCTCTGCTAGGGAAGTTTTTTTCGTTGAATTGGTCGAAATAAAAGCAAAGGCTGAGGGGTCGGTTCTGGTATGTTGAATATTATCAGTAAATAAGTGATCAAATGACTCTGGATTTCCACTTGGGGAGTAGAAGCAGATAAAAAGACCATCTGCCACAAAGTCTTTTTTATCTAGCATCAGCTTTTTTGCATGAACAAGCCGAATTCGATGGGTTTGATGGTCAAAAAGACCTAAATAGAGATTTTGAGCGCTTTTTCCTACTTGAAGGGGCTGCATATCAACATACATATCTTGAATATTGAGCAGATAACGTTTGGTGAGGAGTAATAAAGGGTTTCCTCTCGCAATAGATGTTAATAAAGACTTGGTTGCAGTTTTACTTAAAGGGGTAAGCTGAGAAACAAAAAAGAAGTTGAGGCAAGAGAGAAAAACGGCGATATATAGAAAGGGTTTTCGAATTTGACTCAGTGTGACCCCACTTGTCAAAAGAGCAATGATTTCTTGGAATTGATTGCTGCGGCCGATCACGTAGATGGTTGCGACAAAGGTGCTGATGGGAAGACAGATCGGTAAAATTGTAGGAATTTGGTAGAGGATGAAAATCAGTATATCCATCCCGCCACTTGAAATTGTGGCGAACTTGGCAATATCTTGAGACCTGATGACAAGAAGGATAAAAATAAAAGAAGAAATTGCTAATAAAAAAGTTTTTAGAAAAATCTGTAGGGAATAACGCCAGTATAGGGGCAAAACATCACACTTTTTGAAGAATTTTCAAAGAGAGGATTCTATAACAAGGCTCATTTTGCTACAATGTATGCATGAAAAAGCAAGTTCTATCGATTATTGATGTTATCTTAGACCCCTCAGCCCCAATTTTACTAGGTGTAAGTGGAGGTCCCGATTCTATGGCTCTTTTGTCTATTTTTATAGATCTTATGGAAGAGCGCTCTTTTTCTATCCATGTAGCTCATTATCACCACGGCTATCGAAAAGAAAGTGATGAAGAGGCCTTTGGAATCTTTCAATTTTGCTCGGAAAGAAACATTCCTTTCCATATGGAAAAGCTAGAGGGAAGCATTCCTTCTTCCAATATAGAAGACTATTTTAGAGAGAAAAGATATCAATTTTTTGAAAAAGTTTACCATCAAATCGGGGCGTCTGCTCTTCTCTTAGGTCACCACCGAGATGACCAAGTGGAGACAACCCTTAAAAGATGGTTTGAAGGAGCATCTCTTCCTCATCTTTCGGGGATGTCTGTCTCCACTCATAGAAATGAAATGAAAATTGTCAGACCATTGCTCTCTTTCACAAAAAAAGAAATCCTATTGTATATCTCGAAGAAGAATATTCCCTACTATATTGACAAGACTAACGAAGACCCTAAATTTCTTAGGGGAAGATTCCGCCAGGCCATCATTCCTTATCTTGAAGAACATTTCGGTAAAGGAATTCAGGGAAATATCTTAAGGATAGGTGATCTCATGAAGGAAATGGATGATTACCTATATAGTAAGACGCTTCCCTTACTCTCTAAAGGAAAACCTCTGTTAGGGGGCTGGTACTTTTCACTGAGCGATCTCTCTTTTTCTCACCCTCTTGAAATTCGTCATTTTTTGACAACATGGGCTCATAGGAACCATATCGGAATCCGCTTCCAAGAATTAGAAATCCTTATTGCATTGATTACGAAGAGGGCAACCAGTAAAGAGGTAAAAGGGGATGGATGGACCTGGTATGTCGAAAAAGAGCATTTATTTGCTGTGCCAGATGATCAACCCCGATATATCTCAGAAAACGGTCCCTTTTTTCCTCTTTACTGGAAAAATTTACATCAAAATAGGCTCATTTTGACCCGTCCAGGCCAAGAATATGAGCTAGCAATAGTCCCAATGAGCACCTTTTGTATAGAGGGGATAAGCCTCGGCGAGTGGTACAATCTCCATAAAATCCCCCCCTTTCTTCGAAAAAAAATCCCTTGTTTTGCCAAGGATGGGATCGTTCATCATGAGCTTTTGACAGGAAAAATGTTGAAAAATAAGCAAATATGTTAGATTTGATAAAGCATAAATCTTAGTACTTTAGTTAAACCCAAACCTTAATAGAATTTAAAATTATATTGAGTTTCTTTTAATTAATTTGTAATAAGAAGGTTTATATAGTTTAAATAAAAAGTGGTCTATTACATGAAAAATGACAATAAATCGAATAATGATAATAAAAAAAGTTTTCCTACGGGATTCTTTTTATTTGTTTTTGCAGTTCTGTTCCTCGTATTCACCTTCCAAAACTTGAGTGATGCGACCCGTGGCCACGTATCTTATAGCTATCAGCTTGAGCATCTTGTGAACCTAGATCTGATCAATCCGGAATATAGCAAGAAAGTATCCCTAAATGATAATTTAGTGACTTTTTCCGGAAGATTCAGAGACCAACTTTCCGAAGAAGCTAAAAAACGATATCGTTTTCTTTATCTTCTCGATAAAAACCATCAACTCCTCGATCAGCGAGATCATTTAGTTTCTGATCTTTCCCAGCAAGAACTTGATGTCCGCAAATCAGCAGACTGGTATCTCCATCTTTCTGGACAATCCCTTCCGCAAGGAGGATATAAAGTTGTCGGTGGACAATATAATACTCCTGACCGCGTAAGTGCGATTACAATCACAGAGCTTTCTGCCAAAGAAACTCCAAATATCAGAGAGGTTGAACTTGAGTATGCAAAATGTGTTAGCAATCCCTCCGATCAAAACCTTCAAAAACTGGGTGCAGACTTAAAAGCCTTGATTCAAGGATTTAAATCCCCGGCTTTAGGGATCGGTAGTGAAACTCTCAAGCAGCTCCTTAAAGATGCTGATCAAAAAGTTTCTTCAGGTCTCTCAGCGAGGGTCGCTCCTAAAGAGAGACTTCAATCTTTTGAGTCGGCGATCTCTGACTTGCAAAATCTCATTAAAGATTTAGGAACCCTTCAAAATAACGTTCGCCTCTCTCAACTTCGTAGTGTAAGAGATTACGTTGAAAATGTAGAAAAGTTTCAAACAACAACACAGGCGCTCGATGTGAATGTTGCCGAGCTTGATAAAGCTCGCTCACTTGTCGCCGATGTTTCTTGGTTTTATAACAATAAAGAAGTCTCTACAAAAGCTCTAGAAAGAGAAGATCGTGAGGCTTATGAGCAATGGTTTGCACAAGCTCAAAAAGAGTGGAACCGTTTTCCAGAAAACCAAGGTCTTGGATTTAAAGCGCCAGACCAGCCAAGAAACCTAGTCCTTGAAAAGAAATTCCAAAGTGAAGAGCCTTCCCCCAATTACTTTAGCTACTTCTTTACTCTGCTCCCAATTTTCTTAGTCATCATCCTTCTCTACTTCCTTTTTTCTAAGCAAGTAAAAGGAGTTGGTGGTAACGCTATGAATTTCGGCAAGTCGCCAGCTCGCCTTTTGGTTCCTGGCCTTGACCGTGTGACTTTCGATGATGTAGCAGGTGTGGACGAAGCTAAAGAAGAGCTGGAAGAAATCGTAGACTTTCTCAAAGATCCGACTCGATTTACAGCTCTTGGCGCTCGAATTCCTCGTGGAGTGCTTTGTGTAGGCCCCCCAGGAACAGGAAAAACTTTAATAGCTAAGGCAGTAGCTGGTGAAGCGAATCGCCCCTTCTTCTCGATTTCAGGATCTGATTTCGTAGAAATGTTTGTTGGGGTAGGAGCTTCTCGTATTCGTGACCTCTTTGATCAAGCGAAAAAACATGCTCCTTGCATTATCTTTATCGATGAGATCGATGCTGTAGGTCGCCATCGTGGCGCCGGTATCGGTGGTGGTCATGATGAAAGAGAGCAAACACTGAACCAGCTCTTAGTTGAAATGGATGGAATGAATACGAATGAAGGGATCATCCTTATGGCGGCAACCAACCGCCCCGATGTGCTTGACAAAGCCCTCCTTCGTCCAGGCCGCTTCGACAGAAAAATCATCCTTGATTTACCCGATGTAAAAGGACGTCTTGATATCTTGAAAGTCCATGCTAGAAGAATCAAACTCGATAGCAGCGTTGACCTTGATATCATAGCAAGACAGACTCCTGGATGTTCAGGAGCTGATTTGATGAATATCCTTAACGAAGCTGCCCTCATTGCAGCTCGCAAAGGTCGAACTGCTGTTACAAAAGAAGATACTCTTGAAGCATCCGACAAAGTCCGCTTTGGGAAAGAAAGAAAGAGTATGGAGCTTGGAACTGAAGAGAAAAAATCTACAGCTTACCATGAATCAGGGCATGCGATCGTTGCCCTTCTTGTAGAAAAGGCAGATCCGGTAGAAAAAGTTACAATTATCCCCAGAGGGATGTCGCTTGGTGCAACCCATTTCACCCCGAAAAAGAACCGTGTCGGTTACTGGAGAAAAGAACTTCAAGACCAACTAGCCGTTCTTATGGGAGGACGTGTTGCAGAAGAAATCTTCCTTAGCGATATGTCTTCAGGGGCACAAATGGATATTTCCCAAGCTACACGTCTTGCTAGAGCGATGATTTGTGAGTGGGGAATGAATGACAAGCTAGGAACTGTAGCTTACGATGAAAGAAGTGAAGCAAATCAGTACCTGATGCCTGGCTATTCTGAAAAAAACTATTCAGAGGAAACAGCAAGGCAAATCGATGAAGAAGTTCGTAAACTCATCGAAGTCGGCTATAAGCTTGCAAGAGATATCCTTGAGAAAAATAAAGATAAAGTAGAGCTGATGACTGATATGCTGATGGAGTTTGAAACACTCGATCGCAGAGATGTTGATGAGATTATGGCGGGTACGTTTACTGTCGAAGAGAAAAGAAAAAGGCTGAAAGATGCGCAGGAGGCTCATAGAAAAGTTCCTCCTCCTCCTCCCAAGCCAGCCATTGAGCCTGATCGAGGCATTGGCACAACAATTCACGACGCGCCCCAACAAATTTAGTTTTTGGGTTGATGCTAGGCCTCGTAAGTTTTCTTACGGGGCTTTTTTATTTTATACAGAGCTTGGAAAAATTTGCTCTAAGCATTTTCCTACGACCCATGCGCATGCTGTGAGTACGGAAAATGAAGCTATGTTGAAGATAAAAAGATCAACAGCTGCATAGCCAAGCTGTAATCTTGATTTGTCAAAGGACTCAAAAGTAAATTTTGAAAAGCTGTTTTCCTTTTTAGCTAGATTAACAATAAGCCCGATGATCGCTAAAATGCCAGAAACGAGAGTTTCAACAGCTGCCGCTGTGAAAGAAACGGAAGATCCAATCCCAGTTAAGGTAAGGAGTGTCTCAGCGGGATATTTCATCAAGTGAAGTTCACGATACTTCGTTATCATAAACATTGCGCCTGGTTCTTTAGGCTTTTCTTCACTGACTACAACCGAATGAATACCTAAATGGCACTGAGTTCTTAAAAATGTGCTTAACATGAATAATCACCTTTGTTTTCATATATTGTAACATTATTTTTCCTAATTAAAAATATTTAAATTATTATAAAAATAATTTTAATTTTAAATGAAAAGTAGGTTGCTAGGATGAATAAAAAAAGGAGGTCAAAGACCTCCTTTTTTGCTCTTATGTTAGGACTGACCCCTTCTCTAGAGAAGAGGCTGATCAATCAATCTACTATAGAGACCCTGTTGCACTACCATCAGGATTCACGCCAATATAGGTGCGATAGGAGGATTGCCTGCAGGTCCGCCTGCATAAGAAGAAGCAGGGGGTTGTTGCCCTTGGTGAGCATAGCCTGTAGGGACGCCAGAAACACCACCACCACCAGAGCCTTCAGGGCGGCGAGTAGGGGCTGCTGGTGAGCAGCATGCTTTGCAACCTGCAAACACACCAATTCCGAGACCAATTAATGCAAAAGAGGCAATATTTGCTATGAATAGATCAGCTAAGGATAAAAGCGTATTATCAGCAGCTCTATTAAAATAAGGAAGGACTGCATTTGAAAAGGAATTGTTCTTTTTGCATTGGTTTGCGATTAAAGCAATAAGGGCAAAAGGAGAAGATACTACCGTTTCAATAACAGAAGCTGTTAGAGCAATTGCCGAACCCACTCCTGAAAATGTTAAAATTGAAGCGATGATGTGCTGATCAATATTCTGGAATCTATTTTTTTCTGTCTTATCTGGAATAAAAAACAAGCTCATCTGGCAGGTGTTTTGTAAAAAAGAACTAATCATAGTGAAACCTTAAAGTAATTTATTTGCTTATATTATACTCAAAAATTAATTAATTTCAGCTTTTAAAATATTTTTTATTATAAAACAAATCCCTAAAATCAGCAGATTATAGGGGTGGTAAACTTATTTTTTAAAACAATTCAGCTTACTTCATCGCAGTAGGGAAAGGTTGATAGGTCATTTGACCTCCTTTTTCCTTAGCGATTATACAACTTATCCCTAAATAGCAGCGGATGATCTGCTAAGCAAGGGGCTATACTGCATATGGCAGAACAGCACCAACTGGAGGCGTGCCATAAGGCTGGCCTGGAGCTCCACTTGTATAAGCAGGAAGACCAACAACTGCTCCACCTTGATACGGTTGAGTGGGGGAAGTAGGAGGGATTGCTGGTTCATCTTTGCAAAGGTTAAAACAAGGAATCAAGATAGATCCCAAAATCAGATTGAAAAATTCTAACTCGAATAGAGAGAAGATAATATTGTGTGCAGATTCATTGTTGAAGTCGATAATCCTTTCCAATATCGGATGATTGTTGTGGCAACACTGTGCTGCGAGAGCTATAAGAGCGAAAGGGGCGCTTACTACAGTTTCAATAATTGAAACTGTCAAAGTGATTGCTGGGCCTATGCTGCTTATTGCAAAACCTACTGCTACTATATGTTTGCTGGCGAAACTTACCCTCTGTATTTCAAAGCCATATCCACCGATTTTAGCATGTTCACTGGGGATCAGTGTGCTCATTTGGCACGTATTGCGTAAAAATGTACTAATAGTTGTGCACATAAACAAAACCTTAAATTAATTTGGCTATATTGTATAAAAAAAATTAATTAATTTCATTAGTTAAAATTTTTTTATAATAAAATAAACCCCTATAATCTGCTGATTATAGGGGTTGTAAACTTATTTTTTAAGGCAATTCAGATTACTTCATCGCAGGAGGAGGAAGGATCATAGGTCTTTTGGGAGGTTCGCTAGAATCTCTTGGTTCTCTATGTTCTCTACGCTCTCTTGGCTCACGACGGGGTCTTTCATAACCACCACCTTGTGAATCATCAGAGCTCCCGTTGTCCTCACGAGGAAGGAGAGCCTTGCGGGAAAGCTTGATTTGTCCTCTGTCGTTGATCTCAAGAACCTTGACTTCGACTTTATCACCCACTTTAAAGTAATCTTCGACGTTCTCTACACGCTTATGGTCGATTTCAGAGATATGGCAAAGACCTTCTTTAGAGAAGATTTTGACAAACATACCGAATTGAACGATAGAAACGACATCCCCTTTATAGGTTTTTCCTACTTCAACATCTGCTGTGATGTTGTGGATGATCTCCTTCGCTCTTGCCATAGCATTAGCGTCTGTAGAAGAAATGCTAATAATGCCATCATCATTGATGTTAATATCAACACCTGTTTCTTCGATGATCGCTTTGATTTGTTTTCCACCAGGGCCGATAACAATGGCAATCTTGCTTGTTGGAATCTGCACTGTTTCAATCCGAGGTGCATATTTTGAAAGATTTTTCTTAGGCTCTGGACAGGTTTCGAGCATCTTTTTAAGAATATGAATTCTTCCTTCTTTTGCTTGCAAAAGAGCGGCTTTCATAATTTCTTTGTTGATTCCTTCTACTTTAATATCTAATTGAAAAGCTGTAATGCCGTTTTCATCGCCTGTGACTTTAAAGTCCATATCACCGAGAGCATCTTCTACGCCTAGGATGTCAGAGAGGATCGCAAAACGGTCTTTTTCAAGAAGAAGTCCCATAGCAATACCAGCAACGGGACGTTTGATCGGAACACCTGCGTCCATCATACAGAGGCATCCGCCACATACAGAGGCCATCGAAGAAGAGCCGTTAGATTCAGTAATATTAGACTCTAGACGAATTGTATAAGGAAAAGATCCAAGATCAGGAAGAGAGGCTAGAAGAGCTCTTTCTGCGAGCTTACCGTGCCCTACTTCTCTTCGCCCTGGAGGACCCATTCTGCCTACTTCTCCAACGGAGAAAGGAGGGAAAGAGTATTGAAGGTAGAAACGGCTGAGCCCTTCACCTTCGAGGGTTTCAAAGCGTTGACCCATCGTTTCTGAACCAAGTGTGCAAACAGCAAGAGATTGTGTCTCACCACGTGTGAATAGAGCGCTACCATGTGTTCTTGGAAGAAGAGCTTGCTCAACAAAAATAGGACGAATTTCAGTGCAAGATCTTCCATCAGCTCTACGATTGTGCGTGAGGATCATTTCTCTCATGTAATGAGAAGATACTTCTTTGAACCCAATTTCTACTTCAGATTTTCTAAATCTTGGCTGTTCACCTTCTGGGAAGAAATAGGTTCGAACTGTTTCATGAAGATCTGAAAGGATTTGTTCTCTTTCGAGTTTTTTCTCGATGTAATGAGCCGCTTTTAGTTCAGCTCCTACGAGTTTCTGAATTTCAGCTTTAAGCTCATCTGAAGGAACTACAAGCTTATTGATTTTCTTCTCTTTACCAATCAATTTTTGCCAGTCAAGAAGGCTACGGCATATGACTTTAATCGCTTCATGTCCTTCTTCAATCGCTTCTAAAATTTGTTCCTCGGATAAGAAGTCACAAAAACCTTCAATCATGAGGATTGCTTCTTCAGTACCTGCAAGCATCAAGTCAAGACGAGAATTTTTTAATTGTTCTGCTGTTGGGTTGATGACAAAGTTTCCATCAACAAAGCCTACTTGGACACCAGCGACAGGTTTTTTGATAGGAATATCAGAAATAACTAAAGCGGCCGATGAAGCGCAAATCGCTAAAGGCTCTGGAAGATGCTCGTTATCATAGGAAAGAACATAGTTAAGAACTTGTACTTCATTAAAGTAGCCATCTTCGAAACTGGGACGAAGAGGGCGGTCAATGAGACGAGATACTAAAATTTCTTTTTCAGAGAGTTTCCCTTCTCTTTTGATAAAACCACCTAGGGTTTTACCTGCTGAAGAGTACTTTTCCGTATAATCGACACGGAGAGGAAAAAAATCGACATCAGGAGCTGGCTCAGAGGCTGCGCAGGCTGTAGATAAGAGGATTGTATCGCCACATTGTAGCACTACACTACCATTTGCTTGTCTGGCAATTTTGCCTGTTTCAAACGTGAGGGTTTTTCCTCCAACGGCGACCGATAATTTGTGGGGATTCATTAGCTTTATAGCTCCATAGTTAAAAAAATAAAACATCATCAAATGTGTGAATGATAGCAAGACGAGGGAAAAGATTCAAAAAGAAAATCAAGGGCTACTCCGCGGGAATAGCCCTTGAAAAAGGAAAGAAAAATTATTTTCTGAGGTTTAGACGGTTAATAAGAGTTTGATATCTCTTTGTATCCGTTGCGTTCAGATAATCCAAAAGCTTTCTTCTTTGGCCGACAAGCTTAATAAGAGCGAGGCGAGAAGCATGGTCTTTTGCATTGATTTTCAAATGCTCATTAAGCTCCATGATTCTCTCAGTGAGAAGGGCAATTTGAACATCTGCTGATCCAGTATCTTTTTCATGTAACTGGAACTTCTTGGTGATTTCTTCCTTAAGACCTTTATCTAATGACATAGACATAATCTCCCTTTATATTGTAGAGAGGTTCTCCTAAAACCACGAAGGCCGTCAGGTCACTCGGGCCCCATAGTTAAAGGTATTTTAGTTTATAAAAAGACAAGTATACAAATGCATGTATACGGGTACGATTTTATCATATTTTTTTCAAAAAGGCAATTTTATCTAAACTCTTCTTCAGATATGCTAGAATAAGCATTTGATTCAAAATATCTTTATTATGGAAATTCAAAAATTTATTGAGCTAGCTCTAGCTGAAGCCAAAAAAGCCTACCTAGCAGGGGAAGTCCCTGTAGGGGCTGTATTGATTAAAGAAAATACTTTGATTTCCAAAGCCCATAATCAAGTAGAAAAAAGAAAAGATGCGAGCGCCCATGCTGAGCTCCTTTGTCTCAAAAAAGGGACAAAAAAGCTCGGTGACTGGCGCCTTGAGGGGACAACTCTCATTACGACGTTAGAGCCCTGTATCATGTGCGCAGGAGCTTTGATTCTCCACAGGGTTAAAAAAATTATTTACCTAGCCAAAGATTTTCGACATGGGGCTCATGGAAGTTTTGTTGATGTTTTTGAAAAGAAACATCCTATTCATCATATTGAGTGCGTATATGAAGATCGTTTCCCTGAGGCAGGGCAAATGTTAAAAAATTTCTTTAAAGAGAGGCGAAAAAGAGAATGAGACAAGAGAACCAATCGATGGAAATTCTCCTTCAAGAAATGATTGATCAGCAAAAAAAAAGACTCCTTGCTACGGCGAGTGAAATTCTACCCTATGTGACCTCTGAGGACATCTTGCAACCTAATGATTTTCCAGAGTTAGAAAACCACCCGTTTTTTCGCTACGAAGAAGGGGTGTTAGAAGGATTGCAAAGCGCTTTTGCTGCTTTGCAAGCTTGGGATAAAGAACATCAGCTTATTTCCGCTCAAGATTTTGTAAAAACAAGTTTTTAAGCCATCTCATCCACCCAAGAAGTCGATGAAAACTTCGTCCTTGATAGATGGAGTGTACTTTCCCTGAATAATTTTCTTTAAAGATCGGATTTCCCATAGCGTCTTCTAAGATGATTTTGCTCATCGTGGAGGAGGGGTTTACAGAAAGAGACTTTGTGAAGATGTATGAATAGAGAATAGATAGGCTGATTAAAGCCAAATCAATATAGGCTCCGTTCGCTATGTCAATAAAAGCTGTGAACCCTACTGTGAAGAGGGTGATAGTCCTCGTAGATACACTTCTCGAAAAGAAAAAATTATTAGTATTGTAAAGCTCAGTCCAGGTCATGAGTAGAGCAAAGAAAATCCCTCTGAGCCCTGCCAAGCCAAAGGAAAATTCAAAAAAATAACCAAGAATAAGGAGAGTTGTGGCTGAAGCCATGGCTGTTCCATAAAAAACGATATAAAAAGGTAAAGGTTTCATTTTTTTAAGGATCTGATGACTCAAAAATCCTATGATCACTAGATCAAAAATAAATTGGTATACGTCATACACAGTTAATGAATGGGAGAATGGGATCGCAAAGGGGTAGGTGAGAAGGGTCCATATAGCTCCATGAAAAAAATCGGGGGAATACAGCGAAAGAAGTTGGTAGAGGCTTTGATGAACAAACGGGAGGGAAAACCGGTAGGTAAAAGCAGAAACTAAACCTACTATTGCTACTATCCATAAATTTTTTTTTAAGTGAGGTGCTATTGCCATGTCATCCTATTGAGGATTTTCTCTATTATAAAATGAAAACAAATTAATTGATAACTAATTTTCTGCAAAAAAAATTGTTAAATTATAAAAATATTAACTAAAATTAACAATTAAGATTATTTATTTTTTTAAACAGATAAGATCTAGTTAAAAACAGTTAGTAAAGGTTTTGTATGGATAGCGTTTTTTTATCTTTCACGGCAAAAACAGAAATGTCTGGAAGCACCTCTGACACACTATTTTCCAGGCCAACACCTCATGCAGCTACTGATAGAATCGATGAACTTGCAAAAGATAGGCTCTCGAGTGGAGGTAGACCTGAATCATTGAGTTTTAAAAGAGTAGCTGTTTCAGAAACTTTGGGAAGTGCTAGGACAGCTTCTGCAGATTTTGATGCATTTTCAGAAGGAATGTTGTCACCCCACTTGCTGTCATCGACTTTTTCTTTAGGTCGCAGTAGTTCAACAACTCCTATTCCTCCAGATCTATTAGGATCCTTCTTTCTTCCGCATTCACCTGTTCCTCCTGTCAGGTTTGCAAAACGAGATGGTCTACGGTTGACTCCAGTAGCAGTGGCTCCCACGATTTGGCAAGTTTTTCGCTCTCATATGACTCTGGGATTTATCCCTTTGCCTTCAAGAGAAGAATCTCTAGGGGAACTTTTATTGAAAAAATTTCGATTAGGTAATGAGCAATTAGGAGAAGTTATTGAATGGCTCATGACACCTGCTTACCGCCAGACTTGCTTTGAAATGGGTCCTGAATCAAAGGATGGGTATTTGGAAATGTACGGATTTCCTGGATTTGGGATCGTGATTTGTCTTGCGGATCAAATAATAGCTTCCGATGGGGCTAAAGTAATCAGCCGTGTTTGTGTTCTGCCTTGTATGTCTGCTGAAAGGGAAGAGGATCCCCCTGTTATAGGAGAGTTTTATTCTCTGTTAGAGATTCGAGTAAAGCCTCCTTACAGAGAAACTGATGGCATGAAAACAAAATTTGCCTCTTTATATCACGAACTTCAGATAATGAGATTGTTTAAAGATTCACCGTATCTTTTTCATTCTTATGTTCTTTATTTTCAAAGAAAAGGGTCTCGATTTGAAGAAAGTCTTTTAGTGGAAGAAATGGAGGGAGGGAATTTGGCCAAGTTTGTTGCAAACGACAAGATCCCTAAGCAAATTCGAATCATTCGAGGTATTGAATACCTGATTTGCCTTGGAAAAGCCGTTCAAGAAATTCATGCTAGAGGATTAATTCACCATGATATCAAGCCAGAAAATGTTTTGATAGATCCAAAAAAAGGGGCACAACTAGCAGATTTTGAATCGACATTTTTTATTCCTGACTTGGATTTTGCAAGAAGAGGAAAAATTTTTGAAGTAGAAAAACAAATGATAGAAAAATGGAATGAGGAAAAAGGTGTTTCCGCAGGAGAGGGTATCCTCAAAAGAATACAATCGTCACGAAGCTTTAACATGATTCGGCGTTTATTCGAAGTTAAATATCGTTGCGAAGCGGCATATCCCTCACTATCTTTCTTTTTGTATGAATTGGCCAAAGAGTATAGAGACCGATTTAAAGAAGAAGATCCTGAACTTTATGCAAAAGCTCTTGAGTTGCTATCATTATTGAATTGCACTTTTTCATCAACAATGTCAGGAACAATGCCTTATGCTCCGTCAACTTATTGGGAGCATGGGGTTGATACTGGGTATGTTGATGATTATGCTTATGCTGTAACTATCAATCAAATCATAACAATTCTTCAAACATATTGTGACCTTGGAAAAGGTGAAACTAGATTTGCTAATATGCTCCTAAAAGGTATCATTGAAAATTGTAGGGCGTCCTTCCCTTCTTACAGAATCAGCATGTCTTCTATTGATCCTCTGATTGAATCATTACAAGATCTATTAAACATACTAAAAAGGGAATTGGGCTGAGAGAAAATTTGACAGTTTTCAAGGATTCATAGGAAAAACCAGTAACTCTTATTTTTAGTTAACAAAAACTGAGGTGTGAGAATGTTAAATCATTTCTTTTCCCCCTTCGCTTGCAATTTAATGAAAAGGCTAGTAAGCTTTTGTCATTTTAATGGAGTTTCCCTATGAAGAAAGATATACACCCAAAATACCAAGACGTTCTCTTCGTTGATACGGCAACAGGTCACAAATTTGTGTGCGGCAGCACTCTCCAACCTGCAGAAAAAGAAAAGTTTGAAGGAAAGGAATATCCTGTTTACCGAGTTCCTATTTCGTCAGCTTCCCATCCCTTTTTCACAGGTTCACAACAATTTATTGACTCAGAAGGTCGCGTTGACAAGTTCATGAAGAAATACAGCCAGCCAGCTAAGAAAGTTGCTGAGCCAGTGAAAGCTGAAGAGAAAGAAGAACCAAAAAAGAAAAAAGCTCCAAGTAAAAAGAAAGCTTAATTTTGGAAGAGAAAGTTCTTAAGTTAATTCAAAAACTTTCTGATATAGAAAGGCTCCTAAGTCTGCCCGAAACGATGAATGACAAAAAAAAGTATCGGGAATTGACACAGGAGCATTCTTATTTAAGCGAGGTTAAAGAAGCCTGGCAGAGTTATTCCCACGCCTCAAAACAATTTGAGGAGAACAAAGCGCTTCTCAAAACTGAGACAGACCCAGAATTTGTTCAAATCATCCAAGATGAATTAAAAAATCTTGAAAAAGACATCCCTAAGTATTTCCAGCAACTTGAAAACCTTCTTGTTCCCCCCGACCCCAATGACCATAAAAATACGATTATTGAGATTAGAGCAGGAACTGGTGGGGATGAAGCAGCTATTTTTGTCGGTGATTGTGTTCGGATGTATCAGCTTTTTTCTAACAAAAAGGGATGGAGCTGTGAACTTCTTTCGTGCGCTCCTTCTGATATGGGAGGTTTCAAAGAGTATGTCATGGTTGTTTCAGGACAAAACTGTCACCGCTTGCTTCAATATGAAGCGGGTACACATCGAGTACAACGTGTTCCCTTAACTGAAGCCCAAGGAAGAGTCCACACATCAGCCATTACTGTCGCGATTTTGATTGAGCCAGATGAAGATGAGAAGATCAATATCGACGAGAAAGATTTAAAAATAGATACCTATCGAGCTTCTGGAGCAGGTGGACAGCACGTCAACACAACGGATTCGGCTGTTCGCATTACACACCTTCCTACAAATACTGTTGTCTACTGCCAAGAAGAAAGATCACAACACAAAAATAAAGATAAAGCTCTTCGATTATTAGCAGCAAAGCTCGCAGAGCAGCAAAGAATCAAAAAAGAGCAAGAAATCTCTTCGCTTCGGGCTTCGCAAGTAGGCACTGGAGATCGCTCAGAGAGAATACGAACCTATAATTTTCCTCAAAATCGCTTAACCGATCACAGAATTGACCTCACACTATACAACTTGAATCAGATCATGGAAGGGGACCTCGATGAAGTGACAACAGCTTTAGTTGCTCATTTCCATCAAAAAAAATTACAAGGAGAGTAGCTTGAGAACTCTTCGTGATGTCTTGCAAAGATCAAAACAAATGCTCGAAAAATCTGAAGTCCCTTCTTCTCGAAAGGCGGCTGAGGACATACTGTCTTATGTTCTAAAAATGCCAAGAATGGACTTATATCTACATTACGATCGTTTTGTGGATAATTGGGAGTGGAGAAAACTTCTTGAGGTTTTAGAAAGAAGAATTCGAGGCGAGCCACTCCAGTACATTCGAGAAGAAGTTGAGTTTTTTGAGGCTCATATCAAAGTTTCAAGAGGGTGTCTAATCCCTCGCTACGAAACAGAGATTCTTGTTGCCAAAGGTGCTGAGGTGATCCAAGAGCTTTTTCAAGAAGGGCAAGTTCTTTTTGATGTATGTACTGGATCTGGCTGTATTGGCATTTCTCTTAAAAAACGATTTCCCGGCCTTGCTGTGTATTTATCTGACATTTCTCCATCTGCTATTGAACTCGCGAAAAAAAATGCCTTACAGAACGCAGCAAGAGTTCACATTTTACAAGGAGATCTTTTGAGTCCTTTTAGGGGATTAAAAGCTCACTTTGTCTTTTGCAACCCTCCCTATATCTCTGAAGAAGAGTATGAAAACCTTGAAGTAGAAGTGAAAGGCTTTGAGCCCAAAATCGCTCTAGTAGGGGGTAAAGATGGTCTCGGGTTCTATCGTAGGCTCGCTCAATCCCTTCCCCAGTATTTGCACCCAGGTGCCAAAGTATTTTTAGAAATCGGTCATTCTCAGGCCGCCGATGTGTTTGCTATATTCTCTCAAAACTATTGGAAAAGAATAGCTTGCGAAAAAGATTGGTCAGGAAATGACAGGTTCTTTTTCCTTGAATTTCAATAGAATTTCAAGTATCTTAAGTCAAAATTTAATTGTATGACTATGTTTGGCTCAATTTCAGAAAAATTTCAATCGCTCTTCTCAGGGCTTTTCCAAAATAAAAAGCTTAAGGAAGAGGATCTTCTTGAGGCTATCAAAACGGTAAGGCTCACCCTTCTTGATGCTGATGTTAACTTTAAAGTTGTTTCTCATATCATCAAGAAAGTCAAAGAGAAAGCCCTGCAAGAGACCGTCTTAAAAGCTGTTTCTCCAGCTGACCAGTTCGTGAAGGTTGTTCATGAAGAGCTTGCTGAAATTATGGGGAAAGAAGAGTCAAAAATTCATCTGAAATCATCACCCTCCATTTTCCTGCTATGTGGCCTTCAAGGTTCTGGAAAAACGACTCAGTCGGCCAAACTTGCCCTCTACCTCAAGGGAAAAGAATTTCGAAAAAATCCTTTACTTGTCGCATGTGATCTTCAACGTCCTGCAGCAGTACTTCAGCTAAAAACTTTAGGTGAACAGATCCATACACCTGTTTTTGCAATGGAGGGAGAAAAAAATCCTCTTACGGTGGCAAAAAAAGCATTAGAACACGCAAAAAAAGAAGGTTTTGACGTCATCATTTTTGATACAGCAGGTCGTCTTCACATCGATGACGAGCTCATGGATCAGCTAAAATCTCTTAAAGATCTTATTCAGCCCCATGAAATCTTGTTTGTTGCGTCAGCTCTTATCGGCCAGGATGCTGTTCAAACAGCAAAAGCGTTTGATGATAAGCTAGGTATTACTGGCAGCATACTTACTATGCTCGACGGGTCATCCAGGGCGGGTGCAGCGATCTCTATTTTAGAAGTGACGCAAAAACCTCTCAAATTCGAAGGAATCGGGGAAAAAATTGGAGATTTTCAACTTTTTAATCCTCATTCTATGGCGGATCGAATCTTAGGGATGGGAGATATCATCAACCTCGTTAAAAAAGCTAAAGAGCAGTTTGATGAGGAAAAGAGTGAAGAACTTGAAGAAAAAATGAGAAAAGCAAGCTTCACCTATGATGACTATCTTAAGCAGATGCAATCGATGAAAAAGATGGGACCTCTTAAAAATCTTTTTAAAATGATGCCTGGATTTTCCCAGATGAAGGACATGGACCTCCCTGAAAATGAAATGAAGAAAACGGAGGCAATCATCCTTTCTATGACGGCTAAAGAACGTCTAGGATATGAGGATCTTTCTCCGCCACGCCGCAGAAGGATCGCCTTAGGTAGTGGAACCACTGTTGATGATGTCAATAAGCTCATCAAAGCTTTTAAGCAGTTAAAACAAGTTTTTAAACAACTTCCAGCTTTTCAAAGAAAAATGGAAAAAAATAAAGACTTTGCAAAAACCTTAGGGCTTTCTCCAAATTCTACCCAGAAAATGTTTTCTTGAGAAAAATTGTTGCATACTCTCTGAGTTTTGATTATACTACACACCCATTACTTAGAGGAGCTTGAACATGGCACTGAAAATACGTTTTAGACAGCAAGGTAGAACTAACAGCCTAAGCTATCGCCTTGTCGTTACGGATGTAAGATCTCCTAGAGATGGAAAATATATTGAATCTTTAGGTTGGTATGACCCTAAAAAACACGCAGATAAAGCAGACGCAGATTTAAACGCAGAAAGAATTCTTTACTGGCTCGATCAGGGAGCTCAACTTACTGAAAAAGCAAAAATTCTTGTAAAAAGAATTGCTCCTGCTGTTTACCACACTTACAATAAAAAGTGTGCAGATAAGAAAGTGAATAAAGATAAGAAATAATCAAACATGGATATTGATATTCTTTCTTTGTTTCCTGAATACTTTGAAGGGCCCCTTTCTACAAGTATCTTGAAAAGAGCTCAGGAAAAAGAAATTATCCGTATCCAGTATACGAACATAAGAGACTTTGCAGAAGATAAGCATAAAACAGTAGATGATCGCCCTTATGGGGGAGGTCCAGGAATGGTGCTCAAACCAAAGCCTGTGATCGATGCCATTCGAAAAGTAAAAAGGACGAACTCTCGAGTTATCTTACTTTCGCCTCAAGGTCCTGTGTTAAATACACAAAAATGTATAGAGCTCTCAAAACTTGACCATATAGTCTTTGTTTGTGGACATTATGAAGGAATCGATGAGAGAGTCAACCAGCTGGAAGTTCATGAAGAACTCAGTATTGGTGATTATGTGTTAACAAACGGGTGTATAGCCGCAATAGTAGTGATCGATGCCTTCTCAAGGTTTATACCGGGGGTTATCGGAAATGAACAGGCCCCATGGCAAGATTCATTTGTGCATCAAATTTTGGATGCACCCCATTATACAAGGCCCCCCGTATTTGAAGAATTAAAGGTTCCCGATGTATTACTTAATGGGAATCATGCAGAGATAAACAAATGGCGCTTAGAACAAGCCCTTGAAAAGACAAGACTTGTTCGCCCAGATTTGATGAAAGAAAATAGGCAAGAGGAAAACAATGAGTCGTCAGCCCCTTATTGAAGAATTGGAAAGTTCCTTACTTAAAAAGGACATCCCAGAGTTTAGCATCGGCGATACTTTAAAAATCTCGATTAAAATTACAGAAGAAGGCGAAAGCAGCAAAGACAGTAGCAAAGACCGTGTTCAAGCTTTCACAGGAACAGTGATCGCAAGAAAAGGAAGAGGAGTCTCTGAATCGATTTCTCTTTACAGAGTTGCTTATGGATCTGCTATGGAACGCGTCTTCAAACTTCACAGCCCACGCATTGTGAAAATTGAAAAAATGCGCTCAGGCGATGTTCGTAGAAGTAAACTTTACTATCTCCGTGGCGTCATGGGTAAAAAAGCTAAAGTCAACGAGAAAGTCCATGTTAAAGCGGCTAAACTCGTTGCAGAGGAATCTACAGAAGAAAATATCGGATAATTTTCACGATCTTCTAGAAGTTTATTCTCTTCCTATATAACCTGAATCTCAAATTCTTTTTGAGATTCAGGTTTTTTTATGTCCTCACTCCCTCATTTTGAGTATGAAAAGCAATTTTGGGATCAGGGTTTTCAGTCGATTGCTGGCTTTGATGAAGTAGGACGTGGACCTCTCGCGGGCCCCGTTGTCGCTGCAGCTTGTATCCTCCCTAGAGAAGATGAGATTCCGGGAATTCGTGATAGTAAAAAACTCAGTAAGGCGCAAATTACTGAAATCTACTTGCTATTAACTAGGCACCCTCAAGTTCATTATGCCTTAGGTTTTGCAACTCCTGAAGAAATTGATCAAATCAATATTCGACAAGCTTCATTGCTGGCTATGAAAAGAGCTTTAGGTGGCCTTAAGATAAAGCCTGATATCCTTTTGGTCGATGGAAGAGATGTGTTTACTCAGGAAATTCCTTCCTATCCTATTATTAAAGGGGATATGCACTGCATGAGCATTGCTGCCGCTTCAATTTTAGCAAAGTATACTCGAGATGAATTGATGAGAAAGGTTCACTCGGAGTATCCTATGTACCAATTTGATCAGCATTTTGGCTACCCCACCACTGTCCACCTGGCAAGCTTAAAAAAATGGGGGCCATGCGAGATCCACAGAATGACATTTTCTCCAGTAAAGCAAGAGATTGAAAAACGAAAACAAGGAATTTAGACCATGATACGCAGCATGACCGCATACGCCAGGCGAACATTAGAGCTCAAAAAAATGCATTTAAGCCTCGAAATCATGTCCCTTAATAAAAAAAACTTAGATGTTCATCTCCATCTTCCTAAAGAATTTTTTGGTCTTGAAATCTCCGTTCGGAAAAAAGTAGCAGAAGTGTCAGCTCGAGGAGCCATTACACTAAGAATCATTCCTACCTTTAGCGATCAAGCTGATTCTTACCTTCCAGATGATAAACTCTGCCTCCAAATGAAAAATGCGCTAGAAAAAAAGAAAGGGGCCCTGCATCTTTCTGACTCACTCTCTTTAGCCTTTATTTTAGATCAGTGTGACAAGTATGTTAAACCCTTATCTGGGAACCTATCACATGACGAGGAAGAAAAGCTCCTTGGGAAGGTTGTAGAGCTCTTACATGATTGGACTTCTATGAAAATTGTAGAGGGGCAAACCCTAGTGAGAGACATTAAGGAAAAACTCGAAGAAATCCGGACAAAACTCACTGTAGTAAAAAAATTATCCACTCTTTCGGTAGAGCGCTATAAAGAAAAACTCCGCCTTAAAATTGCTGAGCTAGTGAAAGACATTTCTCTAGAAGAAGAGAGAATGGCGAAAGAAATTTTATACTACGCTGATAAAGTGGATGTGAATGAAGAACTCGTTCGCCTAGAATCCCATATTGCCCAATTTTTTTCCTCATTAGCTACAAAAGAAATGTCTGTAGGAAAAACTTTAGATTTTCTCATCCAAGAAATGGCAAGAGAAACGAATTCCCTCGGCGTTAAAAGCCAGGAACTAGAAATTAGTAAACTCGTTATCGAAATGAAGAGCGATTTAGAGAAAATTAGAGAGCAGGTGCAGAACATTGAGTAAAAGAGGAAAGCTTATTGTACTAAGCGCCCCTGCTGGAACAGGAAAAACGACACTTGCTAAGCTCCTCATAGAGCACTACAAGGGAGCTTTAATTCAAAGCATTTCTTGTACCACAAGAAAGCCAAGAAAAGGGGAAATAGATGGAATAGACTATCATTTCCTATCAAAAGAAAAATTTATGAAAGCGATTGAAGAGGATGCTTTCCTCGAATATGCTAAAGTCTTTGATGACTACTATGGAACCTTAGAAGAGACCGTTTTAACGAGCCTAAGAGAGGGTAAGAGTGTTTTGCTGGTGATTGATACCCAAGGGGCTCTCCAAATTCGCAAAAAACATCCTGAGGCAGCTCTCATTTTTCTCCTTCCACCCTCTAAGGATGAACTCCGTAAAAGACTTGAGAATCGCCATACTGAAAACAAAGAAAGTTTAGAAAAACGCCTCTCGCTCGCAGATCACGAAATCCTGATGGCGAAAGAATATGATTATGCTATAATCAACGAAGATTTACAAACAGCTCTCAGAGAATTGATTGAGATTATTAATAACATCGATGGAGAAAAAAGCTCATGACGAAACAAGATCTGACTAACGAAAGTATCATGAAACACTTTGATAACAACTTTGAAGTGGCCATGTATGCTATTGACATCGCCCAACGACTTATCAAAGCAGGTCAAGAAGTGAAAATGACAAAATTGCTTGAAGAAATCAAAAAACACCCAGATCAGTTTGAAATTGAAGAACCTATAGAAGACGAAGACAATCTATGACAAAAAAAGTCTTGATTACCTCTGCTCTCCCTTACGCAAATGGCCCGCTCCATTTCGGCCATATTGCGGGTGCCTATTTGCCAGCGGATTGCTATGCTAGGTATCAAAGACTCAAAGGATCAAATGTATTATTTATCTGCGGCTCCGATGAATATGGAATTGCTATTACCTTAAGCGCTGAAATGGCAGGAAGAACACCTCAAGAGCATGTGAATCTCTTCCATAAAGTGAATCAAGACTTTTTTCATCAATTAGGGATTTCCTTTGATTTTTACTCTCGTACAACTTGGGAAGGACACAAAGAAACGACAATTCAATTCTTTGAAGACCTCCTCAAAAACGGGTACATTGAAGAAAAGATCACCGACCAACTCTACTCCGAAGAGGACAAAGTTTTCCTGGCAGATCGCTATGTTGTAGGGAAATGTCCAAAATGTGGACATCCTGAGGCAAGAGGGGATGAATGCACCCTTTGTGGAGCAAGCTATGAAGCGACAGATCTCATCGATCCAAAATCAAAACTTACAGGTGCAAGGCTTGTCAAGAAACCGACAAAGCATTGGTTTCTCCTTTTTGATAAATTTAAAGAATCTCTTGCTAAATGGATTGATCAAAAGCAATGGAAGCCGAATGTCACCGAGTTTGCTCGTCACTACGTCGATAACTTAAAACCTCGGGCGATCACGAGAGATTCTTCTTGGGGTATACCTGTCCCTTTGAAAGAGGCAGAGGGAAAGGTTTTCTATGTTTGGTTTGATGCTCCCATCGGCTATATCTCTGCGACGAAACATTGGGCGCAGTCGATCGGACAACCTGATCGCTGGAAAGATTTTTGGCTTGACTCCCAAACTGAACTGACCCAATTCATTGGCAAAGACAATATCCCTTTCCATGCCGTCTTTTTCCCTGCGATGATTATGGGACAAAATCAACCCTACATCCTCGTTGATGATCTACCAGCCAACGAGTTTTATAAACTAGAGGGCAAGCAATTTAGTAAGTCCTCAGGATGGTATATAGACCTCGAAGAATTCTTTAAAGAATATAGCGTTGATCAGATCCGCTATGCAATTGCATCCAATAGCCCCGAATCCTCAGATTCAGAGTTTCAGTGGAAAGATTTCCAAAGTCGCTGCAATGCAGAGCTCCTTGGTAAATATGGAAATCTCGCAAATCGCGTCCTTACTTTTATCCATCAAAGGATGGATCAAAAAGTGCCTGATGTTATTGGGTTTTCAGAGACAGGAAAAGAGTGGATTGCAAAAATAAAGAATCTCGCTCAAGAGATCTCTCTTGCCTATTCATCCTATCAGCTAAGAAAAGCCTCTTCTCTCATTATGGAACTCGCTTCTCTAGGAAACGTGAATTTCGATCACCATAAACCATGGGCTCTTATCAAACAGCCCGCAGAAAGACCTCTTTTAGATGAGATCCTCTACATATCACTTTACAATCTTCAAATTCTAGCCCTCGTTTCCTTCCCGATCATTCCAGATGCTGCGAGCAATCTTTGGAAACAAATCGGTAAAGAGGGGCTTGATAAAGTTTTTTGGGAGGATGTAGTGAATCAGTGGCCTGAAGGGGGAAAAGACCTACCAGCCCCTCATGTTATTTTCAAAAAAATAGAAGATGCTCAAATAGAAAACGAAATCCAAAAACTTCATGCAAAAATTTCTCCATCCGCAGGATCTAAGCCTATGACAAATACAACCACAGCAGAAAAAGCTTCGATTACTTTTGATGATTTTACAAAAATCACCCTTCAAGTGGGTGAAATTATCGATGCTAAATCAGTTGAAAAAAGCCAAAAGCTTCTTCACCTTCAAGTAAGCTTTGGTGACCATACAAGAAGCATCGTATCTGGAATCGCAAAACATTATTCTCCCGATCAGATCAAGGGCAAAAAAGCCATTTTCGTCACAAACCTGAAACCTACAAAACTTATGGGAATTGAAAGCCAAGGGATGCTCCTTTGCGCAAGCTCTGGAGAGATTCTGGAAATCCCATCTTTTCAAAGTGCTCCTGCCGGCTCAATCGTAAGTTGATCTCGCGCCATGCTCAGTGTATCTTCATCTAGTTCGTATACATCTGCTTTTTCTACCTTAATTCGAGGGCGAGAAAAAGCTTTAAAAGCTCTTTCAACCCTAGAAAAAGCAAGCGAAGATAAGTCCCTAACGGTTTGGGCCGATATGGCTCCCATTTTTATGCAGCTCCAACAACTTTGCTTTGCCGGCGTAAAGTTTTTAAAAAGGGCTGAGATCATTTTAGAGAGAGATCGTCATTCAATTGAACTCCTTGATAGAACCCAAAGGGTAATTAACGGACTTGCCATTTTGATGGCAAGTATCGAAAGATATGATGAAACCAGATTAGACCTCACTTCGAGCTATACCTATTCTTGCTCCAGAGACATATTTGATCTTGCAAGGCATTTGATTAATTTTGGGCTCGTCCATGAAAAAAAATTAACAGAAGAACCTAAAAATAAAGATAGAAAATGCATCTACTATACGGATAGCGAAGGAAAGAAACGTAGGTTTACTCTTTTATCAAGGGTTGATGCTTCCCTTGACATGATTTCAGGGGTTTTGGATGCAAGCCACGTGCTTTCAGGTACACAGACGTACTGTGGCCTAGTTTTACCTAATTTATCAAAGCATCGTTATATCTTATATCCTGGATTCATGGAAACTAGCCTTGGTGAATTTATTCTTGCGGCTCCTCGCTCTTTAAGGGAGAGAAGTGTAAGGGTTATTATGGAGCAGCTTGTCTCAACCCTTTCTGCTCTTGCCCATGAGCGATTGCTTTATCTTAGTTTAAGCTTCGCCTTTCAATTTTTTTTAGATAGCAATATTTCTCCAGCAGAAACATGTTTTAGAGCTATAACAGATATCTACAGAGCTAATGCTAGATATCGCCCGATAAACATCGATTTCGCTTTGGTTCCAGAGCTCGCAAAAGTCATTATAAGAAACAAATATATCGTTTTGCATCCAGCAAATCTTGTGTGGCAACACGGTTTGATTTTATATGCTTATCTTACAAGAAGGAACCTGATAGCAAGAGAAGAGCTATATGCTTCTGTCCCTTATGAAGAAAAAGTAGTCAATATCGCTAAAATTTCATCTGCTTTGACACAAGAGGAAGTGAGAGCTAAAATTCGAGAAATTTCGACAGAGGATCCACTGATATTGGATCTTCTGGAATCGATGCTACAGGTGGACCCCACACTCCGAATTGATTTTGATGAAATTCTAAATCATCCTTTTTTTAAACCACTTTCTCTTCCTATACATTTGCCCATTAGCCACAGAATAGAGGGGTTTGTATTCGAATTTCAACGGTTAGCTTTGTCATATGCACAGATATTAAATAAATTCACTATTGAAACTGAAGAGGACGCTTTTAGATGGAGGTTGCTTCTGAGGCGAGCCCATACTGTAGGGCTCTGTTTGAGAGTTGTCGTAGATGAAACGACCCTTCCTGTCGACAAGACCAAAATGAAGAATTTGATCGATAGAATATTAAATGGGATAAAATGTTATCACGCTCTGATTGTTGCAGCTCAACCCCTAAAGGCTGAGGGAGTCTATTCACTTCTTCCAAGTAGTCTATCTGTAGAAGGGAGTAGGGTGGCTGAAGGGCTTCTTAAAGGAAAAGATCTTTTTCGAAGAGTTATTTGGGATTCAACTAAGTCTAAAGTGTGGTTCCTAAGAATGGATGAACAAAGAGTTGTGTTGAAAGAATCGAAAAGAGGCTCAGATATCGATTTGAATTGCGAAGTTTTTTTTCAGCAGAAGGTCCATAGGATGAATCCTGATCGAGTCATTCCTGTGCTGTGGAAAAATGGCTTCAATATGGCAATAGGATACTCTGGAGAAACTCTTATTGATTATCTTGAATTTGCTCAAGAAGCTTCTAGCACTTATCCATTACCTCAGGAGTTCATCCAGCCCGTCGCCAGAGGAATTATAGAGGCTCTTATTGCATTATGTAGAGCAAATGTAGTTCATTGTGATCTCAAACCAGAAAATATGGTTGTTGATTTTCCCAAAAAAGAACTACGGCTGATAGATTTCGGATTAGCCGTTTTTAAAGATAAACAGGTGGGAAACAGAGGGACACCCGTATTTATTTCGCCTGAGGTTTGGACAAAATTTCTTTTAAAGGAGCGCCTAGCAGCTGATTTTAGTAGAGATACTTGTGCTGCAGGTATGATTCTCTACGAAATGTATACTTTTAGACATTTTTACAATGATTTGCTCGCTTCGAAAGGATTAGACCCCGCTTCCAAATGCATTGAGCCGGCGCATATTTTTAAGAACTTAACACAAGAGGCTGCTCACTGGCTTATCGATAAAAATGTAGCGGATAAGCTTTTAGCAGATCTTATAAAAAAAATGGTTCAGATTCATCCCTCAGTCCGTTTGAGCGCAGAAGAGCTGCTCACTCATCCATATTTTTCAGGAGAAGAAAGACCAGCTGGCGGTGCAGGAGCAGGTTCAGCCTAAAATGAGATCTCTTTCTAGTGACTACTCAACTTTTATTAAAATTAACAAACTCTAAGGAAAATATGATTATGGGCATTTATCCACCCCTGCAATCACAAATTACCACTGAAATTTGTGACCTCAGGATTGATGGTGAAAAATTTATTAGGGAATTGAGCAATTATCCACTATTAAAGCTGACTGATTTACTAGGATTGATTCATCGATTGGACCTTCATTTGCAAAGAGCGGGCTATCTAAGAGATTTAGCCAAATTGATTAAAAAAGAGGCTCCAAGAACTGCTTTAATTGATAAAATACAAAGAATAAGAAACGGCCTTCTATGTCTAAAGCACATGTTAGGAGGTCGCTACATTGTGTGCTGGGATAAACCGGAAATGCGAATGACAATATCGCCGTTTGCTGTCGCTTTAGCTCAGAATCTATTAGCAGGTAAGCCTCTTTATAGAAGAAATATTTTGTCTTGCGATTCACATAAAGTCACAGAGTTAAGGTTTGGATCTGGACCATCCGCTATAAGGATTTTTTTAAAAACTCATAGAGAGCCTAGTGAGAATCTAATAAACTATGAAGCTCCCTATCATGAGAGCGTTGATGCAGTGGAACCAACAGCGACGATCCCTATTTTGTGGCTGAATGAACATCAAATCGCTACTCCATTTTTGGGACAAGACGCCCTCGATTTAGTCTTTCGAGATCACCCATTGCCCCCGTCAAGAATAAAATCATTAGCGAGAGATATCGTTTTTCTACTGAGATCTTTGAATCGTGCTAATGTAGTACACGCTGACCTTAAGCCCGATAATTTAGTTGTTGTGAACGGCCGCTTAAGGCTTATTGACTTTGGTTCATCCTTTAAGATAGGAGATCTGTCTGGGGTTGGTGGGACTAGTTTTTACATGGCACCTGAGGCTATTGCTACCCATTTCACAGATGTTGAAATACCAGCATCGCCATTAAGGGATGTTTGGTCTATGGGCGTTTTTCTACTTAATGTATTAGGGCAAAAAGAGCATTTTTCTTTTGGGGTAGAATCTGAAGAAGCGGACTGCTCAATGGATGCTTTAGCTAAGGATTATCGTAACTTGCTTGCTGTTTCGCAAGAACAGATCGATGAAGCGATTAAACGGGTCACGAAAGATATTCAGCTCGTCGATTTACTCTGTGGTATGGTAAAAATAGATCCGGAAAAGAGGATCTCTTTATCTGAAATCGAAAAGCATCCTTATTTAGCATAATTTGAAGTTTCTTCTATTTAGAAGGAACCTTAAAAATTATGAGGTTGGGTTGATCGTCCAAGTATGGGATATGACTTCCCTAGGGCATACGAGTTCTAAGGATAAAATTCCATCCCATCCAGAAATTTTTCCTTTAGAGATTTTGGAACCAAGTTTTGTGATGTGCTTTTCTAGCTCAGCTTGGAGTTCTCTTGCATGTCCTATGCTTTCAATGCGAGAGCTTTCTCCACTATGGCGATGGTACGTACATCTAAAAGAGTAGGCTTTTGGTTTTTCTAAAGTTGTCGATACAGTCAAAAAGTGTCCGTTTGAAAGAGCTTTGTCTTTCATAGTCGTTTCTGCCGGAGATGTTTGATAGGTGAAAGTGCCTGTGAATTGGACTTGGCTTACAGCATTTGCTTTTAAGCTTGTTTTTAAGAAATCTAAAACATCTTCCATAAGTCCATTTACTATACTAGGGAGTGCTAAAGAGGCATCTCTAGTTAAAGCTGCATGGTAAGGTGCTAAAAGAGCCATATTTTCCTCCTAATCGATGAAAAATTAGCATGCAACAAATCGGTTATTTTAAGCTTCAAAAAAAAATTAATACATTTTAGTTTGTTCAGAAAAAAGAGGCTTAAAATGTATTATGAGGGAACAAATTTGTTTTCTATCGCTTGAATAAGACCTGTATGCCTTTCTAAAACTTGTTCATTTTTTACCGCTATAGCAACGGCTTTTTTCGAGCCCACAATGATCACCAGCTTTTTTCCTCTTGTGATCCCCGTGTACAAGAGATTTCGATACAGCAGTTTGAAGTGTGATGTATGTACCGGGATAATAATACAGGGGCATTCACTTCCTTGATATTTGTGGATTGAGCATGCATATGCTAGCACAAGCTCATCAAGCTCATGGAATTCATATTCAATAAGCTTTTGATCAAAAGATACGATTACTTCCTGCTCTTCAAACTCAATTGAGTGAATGATCCCCACATCACCGTTGAATACGTTTTTAGTGTAGTTATTTCGGATCTGCATCACCTTATCTCCCTGAAGAAAGGTACGTCCCATCTTCTCGAGCTTTACTTGAGAGGGGTTAAGCTCTTTTTGCAGAACATGATTGAGGTTTTCAATCCCTATAATCCCTTTTCTCATAGGGGAGAGGACCTGGATGTCTTCGATAGGATCTAAAAACTTTTTCGAGGGGAGCCTTGTTTTCACAAGAGAAACGATTTCCTGAGAGATCTCTTCAGGATTTTCTTTTTGGATAAAGATAAAATCTCCTTCACGATGGTTTTGGAGATCGGGAAACATGCCTTGGTTGATCCTATGAGCATTAATAATGATTTTGGAGCCCTTAGCTTGCCTGTAGATTTCTTTGAGAGCTGCTGTAGGTAAATGTTCACAGCGAATGAGGTCTTTCAGAACATTTCCAGCCCCAACACTCGGAAGCTGGTCAACATCCCCAATAAAAATCACTTTAGCATCGGTTGGAATGGCTTTTAATAGATGTAAAAGGAGAAAAGAATCGATCATCGAAGATTCATCAATGATGATCAGATCACACTCTAAAGGTGTTTGCCTGTTTCTTTTGAAATTTTTCGTGATGAAATCATATTCTAGCAAGCTATGAATGGTGAACGCTTTTCTTTTTGTGATTTCTGTCATTCTCTTCGCCGCTTTTCCTGTAGGCGCCGCTAAAAGGACATGTTCGGAGAGTTCAGAGAAAATGGAAACAATCGCATTTGTAATCGTACTCTTTCCAGTACCTGGACCTCCTGTGATAATCGACACAGATTCCTTGAGGCTTTTTATCACAGCTTCTCTTTGCTCAGGGGCAAACGTAATCCCAAGTTTTTTTTCAGCCCACTCGAGCGTGTCCTGAGTCCTTTGAGGTTTCATCGTATGTCCGCTTCTTAGTCTATAAAGCTCCTCAGCGATAGCTTTTTCTGTTAGATAGTAGCTTTTAAGCCAAACATATTCCTCTGCACCATCTTTCATCGCAGAAATGATCCGCTCACTCTCACAAAGCTTCTTGAGCTCTGTTTCTACAAGAGAGAGTTCCACTTCGATAAACTGAGCCACTTTTTCTACAAGGGATAATTTAGGATAGCAAGTATGGCCCTCATCAGAAAGTTCTTGTAAAAAGTATTCAATAGCACAAGAAATCCGCTGGGGATCATGGGGGCTTATTCCAAGGGTTTGAGCGATTTTATCTGCTGTTTTAAATCCTATTCCACGGATTTCTCTTGCCATCACATAAGGGTCTTTTTGCAGGATGTTGATGCTCTCATCCCCAAATTTTTTAAAAATCTTATGGGACACACTCATCCCAATGTTATGAGATCTAAGAAAGATCATCACATTTCGGATCTTCTTTTGATCCTTCCAGCAGCTGATGATCTTTTCAAGCCGCTTTTCTCCGATCCCTTCAATTTTTAATAGACGTTTTGGATCATGGTCAAGAATCTCTAAGGTTTTTTCTTTAAAGGTTTGGACAATTTTTTTAGCAAAACTAGGGCCGATTCCTTTGATCATCCCCGATTCAAGGTATTTTTCAATTCCTTTGACATCTTGAGGGGCTTTGATCTCATATCTATCTACGCTAAATTGACGACCATAGCTTGGATGGTGGGTCCACTTGCCATAGCATGAAATCACTTCACCTGGATGGAGCGGAGCAAAACTTCCAGTAATGCAAGTTGATAGATCTTTAGAAAATCCTTTAAGGCGGGCTACGCAAAACCCAGTGTCTTCACTATAAAAAACAATTTGATCAATTGTACCGCTAAGGTGCTCTTCCATGAAAAAACTTCATTTGTTGAAAAGGGAATAATACGAGAAGTATAAACAGTATGTATATATTTAGTTAATATACACTACCTGCATGAACACGCTTTGCTAGAGTTTTTAGCGTAGGGTTCTTGCTTTTTATCAAATATTGCTCTTGTATGGGCTCTTCTTCTAATTGAGATTTAGTTTTTGCGTAAAGATGACACTCAAGAATCTCTTTAGCTCCTTCAGGATCATTCTCTTTTAAACATTCCCAAAACGCTTGTGCTACTTTATCCTCATTAAGTAAAAAATCTAGAGGGTTTTCTTTCGTAAGTTTAGGACGACCTTTTAATATATTTGTGGAAGATTTTTTCGGCTTGTTTGATGTCTTTACTTTGCCCATTTTTATTTCCTCCTAGGAGAAGTACTAGATTCTCTGGTGGGACATATGCATAATATACACGCCTCCCATTTTCCCATTTTAATTCCCATATGTCTTCACTAACACTTTTATGATGACCGAAATGGTTTTCATAAATTATTTGTGCTAAGCGTTTTTTGATTTGGAATTGTGATTTTAGCGGCTGTTTTTCGAACCACTCCTCATATTCCTTAGTCTTAAACATCTTATACATATAGAGAAAAGAGGTGTAAAGAATTATAGATGTTTTCTTTCTTTTTACAAATTTTAAACCGCAAAACAACTTGCAGGTGTTCAATATAATCAAAAAATTATGATCAATAAAGATTTAAATATAAAGAAATAAATAAGAAGAGAGCAGTTTAAAAAAATAAACTGCTCTCTCGTTTAGAAATATTGTGTGTATGAAAGAACTAAAGAAACAAAATTCGCACTGTTGCGCCCTGTGACAGAAAACCACACACCACCTACAAATCCTCCTGTAGGAGAAGTATTATATTCTATGGCGGGGGCGATAGAGAGCTGATCAGAAGAGGGAGATCCCATCGTTGCTGTTGCCCCTGTTGAGGTCACACCTAAGTCTCCATTAAATGTCGTCTTTGATGAGTAGGTGTAAGCTATATCGGTCGCAAAAACCCATTTCTGATTGAGACTTACCTCAATCCCTAAGTCTGCGTTGAAAGTTTTGCCAACACGCACTTTTCCTGCTGTTCCAAATCCACCACCATAAGTGTTGAAGTTTTCGACATAAACCTCGCTATCTGGAATCACATAATTTGTTGTGAAACGAAGGCTGATGGGGTGAAGAGGGAGCCACCAAATGATTTTGCTGAGGTTAAGACCTGCTGAAGTTGAATAAACTCCGCCACCGATCCCATCAAAGCTTCCTTTGGAGGTGTCTAAATTGGTATACTTTCCTGAAGGGAAGTTTTGACCAAGAACTAATCGAACGTTAGGGGTATAGGGTGTTTCCTTCCATACTTGGATACCAAAGTTGACATTAGTATCCCCCATCCCTTGCACTCTTTCTCCATTTTGCCACTTGATAAACCCTTGAGGAATCACTGTGACATCAAGATAGTTATAAAGGATACCTGTTTGGAAAACAAAAAGGGGGTTGATGATATAGGTGTGAGGAACATGTTCTGAGTGACGATGGTTATTGAACTGCGCATAGTTTAGCGTCAAATAGAGGTAGGGCTGAACATTGACGTGACCCATAGGAACGTTTGTCGCCGAACCTGTGATCAGGGGGCCTGTGTACCATGGAATGAACATTTCTTGGGCTGTTTCAAAATCTCGTTGAGCTTGATCCAGCTCCTGTTGAATTTGCTCAGGAGTTTTAATAGGCTGTGCATTTGAAGACCGATACTGATCTGCAAATAGTACGCTTGATAGGGCAAGCGACGATAATAAAATTTTACGAAACATATTGTCCTTATAATAAGGGAGTGTTATAGGACAGATATAAAGAAAAAAATTTTAAATTGGTATAAAAAATTATGTCAGTTTCAGGTCCTAATTCAAATCAACCAACCTATAGACAAGAGTTTGATCAAGGTGTTGAGCTGTTTGAAAAAAGCTTTAAAGCTTACCAACAATCAAATTTTGATCCCCAAAAAAACGAATACGCATTAGCAATGAAAGATAGTTTGGAAGTTATGCAAGATGCTGCGGGCGGAATGTTCAACCAGCATCTCATGGATATGAAGTCTCAACTAGCAAAAGACATGAATGCATACATGAAGAACCCTTCAGAAGAAAATCGTCAAAAAGTCGATTCAGATATAGATTCATTAAAAAATCAGTAACTCTTCAAAGCTTCATCAAATACTTTTTTATCTACATTTGAGCCTGTGATCAAGACACAGGCTTTTTTCTTTCCTGTGAGATAGTGAGGGTTTTCTAAAAGAGAGCCAAGAGCGGCGGCTCCTGAAGGCTCGATTTTCATCCCAAGAGTTTCATAAAGCAGCTTCATTCCTCTATAGAGATACCGATCATTTACAAGAGCCACATGATCTACAAATTCATTAAGATAATGATAGGGGATGTCCCCCACCTCTGGAGCTCTAAGCCCATCAGCAATCGTAGAAGGTGCGAAAGAGATCTTCCTCCCAGCTTGCCTCGCTAGGTAATAATCCCTAGCTCCAAAAGGTTCCGCTCCGATAACTTCAGCGTGAGTCCACTCTTTGATGGCACAGGAAAATCCTGCCATAAGACCTCCTCCTCCTATGGGTCCAATCGCTAGATCCATATCTGGAAGAGAATGAAAACACTCCATCCCTAGAGTTGCAGACCCTTCTATCATTGAAATGTGGTTATACGGATGGCGGATCGAAAGATTCTCTTGTTTTGCCAGCTCTTTGACTTTTGCCATTTGCTCTTCGTGAGTTTGTCCATATTCAGTCATAATGCCCCCATAAAGAGCGATGAGCTGTTTCTTTGCCTCAGGTATAAAAGGAGGAACGACGATATGCACTTTGACGCCCATCTTTTGTCCCATATAAGAAAGAGCAATCGCAAAATTTCCTGATGAGCGAGTCATCACACCATTTTTTTTCTCTTCCGGAGATAATGAATCAATCGCAAAAAATGCTCCCCGAATTTTAAAGGAACCCGTAGGTTGTGAATGTTCACATTTAAGATAGATTTCACAAGGGGTAGAGAGATGTTTTTCAATTTCCTGACATCGAACCAAAGGAGTGGGATTAAAATGCTGGGAATAGCGCTCCAAGGCACTTTCCATCTGCTCATGACTTAGCATAGATCTCCTAGTTTTTCTTATTCATATCTAGACTACCGGTAAAACTCTCTCTCTTTATCTCTCATAAAGTTATCATAGATAAATCACAAGGGAGCGAAAGATGAAAAAAGCTTTTTTACAGATTTTTCATGAAATACGTCTTCAACTAACTGATACCCCTGGTTTTGTTGATAACATTCTTCAAAGAGCAATTCCACCAGGAGAGGAGCAGATGAAGCAAATCTCAGAACAAATAGCATCGGCTCTAGGAGACTCTTGCACTAAGTTCATTTTTTTGGTCGGCCCTTCTGGAGTGGGAAAGACGGCCCAGATTTGTTATTTTCTAAAGAACTATAAACGCCCATCTACTTTGTATAAATCATTCGTAAAAATCAGGAGCATTGATTATGCCTTTCTCCATTTAACAAGTTTTGTTGGGAGACTGGGATTTTTGTTTATGACTCTTGGTCTTTCCTATACAGTTGCCAAGTTGCTCGGTGTAACAGATGCTCTTGCACTGTTACTTACTGCCGGCTATTTTTTTACAAAGAATGCACCCAATTTGCTTTATATTTTCAATGAGACTTTCCAAAACCTTTTTCAGAAAGAGCCAAAACTGATTGTTATTGAAGATTTAGAAAAAGGATCTTTAACTTTTAATGATAGGTGGGCTTTTTTAGCAAACCTTTGGCTCAATAAAAGAACCTATCTCGTCTCACTTGCCTATTCAGTGGATGACAAAACAGAAAAACTACGCCTTCTTGAAGCAGCCATGAATCTTAATGGGACCATCATAGAAATATCTATTGATCAGGAAAAAAATTACAAGATGATGAAAGAGCTCGATCCTGATTTTCCTTTTAAAAAAATTGATTTAGAAGAAGAGGATGGGTGGATCTCTTTATTTACCCCCCAAGAACTTTGTATGATTCATCAGCAAGTCCTTCTACGATGCACAAAATGGACTGCTTCTCAAAAAAAACGAAAGGATAAAGAGTTCTTTTATAAGGAAATCTTTCTTGATCTACTCATAAAAAAACTTGGGTTGGTTAGAGATAACATCAATTTAGATTCTGAAGGAAAAATAATCCAAGGCATAGGGCTTGAAGACCTGTCGGACGAAAAAAAATTCTACATTGATTCATTCGCCAGGTCATTTCTAAATAATCCACTGAAAAAATAAGAAAGTAATCTCAGATTTGCTATGTTTTTTCTCTTGCATAGGTGGATAAAATGACAGTAGGCTCATTAATTGGGTTAGAAAGAATTTTTCGAGATTATAAAGCAGCCTATCCTACTCATGGTGGTCTCGATTTTTTCGATGCGGTCGATCCTTTTTTAAGAGGAGATGAAGTGATCGTCACAAGCAGCTTCTTGGTAACAAGGGTTGATTTAGTGATGAAAACAGCACTTCAATGCTTCGCTGGATCTAGAATTTCTGAAGGGAAGCTCTATCCGGGAGCCGCCCTATTTGGAGGAAGGAGAGTCCAAATCCATGTGCCTACTTTTTATTCTCTAGGAAGCAAAGAAAACCCAGCAATCATAGTAGGGGAGGAAGGTATTGATCTAAGGGCAGGGGATTGCCAATTAACTTATACACTACTCTACTTGAGCGAAGAAGCCCCTCTCATTTTGCCCTTGTGTGCAAAAATGAATCATGTTTCTGTGATCCGCTTTAAAAGAGGCAGCGAAGATTTTTATAAAGCTAGTTCATGGGATACTACAGAGCAGTTTTTGTCTGATCATGATGGAGTCATTGGTTGGTTGGGAGATGAGTTGCTAGCGATATCGCGTTGAAAGAGAAAGTCATAGACCAAAAAAACTCTCTTTTTTACAATAAGATGTTTCACGAGGTTCCATGAACAAGAAGATTTCCTTTTTCTCCCTAGTATTACTCATCATTGCTGCGATCGATAGCATTCGAAATCTTCCTGCTGCAGCTCTATTTGGATCTTCATTAATCTTCTTCTTCATCTTTTCGGCTCTTATTTTTTTAGTGCCAACTGCATTAATTGCTGCTCAACTTTCTGCAACGTTTCCAGATAAAGGGGGTGTCTATCATTGGGTACGATACGCCTTTGGTGAGAAAGCGGCTATGATGGCGATTTGGCTTCAGTGGATCAATACAATGGTTTGGTACCCTACCATTCTCTCTTTTATTGCAGGAACTGCCGCTTACCTCATCGAGCCTACTCTTGTTAACAACACTTCTTACTTGATCAGTATGGTGCTGATCATTTTTTGGGGACTGACCATCATTAACTTATTTGGGTTAAATATTTCAACGAAGGTCAATAACGTTTGTGGTCTTTTAGGGATGATGTTCCCCATGACACTACTCGTGGCGCTTGGCTTCGCTTGGGTAGGTCTGGGTAAGCCTCTACAAATTTCGTTCGATGTTAAATCGATATTACCTTCTTTTTCTTCTCCCAATGATTGGGTTTCTCTTGTTGCGATCATGGCTTCTTTTCTAGGGATGGAACTTTCAGGGGTCTATGTAAATGATATTCGCAATCCTCAAAAAAATTTCCCAAAAGCTCTTTTGGTTTCAGGTTCTTTTCTCCTAGTGTCGATGCTCTTAGGTTCGTTAGCGATTGCAGCCGTCCTTCCCTCAGGACAAATTAATTTGATCGCCGGTGTCATGCAAGTTTTCCAAAACTTTTTCAGCGCATTTCATATGTCATGGTTTGTCCCTGCCATCGCTATACTGATCGTGATTGGAAGCATCGGAGGAATGACAAATTGGCTGATTGCTCCGGCGACAGGTCTCCTTCATGCTTCAGAGTTTGGGTTTATGCCCCCCTATTTTTCTAAAAAAAACAAATATGGCGTTGCTTATAGAATTATGATTATGCAAGCTCTTTTAGTGAGCGCTATTTGCTTTGCCTTCTTTTTTATGCCCAGCGTTAATAGCTTTTACTGGTTTTTAACGACTCTTAGTACTGAGCTGTATATGTTCATGTACCTTCTGATGTTTCTTGCAGCAATTAAAGTTTATTACAACTATGAAAAGCCAAGACAGGTTTTTAGAATTCCTGGAGGAACTTTAGGAATTTGGACCACTTCTCTTCTCGGGTGTTTTGGCTGTCTTCTCACCATTGTCGTAGGTTTCTTCCCCCCTGATCACTTACAAATTAGCTCTGTTGGGAAGTATGCAGGACTCATTGGAGGAGGAAATCTTTTAATGATGGCTCCTGTTCTTCTCTTCTTTGTATATAAAGCAAGAAAAAAGGCTCTGCGTTGATTGACCCAAATTGTGCCGTTTTCTTCTATTGATTATATCATCTATATTTTCTATTTTCTAAATGATGTACAAATTCATTTAGGTAATAGATGGCGCTTAGCAAAAAATGGCCGACTAGCACACTCCTCTTTTTACTAGCTATTGGGCAAGGTTTTGCCAACACAGGGATCGTGGGCCCCCCGCAAAGCTCTGCTGGTATTGTAGAGAAGCAAATTCAAAAAGAATATCAAGCTGAAGAAGTTCCCCCAACCAAGGAAATTCCTTTGCTTGAGGTGGATATTCCAACCGAGACCCTTCAAATACCTTCTGGAAGAGCGATTTATATCAGTAAGATCGTCTTCACAGGAAATCAAGCTGTGAGCACAGGAGAGCTCAATAAAATTGCAGCTCCTTATATTGGGAAAAGGCTTTCAGGGGAAGACATTCGAGAGCTTTGTCTCAAGATTCAACAGTACTACGTGAAAGAGGGTTTTATACTCGCAAGAGCGTTCCCCCCCGTTCAAGATATCAAGGACCAAACTCTAACAATCCAAATTATGGAAGGGATCTTAGGGCAGGTTGAAATTGAGGGGAACCACTACTACAACTCGAAATTTATCTTAAGCCACGTGAAGCGTTTTGTTGGAAAAGCGATCAACTACAATGATTTGATCAGAGCTCTTCTTCTTCTCAATGAAAACATGGAACTCAGTGTTGGCTCCATTTTCAAGAAAGGAAAAAACAGAGGAGAGGCTGATCTGATTTTAGTAGTGAAAGATCAGCTCCCCTTACATATTTATACAGATTATAACAACTACGGTTCAGAGATCTCTACACATGACAGATGGGGAACACGGCTTGACTACGGAAATTTGATCACAGATGGAGATAAAGTTTCTCTGACAGAAGTCCTCGGCTGGCCCCCTTCTCACCTTAACTACTCAAACGCCATATATTCGGTTCCACTCTCTTCATGGGGAACAAGAATGGATCTTTCTTACATTTTCTCCCAATTCAAAGTAGGGGAGCTAGGGTCACTTGATTTGAAAGGACAGTCCCAAATAGCTTCTGTGAAAGTGAAACAAGCTTTATCTCGAACTCGAATTTGGAGCTCTGACGTTTTCGTAGAATTTGACTATATGCAACTTCGTAACGAAGCTTTGGGTCAGACTTCATCCTATGACAAGCTTCGTATTTTGCAAGTGGGCGGAAGAATGGATTATATTGACCCATTTAAAGGAAGGAACCTTTTTGATCTCTCCCTTTCGGCGGGGATCCCAGATTTCTTAGGGGGCCTCCACGCTGTAGACCCTCTTTGCAGCCGTGAGGGTGCTGGTGGAAGGTTCTTTATTGGGAATCTAGACTACCAACGGCTACAAACTCTTCCCTACCGATTTATGGTAACGTTTAATGCATCGGGCCAAGGAACATTCAATAAACTTCCTATATCTCAACAATTCTATATAGGAGGGATTGATACAGTCAGAGGATATCCACTCGCCGTAGTATTAGGTGATAATGGATACTACATGAATCTCGAACTAAGCATTCCCTCCCCACCGATATCCTCGCTTCAAGAACATTTGAGGTTCATCGCCTTTGTGGATCAGGGTGGGGTGTTTGACAACTCTTTCGTCCCTGGGGAACATGATCCAGCCTATCTGACTTCTGCGGGAGTAGGATTAAGGGTTCAAGGTCCGTGGAATTTTTTTCTTAATTTTGATGCGGGATTTCCCTTAACAAATCCCTATAGATCATCAAATTGTATTACATACTTAAAGATAGGGTTGAAAATATTATAAATTAAAAGAAATTCGTAATTACAAATTAAAATAAAATTGATATTTAAACAAATTAATGAATTTATTAAAAAATTAGAAAGCACGATGATATTCTTATTCAGCCAGAGTAAGGGGATGATCCCCCTTGCAATTCTCTTATTTGTTCACCATTCACTGATGGGGCTTCCTCAAGATCCCTCTGTCACTGCTGGAAAGGCCACACTCTCTCAAAATGATGCGCATACTTTGCTGATCACACCTGAAGATAAGACAATCATTGAATACAAAGCTTTTGATATAGCTTCTCATGAAAAAGTACAGTTCATTCAACCCTCTGCTACATCAACTGTCCTCAATAGAGTAACAGGAATGAACCCTTCCCAAATTTTTGGGCGCATTGAAGCAAATGGTCGCATCTTTCTTGTAAACCCCAAAGGTGTTTATTTTGGACCATCATCGAGTGTGAATGTGGGTTCACTTGTTGTATCCACACTGGGTATCAGTGATAAAGACTTCTTAGAGGGTAACTATCGCTTTTCTCTATCAGCAGATGATAAGAATTCACAAATCTTGAATCAGGGGTTTCTCTCAGCATCAACGGAAGGAGCTGTAGTCCTCTTAGCACCCAAAATCCGTAATGAGGGGATCATTGAAGCCAAAGCAGGTAAGGTACTCCTCGCTAGTGGTGAAACTGTTGCACTGGATTTTACAGGGGATGGACTGATCAGTTTTAGTGTCGAGGGAGAGATCAAAGAGGCGATCATTGAACATCTTGGTAAAATCCATGCTAAAGAAGGAGATGTTTATTTACG
>CAYSAJ010000013.1:0-49009 GCA_964429005.1 uncultured bacterium | reverse complement strand
TGGAAGAGCTTTTGAAGGGTTTTTAAGGTCGCCAGATAGGGACATCCCTGATTCAATACCTGTAAGGGCTGCGAAAATGACAGCAAAGGCTCCCCAGAAAGTTGTCTTAACAAGGGGTAAATCGGTTTTATATGAGGCGTCGTAATGTCCTTCAGAAATCGAGTAAAAAGTGATCGCCAGGAGCCCAAAAATAAGGATCTGCAAAAAAGAGGTGAGCCTCGTGGAAAAATAGGAAATAAGGGCTAAAGCAAATAGAATTGTTCCCTCTATTCCTATTAAGGGGGCGCTGGGAATAAGCTCTTGGATGATCAAAGCAGACCCACTCACACAGAGTGCAATGGTCGTGATTTGAGCTAGAAGAAGTAAAAAACCAATCGAGCTTCCAAGGTGAATACCCAGTGACCTCGAAATGACATAGTAAATGCCCCCTGAGCCCATTTTCATGTTTGTCACAATAGATGACATGGACATCCCTGTGATCAAAAGAAGCGCGCTTGAAAGCCCTATCATTGCTAGTAAGGAGTAAATCCCTACTTCAGACAGGATAAACGCAAAGCGAATAAAAAGGACGATTCCTAGCATCTGAAGGATGTTAGGAATAAAAACCCCTGAAAACGTGCCAAGTCGTCCAGAAGAGTTTATTGAAGAAAAAGGTTTTTTTAATAGATCTAGGACTTTCATATGTGTAGATGTCAGGATTCTTCTTTCATTATGTGTTTGATTAGATTTTTTTTGAAGCCACTTCTCGCTTTAAAGAATAAGGGCTATATCATAGCCCTTATTGGATTATGCTGCTTCCTCAATCGCTCGTTTCAAGCTCTTGATTCGAACCATCATTTGCTCTTCTAGTATTAGAGATGATGGAGCTGATTTTAAGAGAATTGGATTTGAAAGCTGGCTATGAAGAGCTTCCACTTCCTTCAGAAGTTTTACTAAAAGTTTTCTCCTTGGCTCCTCAAGGGCTGTCACTATAGGCAGTTTTGCATTTAAGAATCTAATTAAAGCAGTGATGTCTTCTGCTTTTTCTAGAGAAAACTCTTCCTCTTCAGTAATAGGTTCGCTCGCCATAGCTGCTGCAGCTAAAGCTTCTGACTTAGCTGGTGCTAAGGTCTCTTTTCTTTGAATGAGCCCTTGGAGGGATCGAAGCACACCAATTAGTGTTAATGGGTTATGAGAAGCTTTGATAGGGCTTGGTGTAGATGTAGATTCACTACTGACGCTCAAAGCTGGGGCTCTACCTGTATCAGAGGCCCCACTTCTTCCGAAGCCCAGAACGCCTAAACCTCTCTCTAAATAGCCTGGTCGTGTTGCAGAAATTAACTCTCTGAGTTGACTCAAGAGAGCTACTCTTTGAGCTTGTGCTTCTCTAAATCTTCTTGCGGTTTCATCGAGTTTTGATGAAGAATCTAAAACATCAAATTGAGCCGTTATTGCTTTGAGATTTTCCTCATAAGTTTGCGCGAATGTTTCAGCTTCCTGGCAAACGGAAGACCTGATCGCTGCAGGATTATTTCTCTTAGATTGGAGTGTAGAAATATGCCCCGTAATTCCATCTAAAGAAAGACAATCGATTCTTGTAAGAAGGTCAGCTTTTTTAACATGATCTAAAGCAGCTGTTTTTTGATCAATTTCTCTAAGGAGTGTGCTAAAACTGTAACTTGTTGCACCAGCCCCCGACGCAGTTTCTTGGGTAAAGCTTAAGTCTCCAAAAATATCCATTAAGCTTTCAATTTGAAGGTGTAGTCTGCTCAGTTCCTCTTTTCTTGAAGCTGATCCTGTTAAGAATCTCAAGCGTGGTCCTAGTTGATTGATGAGGCGATCAAAAGAATCTTCATCTTCTTGTGGCATAAAAAGGATGTTTGTTGGTTCTCTCAAAAGGATAGGAAAAAGAAGAGGGCTTGCTAATATTGAATAGTAGTAGTTGGTTAGTTCTTTTAGGGATGTTTCTATGCTGCTAATCAGACCTTGAGAAGAATCCCCATAGAAATAGACAAGAGATTCAAGATCGTTTGTAGCTAGAGATCTATCAAAAATAGCGCCAAAAATCCCCCCTATGATTTCTGTGCAAGCCAAAGAGAACATAGAAGAATTTCGCTCAAAGCGACTTAAAGCTTTTTGAATAAAAGCAGCTTTCATGTCCCTCATGAGGACATCAGGTGATTTGCCAGCGGTTTCAAGACCTGCTGATCGGATTGACTCGTGCCTAGCAAATTGACGAAGAAGCTCATCAGGAGTTGAAGGAGGGGACTGGAAATATCGATATGCGACATGAGCTGCTTTAGCAGCTATTGTAGAGATCAGCATATGATCAGGGCTGAGCACAGTGTCTGATGTCGCCACTGCTTTAGCACATACAGCTGTAGATGCTCCTGCAGCGCAACCGACTATAGGAATAGAAAATCCAGCGGCCGCTAAAGCAGCTGCAATCGCTGCTGTATCTAGACCCATGCGAGCCCATCCTTCCGTAGAATGGAGAGCTTTCGCGCTGCCTATCCCTCGAATAGCTTCAGACAAAGCAATTTTCATTCGATTTTCAGGCGTAGATTGTATTCTCGCAGAAAGTTGCAAGACAATCTTTCGATCAAGTCTTCTAGAAGAAATTTCATCTGCTGAGGTAACAGTGAAAGGAATGAATCCATGAACAACCCCAAGGTCAGCTCTCACAGTTTCCGCTGCAGAAGTCATAGCGCTCTCAGAAGTCAGATGGCGCGCTAGGCTTTTGCTAGCTAAGTCTCTTGATGACGTATAAACTTCAGTTAGTTTAGATAATATTGGTGAAATTTGCATAAATAACTCAATTTAATAATTTTAATTGTAATTATAACAATTAATCTTATTAATAATTAACTAAAATAATAGGTTGTGCTTTTGTGTAAGTTTAAAATTCAAAATAGATAGTAGCCTCCAAGAGGCTACTATCCTAACGAACAGAAAGTGAACGCTCAAAAAAGCGAGAAACAGCAAATAAAATTGGAATTAGCAAAAACCACGCGAAAGCTATTAAAGATAACACTGTAGCTTCGGAGGCTCCATATTCAGCAGCTCCAAGGCGTATCGAAAAGAAATAAGATAAAGAACCCCCGACAGCCCCAAATATCATTCCTAGAATAGGTTGATGCCTGAGCCACGAAAGGGAGGAATTAAGTGTAGTTCCAAAAAGGGCATACAGTGCAATGATCCAAAGAGGCGCCAAAGAAGGAGAAAGAGGGTTTGGGCTTGCGTAGCGAAGAAGGCCCAAAGATGCATAAAGGGTGTCTAATGAGAAACCGATAAGGCAGACCGAAGAGATAACAAGCAATTCTTTAAGCCAGTTTTTTGTCATTACAAAATGGAAAATTAAAATACAAAAAGTGGCAAAAATCCCTTGATAGGGGTGATTGCTCGTCGCTGTAGAAATCACATAGAGCCAGCCTATGTAAAACAAAAGAATATTCAGAGATTTATAAAGAAGGCTTTTGGGCATTAAATGGCTAGACATCATTCCTCCAAAGTAGATGAAAGTCTTTGATTGCACCCCACAATATGGCATAAGCAATCTTCTATGTTAGGGTAAGCGAAAGAAGTTCCAGAGTCGATAATTTTTTTTGGATAAACGGTTCGATCTGTAAGTAAAACGTTTGTCGCAAAATCCCTCCCAACCAATATCAGGATAAAACGAGGAAGTCTTATCCATAGGGGTCTTTGAAGAGCTTTTGCTAAATATTGGCTCCACTCCCCATTTGTTGTAGGATGAGGTGAAACGATATTTACAGGCCCCGATAACGAGGTTGTGTGTAGAATATGATGAAATTGATAGATCACATCATCAAGATATACCCACGAAAATCGCTCATTGCCGGTTCCAAAAATGGCGCCAAGCCCGATAGAAAACAAGGAATAAGCCTTTTTTAGTAATCCGCCATGCAGCGAGAAAACAGGAGAGAGTCTTGCTTGAACATGTCTTTCAGCAGGGATTTTGATAGAAGCGCTTTCCCATTGTTTGCACACTCTTGCTAAAAAGTGATCTCCAAGGGGTGATGTTTCTGTAATGGTCTCTTTGCTTATAAGAGGATAGATGCCGTCTGCAGAAGCAGAGATTACAAGTTTTAGTTTCATTCGTTCTGATTCTACAAGCTGGGATAGAAACTTAGTTGCTTCCACTCTGCTTTCCAAAATTTTCTTTTTTTTCGCTTTAGTCCATAAACCAAAGATATTTTCTCCAGCTAAGTGGATGGCTACATCTGCTTTAGGAATTGATGAAAAAGAGGTAAGTCCATGCTGTGGATCCCAAGGTATCACAAAGGGACTGCTACTCGCTTTTCGTGAAAAATGATAAACCTTATGCCCTAGGCAGCGCAAAAAATAGGTAAGCTGCTTCCCAATAAATCCAGAACCGCCGGTGAGCAAAATTGTGAATGGGTGAGATGTGCTTTGAAGTCTGCTTAAATCCTCTTTTAATACTCTTTGACCATATTGCAAAGCATCTTTAAGTTTTTTCACACCTTTGGTTTCCCAAAACATAAAAGAATAGGAAATGTTCTCATCCACTTCAGTCTTGTTCGATCCTGAAGTTTGAAAGGACAGATCACGCACGATTTGAAAAAAAGGAGAGGCTAATTTTATTTCAAGACTAAAGCCTTTATCTGTCAGAGAAGATAAATTACTTTTCATTGAAAAGGGAAAGCCAAGAAAAAATCCCTTATAAACTCTACTTTCATCATGCGAGATTTTTCTTAAGTAAAACGAGGAGGGAGTAATACGCAAAAGAGACTCAGGTTTTAGAAAATAGAAAAAAACCTTCTCTATAGGTGTTTCAAGCGTATTTTTAATGAAAAATTGCTTCATTTAATGTATTGATTTTTTACTTTCAAACTCTCATATTCCTCAATTTGCAGCAATTATTCTAAAATATTTTTTAACATTTTTTATAATTAATACAACCCAAGGAGATAAAATGAAAAAATGGCTAGCGCTCTTTTGTATATTGAGTTGGTCCGTTTTTGCGAGCGAGCTGATTGTTGAGGCAAAAAACTACCCTCAAGTTGCTTTAGAAAGAGAACTTCTTTGTGATCTTGAACTTATACTCAATGGGGGATTTGCCCCTCTTTCGGGATTCATGAATGAGAGAGATTACCACAGTGTTCTTGAGAATATGAGACTCTCTAATGGAGCTCTTTGGCCAATCCCTATTGTACTCCCTGTTCCTAAAGAAAAAGCCCTTAGCTTTCTTGAAAAAGGGCATATAACTTTGATCGACGATCAATATTATCCTGTAGCCATTTTAGATATTGAAGATGTCTATGAGCCTCATCCTGAAAAAGAGTGCGTTTCTTTGTACGGCTGTGTCGACGATAATCACCCTATAGCTCGTAAGATCCTCAAAAGGGGCGATGTCTATTATGTAGGTGGACAACTTCGCAAAATCTCTCTTCCACACCATTTTGACTTTCCTTTTCTTAGAAAAACCCCAGAAGAATGTAAAGCCTTCTTTGAGGAAAATGGCTGGAAAAAAATTGTAGCGTTTCAAACAAGGAACCCTCTTCATAGATCCCATGTAGAAGTAACCAAAAACTGTCTTCGTGAGGCATGTGAGGGCGCTAAATTGCTTCTTCATCCGGTTGTGGGGACAACCCAGCCCGATGATGTTTCCTATTGGACAAGGGTCAAATGCTATGAGAAACTTCTGAGGTACTATCCTGAAAACTCTATTGCCTTATCACTCCTTCCTTTATCCATGAGAATGGCAGGTCCTAAAGAAGCTCTGTGGCATGCGCTCATTCGGAAAAATTATGGATGCACACATTTTATCGCTGGTAGAGACCATGCAGGGCCATCGACTAAAAGAAAAGATGGGAAATCATTTTTTGGTCCCTATGATGCTCATCAGATGCTTCTTAAGTATAAAGATGAAATAGGAATTGAAGTTATCCTCTCAAAAGAAGTCGTCTATGACCTTATTGCAGAAGAGTATAAGCCTTTTGATGAAGTGAGCGATCCTTCAAGAGTCGGGCAGCTTTCTGGAACTGAATTTAGAAGAAAGCTCATGAATGATGAAGAAATTCCAAGCTGGTTCTCTTATCCAGATGTTCTTGATCTTCTTCGCAAAGAATATAAAAACAGGAAAGGAACTTGTATTTACTTTGTTGGGTTATCAGGTGCTGGCAAAACATCACTTTGCCAAGGACTTAAAGAATATCTTAAATCTGTGCAAGATTCACCTGTTGTGATCATTGATGGAGATGTAATCCGTAAGTATTTGTCGAGCGAGCTTGGCTTTAGCAAAAAAGACCGCTCGATCAATGTGAGACGGATTGGCTATGTCGCCTCTACTATCACTGAAGCAGGGGGTATATGTCTTTGTGCAAATATTGCCCCTTATGACGAAGATCGTTTGGCCAATAGAGAGCTGATTAGCCAAAATGGCAAGTATATTGAGGTTTATGTAAAAACACCCATCGAAGTTTGCGAAGATCGAGATGTCAAAGGTCTTTATAAAGCTGCAAGAGCTGGAAAAATTCCTCAATTCACCGGAATTAGTGATCCTTTTGAGGAACCCTCAAAGTCAGACATCACTATTGACAGCTCAGATGACATAAATGGGACATTAGAGAGTTTAATCAATCAACTCAAAGACAAAGTTCCCTATCTTTTTCAGTAAAAAGTTGAGCCCGAGACCTCGGGCTCTTTTTCCTATATTTTTTTATGCAGTTGAAAAAAGGGTCCCTCGGAGTGGAGAGAGAACCCTCTTTTCTTAAGCATATGAATAAGAGCGCTGTTTTCATTAAGAACCTTGCCCCAGATGGCAGAAAATCCCTCTTCTTTGGCTACATGGATCACTTTATCAAGAAGGATATTGCCAAGGCCTTTCCCATGATAGGTATCTAAAATGATGATTTTTAAATCCCCTTCATTAGAATTAGGAATGCGCACAAGAGAAACAACTCCTAGGATATTGTGAGATTCATCTTCTGCGATGAGACGGATGTCTCTATCATAGTCGATTGCACAGATTTGAATCATTCTTAGATGGGCGGTACGATCGCTGTAGGATAAAAATTCGAAGAAATTCTGATAGACACTTTTTTCAGATAATTCTTTATGGAATTTTTGGATATTTTCTTCATCTTCAGGGCGTATAGGTCTTAAATGAACACGAGAGCCATCTTTAAGAATTTTCTTTTCTTCATAGACTTGTGGATAGGGGCGGATGGCAAGCTTGGGGATTTGAGCATTTTTTTCATGCAGAACAATTCGAGCGTCAAGGGCGATCAATTGTTTATCAGAGGCCAAGATGGGGTTGATATCACATTCACTGATCAAGGGCTGCTCTGCGATGAGTAGAGAGAACTGGATAAGAAGTTGTTCAAGCTTATCCATCGGAACTGGATTTCTTCCTCTAACACCCTTGAGAGCTTCGTAGATTTTGGTTTTTTTCATCATTTTGCGCGCGAGGGTCGAATTCAGAGGAGGAAGACCGATCGCGCTATCTTTATAGACTTCGACAAGCTGACCTCCTGTACCAAATACAATAATGGGACCAAATTGCACATCAACTTTACTCCCTAGAATGAGCTCATACCCCTCTAGAGAAATCATTTGCTGCACTGTCACACCTTGGAAGTGCTCTTTCCCGTGAAGACGTGTTACGTTATGAAGAATGGATTCATAGGCCTCATGAACGGCTTCTTTTGTCTTGAGATTGAGTTTAACGCCACCAACATCACTTTTATGAGTGATCGTTTCAGAGTGAAGTTTTACAACAACCGGAAACCCCATTTTATCAGCGGCTTTCACAGCTTCCTCTGCCGAGTGGGCAAGCACTGTTTTCACTGTAGGGATGCCGTAGGCCTCCAGTACTTTTTTTGATTCAAATTCGGTAAGAAGGGTGCGGTTTTCTTTATAAACTTTCTCAAAAAGTGAGGAGATGTCTTCAGCATGTTTGAAAGAGGGACGCTCAATCGGTGTTTCATAGAGAGCTTTGAGCTCTTCTTCATGGCGATGCATCATCGCAAATACTTCTGCAGCTTGGTCAGGATATTGATAACAAGGAATGCCTGCTTCGTTGAGTTTCTGATATCCCTTTTCGACAATGTGTCCTCCCATCCAACTCGCTAAAAGAGGTTTGTTCATTTTCGCGTAAGGGATGATCGCATCGGCGGTTTTTGTAGGATCTGTCATGTCTTGGGGGGTTAAAATGACGAGCATGCCATCTGTTGCTGGATCTTTGGAAACGAGTTCAATCGTTTTAGCATAGATGTCAGGTCCTGCATCTCCTAAAATATCAACGGGATTTGCATGACTCCAGGCGCTTGGTAGAAAAGAGGAGAGCTTTTCAATCGTAGCTTCAGGAAGGGCTGTCATTTGCGCCCCTGTAGAAACTGCTTTATCTGTTGCAAGAACGGAAGGACCGCCAGCGTTCGTAATAATAGTGAGGTTAGGTCCTTTAGGGCGGGGTTGTTTTGCAAGGGCTGCTGCGATGTCAAAAAGCTGAGAAATCGTAGAGACTCTGAGCACTCCCACTCGTTCAAGAGCTGCTTCTAGCACATCATCCGATCCTGCAAGAGAACCTGTATGAGATGCTGCAGCTTTCGCTGCGGCTTGGGTTTTCCCAGGTTTGATAATAATAATCGGTTTTGTAAGAGCTACTTTTTTCGCTGCAGAGAGGAATGATCTTGCATCTCCAACAGTTTCCATATAAATCAAGATACTTTGTGTATGAGGGTCTTTCCCAAAGTATTCAATAAGGTTTCCCCAGTTTACATCAGACATTGAGCCAATCGACACAAATCCGCTAAACCCGATTTTTTCCTGCAAGCTCCAATCTAGAACGGATGTGCATAAAGCTCCTGATTGGCTAATAAAGGCGATATGACCTGGGAGAGCCATCCCTGCGGCAAAAGTAGCATTAAGCCCGCTGGTAGGACTCATCAGTCCTAAGCAGTTGGGGCCGATAATTCTTGTCTGTGTCCCTTTTATATTAGCAAGAACTTGTTGCTCAAGTTTAAGACCTTCTTCGCCAAGCTCTTTAAACCCTGCAGAGATGATGATAATGGCTTTCACTCCATGGGCAACACAATCCTTTACAAGATCTGGAACGGCTTTTGAAGGTGTCACGATCACAGCAAGATCAACAGGACCACATGCCGAAATCGATGGATAGCAGGGCACTCCTAAAATTTCTTTGTATTTGGGGTTTATAGGATAGATTTTCCCTTTATAGTGAGCGGATGTGAGATTCACAAGGATGGTTCTTCCAACGCTGTGCTCTTTTTCTGTTGCGCCTACTAAAGCAACACTTGAAGGGTTGAAAAAGTATTCAAGTCCTTTAGGTTCAGAAAGAAAATTTTGTACAGGATCGTTATGGATCATGAGGCACCCCTACTTTTTCTCACCTATAAACTTTTCTTAACTATTATGGCAAGGATTTCTCCCTTTAGATCAACTTAGGCGATTGCTATAGTTTTGGCTCAATTCTAATTTTGGTGTTAATATGTCAATTGCTAGTGGGTTAGGCGACGCTCCTATGCCCTATTTTAATCAAATTTTTGAGACTCGATTTTCTCGATATTTTTTAGAAGGTGGAGATAAAGAATTTGCGCCACGAGATTGTCGAGATTTTATAGGCGCTATCGCCATTTTAATTCAAGGAAGGGAAGAGCTTCATGATTTCCAAACTCAGTTTATAGCTTTAGTTCCTCGGTTAAGGTTACAGCGTTTTCATGAGGATAGAGATCTTTTAGAAAGCCCCACTAAAGAACAAGCTGATCGATTCTATCAAATATTTAATACTTATCGATCTCGCTGGTTTGAATAGATACTCTTGGCGAAAACTCTTCGTCATCTTACACTTATTCCACCAATAAACTTTAAGAGAAGGACTGCTATGTCGCAAATTGCACCTGTTGTTGTGATTGAAACAACTCAAGGGACTATTGAAGTTACACTTAAACCTCATGTGGCCCCTAAAACCTGTGAGAACTTTATCGGTCTTGCTGAAAAAGGATACTATAATAATGTGCCGTTCCACAGGATCATCAAGCAATTCATGATTCAAGGGGGAGACCCTACAGGAACAGGGGGGGGAGGGAAATCTCTTTGGGGCAAAGCCTTTGAAGATGAAGTGCGTCCCGATGTCCGTTTTGACAAAGCTGGATTGCTCGCTATGGCGAATGCAGGCCCTAACACGAATGGATCTCAATTTTTCATCACAACAGTCGCCACACCCTGGCTAAACATGAACCACACCATTTTTGGTGAGGTGACAAAGGGGATGGATGTCGTTGCTAAGCTCGAAGGGGTGAAAACAGATCGCTCTGACCGCCCGGTAGAGAAGCAAATTATCATTTCTATGAAGGTGAAAAAGTAACAATCGTTACTTTTTCAAAGCTTTCAGAGTGAGCTCTGCTGCCTTTTCATCCGCTAGCCAAAGAGCTGGGTGAGAAGATATGCCGACTCTCTCTGAAGGTAGCGGCTCAGGCGTTTTCTCTCCAAGAAGGATCTTCTTGACAATCTCTTTCTTCTTTTCTCCAAACGCATAGACAATCACATTCTCGGCTTGGTTGATAAAGGGGATTGTCATCGTCATTCTCCAAGATTGCTTTTGGGGAACCCAGTTTGCAACAACCCATTTGTTCTTTTGGTCTAAGGCTTCAGTAGCTGGAAAAATAGAGGCTGTATGTCCATCTTCACCAACACCGAGCAGTATGAGATCAAAGGAATTCCCTTGAAGGGTGCTTTCAATACAATCTTGGTACATCGAGGCATGCTGCTCGATATCAGATTCAGCTTCCATTCTGAAGATTTGATTTGCGGGAATGCCTACATGCTTAAAGCCTGCATCCATTGACATTTTGTAGTTGCTGTCAGGATCAGTAGGAGGTACAGCTCTTTCATCAGACCAAAAAAGATAGACTTTTTTCCAATCAATAAACCTGCGAAGTTTTTCACTCGTTACATGGGAGTAGATTTCTTTAGGGGTAGATCCACCCGAAAGAGCGACAAAAAATTTACCCTTCTTGTCTATAGCATCTTTGGCTATTTGAATGAATTGATGAACAGCATAAGACATCGTCTCGTTATGGTTCCCAGGAACTTCTAAAATTCGTCGATGATCAATCTTTTCAGAAATTTTGGGTTTAGGGAGGGGTGAATATTTCTCGTCCCCAGAAAAACCTAAAATTCCTAGATGGGCATGAGATGATGAGTTTTGCTTCATAAACATCCTATATGATTCGGTTGGGTATTTCTAAAATGAGAGATAGCATATTCAAATAATGCTGGCTAGTTTTATCGTGGTATATTTCATTGACGACAGATTGGCCTGATTCTTCTTTATCAAAGACTTGTTGAGCGGAGAGTTCACAGACATTTTTATGACATGTTTCAATCATTATATGATGGAGAGCCTCTTTTTTTCGGGTAAAACAAATTTTATTTTCTTGGTCGAGAAAAAAATCTATTTTTAGAATACGTCCCGATTTTAGGCCTTCTTCTTTTTGGGGGAGGAGTTTTACTTTGACCAGATGATCTTTAGTCTTAAATTCAACTAAAGTGTCATCTTTTTCATATTCATACCGATGACATTTCCATCCCAGCTGGGCCGCAATCCAAAAAACCAAAAAAATGGATTGAGTTTTCGTGTGAGATAGATAATCTGAAGGGATATCATTATAGTAGATATCAATATGATCAGAACTGGTTAGCTTTTCAATCAGAGCCTGTGAGTGGAAAACAGAAGAAATAAGGCCTCTCCAATTTTCAATACGTCCCCAGTTTAAATCAGCTATCTGCGAGGAAGTTTTTTCTTTATGTGTAAAAATGGCCCTCGCGTAGGAAAAAAGCTCATCTGTTACTTCCGAATCAAATATAGTGCGATGAGCAAGTCTCTCTAAGTTAAAAGAAAGAGGGTCCTCTTTCGAAGGATCATCTCCCCATAAAAGATAAATAGGAAGGTCGGGAAGTAGGTGAGGAAGGATTGCGAAAGGGACTTCCTTTCTTCTTTCACTAGATACTTGGAACTCAATCAAATCACAATAAATGGAAGATTCTCCTTCATTTGCAGATAAAACCGAAACCGAGATCTCCATTAAATTCGTCTGCTCTGTATTTTCAAGAACAAATAAAATACGAGATGGAAATTTCTCTATAAGCTTTTGAGCCATCGTTCGGTAGTAGCTGTCTCTATGGTTTTTTTTAGCGTAGATCACCATGTTGAAGAGAGAAGCTCTCATCTTGTTTGCCCCTTGGATCTTCTCAAGAATTTTCTCAAGACGATCTTCGACATCGCAAGCGGAAACGATCACTTTTTCGCTCATATAATTCTCCAATGGCGACTCTCTTTAGCGAGCATATCATCAGCCTCTTTAGGGCCCCAGCTGCCTGATGCATAGTTAGGGAATGAAGAAGCTTTGTTATGCGTCCAGTAATCAACAAGGGGCGTTAAGATCCGCCATGAATTGAGGACTTCATCTTCCCTTGCAAAAAGAGTGCTGTCGCCAAAAATGCAATCACAAAGGAGACGCTCGTAGGCATCTGGAGGGGCAAGGCCAAAGAAAGAGCTGTAGCGGAAATCCATCATCACGGGCTGTATAGGGCTTGAGGGTCCGGGCACTTTTGAATTAATTTTAAGAGCGATCCCTTCATTAGGTTGAATGCGGATTGTTAGCACGTTTTTTGTCATCGTCGCTTGCTTGTCTTTTGCGTGGAACAAGATGCTGGGTGGCGCTTTAAATACAATTGCTATTTCTGTAGCTCTTTTAGCGACACGTTTTGCGCCTCGAAGGTAAAAAGGAACTCCTTCCCAGCGCCAGTTGTGGATAAAAAGCTTTAAAGCTGCATATGTTTCTACATTGGATGTTGGGCTTACGTTTTCTTCTTCTCGATACCCTTTAACATTACTGCAATTCACAAATCCAGAGCCGTACTGACCTCTTACAGCGTTTTTTAGGCAGTCTTCTTCAGTAAAAGGGGCTATGCATTGCAGAACTTTCACTTTTTCATCTCGTATGGCATCAGCATCAAGACTTGAGGGGGGTTCCATCGCGACTAAGCTGAGAAGTTGCATCATGTGATTTTGGACAATGTCTCGCAGCATTCCCGATTCTTCCCAAAAACGCCCTCTAGTACCGATGCCGATATCTTCAGCAACTGTGATCTGCACATGATCTATATATTTGTTATTCCAAAGGTTTTCAAACAGCGAGTTACCGAATCTGAAAACAAGAAGGTTTTGGACGGTCTCTTTTCCTAAATAGTGGTCAATACGATAAAGTTGGGGCTCTTTAAGATGGTGCATAAGGTCAGCTTGAAGGCTCACAGCTGAGTTATAATCATGTCCAAAGGGTTTTTCTATGATGACTCTGGAAAAGGAGTCTTTGACATCACTGCCATAAATCATCCCTGCTTCATCAAGATGTTTGATAATTGCAGGAAAATAACTGGGTTGAGTCGATAGATAAAATACCCTGTTGCCTTTTGTGCCTAGTGTTTTGTCAAGTTCAGCCAAAAAGTTTTTCAGTTTTTCATAGCCTACTTTGTCATCAAATTCAGAGTTGTGATAGAAAAACTGTCCTTGGAAATGTTTCCAGATTTCCTCTTCAAGAGGTTTTACACGGGAAAATTTATTGATCGCTTCTTTCATTTCTCCGCGAAAGACATCATGATTTTTATCTCTTCGTGCAAATCCGACACAAGCAAAGTTCGATGGCAGTTGACCTTCCCTTTTTAGATTGTAGATTGCGGGAACTAATTTTCTTGCTGTAAGATCGCCTGTGGCTCCAAAAATCACCAAAATGCAAGGGTCGAGAGAGCGTTTGAGGTGTCCCATTTCTTCAAGGGGAGTGCTAATAATATCCATAAGAACCTTTGTCTTTCCAATTGAACGATCAATATCATTATTTTAATTTTTTTGGTCTAGGTTTTTTCTTAGGAGTAGGCTCATTTCATTAGTGAGAAAAAATCTAGAGGCTTGCTATTCTAATGCCTTTTTTAATCTGATACGGTTTTTTTATGGATTTATCAACAAACCTATTCTCTTTTCTTGTTGTCAAGGATCTTTGTAGCCTAGCTAAGCCTACAGAAGCTCAACCAAATGGCTCTGAACAGATATTAAACCTTGCTTTTGATTTTGCCTGCAGATTGACAATCTCAGAGATAGCTGATAAGGCTTTTGCAATGATCGGCAGAATTTTTATGGTTTTAGGAACGATCTATAGACATGGTCCGAGTCTCGATAATCAGCGAGCTACTCTTCTTGCAGGTAGGGCGAGGAATGAATGTTTGCCAAAGATCGTAGATTCTGGATTATATGAGGATGTCCGTTTAGCTTTAGATATTTTTGATGGTGTTGATCTTTCAGATCTTGCTGCCGAGCTAGATAGTGAAGATATAGGTGTAGCATGATAAATGGGAGCTCTCAAGTCTTTAATCTTGTAATGAATTACTGCGAGTCTGGTAGGAGTCGGTGTGAAAAACCAGAAGGGAGTGAGGCGGATATCCATCGAGCTCTATCTCAAGTTCAAAAAATTCGAGTAAGTTCGCTCAGAGATCGTGCTCTTGGCCTCATTGCTAGAACCTTCATTTCTCTAGCAAAATATTACGAATATCCAGCGACTCGGGATCAGCAAAGAGCCGATTTGTACTATAGTTTGGCAATTACTGAGGCGGCTGAAAGAATCTCAGATCCAGTTTATTATGATGAAATTATGGAAGAAATTCTTGTGGCAGGGTCATAAAATTTATTAACAGGGATATTATATGGCAGTCTCTCTATCGACTAATGATGTTTATAACTCCATCATCTTGCTTGCGAATGATGGAACTGCAAAAGAAGATCGCCCTTTAGGCGACCCTTCAAAATTAGAGGAAGCGTTTTCCAAGGCTGGCGATTTACCCCAGCCTTTTAGAGATAATGCATTTTTAGCCATTGGAAGAGCTTTTGCTTCTATAGTGAAATATTCATGTTCTGCTAGAACAACAGAAGATATCTTGCGAGTCACGATGAATGTGGATAGCTTGTCCTCTATGACTGGGAGAGTTGTTGCGTGTGTGGGAAAAATAGAAGATATTGCTAAAGGTACTGAGCTTGTACTAGAAGTTCTATAACTGAAATGAAGCCTTTTCCATATAAGTTTGCAGAAGAAGGCATGCAGCCCCAGTATCTAGCTTTGCAGTGCGCTCTTTTCGCCGAAGATTTTGATCTCTTAAAAGCATATCAACACCTTTAGAAGAGAGCCTCTCATCTAGAAAGTCAACAGATTTTCCCGATGCCTCTGCTAGTTTTTGGCCAAAAAGTCTCACTTCAGCAGACATTTCACTCTCCTTCCCATCCATATGAAGGGGAAGTCCTAAGACAATTTTTTCAACCTCTTTGAAAATAGGCAAAGCCATGATTTGTGCCACCTTTTGCTCCAGAGATGGCTTTGCTTCAATGAGGGTGTGGGGAGAAGCGATACATTTTAAATGATCAGTTACTGCAATCCCGATTCTTTTTTTTCCATAGTCGATTCCCATAAGACGCATAGATTACCTGCTTTTCTTTTGGTGTTTAATAGCAGCTTTCATAAATCCAAGAAAAAGAGGGTGGGGATCTGTCGGCTTTGATTTGAATTCAGGGTGGAATTGAACGCCAAGCATCCACGGGTGGCCTTTGACTTCTACAATTTCACAAAGGTCTTGAGTTGGTTCCAATCCAGTAATGAGGAGGCCATGCTTCGTGATCTCCTCTTTGTAGTCATGGTTGAACTCAAGTCTGTGGCGGTGTCTCTCATGAATGATTGAAGTGCCGTAAGCCTCTTCAGCTTTTGAGCCTTTTGCTAGGTGGCACTCAAAAGAGCCAAGTCTCATTGTTCCACCCTTTTTAGACACCCCTTTTTGCTCTTCTAGAAGGCAAATGACTGGATAGGGGGTGGTGGGGTTCATTTCTGTAGAATTCGCTCTTTCAAGTTTAAGAACATTACGTGCATATTCCACAACCATAACTTGCATGCCAAGACATAGTCCAAAATAGGGTAGATTCATTTCACGGCAAGCTTGAGCCGCTAAAATTTTCCCTTCAAAACCTCTCTCTCCAAATCCACCAGGTACTACTACGCCGTGGCACTCTTTAAGTTCCTTTTTCATTTGATCGAGAGATTCAATTTTATCTGATTCTATGCAGTGGAACTGTAGTTTGTGGTGTTGATCGATCGCAGCATGTGTTAAAGACTCAAAAACAGATTTATATGCATCTCGATGACTTAGATATTTTCCAACAATCGCTATTTGGATGGTCTGAGTTGAGTGAATGATTTTATCAGAAATTTCCTTCCACTTTTTCATATCACAGCTTCTGCCGTCTATCTTTAATATGTCACAAATCTGCTCGTCGAGTTTTTGCTCATAAAGATAAAGGGGAATTTGATAAATGGAATGTTTAGCATCGGGAACATCAACAACATGTTGCTTTGGGACGGAGCAAAAGAGGCTGATTTTTTGTTTGATCTGTTCTTCTAGAGGCTCTTCGCAACGGCAAATAATAATGTCTGGAATGATGCCTATCGCCCGAAGATCAGCAATCGAATGTTGCGTAGGTTTTGTTTTTACTTCTTGCGCTGCTGGAATAAAGGGGACATAGGTTAAGTGAATATTGAGGCAGTCAGCAGGTCTTTCTAAACGAAATTGACGTATTGCTTCGAGAAATGGGAGGGACTCTATATCGCCTACAGTTCCGCCGATTTCTACACAAACTACATCAATCCCTTTTACCTGGCGTTCACACTGTAATATACGAAGTTTGATTTCATCAGTGACATGAGGGATGACTTGAACTGTTTTGCCAAGATAATCACCACGTCGTTCATGACGAATAACGGTATCATAAATTTGTCCAGAAGTAGCGTTTGAAGATTTAGACAGAGGGGAATTTGTAAATCGGTAGTAATGGCCTAAATCTAGATCTGTTTCAGCGCCATCGTCAGTGACGTATACCTCGCCGTGCTCAAAGGGGTTCATCGTCCCTGGATCAACGTTCAAGTAAGGATCCAATTTTAGCATGGCTACTTTAAGGCCTTTGCATTCTAGTAAGCTCGCTATAGAGGAAAAAGTTAACCCTTTTCCTAGGGATGAAACAACGCCTCCCGTCATGAAAATATATTTTGGCACAAAAAACCCCTGGTATGCACTAAGATTGTAAAGCGAATAAGTGGAAAATGCAACACAAAACCAGGGGGTCAATAACGATGAATTTGAAAAAATCTCTTTATTTTCTTGATCTTACTTGGATCAAATTGAACTCTAGATTACGATGTTTGGACTTAATTTAAAAAATAATTAGAGAAGAATTATGCCGGTAAGTGTTTTTGAATTATATTCTATAGGAGTAGGTCCCTCAAGCTCCCATACAGTAGGTCCTATGAGAGCTGCGAAGGATTGTCTTGAAGTCTTTCAAAAAAGTTACTCGCTATTAGACGTTCAACAAATATGTATAGAGCTTTACGGTTCCTTAGCTATGACCGGTATAGGTCACGGCACTCACAAGGCTATTTTGATGGGACTTAGCGGTCAAACACCCGAGGACATCGATCCCGAATGGCTCGATAGCGAAGTGGAGCGTATTTACTCTGAAAAGACTCTATCGCTATTTGGGGAAAGAATGATTTCATTCGATCCTAGGAAACAAATTGTTTTTCACAAGGAAAAAAGACTTCCCTATCACTCCAACGCCATGCGATTCATTATTACTGATACAAAAGGTAAAACACTCCTCAAGGAGGTTTATTATTCTGTTGGGGGAGGCTTTATCGTCCGTCATGCAGAAATTGATAAAGAAGGAAAAAAACCTGAATCGTCTACTTTGCCTTTTCATTTTTCAACATACGCAGAGCTTGAAGCTTTTTGTGACAAAGAGAAAAAAACGATAGGGCAAATCATTTGGGCCAATGAACTTCATAGAAGATCTGAGAGTGAAATAAAGGAAGGGATCTGGAAAATTTGGCAAGTCATGAAAAAATGTGTTGAGAGAGGGATAAAAACAGAGGGGATCCTTCCTGGTGGACTTGATGTGGTTCGCAGAGCTCCAAAACTTTGGCAAGACATTCACTCAGCAGATAAAAAATACGAGGATCCTGCAGAAATTTTTGATTGGGTGTCTTTATTTGCATTAGCTGTGAATGAAGAAAATGCAGCAGGTGGAAAAGTAGTAACAGCTCCAACCAATGGCGCTGCAGGGGTTATTCCAGCTGTACTTCATTACTATGAAAAGTTTATTCCATCTTATAGTAAAGAAGGTCTGATTGAGTTTTTTCTCACATCGACAGCTATAGGTACTCTGTATAAATTTGGAGCCTCTCTTTCAGCAGCAGAGATGGGATGTCAAGGAGAAGTAGGTGTTGCGTCTTCGATGGCAGCAGCAGGACTTACAGCTGCTTTAGGAGGAAGTAACTCCCAAATCGAAAATGCGGCTGAAATTGCTATGGAACACCACCTTGGACTCACATGCGATCCTATTGGAGGTCTAGTTCAAATTCCTTGCATCGAAAGAAACACCATGGGAGCTATTAAAGCAATCAACGCATCTCGCCTTGCATTAAAAGGAAAAGGGGACCATAAGGTAAGATTAGATCAAGTGATTAAAGCGATGCGAGAAGTGGGAATTGATATGCATGCCAAGTACAAAGAAACTTCGATTGGAGGTCTGGCGATCAGCGTTCCTGTAAGCATCCCAGAATGTTAAAAGGATTGCCCTATGGATCTTACGCTAGAGAGAAGACAATATCAGCCAGATTTGCCTCATTCACTTCAGGATATTACAGATATAGACCTTTCTCTCTCTGAAAGGCCGATTCTACCTCTAGATCCACATAACTCTCAAAAGTACTTTCCTCACACTGCAAAACAACCTCTGCTACTTTTTAGCAAAGGAAGCCCCAAAGAAAATAAAAAACTTAAAATCGGTGTGGTTCTCTCAGGAGGGCCAGCGCCTGGTGGACATAGTGTCATTGCAGGGATCTTTGATGGACTCCAACAGCTTCATCCAGACAATCAACTTTTAGGTTTTCTATCTGGCCCCCAAGGATTAATTGACGGAAGGTATGAGATCCTCTCACAAGAAAAGATAGATGAGTACAGGCATACAGGCGGATTTGATCTGCTTGGATCGGGAAGAACAAAAATTGAGCAGCCTGAGCAATTTGAGAGCGTTAAAGGAGTAGTGAAATCTCTACATCTTGATGGCATTATCATCATCGGTGGGGATGATTCAAATACAAATGCAGCGGTCTTAGCTGAATACTTCCGAAAAGAGGGGATCGAGACTTGTGTCATAGGTGTTCCCAAGACGATTGACGGAGATCTTTGCAATGAGTTTGTGGAGATCTCCTTTGGTTTTGACACAGCTACTAAAGTCTATAGCCAGCTCATTTCTAATTTGACAAAAGATGCAAAATCCGCAGAGAAATACTATCATTTTGTAAAAATCATGGGGCGCTCTGCCTCGCATGTCGCCTTAGAATGTGCTCTGCAAGTTCAGCCGAATATGACGCTCATATCAGAAGAAATTATCGAAAAGCAGATTTCTCTCAACGATGTCGTATCATCTATTGTTGAAATGATTGTAACTAGAGCGAAAGAGGGAATCAATTATGGAGTCGTAGTTCTCCCAGAAGGATTGATTGAAGCGATTCATGAAATTGCTGCCCTGATTAAAGAGATTAATGAAAAGGGGATTTCTCGAGAGAAATTTAATATTTCTTCTTTATCACCTGGGTCCCAGAAACTCTTTTCTTCTTTTCCCGATGAGATCCAAAAACAACTTTTACTAGAGAGGGACCCTCACGGAAATGTCCAAGTTTCTTTAATTCCGACAGAAAAACTTATGATCCACTTAGTTTCGGAGCAGCTAGCTTTAAGGAAAAAAGAAGGAACCTATCAAGGGAAATTTCAACCCATGGAGCATTTTTTTGGCTATGAGGGTCGTTGCTCTTTTCCTTCTAATTTTGATGTAGCTTATTGCTACAGTTTAGGAAAAGCGGCATGTGCCTTAATTGACCGCCAAAAAACTGGATATATGGTTGGAATCAAGAATTTGGTTAAAAGCCCCTCTTTTTGGGAAGTCTATGGGGTGCCTATTGCGAGTCTTATTAATCTGGAAAAGCGTCACGGTGTGATGAAACCAGTAATTAAAAAATACCTAGTAGATCTTAAAGGGAAGCCTTTTAAGTACTTTGCTAACTCAAGGAGTGCTTGGGCGGTTCGGGATGAGTACAAGCAAGTCCTTCCAATGCAGTTTTTCGGCCCCCATAACCTTACGGAATTAAGGCCAAAGATCCTCACTATTTCTTTCTCATAATTGAGCAATGAAGAATTTGATCTTTTTGTCTTAATATCACAGGTTTATAATTAAGTTGTTATCTTTGCATAAATTTTAATTGTTATTATTATAATTTTTTATTAATTATAAATTAGAAAATAATAATAAGATAATTATGCCTAGATACGTTAATCCCCATACTAAAAATATTAAAAAACGTCTTGGAGACATAGTAAAATGGCAGCTAGGTGGGTTTAATGATGCCCTTCCGCCTCCAAGAGCTCCCGCTGCTTTTTCCTATCCCAATGAGAAAGTAGAGGTTGAAACCTCAATGCCTATGGTTACCTGGATTAATCATTCCACTTTTATGATCTCTATTTTTGGAATCAACATCATAACAGATCCTATTTGGAGCAATCGTTGTTCTCCTGTACCGTTTATTGGTCCTAAAAGACAACATGAGCCAGGCATCGCAATAGAGGATCTTCCTGAAATCCATATGGTGCTTGTGAGCCATGACCACTATGATCATCTTGACCTCAAAAGTGTAAAAAAACTCCATGCTCGATTCCCCAATATTCTATGGATTATTCCGAAAGGGCTAAAAAAGTGGTTTCAAAAGAGGGGTATTACTAACTATAGCGAGCATAGCTGGTGGCAAGAGAGCATGCATAATATTCAGGGTAGAGAGTTTGTCATTACCGCAACACCTTGTCAGCATTTCTCGGGGCGCTTTTTCTGGCACTCAAATAATACTCTTTGGTGTAGCTATGTCGTTAAATGTAAACACCAAGAGAAGCTCAAACATTTTTATTTCGTAGGAGATACTGGGTATAACGAGAGAGATTTCAATGCAGTAGGGGAAAGATTTCCAGATATTGATTTGAGTCTCATCCCTATAGGAACCTACGTTCCGCATGAATTTATGGCTCCAGTCCACATCGATCCAGATTGCGCTGTAAAAATCCACCAAGAAGTGGGATCTAAAATGAGCGTAGGCATGCACTGGCTTACCTTCAAGCTTTCTGCTGAGGGTCTGATGCAACCTCCCTATGATTTGTTTTTATCTTTACAAGAAGCGAATATCAGTCCATCATCCTTTCGTGTTCTAGAACCTGGACAAACCATCAATTGGTGATGCATTGATACTTACATCCTTGCTCTCCACATGGCGAGATTGGAAGTTTTCGCTCAAAGAGCGGTATTATCTTTATTCAAATCCTTCCTACAAACAGGTAGATCGCTATCTTCTTTCGATTTACAGAAAAAAAAGCCCTTATCGTGTTGCCAAAGAGTTCTTCAGATTAACTCAGATTTCTCCTCTCTATTCCTACGGGGAGACACCTCTGCTGACAGGATTTTATCTGATGAAGGCTGGAGGGGTACACTACGATGATACTATTGTAGATTTAGGGGCGGGAGCTGGAAGGCTCTCTGTTTTTTTAACATTCTTTTTTACAGCCAATGTGGTGGCAGTTGAAGCTAATCCTTACTTTTGTCAAACCTTAAGAAAAGTGCAATCTAAGTGGAACCTTCCTAAACTCAAAATCGTTGAAGGAGATATTTTTGAATTAGATTTGCCAGATGGGACTATATATTATTTGTGTCAGCTTTTTCTCTCGGAAGAAGAAATTCAATCCCTTATTGCAAGAATCCTAGTTAAGTCTTTTCCATTAAAGATAATCAGTGTTGCTCTAAAGATCGACCATCCTTCTTTTTTGCTATATCATCAGGAGAAAGGTTCATTTCTATGGGGAAAAAGCGAAGTTTACTATTACCAGAAAAGTTAAAGTCCGGTTGGTGTCAGAGTATTTAGTATCTTTGTGCTGCTCGAGCCGTAAACTGTATTTGTATGGGCAATTTCTTTGTAAAAGAAAATTGCTTTTTCTTTATTACCTAATTTTTCGTAGCATTTTCCCATGTAATAATATGCAGCTGTAGAAGGAACTTTGGAGAGACACTCTTCAAAGTCTTTGATAGCATTTACATAATCGTCTTCTTGATAGTAAAGTTTCCCTCTCTCTAAATAGACTTCATAGTAGGTGGGGTCAAGTTGAATCGATGTTTGGAACGATTTAAAGGCTTCGGTGATTTTATTGCAAAGGCGAAGAGCTCTTCCTCTGAGAATATGGGCTTTTGGATCAGATTGATCGATAAGAAGGGCTTTATTGGCTATTTCTAACGCTTGTTGTCCTTTTTTTTCTAAAACAGCCCCAGCTCCTAACTGAAGAAGGGTGTAAACAGGCTCAGCTTTTTTAAGGGGAGACATTGCATTTTGGTAAGCTGATTCCCCTAAGTACCCTCCCTTTTCACATTTTTGGAGCTGCTCCTTGATTCTCTCAATTCTAATTCGGGAGTAAGGGTGTATAAAAAGCCCTTTATGGAGGGAATGTTCTTCAGCAATTTTTGCTAATTTTTCCATGAGGGTAAGGACAGCGGATGGGTCATAACCACCTTGGATCAATGAATAAAGAGCGTGTTTGTCAAATTCAAGCTCTGCTTCCACATCTAGGGAAGAATAGGTGAAATCATTTAAAAAGCGTTGTCTGAGTTGATATTCATTTTGAATATAGAGGTTTAGTTTGGGATCGGCTAGTTTGTGGTAGAGATACTGACTGCAGGCGATGTTTTGAGCAATCAACGCCGCAAGTTCTGCCTCATTTTCTATTAAGAATAAAATGCCAATATTGATAGCAAGTTTTCCATTCAGAAGGGCTATTGCGTGAGGGATTTTATTTCTTATGATGCTAAACTCATAACTCACGCTCGGAGCTTTTGAAAGTTTAACAATCCTATTCCCTACTTTTTCTACATATTCAGTCACCGAGCTGTTTTGACGATAAAGGCCCCCATCAGATTGTTGATGCCATTGATAGTGGAGGTTATTGATTGTTACAAGATTGTCAGGGTTATTATAAACATCAGTAGTGACACTTTTAGTAGACTTAACTGAGCAACTAGCCAGGGTTAGGAGCAAGCAACTTACAGCTATATAGGATAAATTACGGCTGGTATGAAGGTGTAGTGTTGTAAAGTGCTTTAGACTCCATCGGTTCGTAATCATATGTTCCTAAAGGGTTTGGAGAAAATCATTCAAGAGGGATAAGGTTATGCGCTTTGTAGTCTTTCTTCTTGAAGCTAGCCTTTTATGAAAAAGCTTGAGGGTCAAGGCGGGATAGAAAGAAGTCAAAAAATAAGCCATATAAGCATGTGTCTTTAAGAGAAAATCAAGGTGAAAGAGTAACTATCGATTGAATTTTTATCAAATTATTATTTTTTTTATAGATCTAAAATTTAATTATTTGCGTATTTATATATAAATTTAATTTTAAAAATTAATTAAGATTTGGTAAATATGAAGTAGGGGATAGTTACTATCCCACAGAAAAAAGTTAATGGACCTTTGCACTAAGCAAAGTTTTGAGATGCTAGCATTCGTTAGTATGCTCTGAGGGTTCAGCAAATTCCTTGTTATTCAAGGGTACAAGAAAGAAAGTCGACCTTTCTTATCGTATGTTGAACACGCCATGCTTTTTTCGAACCCATAATACATGGGCTATTCTCCACGATCCACCTAAAAATAGATCGTGGAGAATATTTTTCTTATTATTGCCTCTTTAAATAATGTTCAGCATGCGTTGGATCCCAAGATGGATCCTTATACCGATGAAGTAGCAAAGGAATTGCTGCCATAGCTAAGAATACGGTAATAATAAAGAATTCATAGAGCCACATATTGCTAATCTCTAATTTGCTTGGAGGGATAAATGCAATTAAGAAGGCGAAAGTCGCAGCGATCATTCCTAAAAAGGCTATTATCCACATTCCCTTATGAGGGTGAGGGATTTTGTAAGCTCTAGGTACGTGAGGTTTCGTGTATCTAAGGCGAATCGCTGAGGCAAACATCAAGATATACATTACCAAATAAATTTGGATGCTAACCGCCGTTAAAAGCCAGTAAGAGGTGCTAACACTTGGCATAAATGGAAAGATGCAAGACACAGCTGTCACAATTACAGCTTGAAAAACCAGCAAGTTTTTTGGCATGCCGTGCTTGTTTTGCTTTTGAAAGAATGGATGCAAATTTCCATGTTTAGTCGTCATATAGAGGGCTTTTACAGGTCCTATAATCCACGAGTTCACTTCTGCAATAGCGCCAAGGATTAACAAGATAGCAAGGATCTTGATCATCCATCCTAGGTTGTAATTCGTTAAGAAAATCGTAAATGCTTCCATAAGCCCAGAAACTAACGAAATTTCTTGTTTTGGGATTACTATTCCAATAGACAAAGATCCAAACATAAAGAGAAAAAAGACTATTACACCCCCTAAAATGATAGATAATGGATAATTTCGTTGGGGGTTATGAACTTCGCCTGCATACCCTGCGGAGACTTCTAATCCAGCAAAAGCCAAAAACATCCCAGAAAGAAAAACAAGATCTTGGATGCTGCTGATTTTGGGAACAAGACTCTGTGCAGAAAATTGCAGCTGAACAGGATTTCCTCCAATAACCCAAGCAAAGCCCAGAAGAATAAAGAAAAGACCAGGAAAGATTGTTCCCGCAATGACACCAAATGTACTAAATAAAGCGGATACTTTGAAGCCCCTGCAGTTAAGCCAAGTCATTCCCCAAAATGAAATCAGTATAACTATTAATACATAGAAGGGGTTTTCTGATAGAGAAGGGCTGATGATATAAGCAAGGGTTGCTGCTACAAATGATAGAATAGCTGGATACCATGTGACGTTGTGAACCCACTGCATCCAAATTGCAAAAAACCCCCATTTATCGCCAAATGCTTCACGAACCCAAATGTAAACCCCACCAGATTTAGGCCATCCAGTTGCAAGTTCAGCAGAAACTAAAGCGCACGGAATTAAAAAAAACAAACCAGCCAGAATGAAGTAAAAGATTGCCTGGTACCCAAACTCCGCAACTAAAGGAAGATTGCGTAAACTTGCCATAATAGAGACATTCAACATGACAAGAACAAAAAACGAGATCACCCGTTTTTTGGAATTGGTTGTACCGATTTCCAAAATTACCTCACACATTTTTAATGATTCAATAGACTGACATACGTGAAAATTTCTTTAAATAAAAGGAATAAATAAACCATCTCTTCATTAATTAGAGCGTTCAGATTCCTTTTCTAGCCACGCAATAATATCATTCGATTCATACATAGGTTTGCCATTAATAAAAAGACAGGGGACTTGCTGTTTTCCACCTGTCTTTATTAAAATTTTTGCTTCTTCAGGATGGGCAGAAATATCATGAAAAACTACTGGAGCTTCCAATTTTTTGATGACTTTAAGAACTTTTACGCAATATGGACATGATGGTCTGTAGTAGAGGTCAAGCTTCAGATCGGAAAAACCGCCGAAAAGGACTGCTGGGGCAAGAATAAGAGGTAAAAGTTGGTAAATTCTCATAAATCACTCCTTTTTAGTGTTTTATATAAAATCTCTTGAAAAAACAAATCTAACGTTAAAACAAATTGTTTTAACTACTCAAATTAAAAATAAGAATTATTCTTACATTTTTTTATAAAAAAATAAATATAAAAAATAGCCCCCACATCACAGCTAGCGGTGACTTTTTAATTTTAGTTAATTTTGATAATTACAAAATTGTAAAATAACTATTTAAAATTAATTATTTAATTATTATATATGGAATTAGAGGATACAAATAAGCGACATTACAAATCGCTTAGAAAAAAGTTAGCTAAATTACCTAATTTAAGGAGTGGTTATGGCTGCTAAAAGAAAAGCTGCAAAAAAAACAGCTGTAAGAAAGACAACAAAATCTAGAAAATCTAGAAAATCTGCTGCTAAAACAGCTAGAAAAACAACACGTAGAAGAAAATCTGCTAAAAAAGCTGGTGCAAAAACAGCTAGAAAAAGAACTGTTCGAAGAAAGTCAGCTAAAAAAGCTACTAGAAAAACAGCTCGTCGTCCACGCAGAAAATCTGCTGCTAAAAAATAAGTCCTGCTAAGGATTTTTTAGCCCGTAACGGACAAGGATACTCCTTGTCCGTTTTTTATTTAGAAAGTCTTTAGTCACTACAGATCCCAAAAAAGCCCCAATCAATACATCACTGAGAAAATGGTTTAAGGTTATAACTCTAAAAATACTGATAATGAAGGCTATGGAATAAAACAAGCCTTTGAATCTTGGGAACCTCTCGCTGAGTCCGCTTGCGGCAATAAATGCTGCGACAGAGTGCGATGAGGGAAATGAAAAATAGTTGTTACTTAAGGTTAAGGGGTGAAAATAGGGGCCTAGTTCAAAAAAAAGGGTGGAGGGTCTGGCTCTGCCAATCAACGCTTTTAGAGCATATGTAGCAAAAAAGAGCACAAAAAATGAGAAGCAGACTTCCAAGAGGTTTTCAGGCAGCTTTTTTTCCCTGAGCCATTTTATCAAGAAAATGATCCCAAAACATACAGAAATGACACCGAAGGAGAATATTTTCTCTAAATAGTTTAGATGCCAAAGAATGAAGTTCTCTTGAAAAGGAATAAGAAGAGAGGAAAGAATAATATCCCCAGATACTATTGACAGGAGGAGAAGAAAAAATGAGAGATATTTCATCAGGGTTATGCTTTAGCCATTACTCTAGCAAGATTAAGCCTTTGATTGCAAATAGTCGAATCTTGATAAAGGTGGAAAAATTTAGCAACTTCTCCAATTACGTCGCAAATCCAGTGAGCAAAGTAACCTCCTTTGCCCAAATGGAAGTTCCAACCTCGTTGAGAAAGCATCCCCCCACAAGCTAAGCCACGGGTAAATCCGATTAGAGTTGAGGCCACGCTCATGCCAATAATGATCCCTGGTGGGAATAGAAAAGTAGCGCTAAGAAGAGAGATCGCTGTAAGAAGAATACAAGATAAAGCCAAAGAGTGGATCAAAATCTTCTTCTTAGACTGAATAAAGACCTGCTCCATTAATTCGCTGCCTTCGTCTACAGCATCAAGCATGATTGTTTCAAAGAAAGTCGGTGTGGGCGGAAGAGGAATATTGTCCCCTCCGGCACCAGACAATGAGGGAACATCGTCAAGTGAGCTTGAAAGTTCACCATGGACGCTATCTCGCGAAGCAGCTCTAGGTATGGGGGTGGTGATTAATCGGTCCAAAAGAGAAATTCGCTCAATAGTCCCGTGGATAGATTGAGAATATCTTATTCCCTGTGGAAGGAGTTGCTGGCCTGAATTGAGGATGGGGTTGCCAGTAGGATCGGTATAGGTGCCATCGCTTTGGATCAGTAAATGACCAGCCGCTTCAACTTGAAGAGGGTCATCAATTCGCGTCTGCCTGCCTTGACTGTCGTGTTCTACGATATTTTCATTTTGATCCCAATGGTAACTTAGCTGGGTTCTTGCCATTTCCATTCTGTGGATTTTAACGCCTCTAGTCGTGCAGCGATTGGCTATTTCAATCGCAAGCCAAGGCTCAACCCGGTTGGCAAGCCAGACTAATTGGTTTCTATTCGAAAACCAATGGATCTCGTTTTCTTCCGCTGCCGGTTTTCGATTGGTTACATGCTTTTCTAAGAGATGGCTTAAATCTCGGTGAACTGTTTCTAGCTTAATCTTATAAACAAGACGTTTATAGGCTTCTCTACATTCTGATTCTGCTGTAATGCTTTTTATGCGCTCCACTTCGATTTTTAAAGCGTCAAAAATGTCTTGTCCAAATATTTTAATAAAAGGTTTGCTGTGGGATTGGATTAATAATTCAAGCTTCTGAATTCTCTTTTTCAAAGTTTCAAAGTCTGCTTTATCATTAGGGTCTATCCCGTAGAAAGAGCGAAACACCAAATCTCGATGAAAGTTAATTTGATGGAAAAGCTGGATGCTTTGGTAGCTTCCTTCAAAGATACATATGAAAGACCCCAAAACTATGGTCAAAGTTGAGACGGAAAAGGCTGTAAACCCCGATGCGAAGTTTGTAATAAGTAGAGAAAACCGCTCAATTGAATAAACAAAAGAAGAGATTGCTGTCATGAGTTTTGATAGGGCTTCCGATTGAGTTCTCAATCTTTGCTCACTGCTTCCTTCTTGGCTCGCTAAAGCGCTTATATAGTGAAATAAAGCATTTCCTATATAAACAGGTCCTAATATCAACTTATCAACACCTGGCATGGCAAAGTCATGCTTTGTAGCATCGCGAAGAGAGTCGGCCATGGCTGCAAGGCTGGTGTTGGGGTCTAGTGGTGAATGACGGGGGGGAGGGGAGGTTCGTCCTGGTCTAGGAGATCGTGGAAGGGGTGAGGCAGTCGCAGAAGTCGAAGTATGCAAGCTCTGCCAACGATCAAATAATTTCAAACTGTTTGAAACTGCCATAAATCCAAAAGGTTATAACTTTTGGGGTTATTTTAACATTTAATATAAATATTTAAAATTCAACAAATTATTTGATGTTCACGGGCTGTTTTTTTAGCAGATAATAAGCGGTTATGAATACCAGGGAGCAGTAAATAGCCATGATACCTGGAAAGGGGGCGTTGGTGTTTATGTACCTCACAAGAAACACGATTATAAGGAGGATCGTCGCCCCGAAGCTAACATAGTAGCCAAGGTAGTGCTTCTTGTATAAAAGAGCGGTTCCTGTAAGGAGGATACAGCTAAAGATAGCGCTCATGATCAGAGAGATAAGGCTTCCTGCTTTTAGATAGCCTATGAAACCTCCTAATAGTACTGTGATGGCGAAGGTGGCAAAGTAGATAGGTAAAACTTTATTTTTCATATTTCCTGAGGGTTTTCTCTATTTCTTCAACATAATCAAATAATTGATGATTAATTTCATCCTTATAATACAAAAATTCTTTAATAAGGTCGTGAAGTTCAGGTGAACGGGTGTTTTGAAAAGAGCGTGCGGCTTCAAGCAGGGGCTTTTCAAAAACAAAGGGCGCTCCCCAAGGAGATTGGAGTAGGTAATCTACGATTTCAGCCTCTTCTTGAATTTCTTTAGACATTTTTACACTTTGGATGTCCTCATGAATATTTTCGATTTCATGCGCCATTTTGAGTAAAAATTTTTCGCTTTCTAAAAGAGAGGATTCTTTAGAGACTTCCTCCCAAGCTTTGTGGAAAGAATGAAGGTCTTTTTTAAATTTTCCGAAAGATGGACTCATAAAAGCTACAAGGGGTTTTTCACCCCTCATAGCAAACAGGAAAATATTCGAAAAGAGGATTAGATGTGAATGAGACCAAAGATCTGTTTAGTCACCTCTTCCTTTTTTATTTCGGCATTGATTGTATGTAGGGAATGTTCAAGTTTGTAGTGGTCGACAAGGGGTTTAGTTTGCTCATGATAAATGGCAAGTCTTGAGCGCACCACCTCTTCTTTATCGTCGTTTCTTTGAACTAACGTAGAGTTGCAATTGTTGCACATACTATCTCGAGAAGGAGGGGAGAATACTTTATGATAGATTGCCCCACAACTTGGGCAGCTGAGTCTGCCCGTGATTCTTTCAACAATCGTCTCATCCCTCACAAGAAAATAGATTACAGTGGGGATCGCTTTGACATGGCTTTTCAAAAAAAGAGCTTGTTTGATTGTTCGTGGGAATCCATCCAAGATAAAACCTTTAAGGCAATCTGGTTTACTGATTCTCTCTGCCAATAATTTTAAGACCATTTCCTCAGGAACAAATTGACCTGCATCCATGAATTTTTTGGCTTCGACTCCAAAAGGGGTCTTTTTAGAGACTTCCTCTCGAAGAATGTCTCCCGTTGAAATGTGAGGAATAGAGAGTTTTTCTTTGAGGATTAAAGCTTGAGTTCCTTTTCCACATCCTGGCGGACCCAGCAGAATGAATATATTTTGCATAATTATCTCAGTTTATTGTTCATCGCGCCAACTTTCTGGCTTTTCAGGAATGATTGCCATGCAAGCGAGGTAGGTCAGTGCCATCGGAAAAAAAGCTGTTAAAATCATAAGAATAATAAATAGAAGACGAAGGAGGCTTGAGTCGACAGAGAAATAGCTAGCTAATCCTCCGATCACTCCACCTAATTTTCGGTCAGTAGTCGATCGGAACAAAATCTTGTAATCAGATTTTATATAATGTTTAGGTCCCTCAGGGATAAAAATAGCTGCCAAAAAATAAATAATTGGAAGAAGAAAAAACCCCGTTGGAATTAAAAGAGCTATAAAAATTAAACGAAGTAAGCTGGGATCGACATTTAGAAAAACACCTAGACCACCAATCACTCCTAAAATTTTTCGGTTCCATCGGCAACGATATAATTTTTTCAAAGGAACTACCTATTTAGTAAGGAAACTTTCTTAAATAATAAAGAGAGAAGATTAATTTTTCCAAGGACATTTAGCGAAAAAACTCATTTTTTTACCACTTGTTGGATGGCTAAAAACAAGTTTTTCTGCGTGGAGATAGAGACGTCGACTAGGATCTTTTGGGTCTCCATATTTTTTATCTCCAACAATTGGATGACCTTCGTGAGAGGACTGAACGCGGATTTGATTTTTTCTTCCAGTGTGCAGAGTGAATCTCATAGAGGAAGATACTTTGTGTTCTTGCAAGACTTCAAAATGGGTTATGGCAAGCTTTCCGCCGCCCGTTTTACTGATTCTCGATTCGAAATTTTTTGTCTCGTAGAGAAAGTGTTCCCATTTCCCTTTTGCAATTGTAGGCTTCCCATAGACCATGCCGATGTACTGTCTTTCAATGGTGTGATGAAAGAACTGCTCTTTTAAAGAATCTCGAGCTTCTTCAGTATAGGCAAAAAGCATGACTCCGGAAGTGTCTTGATCTAGACGATGAACTGGGTAAACTCTCGATGTGGTTCGGTTTTTTAGGACCTGGTGAGCAGAAATTTCATTTTCATCCAGGGAGTCAACTGAGAGAAGGCCTGCCGGTTTGATAATAACAACGATATGTTCATCTTCATAAAGGATCTCAATTCCTCGAGCTTCCATTTTCTTTTTGCGTAGGAGCTCGATGCGATCTTTTGAATTTATAGGATGGGTCGCCTTTTTAATGACTCTGTCATTAACAGCAATCCGGCCTCCCTCGATCCATTTTTTGCGAGAGTTTTGTGAACACTCAGGAAAGAGAGCTTTGAGATGATCTATAAGGGTAATAAGATGAGTTTCATTTTTCATGAGCTCAAGAATAACACTTCTTTGCAAAAATTCCTATACTAAGTTATTCCTTGCTAGATTCAATTTATTTTTATGTAGAGAGGTTAAAAATATTCTTCATTAAAAAGTTGACGAAGTGGTTTTTTTTACGTTATGAACCAAAAGAAAAAGAGGTTTTATGAAATTCACCAAAGAAAAAATCAACCAACTCTCGAATGCTGGATATTGGGTTGTTTGCTCGGTTTTATTTGTTTTTGCTATAGCAATCGTCCTTTTCTCAGTCGTTAGCATCATTTCAGAATTCTTTCAGGAAGGGGTGAACCTTTATGGGTTACTCGACGAGATCAGTTTAATGATTTTTGCTGTCGCAGTCATTGACGTTTGCAAATATCTAGTGAATGAGGAAATCCTAAAGAAAGACGAAGAAAGGGATACAAGCCACTCACGCAAAGCGTTTGCCAAGTTTGGGATCATTATTGCTACAGCGCTCTCCCTTGAAGGGCTGGTGCTAACGATCGAGATGGCTCAAGAGAATATTAGCTATTTGCTCTACCCGATGGGGCTGCTGTTGATTGCGATTCTTTATATGATCGGAATCGGGGTATACCAAAAGCTAACCCCCGATTCGTAAGGATTACTGGATTTCAAAAGAATCTAAGAAGTATTGAATACTGTTTTCCAAAGTGGATGAGTTTTCTTTTGAATGAACAGCATCAATTTTATACAGTGTGTCATCTACGAGAAGAAGTCTTCCTGTATATAAGGTTCCATCTTTTTGCATTTTATAGTTTAGACAAGGGATTTTTCCAATTTTAGAAACTTCTCTTTTAACGACCTTTGCCCCTTTCTCATTTTCTTTAATGATGTCAAGAGATCCTTTAAGAACAAGGCCTGAGCTCCATTTTAAAATGCTCTTCGGAAGTTTCGTGTGGCCAATTGAAAAAGTGCTTGAGGAAAGGGCGTCTGTATAAACAAATTCTGTATATGTTAACGATCTAACACCCTTAGGTAGTCTTAGTGATTTTTCTACAGTAGTGGGCGCTCCAGGAAAAGCGACTTTTGAATTGAGATTTGGCAAAGAAAACGGCTGCCAGCTTGAAAAGTCTCCTTCTATTTGAGAAATGAGAGAGGTAGGCGTGGATGTTTTAACCTGTTCATAAACCTGAGGTCCAACTAAGCACAAAAAAGCCGTCCCAAGATACAAGCCAACAAAAGCAAATCCTTTGGGCTTTTTTACAACAACAAGAGTTGGAGGGAGTTGCTGTTTAAAAATAAACTTAGATAAAATGTATTCCCCAACAAGAAGGATGATGCTATTGATTTTTAGGGCTTCGTAAAAAGAGTAACGGACACATTCAAGGCGTGTAGGCTTTTCACCATTTGGTCTTTCAACGCTAAGTTGGAATAGACCTTTTCCTAAAGTCGTTTGGAAAAAATAGAGGCATACGGCTTCGATAGGAAAGAAAATCATAGGAGTAAAAGCACCGATCAAGATCTCCTCGCTGAATTCAAGCCATATCCCAAACAAGGAGTAAAGTTCTGTGACAAGGGAATAAACTAAAATGTAGTCAATCAGTCTTGCGCAAAATCTTCGAATAAAGTGTTTTTTCTCAGTTAGGATCATAAATACCAAATAGTTAAATATTTAATTTTAACAATTCTCTCGTTTTCACTGATAATATTTATGAGAAGTGAAAGAATCAAGCCTTAAAATTATTTGTGTTCATCCCAGAGAGTGGGGCCAGCTGATTTAATAATAGCTCCTCCAAGGCAAAAATCTTCTTTATAAAAAACGATGGATTGGGAGGGGGTAATCGCCCTTTGGGGAGTGTCAAACCTTACAAAAATTTTTTGATCATCCATTCTCTCTATTACGCAATCTTGCTCAGGTTGTCTGTATCGAATTTTCGCTTTGCAGCGGAAGGGAAACTTTTCAGGGGGGGCGCTTACCCAAGAAGGGGAAACCGCTTCTAAAGTTCTTGAATAGAGGGCTGGATGTTCTTCCCCTTGGGCAAGAATGACTTGGTTTTTTTCGATGTCTTTACCTGCCACAAACCACGCAGAGCCTGGGCCACCAATTCCAAGACCCTTCCTTTGGCCAATTGTATAGTAAAAAATACCATCGTGCTTTCCGAGAATTTTCCCCTCTATGGAAACAATCAAACCTTTTTTTGGAGGGATGTACTCTTCAATAAATGATTTGAAATCTCTTTTCCCAATAAAACAAATTCCTGTGGAATCTTTTTTGTCGTGATTGACTAGGTTTTGTTCCTTTGCAATTTGCCTGACAAGGCTTTTTTCCAATTCAGCTAGGGGGAAAAGGACTTTTTCTAAGGTTGAACTCTGGAGTGTGTATAGAAAATAGGTTTGATCTTTACTAGAGTCTAATGGTTTTTTTAAAAATGCATTTTCACCCTCATGCAAAGCAGCTGCATAGTGGCCTGTGGCAAGGTAATCAGCTCCAATAGAAACAGCTTTTTTCATAAGAGCGTCAAATTTGATGTATTTATTACATAAGATGTCAGGATTAGGAGTAAGCCCCATTTTAAGACCTTCTAAAAGGTCTTGAAACACAAGATCCCAGTATTCCTGTGCAAAATTTACCGTATAAAAAGGGATGTCGAGTTTTTTGCAGACTTGAATGACATCTTCATAATCTTTTTGAGCAGGACACTCCTCATCATCTTCCCAATTTTTCATAAAAATGCCAAAGACATCATACCCTTGTTTTTTGAGTAAATAAGCAGAAACTGAGGAATCGACTCCTCCTGACAGGCCAACGGCAACTCTTTTTTTCATGATCTTCTCGATGATAAGAGTGATATTTTACTTAATTTTGAACCCCAAATCAAGGTCATAGGTCTGTTTTATAGAAAAAAGTGGCTTCTATTGACTTTATCGATAGAGATAAAATCTTTTTTTTTATATAGGGAAAGAAATTTAGGAAAGCTTATGTCAACCTCTTCCAATCCCGAAGAAGAACGTCTAAAAGAAAAAAGCACTTCTGCAGTTCCATTGTGGCAGAAATGGGGACCCTATGTTTCTGAAAGACAATGGGGGACTGTTCGAGAAGACTATAGCGCAGATGGGAACTCGTGGGCCTATTTTCCTCATGATATGGCACGATCAAGAGCGTACCGTTGGGGTGAGGATGGAATTGGAGGGATTTGTGATCGCTACCAAGTGATTGCACTCTCCTTTGCTTTTTGGAACCACAAGGATCCCATATTAAAAGAAAGGTTATTTGGGCTTTCAAGCTGGGAAGGAAATCATGGTGAAGATGTTAAGGAATCTTACTTCTACCTAGATAACACGCCGACTCATTCTTACATGAAATATCTCTATAAATATACCCAAAGTGCATTTCCATATGCTGAACTCGTTGAAAGAAATAAAAATCGAGGTTCAGATCAAGGAGAGTTTGAGCTTGTTGATACGGGAGCTTTTAACGAAGGTCGTTATTTTGACATATTTATTGAGTATGCAAAAATCAATCCAGAAGACCTCTGTTTCAAGATCGAGATCTTCAACAGGGGACCTGAGGAAGCTGTATTGGATGTGCTCCCCCAGCTTGTCTTTCGCAACACATGGTCGTGGGAAACAAAACCTACCCGAAGGCCCGAAATTCGACGAGGGGATCAATCTCATAAATATGTCTCTATTGTGGCCAATGATTCAGAAGTGGAGCCTGTTCCTCTTTTAAATTTCCCCTATCGTATCGATGAGAGGTTTCTATATGGTAGTCAAGGTGCGGATCTTCTTTTTACTAACAATGAAACGAATTGTGAGCTTGTCTATGGGAAGAAAAGCCCTAATCAATATGTAAAAGATGCTTTTCACAGATACATCATTAACAAAGAAGACTGTGTTAATCACCAGCATAAGGGAACCAAAGCTGCTCTTTGGTACAAAAACATAAAAATCCCCGCAGGAAAAAGCTCTGTTATTTATCTTAGACTCACTGACCATGCTTTGAAGGATCCTCTTGACGATGTCCCGAATTGGATTGAAAAACGCAGGCAGGAGGCAGATGCTTTTTATACCAACCTTCATCCTGAAAAGGCCTCGCAAGATCAAAAGAAAATTCAGCGTCAGGCGTTAGCTGGAATGCTTTGGAATAAACAAGCCTACAACTTTCATGTAAATCGTTGGCTAGAAGGTGATGACCCAAAAAACCCTCCGCCTGCAAAGAGAAAGCATCTTCGTAATGTCCACTGGCGACATCTTATTTCGAAAAGAATCATGTCTATGCCAGATAAATGGGAATATCCTTGGTTTGCGGCATGGGACCTTTCATTTCAAGCTTTGCCCTTAGCGCTTGTTGATATCAATTTTGCGAAAGAGCAGCTTTGGCTTCTTCTTTTTGATCAGTTCCAGCACCCAAATGGTCAGATACCAGCTTATGAGTGGGAATTTTCTGATCTGAATCCCCCAGTTCAAGCCTGGGCCGTTTGGAAAGTATATCAAATGGAATTCGAAAAGACAGGGGTGAAAGATCGATCCTTTTTGCAAAAGTGCTTTCATAAGATGATGATTAACTTCGTCTGGTGGGTCAACCGCGTTGATTCCACGGGTAATAACGTTTTTGAAGGGGGTTTTTTAGGTCTTGATAACATCACTGTTTTTGATCGGAGCTGTCAGATACCTGGAGGGGGAACTCTTGAACAATCTGATGGAACAGGGTGGATGGGGCTTTTCTGTTTAATACTCATGCGGATTGCTTTAGAGCTTTCAGAAAGAGATTCAGATTACGAATCTCTAGCAGTAAAATTCTTTGAGCATTTTGTTTACATTGGAGCAGCTTTAGAGAAGTCAGGGAACAGAACTCAGCAGAACTGGAATGAAGATGATGGGTTTTTCTATGACGTGCTTTGCTATCCTGATGGTTCTCACCAGCAAATTTTTGTCCGCTCACTTGTGGGTATTATACCCCTTTACGCTGTTGATTGGATCGATGATAAGGAATTAGAAAACAACAAAGAATTTAGCTACAACTTCAATTGGTTCATCAACAACCGTCCCTATATGGTGGAGTCTTGTCTCACAAGGGTAGAAACCGCTGATAGAAAAGGCTACATGATCGCCCTTATGAAGCCTGAGCGAATGAAGCGTATATTAGAAAAAGCTTGGGATCCAAGAGAATTTCGTTCAGAATATGGGTTGAGAAGCTTATCTAAATATCACGAAAAACACCCGTATGAGCTTTTTAATCACAAGGTTTTCTACGAACCTGGAGAATCGAAAGAGAAAATCAAGGGGGGGAATTCTAACTGGCGAGGTCCTATTTGGCTTCCAACAAATTTCCTTTTTATAGACACTCTCCTAAAAATCCACGAGATCTTAGGGGATCAAATTCGTATTAAAATAGAAGGGGAGGATGAGGTGGATGTTCGCTTTGTTGCTCACTATTTTGCTACAGCCCTTCTTAGTATTTTTGAGGAAAAGAAGGGAAAAAGAGCGTTTTATGGAGACCATCCCCTCTTTCAAGATGATCCTTGCTTTAAGGATTATATCTTATTTTATGAGCATTTTAATGGCGATAATGGGAAGGGAATCGGAGCTTCGCATCAAACCGGTTGGACCGGCTTGATTGCGAATATTATTGATAGGCTTAAGGTCCAGTAGTCTGCAAAATAGTGTCGAGTTTTTGATGGTAGCCCAATGTTTTGGTGATCGTGTTGTGCTCGGCGCCTTCTATGATCGTAAGATCAACGTCTTTGCTGCTCCCAAACTTTTCCTGGAGCTTTAATGAACATGTATACGGAATCAGTTCATCATGTGTTCCATGAAGAAGGTAAATGGGGCATGTCGTTGTTTCTAAAAACAGATCGGTTCTCATAGGATGCTTCAAAATAAGCTTGATCAAAGGAAGAGGGAGATAAGGCTTTAAAAACTTCGCAAGCTCGATCATATTGTAATAGGGGGATTCAAGAATAAGGGCTTTAGGGTGAGTTTTAGAGGATACATAAGCCCCAACAGAGGTTCCTAAAGAACAGCCATAAATGGTGATGTTTTCTTCCCCATAAAGAGATTTTGCCCATTCATAAGGTAAAAGTGCATCTTCGTAAAAATTTGTAGAATCGACAGATCCGGTGCTTTTCCCAAAACCTCTGTAATCGGCAAGGATGACATCATATCCCCGTTGATTAAAAAGCTTGGAGACGACCCGGCCCGATGTTTCGACATTCATCCCTTGCCCGTGGTAATAAACAATCACCCCTTGTGGATTGTCTACTTTCATCCTGAGGCCATGGATTAAAGCTTTACCATCAGGTGTAGGGAATGTTTTTTCTTCAAAGGCCACGGGAAATTTAAATACATGGTCCTCAGGGAGGGGTTTGGCCATAAAAAGAAGGGCATCTTGCTTAACATAATTGTCCACAATAGGATAAGAAATCACACCCAAAAGAAGGGCAAAAGAGATAAATATAATCTTTTTTTTCATCGAAAACATCCATTTTGGGGGTTATTTTACTTCCCCCAAAAATTAGTTTAAAGATGAAAATTCTTCCGCCTTAGGGTTTTCCTCGTTATCAGAGAAAAGATTTTTTAAAGGATTCAACGAGTTCTTAGGATTCAAAGCTCCCTCTAACATGTTTTGAATACCTTCTCGAGAAAAAATCTCTCTCAGAGTGATCTTCATAATCGCATTGGTGAGCTGGGCAGCGGGAATCCCTCCTGAGCTCGTTACGTTTGTGAATTCCATCTGCTTGATGGGACGTAAACTTTTTACTTTAGCTCCTGATTGATGCGTATAAAGATCAACATTGATATTGCGAAGAGTTACTTTTTTCATCACAACTTCTGTGCCAGCTTTATCGCTATCTGACCCTTGGTTTAAGTTGTTCACGATATATGTCCAGTTGCCGTTTGTCGATCCAGCTTTGTAAAACTCAAGACCAATATAGACGTTATCAAGAAGTACTTGGTCAATAATGATTGGATCTTTGACATACGTTGTCAGTGGGGCTTTGATATCAATATCTTGGACTTTTAAAGCATAACTGAGCTTTGATCCCTGTGGATTGGACATTGTTAAATGATCCAACTCTATACTCTTTTTTGTGATCTGTACATCAGATATGCGCACATCAACTTTAGCTTTTTCGGTCAGATGAGAAGAAATGAGACCTGGAAGTCTCATATAGACGATCCATGCTCCAACTAGCCCTACCAAAATGATGATAAGCAGAGCCCACAATAATTTTTTCATAAAAACCTCTATACCACATTTTTTCTCTTTAACCGATTTTTAGAAATCTTGCAATCAGGAAGGTTAGATTCGACTTAAGCGGGCTGCTAATACAAAATCGGCTAGAGTCAAAGCTGTCATCGCCTCGATGACAGGGACAGCGCGGATCGCGATGCAAGGGTCGTGTTTCCCTTCATGAGGGATCTGAAAAGATGCCTCTTTATGGCTCGTAGTAACACTGCGAAGAGGGATTTTAATCGAAGAGGGTGGCTTACACCATGCGGTGAAGATCAACGGAGATCCAGTGCTAATTCCACCAAGGATGCCACCGCAATGATTAGTCCCAAGAATCGGCCGATCATTCTCGAGCTCAAAAACATCTTGGTAAGCGCTTCCTCTTTCAAGATGAGCATTTGTTTCTCCAAAATAGATCCCTTTAATGGCAGGAATGGATAGGACTGCTAAAGAGATCACCGCCTCCATTTTTTCATAGAGCGGCTCTCCAAGCCCGGGCTTTAAACCCTCTACTTTTGTTATAATAGAGCCTCCGATGGAATCACCCTCTTTTATTATTTTTTCCAGGAAATCACAGATTTCATCCTGAGCGTACTTATCAGGGCAAAAAATCGGACTTGCTTTGGGGTCTAGATCAAATTTCTCGGCTTTGAATTCTCCCACACTTGCAAGATAGCTTGTCACTTTGATCTCATACTGACAAAGCAATGCTTTAGCTACAGCCCCTGCTGCAACTCTACATGCTGTCTCCCGGCCTGAAGATCTCCCTCCTCCTCTATGATCAAAAACGCCATATTTTTCTAAATAGGTGAAGTTACTATGGCCTGGCCGGTAAATATTCTTCATCGCATCGTATGGTGAAGAATCTTGGTTTCTGTTTGGAATCATGATACTAATTGGAGCGCCCGTTGTTCTGCCTTCAAAAACTCCAGATAAAATCTCAGCCCGATCTTCTTCTATGCGAGGCGTTACAAAAGCATTTCGTCCTGGTCTTCGTAAATCAAGCTCTTGTTGGATCAATCCTTCATCGATCGCTAATCCTGCAGGGCAGCCATCAATCACAACTCCTATTGCTTTGCCATGGGATTCTCCCCATGTTGTAATCGAAAAATGTTTCCCAAACCGGTTAGAGCTCATGGTAGATTTCCTCAAGTTGATTTAATACAGGCTTAGTTTTGCTTTTGTATACTTGACGCCCTGATAAGGACTGAAAAAGAAGGTGACGCTCGTCCACCATTTTTTGGTATTGATCGAACTTAATATGGGGAATGGGCTTTAAAAAATATCGATGACACGCCTCTTCTTTTGATTCTTCAATCCAGCACATTAATCCCAGCGACTTCAAAAGCTGTTGATTGATTGTTAAATCCATAGTGCCCCCTCCAATGCTTAAAATATAGTGACCCATAGGAAGTGTTCGAAGTAAAGCTGTTTCTTCTTTTCGAAATTGATCAGGACCGAGTTTTATGTAAACGTCCCGAATTGTAGGGAGATTATACTTTTGCATGAGCATCTGATCTGTATCTAGGTGGGGGGCATCAACTTTTTGGCTTAAAGCTTTCCCATAATAAGTTTTTCCGACGCCACGATGGCCAATCAGAATAAAAGGCCTATCTAACATGATATACTTGCTCCCAAAGCTTTGAAATCGCTCACAAAATTTGCATATGTTTTTTCGATGCATTGAGCTTCGTAGACTTTAGAGATTCCTAAAGCCCCAAGGGAGGCTATAGAGAGTGAAAGAGACATGCGATGGTCGTGGTAAGAATAAAGATCGGCTCCATGGAGGGATGATGGGTAAACTTTTAACCCATCTCGAAATTCTTCAATTTGGCATCCCATTTTTTTAAGCTCAGTAGTGATTGATGCGATTCGATCACATTCTTTTGTCCTTGCAATTTCTCCATTGTAAATCATGAGCGGGTTTTTACAATAAGCTCCAAGGCAGGCAAGTAGCGGAAGACAGTCTATACAAGGATTAATATCGACCATGCCTCCATCGAGCTTCTTCTCTCCAAAAACTTCTAGAGTTCCCTTTTTAACATCGATTTGAATATCAGCTCCAAGTGATTGGAGCAGGGGGATAAAATGCTTGTCACCCTGAGGGTCGCTAAAATCAAGCCCCTCTAGGTGGATATAAGAACCTGAAATCATCGCAGCGGCGATCGGGTATGTGGCTGTAGAAAAGTCTGAAGGTACTCTGTACTCAAACCCTGAATAAGAACCTCCTTCTATAAGAAAATGATGGTAAGAATCACGAGAATAACGGATTTTTAGGCGATCTAACCAAGACAGTGTCAACTCTACCCAAGGGATTTCTCCAGGGCTGTGAACTGTTATCTTTTTTTCTCCTTGAGATAAGGCGCTTGCTATAAGCAAAGCTGACACAAATTGGGAGTCATGGCCCATCACTTCCGTTTCAAAATGAAGAAATGGTCCTTGAATCATCAAAGGAGCGTTTTTTTGATGATAGCAAAGTGTTTTCACACCTAACTTTTGCAAGGATTCTAAAAGAGGATGAATGTTCCTTTGACCTCGAATTGATTCATCACCGTCAATAAGTACACTATAAGGAATTGTTCCAGCTAAGGCTGTAAGAAAACGAAAGTTAATTCCTGAATTCCCTACGTAAAGGGGCTCGGAAGGTGGCGTAGCTTTACCGCTGTTTCCCTCAATAATGAGCCTCTCTCCTTCATCCACTATTTTTGCGCCTAGCTGCTTAAGGCAGCGTATCAGATCTTCAGTGTCTCTAGATTTAAGATAGTTTTCAATGCAGCTATGGCCTGTTGCAAACGCAGCAAAGATCATCGCGCGAAAAGTTTGGGATTTTGAAGGAGGAAGTCTCAGAGTTCCCTTAATTTTTGAGGGTATAATTGTGATGTCCATGAAGAAGTTCCTCGTAGGCTTGTTCAAGCGTGTTTTGTGTAAATGTAGTAAATTGCTTTTTTTGAGACACCACCTTGCCAATATCAGATAACAAGGTGATCAATGGGTCCTTTGAATCGTTTTTTTTATCTCTTTGGCAAAGAGAATAAAGAAAAGGGGGGTCAGGCAAATCTGCCCATGGCAATGAGGAGAAATGTTGCTCTACGCTTAGTGAGATTTTTTTATAATCAGAAAGGGGTAGGTGCCCTTGCAATAAATTTAATTGAGACTCGAGGATGAGTCCGATCGCTACACATTGACCATGGGTGTGGCGATAGTCCCAAGCATTCTCCAAAGCATGTCCAATCGTGTGTCCTAAATTAAGATGTCTTCTTATAGATTTGTCGTAGGGATCTCTTTCAATAAAATGTCTTTTTATTTGTATACACGACTCTAAAAAATTTTGAGGATCTTTTTTATACACTTTTTTAGAGTCAAGCAATCTTAGATCAGCAAGACATCCATATTTGATCGATTCAGCAAAACCATTTTCCCGCTCTTTTTCGGGAAGTGTTTTTAAAAAATCTGGGTCAATCGCTATTTTATGGGGAGGGTAGAAAGCTCCGATCGTGTTTTTGCCGTAAGAAGTGTTTATACCAGTTTTGCCACCTATAGATGCATCAATCATCCCTGTCAAAGTTGTAGGAATACAAACCCAGGCTATGCCCCTAAAATAGGTTGAGGCAACAAATCCTGTGATGTCAGAGACAACGCCACCTCCTAAAGCGACGAGAAGTGTGTTTTTATGAGCCTTGAAACGAAAGAGCTCATCTTCTATCCACTCTTTTGTCTTTCTTGTTTTTGTCTGTTCTCCCGCCTCGATCACAATAAGCTGGGACGGGAGCTCTTTTTCGATTAGAGAAAGAAGAGAGGAATAAAGTTTTGCAACCTGAGAGTCCACAATAAGGATCATTTGTGAATAAGGGCCCTTTAACGATAAAAAAGGGTGTACACTTTTTGAGAAATTATTCCATATTATCTCGCTATCCACTAAGGCCCTCCTATTATGCTTGCTGTTACTCTTCGAAAACTTGGCTCAAACATAACACACCAAGATGTTGATCTCATCGAGATTCGTAAGGATCTATGTAAAGAATCTGATGAGACAATAAAACAATTTATGAGTTTACAAGATAAACCGATTCTTCTCACTTTCAGAAAAGAAAATAGAATGGAAGAAGAGTATGCTGAGCAGTTGTATTTGATGGCATCATGGAAACCTGATTATCTCGATGTCGAATATGGGGCTCCACTTCATATTCTCGATAATATACGATCAATAAGCCCTAAAACGAAAATCGTTCTTTCATTTCATGGGGAACCTCTTTCAGATTATGTAGCCTTTTATCGTGAAATGAGAAAAATTCCTGCTTCTATATATAAGATCGTTATCCGCTCAAGCAAAGGAATAGAAGGGTTAAGGCTCATGCTTTTCTTATCACAAAACCAAGATGGTCAGCTCGCAGCTTTTTGTATGGGTAAAGAGGGGCAGTTCACAAGGGTTTTTTCAAAAGCCCTAGGTGGGGCTTTGCACTTTTGCTCTTTAGAATCTCAGCCTCCTTATGGCCAATTTAGTTTGGATGAATTGATCAAGCTTTATCATTATCCCTCGATTCAACGAAGCACTAAATTTTATGCCCTTATTGGTGATCCGGTTGATAAAAGCTTGTCACATATAACACATAATGAAGTCTTTTCCCTAATGAATGTAGATGCTCGGTATTTAAAAATCCAAATCGGCAAAACAGATTGTGAAGAAGGACTAGCGCTACTTCAAAAGCTAGGTATTCGAGGCTTGAGCGTCACCATGCCACTTAAAAGGTCCTTTTCCGATTTAAGCCTTTTCTCTGATTTCATTTCTCATCAACTAGGCATCATTAATACGTTAGTGTTTGCGCAAACATGGAAAGGTTTTAATAGTGATGCCTATGCTTTAGGAAAAATTTTTGATAAGTATAGGGTTGAATCTAAAAAAGTGTTAGTCATCGGATCGGGGGGAGTAGCTCACGTTATAAGTCATCTCCTTTTTGCCAGAAACTGCACCCTTTTTTATCTTAACAGAACCAAAGAGAATGTTATCCCTCTTCTAGAAAATTATGGAGGCAGATTCTATGCTGGAGAAGATTATGATGTGCTCATTAATGCAACATCTGTGGGAATGGATAGCATATCTATGCCTATTGAAACTCAATACATCTATCCCGAAAAAGTCGTGTTCGATGTAATTTCTAACCCTCAATGGACGCCCTTTTTGCTTTGCGCGCAAGACAAAATGTGTGATCTGATCTTTGGTCAAGAAATGTATGCTTTGCAAGCATCGTTTCAATTTTTTGTGTGGGATCAGTTTTAAAAATATCTTTACATATTCTTAAAAATATTTTTATAATTGTTTTTCAACCCAGGAATTTTATGTTTGGATGTTGCTCTCGTGTCATGGCTTGTTGCAGACATGACTCTACTATATCTCCAGAAAAACTCGCTCATGATTTTGAAACACAAATGAAAAGAGTTGAGAGAAACAGTGATGCTATACTTGCCGTATTTAAAAGTAGAGCTGAAGTAGGGGATTGGAGTCCCGTAGATTATTCGGCAGAAATGGGTGAAATTCATGAAGGCCTTGCTGAGGTGTCAAGAATTCAAGAATTAGCCATTAAAATTCTTCGATCTATACCAGAAAAGACTCCTCCTTCATGCTGCTGGAGTTATATTTCTCGCCTCACAGAAATGGGAGCAGATGGGGTAGCTATTGGAACTTTCATTTATAACCAAGCCACTTTACCCTCTGATGAAAGATTTCAATTGAACGGCACTCTATATGCTTCAATCGGATTGTTTATTGGTAGCAAAGTGATTAGCTATTGGAATGCTTATCAGGCTTCCATAAGAGCTAAAGAGACCTCTCAAGAAGCAGCTCTGCAAAGTATGGCCGGCGCAGGTGCTTTGAGTTTGGTTGGACGAGCTAAACTACTCGCTAACATGTTCGAAAATAGACTTAAAATCGATAGAACGGCTCCTGAGGGAGAAGAGGGTGTCAAAGGTGTTGTTGGTGAGTTCTTATCAACGCTTGCTGCTGTCGAAGCGATCGAGAGTGGTGGAAGCCCTAGTTCAAAAGCGGAAAATGCTAGGTGTATGTTTAAGCATGCAGTCGGGCAGTATGGAGGCCGAGCTATAACCCCACTTCATGCTGCAACAGAGCGTGATATGACAGCCACTCCTGACTCTAGGGGTGCTGGTGTGGGCGTGATCGTAAGCGATGCTGCAGTCGTTGGCATAGAAGGAAGGACTGCGAGTCCTCCAAGAGATGTTTGGGGGGTTGCTATGCAAGTTATCGAAGAGATGAGAGAGGGCGATCGTAGAAACGTAGGGGGGACAGCTTTAATTAGAATTGGATCGATTCCTCCTTTAAGTTCAACGACACCTACCAGAAGCGATGCTTCAATTATTGGAGCGGGGCATCCAGATAGAGCCACATCTTTGGGTTCAGTGAGAAGAAGTGCATCGGCAGAGGATGCGCCAGGGGCTGCTCCTTTAGAGGCTGTCGTTGTTGATGTAAGAAGTCAAGGAGAGGTGTAAATATGGACATAGCTTTAAGAGCAAAAACAGTTCCTCAACTTCAAAGAGAGTTAAATGAATATCGAAACAATCTTGATGAAGAAATTGGGAAAATTAGCACTCGTCAACGTCGCACTGAGGCAGAAGGAGGGCCAGCTGAAGATTTTAGTGGAGCGACCAGTAAACTAGAGACGATTACCCGTTCTATGGAAGCTCTTCTGAATGAGGTTGCAAGAAGGCTCGATGAAACAACAAAAGAACCTACTTTTTTGTGGATTGGACAGTCGAAATGGCCCCGAATTTTGACTGTTGTTGCTCTTTTATCCGGAGGTTCTAGTTATGCTTCAAAGTATACCCCCATTCCAAGCAGTGTTGCATCGGATGTGGCGCTAGCTGGAGCTGTAACTTTTGGTGCTTTAGGAACTGTAGTTTCTGAAAGAATAAACGCTCGTATTGTCACTAGGCAAGCTTTAGAAGGAATGATTACGGCTCGAGATGTTGTAAACGCTGCAAAAGCAACTCTTGAATTTATGAAGACAATGGGTACGATTCTACGGGCAAGTAGGGTTTCTGATATTTCTACCGATGAATTTAGAGGACTATGTAGAACATTAGTAGCTTCAAATCCAACCGCAAGAGGAAGGTTGATCGCTGATTTGACTTCCCAAATCGAAAGGGTTCCTGATGCAACAAAACAAGCTGAGCTTCTTCGAATATTTAGAGCTCATGTTGATGGAAGGATTGAGGAATTAAGTCGTCATGCAATGTCCCGGTTAACAGCTTCTCGTAGGGTTTCATTGACAGGGGTCGAAAGTGTTGCGGGAGCTGGAACAGGGCGATCTCGGGAACGTCTTTCTCCGGTGATTATGCCTCTTGTTTTGGGAAGTGAAGATGGAGAAGCTTCTCATCCCGGTTTAGCTGGCGCCCCAAGTTCAGAGGAAGTAGGGAGAGCAACAAATGGATCTTTACGGAGCGGGGAAGTAGATGATAGAGCTCCACCTCCGAATATACTTCCTGCAGCCTCCGCGCATGCCGGAGCTTCAATCCAGCCTGGAGCGGGGGTAGGGCCCATCACTGTTGTAGTTCCTGTAGATTCTTAAAAGCCTATGTGTGGTGTTTGAGGTTGAAGTTTTGTTCTTAAAAGAATACAAACGATAACATACAGGAGGATTTGTAAATGCTTAATTGGGGCTTTAACAAGAAGCAGGAAAGCGATTGTCCCTCTGTATTTCTTTCTAAAAGCTCTTTAAAGCCTTGTAAGAATATCTGCGTTCTTTGGAATGGCAACATAGAGCCCCTTTCAGAAAAAAACTACTTTGAAAACTTCAAAGTCAATTATATAGATCATCTTTTTATAGCGGACTATACAGATTATGCGAGGCTAAAAGAAAAAACCAAACTTCAACTTTCTAACGAAATACCGCATCAAATGGCACTGTGGGCAAAGGCGATGTTTTTGCAAGAATTTGAGCGAGGAATCCATCCTAGGCTGCTCATCAAGAAAATAGATTCCATAGTTGGGTTTGGCGTTGTCGCTTTGGAAGACATTTCTCAATATTCATATATCGGGGAATACGCAGGAATTGTCAGGAAGCGAAGTCGAAGAAAAGATGAACTCAATGACTATGTATTTGGATTTCCGATTTGCAATAAAGACTCACCTTTTGTAATTGATGCTAAAGATTTTGGAAACCACACCCGGTTTATTAACCATAGTGATGAGCCCAATTTGTTTTCAAGATGGATGGAGAAAGATGGGATCTGTCATGTCATACTTTATGCAAATCGGTTGATCAAGCAAGGGGAGCAGCTTTCTTATGATTACGGCCCTCTTTACTGGAGAAAGCGTCCAGCCCCAATAGCGATGGTCCAAAACTAAACAATGAAGTTCCACCTCCAGAATGGATCACTAGGGCGTTGCCTTTTAGAGGTGGAGAAATGGAAGTCTCAAAAGTTTGGAATAATTTAGCGGAATAAAGGGGGTCGAGTAGAACACCTTCTGTTTGAGCAAATTTCTGGATGTAATTAAAAATCACTTGAGGTGTACTGCCGAATGACTTTCCGCTGACAGGTCTGTAAAATTTATAAGTTAGGGGGATATCTTCTTCAAAAAGATATTTTGATCGGATTTGCTTTTTCAATTCCTCAAGCTTGTTCTTAAATGTTTCTTCTGAGTCGGCGCATGAAACGACATGAACAATTTTAGAAGAGGGATAAAGGGCATAAAATAGGATTAGAGATATAGCAGTAAATGAAGAACCTGCGTCTACTACGATATGATCAAAATGGACTCCTATTTCTTCTTCGTTTCTAGCCACATCTAAAGCGAGAGAGCAACACCCCTCCCAAGCTTCAAGCAAAAAGCCTCCCTCTGGAATAATAAGGTCGCAAGATTTTTTCGCAAAGGGCTCAACTTGACCCCAATCAGAGGAGTTTATCCAGACAATTTCTGGTCTTAGCAACCGCAAAAGGAGGGAGTTTCCCTGAAACTGCTCTTTGTGAGCTTTTTTTAGATAACATATAAAAGGGATTCGATTTTCAATAAGTCTTTGGGTTAAAGCTAAAACGAAATGAGAGAGTTCAGATCCAATTACCCCTACTTTTCTAGGTTTTTTTGATTTTATTGAGGGAATTAGAGACGAAAGCTTTCTCACCTTGGATCCGCTGCTTGAAAAGCTTAATTCATCGTCCCTTTTGACAAAAGAATTTAATCCGTTAAAAGTCAGAGAATGAAGAGGATGAACTCGACTTTTTAATTCTTCCAAAAAATAATTCGATAGTGTTTCTAGGGGAGGCTTCATAAGTTTCAAAAAAAAATTGCTATGAACAACGATTATATTATATCGATGAGATCAATAGTATTATAGGGGTATAGACTTGAAAATCGCCATTGAATCCTCAAGTTCACGTATACCTTTTCAAGCTTCAAACATAAAATTTTTTTTTCACAAAGGAATTCATAGAAAAAATCCCAGTTTATCTGTTATTCTAGCGCCAGATTTAGGGGTTTCAACGTGACACATTGCATCAATCGAAAAGCAAGGCGAAAGAGGTGAAGGAAATGAATCCTGTGGTTAGTCTTTTTTCTTTGATAAAAAAGCTTCCAAGGACATTTTGTCTTACCCTGTTTTTGCAGGCCAAAGGTTCCCTAAATAAAGCTCAACCATCGCTAACACTATTACCAAAGCTAAGAGTCAAATCTCTTAGAAAAGGGTGGATATGACTTTGTTTGCTTTACGATTGATTTTGACCATGCTGGCTGTTGCTTTGACTGCCCATCACATACCTGGAATTGAGGTCAAAAGCACTTCCGATCTTTTCTTTTTTGGGCTTGTTGTAGGCATTCTGAATGCTATTGTTCGCCCTGTTTTAACTATTTTAACTCTTCCTATCACTATTTTTACCCTAGGCCTTTTTACATTTGTAGTTAATGCATTTGTATTCTGGCTCGCCAGTGAAATTTCCTACGGTGTTCATATCACTACATTTTGGGGCGCATTCTGGGGTGGGGTGGTTGTGTGGTTAATAGGACTTATTACGAATAAACTTATTTGGTATAAAGAAATTTAAAGAAGGACAGGCTTTTATTACAGGAAATATTTACGGCGTATTCGCTCTTTTTTTGTGGTCTATGTCGGCCTCCGTTCTCCTATTCTTGGGTGATATCCCCCCATTCCAGCTGTCTGCTACGATCATGTTTGCTACAGCTTTTATTTCTTTCGTAAGAGGGGCTATTAACAAGAATTTTAGGTTTGTTTTTCAATATAAGAAGCACTGGCTTTGGGGCGCTCTTTTCTTCGCAGGGTCTGAACTTTGCTACTATACTGCTTTCTACTTTGCACCCCCAGTTCAAATTGACTTGATTAACTACTTGTGGCCGATTATGGTGATAGTGTTTAATTTTGTCCGCTACCGGAAAAGAGATAAATATCTAGTCTTTTCAGCC
>CAYSAJ010000012.1:0-51318 GCA_964429005.1 uncultured bacterium | reverse complement strand
TTTGTATCCTTCCAGGCTTCTGTATTTTCCTTATAGAAACCCTCCGCAAGGAGCTAGCGCCTCATCTCTTTTCTAAGGGAAAATGGAAGAAATAATCTTAAGAGTTTAACAATTAACTAGTTAAATCTTTCTTTAAAAACATAATAACAATTTATTTACTTCATTAAATAACAAAGAACAAATAAAATATTTAGTAATAATATTTATAAAATTATTACACATAATATGACTACAAATACTGCTCAAGTTCCAGCTTTTATTTCATGGACGCCTCCCAGCCCAAAAACGGTACAGAGAGGACTTATGGCCGCTGCTGTAGTAACAGCCATTCTTTCGGCTATTCCCACTATTTCTCTTATCGGAACTTTATCCCTCCGCTCTGTGGCTTTTCTCTCGGCATGTAACAATTTTGTAGATAGCTGTCTTAGCAAAAGCTCCTATGGGGTTACAACAATAAAGGCGATAAAGATCTCTCTTGCTGTCCTTAGTATTGCAGCGATTGCTTCGGGAATTCCTGTGATCATAGTAGCTGCCCTAGCAGCTGATATTGCTCTGCAGTCCTTTGATATTTTTAAAGCCCTTTACTATGAAAAAAATGGAAAAAAGGCTCTTTTTCACTTTCTCATTTTAAGCATAGATGCCCTAGCTTTAGGTGGCCTAGTAGGAGGCTGCTGGCCTTGCATGATTGCTGCTTCAGCTCTTAGTGCAACAGCTATGCTAGTTTTGGCTGTTTTTCTTGCTAGGAAAGCTAAATCAGCTGATGAAATCTTTGATACAATATCTTATGCTGCCTTAGGGGCTGTAGGTGTTACAGGGGCTGTTACTACAGCCGAAGTTTCTCATAAATTTGCGATCAATCCTCATTTAACTTCCCATGAAAATCCAGCTACAGAAGCAACTGAACTGACCGAGAGTGCAGCAGGACAGCTTGGTGGAGAAGCCCCTAGCGAAGACCAATTAAATGCCTTGCCAGCTCCCGTTTTCCCGAGTTATACTCCTGCTAAGGGAGAATCATTATGGCAACGATTAACTGGGATGATTTCGAGAAAGTAGACCTTCGGATAGGCACAATTATTGAAATTGCAGACTTTCCGGAAGCTAAAAAACCAGCTTTTAAATTAAAAATTGATTTAGGGCCTGAAATTGGCATTAAAAATTCGAGCGCGCAGATCACAAGGCTCTATTCCAAAGAGGATCTTCTTGGCAAGCAAGTTCTTTGCGTTGTCAACTTTCCTCCTAAAAAAATCGGCCCTTTTATCTCTGAAGTTCTCACAACAGGATTTGTGATTGGACAAGAAGTGATACTCGCTACCTCAGAGAGAAAAACACCAAATGGGACTAAACTTGCATGAACTCTTCTCTAATCAAAGTTTTTAAAGAAATTCCTGAGGGACTCACTACTAAAATGGAAGTCGTGGCCTGTCATGTCAAAGTAAATGGTAAAGTTCTTTTTTTAGAGCGCTCTAGCCTAGAAGAATCCTCTGGTTTATGGGGCCTTCCTGCAGGAAAATTAGAGAAGGGAGAAGACAAAGCAGTTGGTGTCTTACGTGAGCTTCTTGAAGAAACAGGGATCCAAACCAGCAAAGAGTCTTTGAAAGAGCTGGGCACACTCCTGATTTGTAAACCCACCCACGAATTTCTTTACCACGCTTTTGAGCTCTCTTTAGATGAAGAGCCCCCCATCATCCTGTCTGAGGAACACCTGAGCTACGCCTGGGTACCCGATGGAGAATGGATTCACCTTCCCCTTTTGGATGGAGCTTTGGAAGCGTTGTCATACTATTCTTGATTCTTGGCTGCTAATTACCTCTCTATGCTATGATGGTGATTTCTTAAAGGAGGGCAAAGGGATGGAACCTACATTAGAAGTTCGAAAGCTGACAAAAAAATATAGAAAATCCCTTGTGAATTCTGTTGATGGGATCTCTTTTTCTCTCAAAGAAGGAGAAATTCTCGGTTTTTTAGGCCCTAACGGTAGTGGAAAAACGACCACGATTCAAATGCTTCTTGGTCTTTTGTCCCCAACTTCTGGGGAAATTTTTTATTTCGGTAAAGATTTTTTTACTCATCGAAGCGAAAGCTTGCACTCTGTTTCTTTTGCTAGCACATATACCAATCTACCTTCCAACTTAACTGTAGAAGAAAATTTACATGTCTTTGGTAAAATTTATGGTTATACAAAAAAAGAAACACTCCAGCAGGCGATGCCTCTTTTAGAACAACTAGGGATGGACAAACTCCTTCATCGAACAGCAAGTGGGTTTTCCTCAGGTCAAATGACAAGACTGATGCTTGTTAAAGCTTTATTTATCAATCCCAAAATTGTTCTTTTAGATGAGCCTACTGCATCGCTTGACCCTGAAGCATCAAACGAACTTTGTAAGCTTTTATTAGAGAGAAGAGAAAAAACAGGTCTTTCTATTCTCTTTACGTCACATAAATTGCAAGAAGTGTCCGATCTTTGTGATCGTGTAATCTTTCTTAAAAAAGGGAAAATCGTTGCAAATGAAACACCCTCAGTTTTAGCTAAAATGAGTGGTTCTATTCGTTTGCATTTGCAAGTACCTAATGGACAGGAAAGGCTCATTGAATATCTCAATGCGTCCTCTTTGCCATTTACAAAACATCAACACAAAGTAGAAATACTCATCGAAGAGCATCAGATTCCCCCTTTGCTCTCTACGATTTCAAAAATGGAGATCCATTATGACCATATCCAAATTAAAGAACCCTCTTTGGACGACTACTTCCTCCAAATGGCAAAACTTTAGTTTTCATCGTGTCATAGCAGTCTTTTACCGTTATTTTTATGGTTTCAAAAGAGCTGGAGTCCAAATTTCTGATTTATTCTATTGGCCTCTTATCGACATCTTGCTTTGGGGCCTAGCCTCCACTTGGCTATCTAGCGCTAAAACTGGCTCCCAGATTCCTCTTATCATGATGACGGCTCTGATTTTTTGGCAGATCACCTCAAGGGGATCAATGGACATCAGCGTCTCCATTCTTATAGAATTTTGGCAAAGAAACCTTGTTAATCTCTTTTCCACACCCTTAAAAATTAGTGAATGGATCCTAGGAACACTTCTTCACTGTCTTTTGAAATTAGTGGTGACCCTCATCTTTTCTAGTTTTTGCGTTTATCTCCTTTATTCTTTGAATGTGTTTACGATCGGTTGGCAGTTTATTCCCTTTGCAGCCCTCTTACTCGTATTTGGTTGGACAACAGGCTTTATAGCAGCAAGCGCTATCCTCTACTGGGGCCATAAAGTAGAAACTCTTGCATTTATGTTTGGGATGTTATTTGCTCCTTTTAGCGCTGTCTACTACCCTGTTTCTGTTCTCCCTCTTTGGGCGCAGAAGATCAGCTGGTCTCTCCCTACAACCTATATTTTTGAAGGAATGAGGGAAATTCTCTCAGGAAGGAATTTTCCTTACAGCGACTTATGGATGAGCTTAGGGCTTAGTATTCTCTATCTTCTTTTATCGATAGCGCTGTTCCATTACAGCTTTTCCAAAACCAAAGAAAAAGGTTTGTCCCGATTAGATTAAGATGGTAGAATTTGTGATCTCCCATCAAATTTGAAGTTTTTTATGCATCACTTTTCTTCGTCCCCAAAAAGGATTGCCGTTTTTGGGTTGCCTGGAAGTGGAAAATCTACTTTCGCTGATCGCTTAAGCAAAATTCTCCATCTTCCCCTGCATCACTTAGATCGTCACTTTTATCAGGAAAATTGGGTTGAGCGTGACAAAGAAGAATTTCTTTCTATTCAAAGCTCTATCGCCAATCAAGATGAGTGGATTCTCGATGGAAATGCTGTAAGATCTTTAGAAATTCGTTATAAAAAAGCTGATCTGATGATTCATTTCCGCCTTCCACGCCTTCTTTGCACATGGCGCACCATAAAACGAAGGATATGGCCTAACTATCATCTGCAAGATAGAGCTGAAGGCTGTGCTGAAAAAATCCCATTTAGGCTCCTTAAATATTTGTGGACCTACCCAGCAAGAATCAATCCTATTCTATCCGATTTAAAAAATCGTTATCCACATACCCCTCTTATTGAAGTAACAACTACAAAAGAAATGAAAGACCTTTTCAAAAAATTGACCCACGAGGACTGGAAATGATCAAAACGAAGAGACTTCTTCTCAGACCTTGGACTAAGGAAGACTTTGTCCCGTTTGCCAAAATGTCCCAAGACCCAAGGGTGATGGAGTTTTTCCCTAAACTCCTTACTAAAGAAGAAAGCGAAGAAGCTGCGACAAGGTACAAAAGTCATATTGATCAAAAAGGATGGGGACTTTGGGCTGTAGAAATTCCAAACGAAGCTTCTTTCATTGGTTTTGTTGGTCTCTCTCCTGTAAAGCTATTCACCCCCCCCTTTGAAGAGAGTGTTGAAATAGGATGGAGACTTGCTCACGCTTATTGGGGAAAAGGATTTGCTACAGAAGGAGCAAAGGCTGCTTTGTCTTACGGCTTTCACACCCTTCATCTTCCTGAAATCGTTGCCTTCACTGCAAAAATCAACCTAAGATCACAAAACGTCATGAAAAAATTAGGGATGCATCACAATCCTCAAGAAGACTTTTTACATCCAAAAGTTCCTGAAGGGCATCTTGTTCAATCTCATGTGCTTTATCGATTATGTAGAGATGAGTGCATATTCTAAAAAACACGTAGTTTGATTCTGTTCATAATCGAATGAAGCATAGTAATTTCATCATCTAGAATTTCTCTTGCTTTAGCATTTCTTTCGGAAAGTACTATCGTGAACGCTTCGTCGCTCTCATCATCAGCGCCGCCAGCTTCGCTAGCAGCTGCTGATGTCAGTTCATGACAAACTATAAAAGGCTTATCTAATTTAGCATGATCATAACGAAGCTCATTTCTTCTAGCAGCAGCTTTTTGAAGAAACAATCGCTCTTTTTCGGTAAGAAAATCAACAAAACTTCGAGCCTTATCTAGTACGATTTCTTTAGCTAGGTTGAATAAATTGTGCTTAGCTCCTTCTTGATCAATAACAAGTATTTTGTGTTCACAGGCTGCACACAATAATTCTTCCATAATTTTGTTAATGACAAATCGAGCCTGAGATGCATAAAAACTATAGAGAGTGGTTTTTTTAGAATCTTCTAAGTTTTGTCTTAAATAGCGCAAACGGTTTAAATTGTAATCAATCAAAGTCATTCTCTCTTCAGCTCTACAACTTCTTGATGTTCTCAGTGATTCAAAGGCAAAAGATCGAATTTCGTTAATCAATTTTTCAAAAACAAGAGTAGGAGCCTTCTTCGAAACGACGGGTGCAACGACAGCACTTCTCTCCCCTTTGAGAGTAGGTTTAGCATCTACTCTTGCTCCCGCTCCAGCACCTGCTCCGGCACCGAATTCTTCCGGTCTCGAACTTGCTGGAGAATCTCTTCTTTCGAGAGGTTCTCTTTCATAGGATAACCTTGCAAAAAGGCTTTCGACTTTTCCACTTGAAAGATGACCACTTAGGCAACAAGAATAAATTAATTTTAATATTCCTCCCAAAGCCTCATGGGCTATCCCCACCGATCTATCGATTTCCAATCTAGAAGCGATCTCTGCAGGATTCGATAATAGAAAAAGAGTATTTTGAAATATCTCCGGGGGAGGATAGAGTGAAGGAAGATCGCAGATGGCCAGATTGACTGTTTCCAATCTTTCAATGATGGATCTTACAAAATCAATTTCTTTGAATAGGTATAATTTAGCTTGTGCGTATCGGTTCCTAAGCTGATGATTTGTTTTCCCTACAAGCGCTTTTCTGTCGTCAAAAGAAGTAATTTTATTATTCTCAAACATTAACGCCGTTAAAAGCTGCTCAAAGGCATAAAACGCGGCCGTTCCAATATCCTGCTGAAAATGAGCCAGCCCCCTGTTTAAAAAGATCCCGCTTGGATCACTATAGGCTCTAAGGAGTGAATTGAGGGTACTTGCATAATAGAGTCCATTAAGAAACGCGGTTTTAGCAACTGGAGAGGTAAAACGAGAGGTAGATGTTGCCAATCTGAGATGATGATTTACACTCATGTAAAGATCTTCTCGAACTCTTTCTTCGATGGGAAGCTCGTACGATAGCGAGCACGCTCCAGCAGCTGAAGCTGCTGAGGAATCCCCTGGACTTTCATCAACTGCTGCCATAGCGCTATCTCTTTCTCTAGTGGGACTAGAGGAAGAGCGAGGAAGAGGTGGAAATTCCACGATTTCACCACCTAATTCATCGTAACGAGAGCCTAAAGAAGCAGAAGGGAGATGATATTCAACTTTGCTCGCGCGATTTACGATAATGACTCCTTCTTTCTGAAGCATTCTCAACCTCAAGACATGAGGGAGGTAATAAGATGATGAATATCGTTCTTGAATACGCATCATTTTTAGGAAGCCTTCTACGAGAAGTAAGTCTTGATAAGCCCTAGCAATTTTATCAAATCCTTCTAAAAGCGAGTGTTGGGCTCGCTCATCTTTTATACTTTTAATCATTCCTGCAAGTGCTATGTTAGCTGCTGCTTCGGATGGGAACTTATCAATAAAATGAAAGTTTATGAAATCAAATGTATCCATTTGAGATACTTTTTCCCAATCTACAGTTGCGTCATATTGCATTAAAATTAGATAATTTGTGTATTTTCTAGCACGAATTAACTCTCTTAAAGTGTCACTCATCAATTCAAAATGCTCAATCAGCCCCTTTGAATAAGATTTGATTGTGTCATAATTTTCAGCAAGAAGCTTAAAAAACTCAAGACGTTCACCTTCTGATTGTAGGTTGAAAGAAGCGCTCCTTTCATATCGAGCCATCATAGCAGCAATTTTAACAAAAAAAGGATGATGCGAATCGCCAAAGTGACAAAGTTCAGCTATTTGATTTTGAATCTTCGAAGAAATATCGACTAATGTGCGCCTTGTTTTAAGGACCTTTAAATAGCAAGATAAGCGATATTTTTCATGAATTTTAGCATAAACAGGGCTTCTTGCTAAGCCATCTATAACCGCTCTCTTCTCTTGGTTATACTCTGTTTCAAATCTTCTTACTTCTTCTAAGGTCATTACATCGCAGCTTTCTCGTATTTCAGGAATGACAAATCCTGAAATACTATGACTAAAGGCAAAAGCACAAGAGGCGAGATGCCAAGCAGATAAAGTTCCTACTTTGTAGCATTGCTCTAAGTAAGAAACGCTCATCGTATCAGTAATAGATGAGGCAGTCCTATCTTCCACCATATCTCGTTCTACGACGCTAGCGAAAGCCAAATGAACTGGATTAAAAAACAAAGAGACACTGCCTTTATGACTAGCATACTGTCCCCAAAAGAAAGGTGCATAATAAGGATTTAATTGATCTGCAGCAGTTGGAAATAGCTTTATGATGTAATCAAATAAATCAATCATCTTATCTTGCAGTGTTGGAGATCCAAGTGCATAAGCTCGCATTACCCCTCTAAAAAGTTCCATGGAGGGAAGCATCAAAGACTCCTTACTCGTTCCTTTAACCGTTAATCTAAGATTATTGAGGCGGAGTGCGATCAGAGAGATACAAGTTCCACTTGCGCCGAGATCTCTCTTGATCGCAGCTACAGTTTCTTCTATAGAAGCACTTGAGATTTCTAAATACCTCCTCTTTGCGCTAAAAGTAGTTGGTATTAAAGATGAGTCCCTTCGTGACTCAAGGGTTGATGCTGCTACGGCGGAAGTAGCAGCTGCAGTTGCCAAAGCTGAAGGGACTACTGCCATAGTTTCACGCCACTGAACTACCCTTGCCTTTAAGCTTTCGTATTCAATTACTTCAGGCGATCTTGTTTCGATAGAAGTGCCTGCAGCAGCACAAGCTTCCCCTCTTTTCTTTGCTTGAAAATCTGAAAAGATTTTTAAAAGACCCATATAACTGATGGTATCGAGTTGCTTTTTCCTTGCTTCTTTCTCAGATAGCCCATTAAGGGGGATGGCAATTAAAGATTCAATGTGACTCACAAGGGCGGTTCTTGGAGTAATAACATGTAAATTCATAAATAACTTTTTTTCATTCGTGTTTTGAAATAAAAATAACAAAATATAAAATATTCATCATTAATTATTAATTTTTAAAAAATTTAATTACACCCTTAATAAAAAAGAGTGCGATTTTGATTAATTTTTTTTAAAAAACTTCTTTGTATTGTTCTTTTATTGTAAAGCGCTCATCATACATAAATTTTATAGAGAAGTTTTATTATGAATATAATTTCACATACACTTTGTTTCATTGTTTGTCATACAAGCGCGGCACAACATTTTGCTGAATTTGCACGGATCCTATCTGAGAATCAAATTTCTTATACTGTCATTACAGAAGAACAGCAAAAACCCTATTTTGATGCCTACAATATATCCACAATTCCTTTTAGCCATGATTTGGACAGTGTTTTATCTGTTTGTAAAAATGCGCAGATCATCATTACAGATGTTGGATGTTCTTTTCATATTGCTCTTCATGAAAAACTCTCAGAAAGCGGGCACAAAAACCATTTTGCTTATTATGACAATCCTGAAAGCTTTGTTCCGGGCAATTATTCTCAAGTCGCTCAAAAAGTCATGCAAGCTGCATCAGGAGTACTATTCGCAAACGAAACTTTTGTTAAAGAATGCCCTTTTTCATTAGAAGGAAAAGCTCTTTATGGAATTGGCTACTACACTTGGATGAAAAAAAAGGAGATTATAAGAGAGCTTAGGGAAAAAATTCATGAAAATCTTAAGCAAAGGTACCTAGAAGCTCATTATGTTTATCCTCAATGCAAAAAAGTGATTGTCTACTTTGGAGGTAACAATGATGTTTATTATAACCTTGCACTGCCTGCGATGCTTTCTCATTTTTCAAAAGCCCTATCATCCTTAGACTTGCATGATACATTACTTATTTTGCAGCAACATCCCGGAACTAGGAACAATCCTGCCGCAAGAGATCGCTTCTTGTGGGATCTTACTCGTCAAAATCTGTTAGAAAACCCTAATACACCTATTTTTCGTATCTCAGAAGAGAGTACTGATGACTTATTACTGATTGCCGATCATGTTTGCTATTATCAGACGAGTATTTCTCCCCTATTTAAAGGAGCTGGTCTTTCTTTTTTTCAAATTGGCCATGAACCTTATAAAGAAGCCATGGTCAGATACAATACATGCCCTGTAGTAACTTCTTCAGAAGAACTTATCGAATTTTTTCGAAATCCCCCTCAGTATGACGAGATCTCATGGGTTTCTGCTCTTGGGGCAAACGAGGATTGGCATAAAAATCTTTTGCGTTTTGCCACTCTTCTAAAAGATCCAGCTGTTGTGAGCATAGCAGTAAAAGATTAAAGCTGAGAGATAGAATCTGGGAGTGTCCTTCATCCAAGAATATGCTGGATAGAGATATTAATGCAGCGAAGAATACTCTAACCGCCGGGCTGACGGGGTTAGCCTTTGGAGAGAGTGGAAGACTTTGCAACAATAATTTGTTGCAAAGCAGTTCTCAGTGAATGAGGAATCCCATCGGCTTTAGCCGTGAGAGCTGTCAAAATTGAGTCAAAAGCTTATTTATATTTCTTTGAAAAACCTTATTTTTCTATAATCAAATAATCGAATCGTTTTATTTTTGGATGAATTATGAAGAAGTTCCTTTTGATTGCAACTGTTATTGCTTTTGTTACATTCCTGTTAATAAAACCAACGCATCATATGTTACCTTCATACTGCGCTTTTTGCGATCCATCTGTAATTCATCGACAAGCTTTTTATGAGGATGATCTAGTATTAGGACTCTATACCCACAAACCTATTTTTGAAGGGCATTGTTTGATCATTCCTAAACGGCATGTTGAGCGATTTGAACACCTCACTGAAGAAGAAATGGCGAGAATGGGTCTTCTTATCCAAAAAGTAAATAGTGCCGCTCAAAAAATTTGGGATACTTCTCCTTATATACTTTTACAAAAAAATGGAACCGATGTGGGACAAACTGTTCCTCATGTTCACTTCCATTTTATTCCTCGTAAATTAGGAGATGATTCAACACTCTTTTTCCTTTTTAGGATGTTTTGGGCCGCTTTTTCTAAGCCCATTTCTGCTCAGGAGATGCAAACTCATATAGAGCAACTTAAAAAGGAGCTTAGTATATTATGGCCTCACCAGTACACTCCTCAGGAGCAAGCACTGCAATAACATCATTGACAGTGCCTGATGTTCAAACTAAAGCCCAAGTTTTCGTTGTGGCAGGTATTGCAATTTCTTCAATATTGTATGCAATTCCGCCTCTTTCCGTTGGTGCAGCCTTAGCGGGTCGCTCAATTGGGCTGTTATCCTATATATTTACAGGAGCAAGTGATGCTCCAAAAGAGGGCTTTAAAGCAATTGCTTTAATGACCCTGCAGGTAGCTGCTGCTACTTTAGGGATCATAGGGATTGCTTTATTATCTCCTATTTTTCTAATTGCTTCCTTAGCTGTTGATATTGTTCATCGTGTATCACAAATAGGGAAAAACTGCCTTGAAGGAAAATTGCAGCATGCTTTTGTTCATCTGTGTTTACTTGGCGCAGACATTTTAATGATAGCAGGTATCGCTGCAGGATCGTGGCAAACGGTTGTAGCATCTTCTGTGGTGCTGACAGTGACGGTAGCATATGCTATTATCCATGCGATATGCACAACCGATCCTGTTCTTTCTAGTGATCCTCTCAAAGGGCGTTTCTATGCCCCATTAGAGGCGATTCGCTCATCCGCTCTCTTCTTTTAGAGAGCTTCTCTTTGTCCATAAAAAACGTCTGTTTTTTATGGACAATTAGTATTTAAAATTTTAATTAATAATTTTTTAAATTAATAATCATAATTTATTAATTAGATGGTTGAATTAATTATTTATTATTAATAAACTATCGATGATTTAACAAGGATTATTATGGCTTCCCGAACTGCTTTTACGGGCCCAGGCCACGTACTAGGTGGAGCTCCGCCTGGCGGCACCCCTCCTATAACTGGGACTGCTCACTTAAGGGCACAAGGTACTAGCACAGCCCAACCTACGCCACAGCGCTGGACTTTTCATTTTCCTTCCATTTCTTGTCCTCGGCTTCCCCCTCTATCCCAACAAACCTATAGAGATGTCCAACTGGGGCTTTTTGTCGCTACACTCGGTTCAATTATCTTAGCCTCCATCCCACCCTTGTCTTTTGTGGGTGGACTTACGATGAGATCAATTTCATGCCTCTCCCAGCTCATATTTGGCTACCAACAGCTTCCGAAAGAAACGACCCTTCTTGGCAAAGCTTCGATCGTAGCTCAAATTGCGTGTGGCGTCCTAGGACTGGCCGCTTTAGCTGCATTATCTCCTGCATTGATGATCGCTTCATTAGTGATGGATGTTGTCTATCGAGCGATAGAGATGAAAAAAAGTTATGATGCAAAAGATTGGGGTACATTCGCATTCCATGCAACGTTTCTCGTCATTGATGTACTAGGAATCGGAGCCTTGGCTAGCGGCTCATGGCAACTTCTTTTAGCCGCTTCTGTTTGCAACTTACTAGCCATTGCAATTTTTATGACGATCCAATTTGTAAAATGGCAAAGAGGAGAAGGGGCTTTTGTACCCTATGAGACTCTTGGAATTGGTTTAATGAGCGCGATGAGCTCACTGACTCTTCCTCAAATATTTACCAAAAAATAAAAAAGGAAAAAAATTATGGCAGCTATAACCTCTCAAAGATCTATTGGTAGTTGTTTTCCAACTCTTTCATGTGAACTTCCTAAAGTTCCTCCTTCTTGTATCTTAGCCCCTGAAACTCATATTTTGGTCCAAAGAGTATTACTCTTTGCTGGTCTCATATGCAGCGTTGTGAGCATGGTGCCAGGTGGAGCTATTGCAGCTTCTCTTGCTTCTAGGGGGATTTGTTTACTCGCTTCAGGTATCAAAGGAACCCAGCAATGGAATGATCGAGATTTATGGGGTAAAATTGCTTTAGTCACACAGGTTGCAGGTCTTGTCATTGGGATCGCTGCGATCATTGCCCTCAGCCCTCTTCTCTTGATCGTTGCAGGGGCAGCAGATGCAGCCTTTAGAATGCATGAAATTTATCACGAAGCAAAACGAGGCAATCTCGCTGGTGTAGCTTTTAATGTTGCTATACTGGCTGCAGATGTGCTTTTGATTGCTGCAGTGGCTAAGGGATCTTTTGAGCTTTTGATAGCTTCTAGTGTGATTAGCTTTGTCTGCATTATGGCTATGCTCATTAAGATCGGATGTTGCACTTCAGATAGAGAAGATCTGGATCATGTTTACGATAACTGGGTGAACGTAGCGACCTCCATCCATGGAATCGCAGAAAGCGAACCTACAGCGCTAATCATGACAAAGTAAATATTCTTTAGTGTTACGATCTTTCTAGGGATCGATTGATTTATTTAATGATTCTATGATATGGGGTTTCTTTATGAAACCCTACATTCTATTAGCTTTTACCATCCTCTCAAATTTAGCACTCCATGGGCAAGATTTGTCCTTAGAAGAAAAAGTTGGGCAAATCTTAATGGTCCATTTCAAAGGAGAAACGATGAATGAGGATGCATTGGAGATGATTCATGATCTCCATGTGGGAGGGATCATTTATTATAATTGGGCAAACAAGCTTTCAGATCCTCTCCAAGTAAAGCACCTCAGTGAAGAGTTACAAACAGCGGCGCTTAACACTAAAGCACAAATCCCTCTTTTTATCGCCGCTGATCAAGAAGGGGGTCTTGTTGCAAGACTTGAAAATGGTTTTACAATTTTTCCGGGCAATCGAGCCCTCGGTGAAACAAACCGAATAGATTTAGCAAAGCAAGCAGCCCAAATCATGGGAATCGAACTGAGAAGTGTCGGCATTAATTTTAATTTATCTCCTGTTGTCGATGTAAACAGCAATCCAAGAAATCCTGTGATTGGTATTCGCTCTTTTGGGAAGGATCCTGAAAGAGTCATCGCTTTTGGCCGAAGCGTATTAGCTGGCTATGAAGATGCTGGCATCCTCACTTCTTTAAAACATTTTCCTGGTCATGGAGATGTAGAAATTGATTCTCATGAGGCTCTTCCCATAGTTCGCAAAAACCTAGAAGAATTGGAGAGATTAGATCTAGCTCCTTTCTCTGTTTTAGCTCCTTTTGCTGATGCTGTTGTAACAGCCCATATCCTCGTAAAAGCTCTTGATAATGAAAATTGCGTTACTCTTTCTTCAAAAGCTTTGGGCTACCTGCGAGAAAAAATTGGTTTCAAAGGGCTTATTTTGTCTGATTCGCTTGTTATGGAAGGGTTATTAGAGGTATGCCAAAACGTTGAAGAGTTGGCCCTCAGAGCTTTCAATGCAGGCTGTGATGTTCTAGTATTAGGAGGTAAACAGCTCACCTCCCATCGGGAATATTTTGAGCTTACCCCTTCTGATATTAAGCGGATCCATGCCTACTTGGTGGATGCGGTTAAAGAGGGAAGAATTTCATTGCAAAGGCTTGATGAATCTGTCAATCGGATCATTTTGTTAAAAGAAAAAAAATTACGTCAATCTCAGCAAGCTCATTTTGAAATCAAATATGATAGCAAAGCTATCGCAGAAGAAATTGCACGTTTAGCTGTTCGAAAAACACTAGAATCCTCGTTTCATTTAACAAGAGCAGAACCCTTCGCTGTGATCGCTCCCGAATTGATTAGACAAACTATGGTCAAATCTTCTTTTTCATCTTTAAATAGAGCAGAGCTGATCTTTTTCGAGGGGCTCAATCCTTCCCCTATCACTATCGAGTCTCATCAGACGAGACTCAAAGAAAAAAATGTTGTAATTTTTTTTACCTACAATGCTTGGAAATTTCCCTCCCAGAATTTCTGGATTCAAAAGCTCCTTGGCGATGGCAAACAAGTGGTTGTGGTTTGTTTGAGAGACCCTCTTGACGCTGAACTTTTTGACACAGCGAAAGGAGTAATTACAACATTTAGTCCTAGTTTGCCCTCTTTGGAGGCGGTATACCAAATTTTGGTCAAAGATCCTTAGTAATGAGTTTTTTCTTCCATCTGTTGATATTTCTTCCAGATGGGCAAGGATTCATCTTTAAAGATCTGCTCCATGGGTATAGACCTCATCGAAGGCTCTTTTATTAGTTCTTCATAAATGAAAGAATCATCAAAATTACCAAATTTAAAAGCCTCAACAACCCCAGACGCATAATAAATTCTGGATAGGCCTGCCCAGTAACAAGCAGATAAGCACATAGGACAGGGCTCTGAGCTTGTATAAAGGATGCAGCCGTCAAATTTAAAATGGCCCAAAACCTCCGATGCCTTTCGGATCGCCTCCATCTCAGCATGGCGAGTAGGATCTTTCGTCTCAATAACCCGATTCCATCCTTCTGCGATGATTTTGCCATCCTTCACAATGACAGCCCCAAATGGGCCTCCGCTTTTGAGGATAAAGGCCGCCTCAGCTCCGAGAGCTATGGCTCTTTTCATAAAAGGGGCATGATTTTCCATAATTTATTCCCATATTCTTAGAGTGAATATACCTAACTCTATGGTTTTTAACAACTTTTAATTACATAATAGTGTTTATTTTAATTAATATTAAATATTAAAATCTTTATAATTATAAGATATTTAAAACTAGTAATAATATGAATAAAACAGACTATTTCTCAAATCTTCCAGCATTAGCAGCTGGTATTGTGACTCTCGGCGGCTACTGGGTAGCCAAAGAGCATTTTGCAGCGGCAAACAAAGCTGATAACCTTCTCTCAAAGGTCTTTCATATTGTTGTCGGAGTCGCTGAAATAACTCCTATTTTAGGTGGTCTTTTTGGGCTTATTGATATAATTCGAATGGTAGCACAAAAATCGATCATGAAAGCGATCTCATTGATTTCTTCATCTCCTGAGGATCCCCTTTTAGGAAAAAAAATAGATCATATAACTTCAGAAGTAAAAAAACCTGAGGCAAGAAGTCACCGCGTCGCGGTTCGATTTGATGAAACAGAAGAGATTTCCCATTCATACATTGCCTCCGCCCAAAGCAAATACCTTACCCCTGAAGCCCCTGCTGAATTTCCGCAGCCTCATGTTAGACTTATTGATGGATCATTGCCTCAAAGTGAAGCCTCAAAAGCCCCTCATTCCCACCAGCTCACAGATGTAGCAACCACTTCTTCTCCTCTTCCTGCTGAGCCTAAAGCGACGGAGAGAACTCTACCTCCTACAAGGTCATTTCATTTTCCTCCACTAAGACCTAGACCTCCTGCAGAAGCTAGAGCCCTCATGCACAAAGGACTTATGGCTGGAGTAATAGAAAAACGATCCAGAACTTATGAGCCAACTCCTGGCGGTACTTTCTTAACTGAAGAGGACATCGCTGTTAGAGAGCGTTGCCCCGATCATCGCCCTATTCGTTTTTCAATCGCTCCTCATTTTCAAGGGACAGATCCCTCTGGTTACAGTAGAGCTTGCGCTGTGAAAGCGCCTCAAGGGGTATTAGGTATCGTCATTGAAGGAAACATTCCCATATCGATCGCAGGAAAAATTCCTAAATTTTTAGAGCAAGATTTTGCTAAGAGATTACAGCAGCGTAACGGAAATGCTTATGAAGCGCTTCACCTTACTCTACGAGACCTCAATCGGATGATTCTTTCCACAAAATCGGTTAAAGATAAAGAAGGAATCGAAATCACTCTTTCCTATTTAAATAGCATAGAAGGGATGGTTTATACTGGAACACTAGGTCGATGTGAGAGCACCCTATTCCAACTGAGAGATCAAAGGGCCCTGCCCCTTTCTATCACAAGAGACTCTTCAGACCCTTCAGAAAAAGCTCGTTTTGATGCAGCAAGAGAGGGTCTTGCATCGATTGTAGCTCCTGCTCAAAGAGACGCTAGCGCCGCAACTTTTCCAGAAATTGATCCTGAGGACCACTCAGAAGCTGCTGAATCTTCAAGACTGATTGCAAAACTCATTCACATGCCACGCAGAAAAGTGCCTGCCGCAGAGCCCGTAGCCGAAGTATCAAGAGGGGTTGGATTTAGAGGAAAAAGAGCTGGTCTTTCAAAAAAGCTCGAGCCCATTTTTAGGATCGATGATCGACCTCTAGTTACTGCAACTCGAGTTCTTCCTGGGGATGTTGTTTTTCTTGCTTCTTCTGGAGTACATGAGGCTCTTCATATTAATGAAATCAGGCAGATTTTGCGCTCGATTCCTTTTAAAGTAGGCATGAATCCACAAACTCACATCAACTACTTTAATCAATTACTTGCAGATAGACTTAGAAGTAAGCCAGAGCTTCGCAAAAAAGGATTTGCGTTTATGCCTATATTAGCTGTAGCTGTACCGCAGCCTGCTGCGATGAGATCTACAGCAGCCAAGGCAGCAAGAGGGGTTCGTTCCCTTCCCTCTATTCCTGAGTCCGGCTCAGCTCCGGCCTAAACCCTTTTTTAGGAAGGCTTAGAGTTGCAATAAGAAGGACAAGAAGAGAAAAAAGGGCGATGGCCATTGCATAAAACGTATCATCAAGTCCAAGGGCTACAGCGCTCCGCTCGAGTATTTTATTAAGCTCTGCATCTGCTATTAATCCTTTAAGCCCAAAATCGTCCGCTTTTTCGAAATATCCATCTGTGAGTGTTGAAAAAGGGGTGAGCTGCTCCCCCATTCTTTCATGAAAAAAAACAGTCCGCCGAAGCCATAATGTTGTATAAACAGAAGCGCCAAGCCCGCTAAAAAATGCCCTTACTACTTGAAATAAGACTAGTACTTTTGGGAATTTTTCTTCTTCAAAACTGTGGAAGCATAAACGAAAGATGGGAGGAAGAAAAAACACAAGGCCGAACCCTGCAATAATTCTTGAAAAAGCGATTCGTTTAAAATCGACGAATTCACTAAAAAACGTCGTATAGTAGCATGAAAAACCAAAAAGCAAAATGGCTATGAGAAGAGGAATCCTAGTATCACTTCTTCCAAAACGCCCTTTAATCAAAAAGTAAGGAACAAAGCCTGCGAGAGACATAGTTCCGACTAAGACCCCAATCCAAATCGGAGTATAATTGACATAAAGGTTAAGCCAAAGACTTAGAAGCAAAATCATTCCAAAATAGGCAGAAAAGAGCCCTGCCAAATTGATCAGAGCGAACAAAAAAGGAATATTTTTCAATAATCGAAGTTCGAAAAGAGGGTGCTCTTGGAATAAATCCCAAATAACAAAAAAACTAAAACAAACAACACCTAGTATGGTCAAAGTAATTATAAGATTTGACCTAAACCAGTCCATCTCTTGGCCCAGAAGGAAAACAGATCCTATGGAAGCTATTCCTATCGCAAAGAAAACATAGCTAACGAAATTAAAGGGCTCCTTTTTACAGGGAACAACTAGAGATTTCATGAAAGACCAAATCCCAATGATGAGAAATAAGAGGATCGGGATATTGATGATGAAAATGAAGCGCCAATTATAATCATAAGCGATCCATCCTCCCCAAGAAGCCGCAAGTACAGGAACTACTGTAAACATTGTGGCAATCATTGTGACGACTGTTGCTCGTTTTTCCTCTCTTGCACAGAATGAAAGCAAGGAGGAAACAACGAAATAGAGGGGTCCTGCCACGGCACCTTGAGCAAATCGAAGAGTTAAAAAAAGTGGATAAGTCGTTACCATGATAGAAAAAAAAGATAATAACGAGAGTCCCAAAAGGCAACAGATTAATACTCTGACTGTCCCAAGGCGAGCACATAGATGATGCCCTAAAGGGATTCCCCACGTGTTTCCCATACAGTAAAATGTCACAGTGTAAGTGGCAATATCGTTGCTTCCTCCAAGCTCACTGACAATATAAGGAGATGCCATGAGGGTGAAAGTAAAATAACCGATCGCAAAAAAGAGAGAGAAAAATAAAAAAAAGAAAATAGGCCAGGGTTTCTTTTCCATTAACTATTCTTCCATCACCATTTGTAGAGGATTCAGAAGATAATATTGAAGCGTCTCATCCATGTTGGCTGTGATAATATTTTCGATAAAAGCCTCATCGCCTCTTTCTTCGATCCTAAATATGGGAGTTTCATAAAGAGGAGACCCCTCGGACGATGTAGGGACCAACAGACCATCTTGGTCTTTAAGATCGACAGTGGCTTCCATGGAAAGGCCTACTCGAAGAGGATATCTTTGCATTTCTTTAGGATCTAAAGAGACTCTTACAGGCAATCTTTGAACAATTTTAATCCAGTTTCCTGAAAGATTTTGAGGTGGCAATAAAGAAAACGCATTTCCTGCCCCACCTGGAAGACCTACAACTTTTCCATGGAACACTACTCCATCTCCATACAGATCAGATGTAACTTTGACTCTTTGACCAATTCTCATATATCGAAGCTGTGTCTCTTTGAAGTTTGCATTCACCCAAATCTGATCCAGAGGAATCACACTCATTAGAGGCTGACCTGCAGGAACCCACATCCCCACTTGGATTTTCCTTTGGGCCACAAGACCTTCTACAGGAGCATAAATTTTACAGCGATAATGTTGTAGCCATGCTTCTCTGAGTTCATCTGCAGCAGAAAGAACCAGGGGATGATTACGAATAGAGGTTCCTTGAACTACGGAAAGAGATTGTTTAAAGAGGACTTTGGTCATTTGAAGAGAATAATAGCTCGCTCTGAGCGCTGCTGTCGCATGTTCGAGATCCTCTAAAGAAACACCTCCAGCATCAATGACACCAATGCGGTGTTCATAGTCTTGAGATGTTTTGATAAATTCTGCTTTTTTTATTTGAATGTCAGCCTGATAGGCAAATACTTGATGAAAGAGTTGACAAACGTGTCTTGTTGTTTGAGCAAGTTTTTCTTTCGCATGGTCTAGGGCAATGGTTGCATCACTCTCATCCATTTCAACAATGAGCTGCCCTTTTTTTACGAGGAAGGTATCATCAGTATGAATCGCAGTAATAAATCCTGGCCTTAAAGGAGTGACATAGACCTGGTTTCCTTCTACATAGGCATCATTTGTATAAGCTATATAACGAATCCATCCAAACCACAACAAAACAGCAATGAGTCCTATAAAGGCCACTGATGACCAAAAATAGATCACGATTTTCTTCTTTGAAGAGGAAGTTGTTGGGTTTACCATGAGACTTTTTCCTTAGGTTTCAAAGGTTTTTCTAAATCAAGAGGCAAAGTTGAAGAATACCCCCCTCCTAGAGCTTTAATGAGCTTTATTGCTGAAAGATACTGCATGTAAGTTAGCTGTAAATCTTCAAGTTTCTTCTCAACGACTTGGATTTGATAGGCATAGTTTTCTAAATATCCACCAAGTCCCTTGAGATATCTTAAGAATGTAATTTCAAATCTCTCAGTAGCATCTTTTACGATTTTTTCTTGCTTTTTTTTCTGGGCAAAAACTGATTCGATTAAAACGATGTAATCAGTGACTTCTTGTGCGCTTTGAAGAATGAGCTGGTTGTATTCATACACCGCTTGGTCAAAAAAGGCCTTTTTTTCCCGCACATTCGCCTTAATCGCCCCCGCAGTAAAAATCGGTAAGTTGATGGCAGGGTGAACATTTGCAGTCAATGAAGAAGGGCTAAACAAAAAAGATGCAAGGACAGTTTCAATCCCCCCTGATCCTACAAGGTTGATATTTGGCAGGAAATCAGCTTTCGCAGCGCCCACTTCATGGGCAAACGTTTGCAATTTCCAAATTTGAGCCATCAGATCAGGTCGTCTTGAAAGTAAATTGATCGAAATTTCATTTGGAAGTGAAAGGGTCACTGGAAAATCAGGCAAAGTATTTTCTACATCAAGAGGCTCATCAGGACCTTTTCCTCTGAGCATGTTAATCAGATGTTTGTTTGCAGCAATTTCTTCATTAACACTCAGTAAAAGTTTTTCAGCTTGAAATTCCTCTTCTTCTGATAGCAAAGGTTCTAACCGAGAACGAAGAGCATTCAGCTGCAAAAGATTTTGCAGGCTGCTCACAGCTCTACGCAGTATAACTAATTCCTCATAGAGTTTTTTACGGGTGAGATTCGTTGTAAGAGCATAATAAGCTTGAGCGAGCGCGGTAGTAACAACAAGTTTTGTTTGAGCTTCTTCTGCTTCCTGCGTTTTTACTTTTCCAAGAGCTGCTTGAAAAAGGTTTCTGTTTTTACTCCAAAAATCAAATTCGTAAGTGAAGGAGAGGGTCAAATCAATTAAGTTAGCATTGAGTGGAATATTAGGATTTAAGGTCCGATAAAGTCCATGTTGGCTTAAATAATTCCAGTTATCTTCAGCGTTAAAAAAAATGAGAGGAAATAGCTTAGAGCGAACGACAATAGCGGATTGTTTAGCAGATTCTATTCTTTCATGAACGGCTTGGAGTGTAGGATTTGAAAGAAGAGCCTCTTCCATTAGAGCATTTAAAGTAATTTCTTCAAAACTTTCCCACCATTTTTTTTCAGGCCAGTTTCCTTCTGTGAAAAATCCTGAATCTAATGCTTCTTGTCTTGTATTGGTGATTGGACTTGGCGAGATGATGTGTTCCCTTTGCTCTCTTTCAGAAAGAGAAAGACATCCTGATAAAATCAGGAAGAAACTTAGAAGAAGTGATCGATTTCTTTTTTGATATCGCATGTTTAAAGCAAGGGTATACCCTATTTCCCTTGTTAAGAAATCCCCTAAAATATAGCAACCAATTTTCCCCATGAAAAATCGAGAGAAAAAACACTAAACAAGAAATATTGTTTGTGAAGAAGTCTAAAAGTAGTTTTTTAAACAACATATGTATAAAGAAATTTTTAAAAATGTCTAAATGATTTTATTTGCGATTATCTTTGTTTTTTTCTTAAAATCTTCCCGAATTTTTTAGAAATCTTTTATGGAAATCACAAATCCTTGTCATAGAACCCTTATTCTTGTTCCTAATCGGGGGGGGTGTGGAGAATTTTTTACGGCGCAAAAGCTTAGAAAACTTATTGAAAAAATTTATCCTACCGCTACCGTTATCATTCTTGCAAAAGTATATAGTTTATTCACTCGACATAGGGTGATTTCCTCGAATTTACGTTCATCTGATTTTTGTTGGGACTATGAAAAACCTGAAACATATGAGGCAATATTGGGACAGGCTCGGATATTTAATCCAGGTGTCGTCATTCAAATCCCCTATCAAGATGGAGAAATGAGCTTAGCTCTCCGGAGAGTATTACCTCCAAGGGTCCCCTTTGTTACTCTCGGCGAAATGGAAGGTGTCTATCCTTGTTTGGGATTTTCCCCTTCCCATCTAGGTGTGTTCATTAATTCAAGACTTTTAGCTGAGGCTCTTGATTCGACTCTTGACCATCATCAGCGCCTTATTGAAATGATCCCTCTTGAACTAAAAGACTCTTTGACTTCCTTAGAAAAAGGATTTTACACTTTTAGTTATGCAGCTAGCGAACAAACTCATATCCATTTTACAAAGCTAATCGCTTATTTAGCATTCCATATTCAAGGGAAAACCAAATTGAGTATCGTTTTAGTTGGAAATACGAGAAGCATCTCTTTGAGTTCGTTTGAAGGATTAAGGGAACATCTTGGAATCGAAACCATTTGCTTGAAATATGGGAAAACGACTTTTCAGCATGGAGCTGGAGGTCGCTATTTAACCCTACTTTGTTTTGACACTTTACCTCACGATCTCTTTGAGCAGTTTCTTTTGGCAACTACATCTTTCCCCGTGGGAGTCACAGGTGATGATTCTTTCATCGATGCCCTATCTTGCTTACAAGTCGTGCATAGAGAGGTTCTCCCTCATAAGGTGGCTTCACATAACGCTTTCAATGATCTCATCGCCCCCCATTTCCCCGAGGTAAGATCTTTCTATTATGATAAAAAATCGCCTATGGATGAGTCACATTATCCTCATCAAGCGGCTCAAATTGACCGAGTTCTCCAAAATAAATCTCGTTGGAATGAAGTTGTGAAAAATCTTTTAGAGCAAATAGATGCGGAAAAAACGCTGGGACCTGTTTTTAGAAGCTTGTCTTCTCCAAAAGTTTTTGAAAAACTTGCGCACCACATGAATTTAGTAAGAGGGGCTCATCGGTTTTTAGAAAGTCTAGATTCCTTACACCCCCAATATTTAGAACTTTATCGTATAATTCATGCAAAAGATTCTCTTGCTTTGGTCGCAAAACGTCTTTTTTTCTATATGAGTCAATGCACGGGTGATAAACTCTCCATCGCTTTTTGTTTAGCCTGCGGCTCTGGTGATCTAGGGCTCGTGCAACACTATGAAAAAAAAATAAGATCTCTCTCTTCCGATGAGCAACTCTATGCATACAATTATGGATTTGAAGTCGTAATAGGTCTCGAAGATGGAATGCAAGAATTGTTTGCATGGTATTTGAGATCTGATCTCATTAAACATGTTGTAGCGAAGGTACGTAGAAATTCCTTCCTCTATTTAGCTATGGATGATCAATTCGCTAAACTAAGTCTGATCTTAATGTGCTACGAATATTTTGATAGCAGCGCTGACATGATAATGACTGTATCTGAGGCCCTGATAGCCCTTATAAAAGATGGTTTTACCAATACTTATTTTCATACTTTTCGGGCCCTCATTCTGTGGCCCGGGTTTACCCCAGCCGAAAAAAGGATTTTTCTCGGTAAAATCATTGAATCTTATTCTCACATACCTCAACTAGCCGATGAGTTGCTCAAAACAGAATATCGTCCATTTCTTAGCGCATCTCAAGTCACCTCGCTGGAAATAACCTCTAGGCTCTCGGTCTGAATTCTCCCAAGAAAATTAGGGAATTGAGTACAATAGTTAATAAAAATGAAAAGAAATTTTATGAGCTCTGCGTCTAGACTTCATGCAAATCTAATGAAAAGTGCGATGGTCCTCTCCTTTGTGGTAGGACTATTTATGCTTATCCTTAAGATGTATGCCTATTTCATGACACACTCTATCGCTGTATTATCTGATGCAGCTGAATCTGTCGTTCACATCTTTGCTGTTGGCTTTGCAGCGTTCAGCTTATGGATAAGCTTAAAACCTGCCGATGAGAACCATCTTTACGGACATCAAAAAATTTGTTTTTTCTCTGCAGGTTTTGAAGGCGCGATGATCCTTTTTGCAGCAATATTCATTTTTTATGAAGTTGTAAAAAAACTTTTATTTGGCATTGAAATAGCGCACTTCGAAGAGGGGGTGTTTGCGGTCGGCGCTGCTACTGTGATTAACCTCTTGCTCGGCGCCTTTCTGATTGGCGTGGGGAAAAAAGGAAAATCTTTAATCCTTGAAGCGAATGGGAAACACATTTTAACAGACTCGTGGACAAGTTTTAGTGCCATTTTAACACTCGCACTCGTGAAGCTCACAGGAATTGCCTGGCTTGACCCTATTGTCGCTTTTTTTACCGGGGTCAATATTCTTGTCACAGGACTTAAGCTTCTCAAAAAATCGATCGCCGGACTCATGGATGAATCAGATCCAAGTGTCCATAAAGAGCTGTATGAAATCCTAAGTAGAGAAACATGTGACCTCAACCTTCGTTTCCATCACTTGCGCCATCGTCTGATGGGTGACGGAGTTCATGTAGAATTTCATCTTCTTTTTCCAGAAGAAATTTCTTTAAAAGAAGCTCATGAAAAAGCTTCCCACATAGAATCGATCATCAAAAAAACTTTAGCTCAATCTGTAGAGATTGTCACACACCTTGAGCCTGAGGAGAACCATGATCAAATTCATTCTTATTTTGGACTGAAAATCTAAAGGAATCTCCGATTTGGAATTAATTCTCTGATGGTTTAAGATCTAAGAGTTCTTCACGGAGTATGTTGTGAAAAAAAATGTTATGCTTTTTAGAGTCCTTTGGGCCATAGCGCTAGGCCTTGCTGTCGGCTCTATTATTTCCCCCGAGACAACTTTTTTCGGAATCCGCCTTTATTCAGCACTTGAACTCGGTGGCCAGCTCTTTCTAAACGCCCTTAGCATGCTAGTCGTTCCCCTGATAGTTTCCTCGATCATCAATGGTCTAGGCCAAATGCAAGGAGGAAAATCCTTTGGTAGACTCGGCATAAAAACTTTCACACTCTATGTGGTGACCGTGAGCCTAGCGATTTTGCTAGGAGTTTTCGCTGTAAACCTCATCGGCCCAGGTTATCACTATAAACAATCATTAGCCTCTACTTTGCAAGCAGCAACACCTTCTGTTGGGAAAATCCCTTCTGCTATGGACATAGTGAGCCAGCTCACTTCAAAAATCATCCCTGCCAATATCTTTGAAGCTGCTTCTCATGGTAATATGCTAGGATTGATTTTCTTCAGCTTGCTTTTTGGAATTACTTTAATGAACTTAGAAGGGAAGGCAAAAGAGGTCCTTGTGAACTTTTGGAGTGGGCTCTCTAAGGTTTTGATGAAAATGACGCAGCTTATTATGAAAGCGATGCCACTTGGTGTCTTTTGCCTTGTAACAAAAGTGATCGCAGCCCAAGGCTTCCAAACGATCAATGCTCTTCTATTTTTCTTTATGACCGTAATGCTAGGCCTCTCCCTTTTCTGGGTCGTCTTGCTCGTAGCGATGAAACTTTTAGGACTTCGTCCTTCAAACTATCTAAGAGCTGTATCTCCTGCTCTTTTAACTGCTTTTTCTACAAGCTCATCTGCAGCAACGCTTCCTGTGACAATGGAATGTGTAGAGAAAAGAGCTGGAGTATCAAGCCACATTTGTGGATTTGTTGTCCCTCTAGGGACATCGATGAACATGGCAGGGTCTGCTCTTTATGAGTTTGTAGCTGCTTTATTTATAGCGCAAGCCTTTGGGGTCGACATGAGCATCGGCCATCAAATCATCCTCGCTATTTTATGTCTCCTCACTTCCATGGGGATCGCAGGTCTTCCATCAGGAAGTTTAGTGGCCATCATGGTGATCTTAAATGCGATGGGCCTTCCAGCTGAAGGGCTCTCCCTCATTCTCCCTCTTGATCGTATTTTAGATATGTGCCGCACAACAACAAACGTGTTTAGCGACACATCGTGCGCGGTCATGGTTGCCCACTTCGAAGGAGAAAAAGTGGTCTGTGATGCTCCCATACAAAATTTGGCTTAAAATTCCATTTCATGGCGCATGGAGAAAATCCAAACCTCGCTCTTCTGATCAGATAGGAGCGAAATTTCCCCATGGCCTTTGAGGCCAATCCCATCACCCATTTCGAGATTTTCCTCTTGAACCGTTAATGATCCTTGAACGACTTGAATCCAACACATTTTGTAGATCGGTTGAGCAAACGAATACCTCTCTTTGGGGGCTAGCCGTAAAATAGAGATCTCAATATTTTGATGAATAGGGATCGAACCCATTTTTCCATCTGGGGAAAAAAGGAGCATAGGCTCCTTTTGCCCCTCCTCTGTCCCTATATGTCGATAATGATAGTGAGGGTTCAGCCCTTTTTCTTGTGGGGTCACCCAGATTTGGATAAAGTGACTTTTATTCTCTTTATCCGTGTTCATTTCACTATGCAGTATCCCCTTTCCAGCTGATATATATTGAATATCTCCAGGGATTAGGGTCTTTTTGTATCCCATGTTGTCATGATGAGATAAAGATCCTTCGATGACATATGAGATGATTTCAATATCTTTGTGGCCATGAGCATGAAATCCTTTTTGAGGCCCAATAAAATCTTCATTGAGGACTCTCAGCACACCAAATTGATTAAACTCGGGATCAAAATATTCCCCAAAACTAAAGGAGTGATAGCTTTCAAGCCAACTAGTTTTTGTAAGCCCTCTTTGATTCGATTTTCGTATGATAATATTCATAGGGCTCTCCGATATTTTTTTTGAATCATATGTATTCTATGATTGTTCGCAATTTTTGTTTGAAAATTGTTGAAAAAGGAATAGATAGGATATAGATATTTCATCACTTAAGGTAGCTGATATGGACTATGGGTTCCTGATAAAGGGAATGATTGTGGGGTTTTCGATTGCCGCGCCGATTGGTCCGATTGGGGTACTTTGTATCAATCGCACCTTGCATCAAGGTCTAGTTTCTGGTCTTTGCTCGGGACTTGGAGCTGCATCGGCTGCAACGACCTATGCCAGTGTTGTCGCCTTTGGTCTTACTTTTATTTCAAATTTTATTCTGAAAATAGGTTTTTGGCTCCGTCTCTTTGGAGGCGCCTTCTTAATTTACCTAGGAATTAAGATATTTCTTTCTCGACACTTATCGATGAAAAACGGAGCTAAGAAAGGGTCTCCTTGGAGAGACATCACCTCTACCTATTTACTCAATCTCGTCAATCCGATGACCCTTGTTTCTTATTTAGCTATCTTTGCGGGCCTTGATCTTGCCGATACTCATGGACAATTCTCCAATGCATTCCTTCTGACAATAGGAGTCTTTATTGGAGCTATGGGATGGTGGACATTTTTAGCCCAAACCCTAACCTATTTTCACCGAAAAATCACCGTTGAAACATTAAAAAAACTCAATCGGATTGCAGGCCTGCTGATTATTGGGTTTGGTCTATTTGCTTGGGCAAATGACTTCCTCTAATATATTTTCTCACTGAATCCCACATATCCAGTAAGGAGGCTGTGAGAAAAGTTAAACTGAAAGGAATGGTCAATTTTTCGTTTGAAAAGAAGCTTTACTAAACCTTTTGAAAAAATCTTAGGAACGAGACCCTTGATCTCTTGAACGATCAAAGAAGAATCTTTCATGTAATTTTCAAGTTCATGAGGTTTGATGAACATATCATAGATATGCATATTTTTAGGGGCATTAGGAACAAACCAGTCGACTCCTTTGATGATCAAAGCATAAGAAAGAAAATTACGGTTGAAGGTATGAAAAAAGAAAAGTCCTCCCTTTTTTAACACCCTTGAGGCTTCTTCTACGACATGCTGAGGATTCTCAACATGTTCGAGTAAATCCATAGCAATCACAACATCAAAAGATTCTTCAGGAAAAGGAAGCGCCATCGCACTAGCTTGAATATATTTCACAGATTTAGTTGTATCGAAATGGCGAGCAATCTCTAGACTTTTTTCAGAAAGATCTATTCCTATCACCTCATGATGGAGAGCTAAGTGGTTAGCTAATAGGCCTCCCCCACACCCGACATCTAATATTTGAAGTCTCTTACCTGGAAATTTTTTTTCTAATACTTTAGAAATCCAAGGATTTCTCGTTTGATTTTCTTGGCGAAGAAGAGCGATAGGATGATCTTCCCTTGAATACCAATCATCCTTAAGTTCATCGTAAAAACCATTATTAATTAACTCTTTTTTTTGCATAAAAAATTCCAATAAATAACTTGGTATAGAAAAAAAACTGTTACAAAAACGATCTGGCTTACAAGGAAGGAACTAATAAAAGTTTCATATCCTTTAAAAAGGTTGATCTGTCCCTTTGAGCCCATCCAAAGTGTAATTAGAGATCCAAGGAGTAGAGGATGATTGAGGAAAAGGCAGGCATGGAGCCATTGCTCTTTCCAGGGACAATGCTCTTTGTGGACAAACTCATCTTTAGTCACAAAAATGGCAGAAAATAAACTCATCCCAATAAACACTTTCAACGCAAGAATGGAATAAGGAACCACCAGGGCAAACGCAAAACAGACCAATACCGTTGATGTATCTAGAGGATGCCCTATTCTCTCAAAACGGGGCAAATCTCGTTTTAGATGAAAAAAGACCTCATCACAAAATATCAAAATCGCCTGCAGAATAAAAGGAACAAAAAATAAATAGATCATGCGAGCACCTTTTGCAATAAAGCCGTTGCTGCAGTGAGCCCTGGTCCAAAAGCCATGCTTACAATATAAGCGCCATGAGGTATAGAGTCATCTTTTAAAATGCGATCCCAAATATGGGGAAGGGTGGCCGAGGACATATTGCCCATACTCCTTAGAATCTCTCTACTGTGGGTAATTTGTCTTTCTTCTAAACAAAGGAGTTTTGCGATCATATCGATGATCTTAGGCCCTCCGGGATGGATCGCAAAATAACTGCCTCCATTTATCTCATTTTTAGACAGATTAACCTTAGCAAGAAGATGATCAATTACTTTTTCGATATGTCTTCCTATTTTGACAGGAACATCTTTATGGAGTCTCATTTTCATCCCGTGCGTGGAAGGATTCCATAGCATACTTTCTAAACTATCGGGGATAAGTTCTTCATGAAGAGCCAAGAGTTTGAGCCCAGGAGGATTTTGTCCCATCCGATATCCAATACAACCATCTGCAAATAAAGAATGGATCACAAGCTGCTCTAAGTCAAAACGAGAAGGATCGAAATGGAGTGTACAAAGTTCTGTGTGAACAATATCGATCGATCGTGTGGGATGGGCAGCTAAAAAACCTGAACCGATAGACAGTGCAGGTAGAGAGCCATAGCACCCCATATGGTAGGCATGGGTCACTTGAGTTCTATAAGCTTTTTTAGCAGCGATCAGCTTTTGCGCGGGACTTGGAGCTAAATATCCTGTGCAAGTGACATGAATCAAATGATCTGGTAGCGCTCTTTCCTCATAAATTTCTTCAAAAAACTTACCTGCAAACTGATCATAGTGACGCAGTCTTTCATCCACATTAATCCCCTGTGGGAGCAAATTTGTCGGGAACATTTTCATGGAATCAAAGTCATAAGAAAGACAATCCTCTATGACTGTTCCTCTTTCTTCAATGGCAGAAATTCCTTTTGTAATCTTTAGAAAATTTTCTTCAAAAGAGGGGCCTGGGTTATTTCTTTGATGGGCAGCATAAATCCATTCATGCAACGCTTTTTGAGATAAAGTAAATGGAGGTCGAACAACTCTAAAATCTTGAAGAAGGGGCATAAATAAAAAAGGCCTTTGATATTAAGGCCTTTATTTTTCTAGGTTAGCTAATAGCTTGCAAGCTTTTCATCAAAAAGCCACAGGATTATTATTCGCTGGTCTCAATATTCACTTCAAAGCTTCCCATAGGAGACGATGAAGGACCTTCTCTTGGAGGGACAGGTGGAGGTGGAACAGGGGCACTTCTAGTTGAATTGGTGCCAGTTGCAGGTGAACGAGCAACCGTTCTTAAGACTCGGCTTGGAGGCGTAATCGGTACAGCTCCTCTTACAGCTCCAAACGCCGCCGTTCCTGGCCGGATGGCTGTAGTATGCCCTCTAGCAAGGCTTCCTAATACTCCCCTCGCACCTAAAATGCGAGGCTCATAAGGAGGTAAAGGCGCTCCTGCCCCTCTATGTGTGACAGCGGTAGCGGTTGATGGAGCAGCTCTTGTATCTTGAATATAGGGGGCTCTTAACATCCCTAATCCACCGGTAGGAGCGGGCCTGGGCATTTCTAAGGGAGCTTCCCCTACTCCATCATCACCCTGCATTTCCTCAACTTCTCTCATCATCGCATCAGTCACGGATTCTTCATCGCTAATTCCACCAGGCATAGGAGGGAGAGACCAAGCCCTGATAGGAGATCTGGGCCTACTTGGACCGACAATTTCTCTCATGTCAACATAAGATTCAGCACCAGCTCGATCACTAGGTCTTCTCAAATCCCGGAGTTGGGATGCGTAAGTTGCCATAAGTTTTTCTTGAGCTTCGATTCTTGCTTGTAATTCAATAAGAGAGCGGCGTGTTTCTGTTAGTTCTCTTTTTTGAATTAAAGCGAGTACACTACTTCGCAGTGTTGTATCGGTGATTTTATCTAGGGCTCCATCAGTGCGATCAACGATAAATTCACAAGCCTGAAAAAACTGGTCAAAGACCCCACCTTGATTATACCTCGCTTCTTCTTCTCTTGAGTAAAATTCTGCAAAGGCGCCCAAGATCTCTGCTTTTTTTGCGATTAGCTCTCTAGCGACAGTAAAAGTTCGTGTCAAATCGGAAGATCGGTAGGAAGCTACACCTTTTTCTATTTGATCTTGTGCGATTAGATACACAGCTAAGCTATTGAAAAAATGTCTGCAGGCTCCATGGAGCTTCTTTTTGCAAGCGATAGCTTCCATTTTTTTATACGAATCAACAAGAGTTAGGTAGGTTCCTGAGCAGTTGGCAACACCTGCAACGACCCCAGAAACAATACTTACAGCTAAAGTAGGAGTGGTAAAAATAAGAGCAACTTGCCCAGATAAGCAACCGAGAGTAAACCCAAAGCACATAGCAAGACGGGCTTTATGAGTGGTGGAACAAGGCTCAAGCCATGGAGAAATATGGGTTTCTCTACCTTCCCCCGCTGCGGCAATTCTTGTATGAAAGCAGCAAACTCTTGAAGCTGTTTTGCAGCAAGAGCTTTGCTCTAGGGTTCGATCAAGGGCTCTTAGTTCTTTTGTTTCCCTTGGAGGAAAAGGCGTGTGAGTCAGAGCTGTAAAGTCATCGCTTTTGAGATAGGCAATATAAGCTGAATAAGTTCTCTCCGCGGTACTCTCATCAACGCCTACTGGAAGAAAACCGACCGCTGGCGCAATTTTTTCAGGCTCCGCGGGTGGTGTGAAAACTCCCGTGAAACGATTCCAACATGCTGATAATAAATCCATAATCTTCCTTGTTCTGATTGTCTCACGACAATAATTTACTTTCTATTCATCATCTACTGACGCAGCCACCGCAGCAGTTGCTGCTGGTATCATCCTTCTTCCACTGCTTATTGGAGGAGGAGGTAATCGAGGAATAGGAGAGCCTCCTAATCCTAACACCGAGCGACTCGCTACACGATGCACCACACCAGCACTGTCAGATCGTGCTGCCAAGGGTGGCCAAGTTTCTAGTAATCTCTTTTCATCGATAGCGGCAGCTTCATCACTAATTGTAGCTCTTGATTCTAAAGCGATAAGCCTCGTCTCAAGCCTACCAACCATACCTTCTAAGCGCTCTTGCCTTATATTCAGCTCTCTGTTTTCTCTTTCCAACCTAGAAATCGTTTCCTTGGCTTCGCCAAGCTCTCTTCGGTCAACGCTTCGAAGCGTTTTAAGATGATTGCGTAGAATCAGCTCTGTCAGTTGCTCGGGGTTATTCCATCTGATGTAGCGACAAACTTGAAAGAGCTGATCAAAGATCGAGCCCTGATTATACTCTCTTTCCTCTGCTTCTGAAAAAAACTCATACAATGACGCATGAATATGATCTTCGTTCGTAAGGATTTCTTCAACGATATGCGTTACGGGCGTTGGGGTTCCTGGCACATAAGTGGGCCTAGCAATCGCTGATTCATGTTCCTCTAAAAGATAGAGTGCGAGCTCATTGAAAAAGCGATGAAAAACTTCATGGAGGTCTTGTTTGCGGTCTAAAGCTTTCATCCTCTTTGCAGAGTCAACGAGGGTGAAATAGGTACCGCCACAATTCGCAAAACCTGATAAAATCCCCCCTACCATGGTAGCGATTAGTGTTGAATTCACACATAAATAAGTAGCCACAAGACCTGAGCCGCATCCAAAAATATAACCAACAAGCATCGCCCAACGTCCTTCACGGGATGTGCAGCAAGCTTCAATCCAAGGAGAGCGCTCCATTTCTTCATCTGTTGGGAGGGCGCTTCTTCCAGCTGCAGGAAGCCAGCAGCAAAGTCGGGATAATGAAGCAGTGCATTGATGCCTTTCTAGTTCTTGCTGAAGTTTAAAAAGTTCTCTCCGTTCTCGATCTGGAAATACAGAGTGAGTCGAGGCATCTAATCTTCCGGCTAAAAAAGCTAAATGAGCTTTTTGTACTTCATGAATCCGATCAAGACCTTCCTTCGCTTTAGGAAGTGGGGGCGGGGTCTCTTTTGAAGGAGCAGGTGAGCCTTCGCAGAAAAGAGACGAGACCCAACGTGAGCAACTTATTATAGTATCCATAAATAATCTTATAAATTTTTCAGCGTAATAATAATAAATTGTTTGCTAAAAAACAATGTTTAAAAAGGATTCGTTATAAAACAAACAATAAAAAGCTTTTTAAGTAATCACTTTCTGAATGAAAGATGTTAATAGGATGATCTGAACCCAAAACATGCTTAGAAATAATTTGAACCTCTCTTTTAGCATCTTGAGCCGCTTTCCGTATGACTGATAAGAAAAGATCTTCTTGCATATAGTAAGAACAAGAACAGGTAAGAAGAAATGATCGAGAGGGCATCTTTTGCAAAGCCTTCAAATTGATTTGGTAATACCCCCTAGAAGCATTTTTAATATCCCCCTTTTTTTTGGCAAATGCAGGGGGATCTAGAATCACAAAATCATAATTTAGAGGATTTTCATCTAAGAACTTAAAGACATCAGCGACAGTGAACTTGGCTTGATCAGAAGAAAATTGATTTAAAGAGACATTTCTTTGTGCTAGTTCAATAGCGGATGAAGAGATATCTACTGATTCAACAAGTGCAGCTCCTGCCGCTAAAGCGTAGAGGGAGAACCCCCCTGAGTACGAGAACGCATTAAGAACTTTGCGCCCCTTTGAGAGTTCCCCCACTTTTTTCCTCATTTCCCTCTGGTCGAGAAAAAACCCAGTTTTCTGCCCTCTCTTCCAATTGATGATGAAGTGAATATTGTTCTCCTTAGCGATGATTTCCTCATCGCCATCGCCAAAAAGGACTTCAAGATGATCAGGAAGCTTTTCTTCTTTTCTCGAAGATCCTGTTGACTTTTCATAAATCCCTTTATATCGGTTTTTTGAAATAAGATGATCTACAATAAGAGGTTTTAAAAGATCTATACCAAGCGTGCTAGATTGTAGGACCAAATACCCTTCGTACTGATCGATAATGAGCCCTGGAATGAAGTCCCCTTCTCCATTAATGAGTCGGAACATATTAGTAGATCCTCCTTCAAAAAAGAAATCTCTCATCTGAGCGGCTCTATCAAGATGATTTTTTACTGTATTGATAGGATCATCGAGTCCAAAAGAGAGGATCCTTCCTGAGAGACTGATCCCTTGATGAAAATATCCTGATCCTAGCTGAACTCCAGAGGAAGAGTAGATGGGATAAATATGTCCATTTTTGAAATCTTGAGGAAAATGGTCAATTGCTCCTGAGAAAATCCAGGGGTGCCTAGAGGAAAAAAACGCTTCTTTTCCACGTTTTAAAACAATACCTTTATCCATATAATCCAGAACTTAGGTCAAAGATCATAACTGAAGAAATAAATAAATTCAGCTGGAACTTTTGATTCCTTTTTCTTTATGAAGAATGAGTAATTGCGCTTCTTCAAAAGGGATCGTTTGCCTTTTCTTAAGCAAACCTGCCAAAGCTGAAAGAGCTACTAATTGCCGCTCTTTTTTTCTCTCGTCTCCAACAGGGTTCGCATCTAATGAAGGAATAAGCTGAGGATGAGCAAGAAGATCTTCCATCTCTTCTAAAGAATATCCTATATCATCCATAGGTCTTTCAGCGGCTTTTTTTAACCTGTTGAAAGAAACACTCAGAAGAACACATGCATTCATGATTTCAAAATGGGCTTTTTCGAGCGAAGTAGGCTTTTTTCCTAAATAAACCTCTAGTAAATGCATTTGCTGCTCTTCGCTGAGCATGAGTGTAAACTTAGCGATATCATAAAAAGGATGTCCCACTCCTGTATCATCAAAATCAATCAGAAGCGGTTTGAGCGTATCATGTTCTCTAACAAGTAAGACATTTCCCTTATGAAAGTCCCCATGGCATATAACAGCATAATTTTTTCCCTCTTCGAATATTTTTTTCATGATCTTTCTTAGTTCTTCAAAGATGTTTTGGAGCTGAGAAGGCAATCTTGCTATTTTTTGAAGATCTTCATACTGCTTTTCTAGCAATGTAAATGGCTGAAGTCTCCGAATTTTTCGGGGTAGAGGGAATAAATGATGCCATTTTTTTAAAACTAGCATCGTCTCTTCATAGACCTGAGGGCAATCAACATAAGTGGGCCACGATTCATGCTCTTGATACTGAATTTTTAATATTTGGTGAGAGAAGTCGCAGCAGAGCAATGAAGGTGTAATTTTAGCATCTGTAGCTTTTTGATACCACTTGACGATTCGGGCAAAATGACGATGAGGAACTCTTTCATCCGATTGGCGAAGAATGACCTTCCCCCCTCTTTCCTCAACGAGTGTGATCGAATTGGTAAAGCCTCGGATTTCACTTACATCCTCTGTTTCTGAAGCAACCAGAGAAGAGAGAAAAAAAATAAATGGCAAAACAATTTGCTTACTTTTTAGGGAACCAGGGGAAAAAAGCATTCGTACTCTCTTTATACTGTTGATAAGATTGGTGGTTACGGTATTTGCTTTCCAAAAGGGAAACTCCTGAAACTTTTAGCAAAAATAGAGTAAGCAAGGCTGGAGCCAAAAGAAATATCCACCCATAGGGGTATGGAAGAGAAAAAAAGGCAATTCCCCACCAAACTAGACTTTCACCAAAATAATTAGGATGTCTTGAATAGAGCCACAAGCCTCGATTTAAAATTTCACCCTCATGTTTTTTTTGTCTCTTAAAAAGGAGCATTTGGTAGTCAGCCACAGATTCCCAGAGGAATCCGACTACAAAAAGGATAAGCCCTATCCAAGAAAATGTACCCCAGAGAGATAGTTTTTGTTTTAAAATAAATTGGAGAGGAGAGGATAAAATCATAAGGATGACAAACTGAAGGAGGAATACTTGAAAATAAGCTCGAATATTGGCCCAAGCTCCCCACTCTTTTCTCCATTTCGCATAGCGCCAATCTTCTTTCTTTTTATGACGAAGGAATATGTATGCAAAAAGGCGAAGAGCCCAGATTCCTACCATCGTTACAACAAGAATTTGCTGAGGATTGATCTCCTGAAAGGGATAGATGCTCAAAAGACCAACAAGAAAAAAACCTGGCCCCCAAGCCATATCAACGACCCCAAAATCTTTGAAAAGCAAGGAAATCAAATACCAAACGTGGAAATAAAGAAGTAAAGCTACTCCAATCAAAAGAATCGACATAATCACCTATATGCTGATCATAAAAGGATTTATTCTATGAGATATAAGAATTAAGTTGTACTGAGACCAGAATTTTTTTAGAACATTAGCCTTAAGCAAAGCGTTAAACGCTTTGCTTAAAAGAAAATTACACCTTAAGAAACTCGATGATTTTACCAGTAAGTCCTCTGAGATCCCCTTTTGCAGGAGCGGACGCGTAGGCTTCGTTGAGGAAGGTAATTGTTGTCAGGAGATCTTTCAATCTTACAGAAATTGATCCAGATCCTCCTGCTGATAGAGAGACCCTCGGAGAAGCTGGGCTTTCTGTACCAGATCCTTCTGAATCAGATGTAGATCCTGAAGCTGGTGAAGGCAAGGGCGCCGCACTACCAGGGGCAATAACCGACTCAGAAGGAGTTCCAGCAGAAGCTGAGCGAATTCCAACGACTGCTCGTTCACTCAAAGATCTCCTTAGCATCCCCGCTGGAGAAGTTGCAGCTTTTGGAGGACTATCTGCTCCAGCTGATGGAATAATAGATGCTCCTAAAGTATCTACTCTTATCTGTAGATTTGTTCTTGCATTCATGATTTCCGACTGTGAGCACCCTGCGATTATTTTTCTTAGAGCTTCAATATCAATAGACGCTGGTGCTGCTGGTCCTGCTGGTGCTGCCATATTTTTTTCCTTTGTAATTAAGGGAAAATCATAGTCGGAAGTGGAATAAAATGAAAGATTTGCATTATTCTTTTCTAAAGTTTTAATTAAAAATCAAAAGTGACTAGGAATTGACAATACATTCAGGTTCCACGTAGAATCATTTCAAAAAAAATCTATATGAAAAAAGAAGAGTTAGCCCAGTTCCTAAATTCCCCAACTCAACAAGTACTCACTGAGCACCTCTCCCTTTTTTCTGAAGAAGAAAAAAAGACTCTTACACGAAAATGGGCTCAATCTTTTGAAAAAAGCTATTTTATTTCAGAGCTCCCCAAGGAAACTTCTTTTGCTCCTGAGGAAATTACTCCCCTTTCATCTTGTTATTTAGATACCCCTCTCGTTTTTTCTCCTTCTCTATTAACATCTCTACATGTTGTGATTCTCGCTGCAGGACAAGGAACGCGTCTTGGATATGATAAACCCAAAGCTTTGCTCCCCTTTCATCAAGCTTCACTGCTAGGGCACCATTTCGCATCTTTAAAACATTTCCCCTTCTCTTCTCACATTTCAATTCACCTTCTTTTATCAGCTGAGACAGGGGCACAAATCATAGAGCATCTCAAAAATGAATCTTTTTTTGGATGGGATGAAAAAAAGATTCATTTTCACTATCAAAAGGATGCGTTTTTTCTCAATGAGAGATTAGAGCTCCAACTGTCCTCAATAGACCAACTCGCTAGAGGGCCTGCTGGAAATGGTGAAGTCTTTAAAGCCATTTCCCCTCTGCTATTTAAAGAAGAAGATCTCATAGCGATTCTTCCTATTGATAATCCACTAGGAAGTAAAGCCCTTCCTTTTCTTGTCACAGAGATGAAAAAACCTGATATAGATTTAGCCTTAGCTGTTTTTCCTAAAAATGACCCTACTGAATCTTTAGGAGTTGTTATGCAATATCATGGCTATCCTGTTTTGATTGACTATCCTTTCCTGCCTGAACTTTTACGAAAGAGCGATCAGCCACTATGGGCCAATACAAACCTGTTCATGTTTAGAGGACATTTTTTTCACAAGGTTTCTGGGATCGATCTTCCATTTCACACTATAGTAAAAAAAGTTCCGATTTATCCTGGCAAAGTAGAGACTCTCTATCGATTTGAGAGATTTATCACAGATGCTGTCTCTTTCGCTCACAATCCACGTTTTATTACTTTTGATCGTGAAACACTTTACTGCGCTATCAAAGATCGTGCGAGTTATCAAAAAGCCCTTTCCCTCAACCTTTTTTAGGAGAAATTCAATATGGCAGCCCCTTCAATAACTCATCGCGCTTGTTCCACCCTGCACCATACTTCATCCTCTCTTGAAGAAGGCCATCATGAAGCAGGAGATAGTGATCTAGTTCGGACTTTGCACATCACTTCAGTCTTCTGGAAAAACTACGATAAGGAAACTAATACTCTTTGCCTCGCTCCAGCAGTTTATGAATTTCCATATGACTGCAAACCGTTCTCTTGGGTTTATGAAAAATCAAGCTCAGGGGAAGTACTCACCGCAGAAGAAACTTCTATGCTGGTTCATGAAATCGTTATGGATTATTTCTCAACTCTTGCTAGTGAAAGAGGCCTCAAGGTTTCTAAAATTATTTTTCCTGAGACCGATAGTGTGACAGTTGGCCTTGGATTAGACCGTAGGACAGTCCTTTTGTATGCAGAAGGTGCAGGGGCTCAAGTTGAGCTCAAGAGCTAAAAACTATTTTTGAAGAAGATAGTTTTTTTGACGCTCCTTGGGAAACTTTTCAATTGCATATCGTAGCATTGTTCTGGGCATTTTTGTTCCATGCTTTTCTAAGAAGATTTCTAGTAGAGCGACCTCTTTTTTTCCCATTTCACGGAGCATCCAACCCACAGCTTTATGGATGAGGTCATGTTCATCCCTTAGTAAAAGGGTGGAAATCTCTATAGTATTCTCGAAGATATTGGAGCGAATTAACATCCAGGTGGAAACAATAGCTATGCGGCGCACCCAGAAATCGGGGGATTTTGCCCAGCTCACAAGAATTGATTTGTCTTTATCCAGCAGATATTTACCCACGATATAAGGAGCGCTTGAATCTACAAGGTCCCAGTCTCTTATATAAGGAAAATGCTCTACATAAAAAGTGAAGATCTCGTTTTGTTGATTCGGCGAGGCTTTAGAAAATAGCAAATCGAGAAAGAAAAGAGCGACGAGTCTCTCTTCATGAATTTCGGAGATGAGTAATTCATGGATTTCCCCTAGAGATAGGGGAAAGAATTTCTTTGCAACCAAGCGAAGATCTGGGGTCCTTATTCCAATAAAACGAGTCCCATTAGAATACCCTTTCTCGTCACAACGAAAAAAGCGTCTTGTAGAGGTGGCTTTTTCCTCTGAAGAAATTGATTTAAGATATTCTTTGACTACTAAATATTTTTCCATGCCCATAAGATTATCAGCCTTAGCTGTAAAAGCCTAACTAAAAAACTTTTACCTTTTTTCTCTTCGATATATGATATTTGATATATCTTCCTACCAAGGTATAATCATGTCCCTTAAAACCTTTCTCACCTCTCTTTTTTGTATAGGATCCGCTATGACAGATCAAATTACTCCAATAGACTATTTTAAACACCGAGATGAATATATCCTTTTAGATGTCAGAGAAGATGATGAACTTGCTATTGCTAAGGTTTCACCCTCTCTTCATATCCCTTTAGGCCAGCTCTCAACTAAATTATCATCCCTTGATAAAGAACAAAAATATGTAGTCATGTGCCACTCAGGCAGACGCTCACAAAGAGCTGCCGATTTATTAAAGCAGCAAGGATATACTGCGATCAACATGACCGGTGGTATTGACCGCTACAGCCTTGATGTTGATCCAAATTTGCGAAGATATTGAAGCTTTTTTGCCAGATTTTTTTCATTTGTAAATATTGAACTATCAAAAGCTTTCGCATTATTTCAAAAATAATTGTACTTTTTTTACCCTTATTTCTTTTTGTAATTTTATCGATCACTGTATAATTAGTGATGTTGCTAACTTGATATTGTTAATTCAATTCAAGCAATGTGAAAAAAAACAAACAGTGAGGTTTTTATGAATCGCAATTTGAAAAAGATAACTTATGTTTTTCTAACATTGTTTTTAGGACTCGCTCCTATTTCAGGATGGACTAAGTCGAATGAAGACCGTGGTCGCGAAATCGGTAAGCGAATCGATGAAGCTGAAAAGGACATGAAAGAAAAAACCAAAGAAGAAAAGAAAAAGGCTAAGAAAGAAAAAGAAAAAGCGAAAGAGCTCGCTAGAGAAGAAAAAGAGCAAATTCGCAAAAAAGCAAAAGAAGACAAAGAGAGAGCTAAAGACAAAGCTCACGATGTCATCGAAAAATTCTAACTAGATCTATAGTTCCATTCGGTGGGCAGGGGAAGTTTACTTAGGTAGACTTCCCCTGTTTTATTTATTAAGATTTATAATCCTTAATCTATCAATACTTAACATTGCTTTTTGTTAATTTATTGATTTTACAGTTCCTTATAACATTCTTTCATTTTATAATAAGAACATAATGTTCTTGATAACTATCAAGAAAAGCACCTTTAAAAAAGAGAGGTAGTTATGCATTTCACCATGAAATTAATTAGCGGATTTTTACTTACGTTGCTCTTTGGACTTGGGTTAGGATCTGTGTTGGCAACAAACACCCAAAATAGAAATCGGAATCTAGGACGAAAATCAGGAGATTCTGAGGATGCTATCCGTAATAAATGGGAAGAAGTTAAAAACAAATCTGAAGGAGCAGCAAAGCAAGCAGAGCAAAGGCTTCGTGAAATCGCTGCTGAGCAAAAAGAGAAGGCATCTGCTTTAACAGAAAAAGCTGAAGATAAAACAGCCGAGGCCACTCACAAAGTAAAGGACAAGGTTGAAGAGGTTGGACATAAAACCAAAATCGGCACCGCCCACGCAAAAGATAAACTCAAAGAAAAAGCGCATGATATAAAAGAAGGCGCAAAAAAAATGGGTGAGAAAACGAAAGAAAAAGCGAAAGAGCTTGTTAACAAAGCTTAAAAAACTTTTCGAAAGCCTCATCAACTTGATGAGGCTTTTAGTGCCTTATCAGATAAAAAACTTCGACGATCATCGTAAAAAAAGTAAAAATCAAAAGAATTGAGAGAAAAACTCTTCCTAATGGGAGAGGTCGATCCCCTTTCATTTGCAATTTATATCGACCAAGCCAAAGGAGTGTGATAGGGAGAAGTCCGTTGAGCAAAGATTCTCCAAATCCCCCTGCAATACTTAGGGCTGCATCAAAAATCGCAGGTTCAATGAGGGAGAGAACTAAGGGAGGGGCAAAGGTGAGGATCGTTAAAAGGAGCCTGTTTATCCCCTTACGCGAAATTCCAAATCCGTCGCCGAGAAAGTCGACTAAAGAAAAAGCGACTCCTAGAGTAGATGTAATAATCGCGAAAAGGGCAAAGAGCTCTCCAAAGTGTTGAATCCAGATATTATGCGAGGCTACTTTTAAGGCGATTGTTACAGGCTGGCCTGCTTTGAGAATTTTATACAAGGTAGCTGGGTCAAAAACACCCATGATGAGCCACTGCCATATAATATAAATAAGAAAAGGGATCGAAGTTCCGATGATGATGGACCATCGAAGTATTTTTGTATCTCGACCTAAATAAGAGCAAAGAGAGGGGATAATGTTATGATACCCAAAAGCGCTGAAAAGAACAGGAAGGGAAAAAACAGACAGGGTCCATTTAGAGTAGGTGAGCTGAGCTGCTGATACTTCTTGACTTCCTATGCCGATCAAAAAGCCCCAGCAGGCGAACATCGCAATCGTGAGAAGCAAATTCACACGGTCAATCGATTTTGGGCTAATCGCGACCACTGTCCCAAAAATGAGTCCAAATGCAAAAAATGAGCTTATTTCTGGGAAAGAAACATGAAACATTTTTTCTACTAAGGAAAGAAGCAGAGGAGCTCCCGCAGCAAAATAAGCCACCATAAGGCAGTAATAAAGAAATGCAAACAGTAGACCTGTAACCCAGCGTCCAGGATATCCTAAAAAATATCCTGCTAATGAAAGAAAGTTACTCCCTTCAGGAAGCCATAGGGTTACCTCTAAAAGGAGCAGTCCTGTTGCGAGCATAAAAAGCCAAACTAGAGTCGTTACAAGGATCGCGGGGACAAATCCAGCCTGTGAAGTGACTAGAGGAATAGCGAGCATCCCAGCACCAATGCTGGTGCCCGCGATCAAAGCGCTTCCACTAATCATTTTTTGGAGAGAGGATCTCGACATTTTACGTCACTTTTTCTTCAATATTTCATGGAGAGAATATCAAATTTCTGAGGGGCTTGTAAATCAAAAACCTATGCAACTATCCAGCAAATTTTTTATATTTTTCGAGAAGAGACACCCTCTTTTGATAGAGATCCTCGGAAAGAGCGACAGAGTAAGGAGTTGGATTAAGAAATCGCAAAACTGCACTATCAAAACTCTCCAGATCTTTGCGGGCCTTTTCCTGAACCCTACTTAAAGAAGGAACCTCATAAACTTTTTTTCCTGCTCGGAAAATAGGAAGGAGTAATTTTTTGTAGTGGGAAGAAGGAATAGAAATTTTTTTATCCATCAATCGCAGATCCCTTGCTTCATGGGGAAGGGAGGACCTGATTTCATCAAAAATTACATCCTGGAAAGGATGCTGTCCCTCATAGTAACGATAGATGTTGAGCAAGCCAGGAATTGTGGCTTTTCCTAAATCATTTGTCGTTTTCATCTTATAGGAAAAATGGCCTGGATGATCCTCGACCATCGAAAGTTTGTAGACTCCGTCCAGAGCTGGCTGGTCTTTTGCTGTGACAAGGGCTGTTCCCACACCCCACACATCAATTTTAGCTCCCTGCAGTTTAAGATCTTTGATGATATGTTCATCAAGTTCGTTGCTGGCCATGATTTGAGTCTTCGTAAAACCTGCCCTATCCAGGAGGTTTCTCACTTCCTTACTCAGTTTTGCAAGATCTCCAGAGTCAAGTCTAACACCTTTGAGGTCAATCTTCTCTTTTTTTGCAATTTCAATCGCATTTTTCGTGCCCTGAATAGAATCGTAGGTATCGATCAGAAAAAAAGCATTAGACCCCATATGCCTTGCAAAAGCAGAAAAGGCCTCTTTTTCTGAATCAAAAGCCATAATCCAACTATGGGCCTGAGTTCCTCTAACGGGGATTCCAAAATGCTTTCCAGCTAATAGATGAGAAGTAGATTTGCATCCTCCGATAAAAGCGGCTCTGGATGCTAATAGAGCGCCGTTCATACCTTGAGCTCTTCTCACGCCAAATTCAACAACCTCATCTCCTTCAGCTGCTTTGCAAATACGAGAGGCTTTCGTTGCTATTAAAGTTTGGAAATTCATGATATTGAGTAAAGGAGTTTCTAAAAGCTGACCTTCGAGTAAAGAGCCACTTACGCGGATAAGGGGCTCTTGGGGGAAAACTACACTCCCCTCCTCCACGGCATCGATATCGAGATGAAATCTAAATTCTTTAAGATAAAGTAAAAAGTCTTGAGGAAATAAAGGATGCCCTGCTGGGTCTTTTAGGGTTTTTAGATAAGAAATATCATCTTCATTAAACCGTAACTCTTCAATAAACTCTATCAGCGTAGTGAGCCCTGCTGAAAGGGCATATTCACCTTTGAAAGGAGAGGTTCTAAAAAAATAGGTAAATGAGGCTTTTTTCTCATGAACCTTCTCTTTCCAATAGCATAAGGCCATTGTAAGCTGGTAAAGATCGGTTAAAAGGGCTAAAGAAAAGTTTTTCATTTTTTCTGCTGCAGCAATTCATCTCTCTTTTTTTTGAGAGCAGTGATCTGCTCATCAATTTTATCAGCGACTTCATTGTAGGCATCCGCGGCGATCCAATATCTTCTAGCATCTGTCAGCATACCGTTTTCAAACTGAAGACGATCTCCTTGATCTTGGGCTCTTGTAGCACGAGCCCTATATTTGTCCCTTTCATCTTCAAGATCTTTAATTTGTTCATTTAAATCTTCAATTTCTGATTGAGTTACTTGCTTCTCATAATTAGATGCAGAAAGAGAAGCTAGAGGAGCAAGTGATAGCCCCAAAGCTAAAAGTCCAAAAAAAAATTTCATAAGACTACTCTATGGGTCGATTGGTTGGACAATCCCAATTGCGACATTTTGCATGTTTATCGTCATTCATAAAGCCACAATATACGCAGTACCATACTGTATCAACAAAGGATTGAATACTACCTTTTTCCATGTTGGCCTGAAGTAGCGGTATTGAACTTAAAAATATAAGTAGGGCCACTATCAATTTTTTCATGATTACTCCATAGCTTCTCAAGTTCAACTTAATCGCAGATTCACTTATAATCCATTTCATACTGAGGAATTTTATGAAAGGATTTTATTACCTATTTTTTTTAATCAGTTTTACCCCTTTTTGTGTAGAAACATCTATTTTAACCGAAAAACTATCAAAAGGTAAATATGGAGATTATGTCGTTTACCAAGTTGACAAGTGGATCCATTGCTTACATGTTCTAGAAGTCCAAAAAAATATCCTAAAATTCGAGGAAATTACTATTCCTGTATCAAAAAAACCGATGCTTACTTGGAAAAATTGGAAGAATCAAAATGCACCAGGTCATACAGCTTGGAACGTTTATACACTTGATATAGAAAAAGGCAAAATCATCAGCGCATATGACGCCATCACCCTACATCACTTTCCTACAGATGATCTTTCATCTTTTATTGTAGATCTCATGAGGTCCACCCTGAATCCTACACCTATGATCGATAGAAAAAAAATCGGGCCCGAACCTTTAGAAGGACTCGACACTCGATCGTTGTGGAACCCTCCCTGCTATTTTTTTGGAAAGAAGGTGAAGAAACCTGAATATGATGTCTATTCTGCAAGGTGGAAAAACGATGATACCCCTCTGACAGGAAAGATTGTCGATGCCTATTTTTTACATGAGGAACCGTCATTTCCTTTTCCCGTATGGATTCAAATCCGTGATAGTGCTGATACAAGATTCAATATCATTGAACTTGATGCAGGCCGCTAATAAACTTCTCTCTCTCTTTTAGTAGAAGTTATTTCCTCATCGCGCTACCATTTCTTAAGTTTATAATAGGTTGTAATATGTATTCTTTTTATAAAGCGAAAAAATTATTAAGAACGGCTGTAATTCTATTTAGAAAGAAAAAAAACAAATTATCTTCAGCAGAAATTGAAGACACGAAACAACAATTAAAAAAACTCCAATCTAGTATTCTATCTAGAAGCCGAAGTGAAATCGAATCCTCAGCCCATAAAGTCCAAAATCTTGTTAAAACCAGGTTAAAAAAATCATTCCTTCGCCAGATGATCGAAGGGGCTATAGCGATCTCTTTTGCCCTTGTCGTTGCCGTTGTGATCAGACAAATGTGGTTTGAATTTTTCGAAATTCCGACAGGTTCTATGAGACCAACGTTGCAAGAAAAAGACCGGCTTGTTGTCTCAAAAAACCAATTTTGTCTCAATATACCTCTCACTACGAAACATTTTCTTTTTGAACCCACTGAACTCAAAAGAAATTCGATTGTCATTTTTACTGGCAAGAACATGGACATTCGCGATGTAGACACCACCTATTTCTATCTTTTTCCAGGCAAGAAACAATACATCAAGCGCCTTATTGGAAAACCTGGTGATCAGCTCTACTTTTATGGAGGGCAAATTTACGGCGTGGATAAAGATGGGAATGATATAAGCCAAGAGCTTCAGCCTACTATTTTATCTTCCATTTCCCATATCCCCTATATACAACCTGAAGGAAAAGTAGTCACTCCGACTCCTCCTAGCAATGGGGTTTATTCTCCCGTAATCTTCTATCAGATGAACATTCCTGTTTTAAAAATGTTTGTAAGCCCTCTCCAGGAAATAGACCATCAAATGCTCTATCGCACTCCGATGACATCCAAGATGGAATATTACGACCTTTGGGGGTTCAAACACTTTGCAATGACACGGATCATTTCAAAAGAAGAGGCAGGAAAATATTATTCCCAACATCCCTTATCTCCTTCCTCTTATTACCTTCAATTCATCCACCACCCAAACTTTGGTGGAGCTAAGCTCGAAAAGGATCTTTTCGGAAGAATGAGACCTAGTTTGGGTCTCATGAACTCCTTTCTTCCTTTAAATGAAGTGACGATGAAACAACTTTTTCATGAACTCTATACAGCGAGATTTATTGTAGAGAAGGGATATGCAAGACGCTATGGGACTCCTGAACTCAACCAGCAAAACCGTCATTATTACCCCTACCTTCCAGGGATTCCTGATGGTTGCTACGAGTTCTACGATGGTCAAGCCTATCAGATTCTGTGGCAAGGCTACTCAAAAAAACTTGGCTCATCCCATCCCCTTATGCAGTTTGATATCTCTCGTTTCCTAATCCTTTTCAACATAGGGATAGAATTTGACAATCGATTTCTTCCCAAATTTATGCCTTATCATCTTTTCCCTTCTCGATTCGCTTTCTTTAAAGGTGAGGATCTTTATGTAATGGGAAGAAAATTCATAGGAAAAGATGATCCTATTCTTTCCGCATATGTTGCAAAAGAAAAAACAAAAATGGCATCTGATCCTAAATTTCGTCCGTTCATTCCTGATGCCATTCCAATGAAAGAAGGTAAAATTGATAAGGAATTCCTCAAAAGCTACGGAATCACTGTTCCTGATAAAAACTACCTCGTTTTAGGAGACAATTATGCGATGAGCGCAGATAGCAGGGACTTTGGGTTTGTTCCAGAAGACAACCTTCGAGGTGTTCCAAAATTTATCTTTTGGCCCTTTGGAGATCGATTTGGGCCCCCTCTTCAAGTTGCCATGCCCCTTTTTAGCATGCCTCGCCTCATTGTTTGGACTTTAGCTTTTATAGTCTTCCTCGTATGGCGATGGGTCCATAAAAAACGGTATTCCCTTCCTTATTCTGATCTAGATTAGTTGAAGGATAATTCTTTCTTTTGTAAGGTGCGGATATGAGTCATACACTTCACATCCGCCATGCTTCCTTTTTTGGTCTTGTGGCTGCACTTTGCTATGCTATTAATAATACCTTAGGGAAATACGTAATCGAAGAGCTATCTCCCTACTACCTCATTTTTTTTCGCTTTTTCCTTGGTTTTTTGCTTTTGATCCCATTTTTTCGCAAAAGCGATCATCTCCTTGAAATGAAAAAGCCACACCTTATGATTGCAAGGGGCTGCTTAAGTTTTTTAGTTTTTTCCTTGGTGCTCTTTTCTTTAAAAAGCATTCCTATTGCAAACGCCCTTACCTTAAGCCTTGTTTATCCTCTTTTTTTACCTTTGATCGTTCGCTATTTTTTTAAACGGAAGATCCCTCATACGATTTATTTCGGAATTGGTCTGGGGTTTATTGGAATATTTATTCTATTAGATCCCTCTTTAGAGGGATTTATCCTTTTCCCTTCTCTTTTAGCCTTTTTGGCTGGACTATTGATTGCGGTCATTTTCATTTTGATTAGAAAAATAGGTAAAACCCAATCGAGCACAAAAATCATGTTTGATTTTTATCTGATCGGAATCCTTCTTTCGGTCATCCCTATGGCCATGAACTGGACGATGCCTTCACTGAGGGCTTGGATGATTATTTTGGGGATGGCCATTTCAGGAAATATCTATCAAGTTAGTTTGAATTATGCTCTTAAAAAAGCGAGCAGTGTAGTTGTTGCTCCGATGATGTTTTCTTCTGTTGTTTTAGGTATGCTTTCAGATTTTGTTCTCTGGAGCCATGCCCCTTCAATCCAAATGATCATCGGAACAACTCTCATCTTTGTCGGTGTGGTGGTGACAAGCATCATTAATTTTCGGCATGCAGAGCACCTCACCTAAAGCTTTATTTGAGGCCTCTTTTTATTAGAAAGTACAATAAATCATGGGGATAATCGGTAATGATCCCATCAACACCTAGATCAATAAGTCGAGCCCATGTTTCTTCGTCATTTGCTGTCCAAGGAATGATTTTGAACCCAGACTCTTGAAGCTGTCTCACTATATTTGGGTCTTGAACAAGGCCTTGCTCTGGAGAGATCACACTCACTTGCAAAAAGTTAGCGATTTGAAGTAGGAGGTCCATCGGATTTCCTGGATATTGTTGCTGAGTTTTTTCTAAAGCGACTTTCCCGAAAATAAAGCCTAGTTTTGCCTCAGGACTATATTCTCTTACTTTTGCTAACACCTCAGGATCAAAAGAAGAATAATAGACTCTATTTCCAAAACCTCTTTGCTCTACTTTACTAACAATTTTTTCTGCAAGTTCTTGAGGCGATATAGACCACTGAGGATTCTCAGCATCTCTTTTGATCTCGAGATTGAGCACTACATGACTCGCATTTGGATGGGAAGAATTCTCAATCAGGGTCATCAGCTCATCTAAAGTTGGGACTCTAGTTCCTGGGATTTGCTGAGCTCTTGGGAAACAGCAATTTTTTTTGATTCCATAATCCTGCTCTTTGATTTCTGAGAGGTTGAGAGATTTAATCAGTAAAGAGGGGTCCATCTTTTTATGAGAGCAGCAGCCTGCTTTCCAAAGAAAGTAATCGTGATGAATAACGATCTCCCCATCTTGGGTAACCTGAAGGTCAAGTTCTAGCGTATCAACCCCTGCTTCTATAGCGGCCTCAAAGGCAGGAAGAGTGTTCTCTGGATAAAGTCCTCTTGCACCTCGATGCCCTTGAACATCGAAAGAAAATGCTGCTACTGTCGAAAATGACAAAAGTGTCGTAAAAGAAATAAAAATATTTTTCATAGATTTCTCCTTATTATGGAAGTGCCTTATGCACTGGGAGGAGAATCTGCATTAAAGAATTATTTAGCGCTATTTAATTTTAGGAAAAGGAAAGGCATGCCCCTCCCCTCTCCTAGGAAAATTTTTCAATATGAATGATCGCCTGATGGCCGTTGATATCCCATCCTGAGCCCTCTTTCGTGGGCCCAAAATGGACATCGGTTGCAAGCACTTCGCCCATAATGTATTCCTGATAGGTATAGAAGGCCTGCTTCACAACATCATTTGTATCCATGGCGACTTTAATACGATCTACAACATCAAAGTCCATGTTTCTTCTCATGGTGTTGATTTTGTTAACAATCTCACGCGCCATCCCTTCTTGGATGAGGGAGTCTGTGAGCGTTGTATCAAGAGCAATCGTTAGATCCCCTTCTACTGTAGCGATGATATTCCCACGCACTTTCCTTTCGATCGTGACATCTTCAGGTCCCACAATCACCGTATGGCCTTCCACAGTCATATCGATCGACTCTTTGCCAAGAAGTTTTTGTATTTTCTCGCCAGAGAGAGCTTCGATCTTTTGTTTAACCTGTGGCATAAGTTTTCCTACTTTTTTCCCTAGTACAGGGAAGTTAGGTTTTACCGAGATTTCAACAAACTTTGATTCATCTTTGCTGTAGGCAAGCTCTTTCACATTGAGCTCATCAGCGATGAGTTTTTCGTGGGCTTCAAGAGATTTTAAAACACTATCCTTGGCAGAGATGAGATAGGCTTTTCCTAAAGGCTGGCGCACTTTTAAATTATGTTCCTTTCGCAAAGAATGGCCCAGATTGACTGCTTTTTGAGTCAAGTCCATTTCTTGCTCAAGCTTTGTGTTGCGCAAAGTTCTATCATAAATAGGATAATCACAAAGATGGACAGATTCAGCTTCATCTTCCCTTTTCATTTCTTGGTAAATACTATCTGAAATGAAAGGAACGAAGGGTGCTGCGACCTTCACCAAGGTTTTGAGCACTTCATACAGGGTTGAGAAGGCCTGGCGGCGGTCTACAGAATCTACTTCCGACCAAAAGCGATTTCTCGATCTGCGGATATACCAGTTTGTGAGCTCTTCGATGAATGTGACAAAAGGATCGATCGCTTTATTGAGCAAAAACTGGTCAAGACCTTTTTCAACATCATGCACAAGGCCTTGCAACCTTGAAAGAATCCATTTATCGATGTCAGAGGAGGCTTTTTCAAGTTTGCTCGGAGTCCATTCATAAATGTTTGCATAGGTAGCAAAAAAGACATAAGCGTTCCAAAGAGGAATCATGAATTGTCGAAGAATGAGCTCAACCCCTTTTTCAGAAAAGCGAAGATCATCCGCTTCGACAACAGGGCTATGAAGGAGATAGAGACGTACGCTGTCTGCTCCATATTTTTCAAAAACATCTGATGGATCGGGATAGTTCTTAAGACGTTTAGACATCTTGTTGCCATCTTCGGCTAAGATGATCCCGTTCACGATCACATTTTTAAAAGCAGGCTGATCAAAAAGGGCTACAGAAAGGACATGGAGGGTATAAAACCAACCTCTTGTCTGGTCAAGACCTTCAGCGATGAAGTCTGCTGGGAAACTTTTCAGAGTTTCCTCTTTGTTCTCAAAAGGAAAATGGTTTTGGGCATAGGGCATGGAACCAGACTCAAACCAGCAGTCAAAGACTTCAGGAACTCTTTTATAAACTTTGCCATTTTCTTCAAACGTGAGGGAATCAATATAGTGTCGATGTAAATCTGTGATTTTCTTCCCGACCCTTTCCTCTAAGTCCTTGATGCTTGAGATGACGATGACGCCTCCTTCATCATTTCTCCAAAGAGGGATCGGTGTTCCCCAGTATCTATTACGACTAATTGCCCAGTCTCTTGCGTTTTCAAGCCATTTTCCAAAGCGCCCACTCTTGATGTGCTCAGGGGTCCAGTTGATCTTTTCGTTAGCGCGAAGGAGACGGTCTTTGATTTTTTCGACAGCGACAAACCATGTATTTACAGCCTTATAAATTAAAGGCTGATCGGTCCTCCAGCAGAAAGGATATCTGTGGACGATTTGTCCGTGGTGGAAGACGAGAGATTTAGCCTTGAGGCGTTTGATGATGTCTTTGTCCGTATCCTTAACAAGTATCCCTTCATACTCAGGAATTTCTTTAGTAAAGCGCCCATTTTGATCAACGGGGCAAACAGGCTCTATATCTTCCCTTTTGCACACAAAAAAATCTGCTTCGCCAAAAGCGGGCGCTGCGTGGACGATTCCTGTCCCGTCTTCTTCTCCGACAAATTCATCGAGCAGAACGCGGAAGGCGTTGGGAGAGGCCTCATGAATGAAATATTCAAAAGGAGGAAAATACTCTTTTCCGCTGAGGTCAAATCCGTGGAAAGTTGCTAAAATTTCGATCTTGTCACGATCTTTGAAATAGGTTTTGACTCTAGACCCCGCCAGGTAATATTTCTTCTTTGTTTCCTTATCGAGGACTTTTACATAGGTCATTTTAGGGTTGGCAATCGCGGCAAGGTTGGAGACTAAAGTCCAAGGCGTTGTTGTCCATATAAGAAGATAAGTATTCTCCTCCCCTTTGACAGGAAATTTCACGGTCAAAGAAGGATCTGTCACTTCTTTATAGTTGAGGTTGGCCTCAAAGTTCGAAATAGGAGTTCCAAGCTGCGCTGAAAAGGGCATCACTTTGAACCCTTCATACACTAAATCTTTTTTCCAAAGAGAGGCAAAAACCCACCATACACTTTCCATAAATGTGGGGTCCATGGTCTTATACGTTTGGTCAAAATCGACCCAGCGTCCCATACGGTCCACAGTCGATTTCCACTCTTCCACATAGCGAAGAACAATACTTCTACATTCTTCGTTGAAATTCGCAATCCCGAATTTTTCAATCGAGTGTGACCCTGACAGCTCTTTGGTTTTTTCGATCTCGTTTTCTACGGGAAGCCCATGACAATCCCATCCAAAGCGTCTGGGGACATGAAACCCTTTCATGGTCATATAGCGGGGTACTACGTCTTTGATCGTTCCTGCTAAGATGTGACCATAGTGAGGAAGCCCTGTAGCAAACGGGGGGCCGTCATAAAAAGAAAAAAGAGGAGAATCTTCACGAATAGCAACGCTTTTTTTGAAAATGTTCTTTTCCTTCCAAAGCGCAAGTATTCTTTTTTCCCTTTCTGAAAATCCTTCTTTTCTGACCTGAAACATTGCTATAAACCCCACAAAGTAAGAGGTATCATGGTACTACCTCCAGAGGGTTTTCCTCTAGTAAAATTTTCGTTTCAACAAACCCCCCATCCTGGTAGAATATCGGGTTGGGGGTGAATTGGTTTTCGACTCGGAAATAGAGTATAAGTGGCATGCAGAGGTTTCGGTTGGCCTCTTAAAAAAGCCGAAAAAACATAATTGCAAAAGCTGAAGACAAAATCGTCTCTTTTGAGACATTTGCGGCTGCTGCTTAAGACCTAACGGTTTTAAGTTGCCGATGTACCTAGATTAGACCAAGGGTCTGGGATGCATCGTTATACACTTGGTGTGGTCTTAGGAGTTGTGCCTCTTTATACTAAGATCGAGAAACAAAGAAGGTCGATCTATCCCTAGTGGGGCTTCCTGCAGCAGGGTAGATTGTATCCAATCAGGAAGATAAGCATGTAGTCATTTATATGAAGTTTGCTGGGGACGAGAGTTCGAATCTCTCCACCTCCATTTAACTGGCATAAGCTGGCGTAAACAACATTAAAAGAATCAAGAGTTTAAATCTGATCTCTTTGTTTTGATGTAAGCCAGCTTATGCCATTTTTTTTCAGTCTAGTGCGTAAAAATTGCGTAAAAAACTAAAGCATCTTTAGGAAATTATAGAGCTTAGGGGAGGTTTCTTTTGCGTAATCCATGGGAGTCTTGCCA
>CAYSAJ010000011.1:28513-54605 GCA_964429005.1 uncultured bacterium | reverse complement strand
TAACAATAAAAGAATTTTTAGATTTTACTAAATCATTAAAAAAAATTACAAATAATAGAGTTGCCTATGTCGACGGACCGTATGGAGTATTTTATTATAAAAACTCTCCAACAGAAAAAGATTTTGTATTTATTGCTGGAGGAATCGGGATAACCCCAATCATATGTATGCTCCGTTCTCTTGCCGATGAGAAAGATGAAAGAAGTCTCATACTAATGTATGCCGCTCGAAGCCAAAAAGATCTAATTTTTTATGACGAGCTTAAACGCTATGAGCAAGAACTGAACCTAAGAGTGATTTACTTCCTTCAAGAAGGAGAAAGCTCTGAGGAGACTGTCGTGATAGGGAAACAAATCAACCAAGCTCTCCTTCTTCATTACCTGAAAAATATTTTACCTTTATCCCCTGCATTTTTTATTTGCGGCTCAACAATCATGAACAAAAGCATCAAGAATTCTCTGAGAGAAATAGGAATACCTCTTTCAAAAATACACCTAGAAATTTTTAACCTGGTTTGATTATGCGATTCATGAAGATCTTCTATTTTTTTTTAATTTTTTTGGTTTTTGTTTTGATAATAACTTATTTTTTTGCGCACCATCGCACAACTTAGGAAAAATTAAAAATCACATTTTAATTGTTTTTAATTCAAGTTTTAATAGGATGAAATTATTCCCCAGAATAAACTAGAGAACCCTTTTTAGGAGTTGCAGATGGGTGAGCTTTTTAAAATGATTATTCCTCCCGTTTTATCCTTAATTATCATCACGCTAGGAAATGGCTACTTCAATACTTTTGTCACACTTAGGATGTCTGAGTTTTCTCCTGCGCCGATTTTAGCGGGCTTTATTTATTCAGCTTACTATGGGGGCATGATGGTAGGCAGCTTCTATATGGAACCTCTTATTCGTCGTGTTGGACATATCAGAGCCTTCGCCATCTTTGCATCGCTCACCTCTTGTATGGTGTTGATCCAAGGATTTATCTTTTCTGTATTCACTTGGCTTGCTTTCCGATTTTTCGTAGGGATGGCGTTTGCTGGTCTTTTTATCGTGATTGAAAGCTGGCTCCTTCTTATTTCTTCTCCCTCAACTAGGGGTAAAGCACTTTCTCTTTACATGATTGCCCTCTATTCAGCTCAGGGTTGTGGACAATTCATGCTCAACGCTTTCCAAATCGAAGGCCTTGGAGCTTTTGTTTTCACAGCTATACTCAGCACCTTTTCAATGATTCCTGTTTGCCTGATGAAGTCAAATTACCCAGTATTAACAGAATCAGAAAGAGTAAGCCCTGCCCAGCTCTTTAAAAAAGCACCTGTCGGTTTTTTTGGATGTTTGCTCTCAGGATTTGTCCTCAGTTCCTTTTACGCTTTAGGTCCAATCTATTGCAAAGAACAAGGTATGAGTGTCATGCAGATATCTCAAATCATGGGTTTCACAATTCTAGGAAGCCTTCTTCTACAATCCCCTCTCGGTCACCTTTCTGATATTATAGAAAGAAGAAAAGTAATCCTCCTCACTGCCCTTGGACTTCTTTCGAGTTGTTTACTCATCTTACTCAGCAGCTTATATCCATTCTTCGTCCTTGTGATGTTATTTACCATCTATGGAGGATTTGCTTTTACTCTATATCCTTTAAGCATTGCTTATTGCTGTGACTATGTCACATCAGCAGGGATGACAGCTGTGGCTGCTTCATGTCTTGTGATTTATGGAATTGGTTGTATTATAAGCCCCCTCCTCGCTCCTCTTTTTATGGACGCCTTAGGACCTAACGGTCTCATTATTTACTTATCGATTATAGGCTTGGCGCTTATTATGATCAGCGCTTCTCGTTGGGCTCAAAAATACAAGCCTGCTAAGCAAGGAATTCCTGTGGAAAATAACATTCCTCCTTTGACTCCTCAAAGTTCTTTTCCGATTGAAGCTCCCCTTCTAGATAAGGAAAATAAAGAAGAGTAAATTTTTTTCACTTAATCGCCTTCTAAAGCTTCATGTTGTATAGTAATCTCACATTAACGGTGTGAGGATGCCATGAAAAACTCTATATTTGTCTTGTTCGCTGCGTATATTTCTTCCTTATTCGGTCAAACTGGAGATTCGTCTTATCAAGCTTATTTTGATTACATGCAAAAATATCCCGACTCATTAGGGATTAAGGGCTCCTATGAAAATGGGGAGATAGAACTTATATTCGACGAAAAAGAAATGGATGAGGCTGGGAAGAAAGTAGGAAGAAAAGTTGGCGTTGTTGCTGATGATCGCTACTGGCTTTGGCTTAACGATGCTGTGAGGTTCCCCAACGGAAAAACGGGCGTTTATGGACGGCTTATGTGGAAAACCGCTTTGGAAGGGCCCTCTGGGGTAGCAGTCGTTCCTGTTCTAGGAAGCGGGAAAATCAAACTCAATCTTAACTACCGCCATGCAACAAGAAGCTGGGAATATGAGCTTCCTAGGGGTGTGATCAATCAGGGAGAAGATCCTGAGAAAGCAGCTATGCGAGAGCTCAAAGAGGAAACAGGACTTATCCCTAGTGAAGTTCATTTTTTAGGAGAAATGACTCCTGATACGGGAATGACAAGAGCTCTTGTTCATCTCTATTTAGGAAAAGTGAGCGAAGAAGAGGAGGCTACGCCTGAAGAGAGTGAAGCAATAGCAGCCGTAGAAGCCTTCACCCTAGAAGAGCTCAAAGAAGGTTTTAGAAAAGGATATATGACAACCCTTATTTCTGGAAAAGAGACTCAGGTTCCTCTAAGAGACCCCTTTTTAGCGATGGCCCTATTTCAAGCAGAAATTCGAAATTTAATCGTTAATTAAAATAAACCAATTAAAAACCGTGTAATTTAAAGATTTATACGGTTTTACAGTTTAATCAACTTCCTAAAACCAATCTGTAGGAAGAAAATCTTTGAATTGTTCTCGGAGAGATTCTGGAACAACTTCGTTCACACCATCTTTATCATACATCAGAAAGTACATGCACGAAAACATGATGCCAAGGGCTGGTGCAAACATCGCTACAAAAAGAGCTATTGCGCACACAAGGGACCTTTTAAAAGAAAGCCATGAAAATTTAATACTTTCTTTCATCGACTCTAAGCGCAGAAACGTCAAAAAATAGAGGATCGATTTCATGATCACCATTGAGATGGTATACAAAGACCAACCAAGATCAGCAAGTAAGAGCAAAAAGAAAAAAACACGAGCTGCGAGGGCAGAAAAAAAGCGACCTTTTTCCTTCTCACAAACAGCGCCTTTTCCTTCGCTTACCAAGTATTCCTCATACGTCTGAGAAAACAAATCGGGCTGCATGCTCCTCCCACTTTGGGCAATTTCTGCATAATCGAAAATATTATAGATAGTCATGACTTTCCTATCGTTTACGTTTGATCTTGTTTAGTCCATTGAGAGCAGCAATTCGGTATCCTTCCGCATAAGTTGGATAATTGAATACCTGATCGATAAAATAATCGATTTTGGCATTAAAAGTCATCGCAACTTGTCCGATGTGGATCACTTCCGTGGCGCTTCTCCCTATGATTTGGACACCTAAAATTTCTAAAGTATCTACATGAAATAAAATCTTAAAAAGTCCCGGATCATTCCCTGAGATCTGATTTTTTGCTATTTCATGGTAATATGCTCTACCTACTTCATACTTATATCCCTTTTCTTTCAGTTGCTCCTCTGTGAATCCACATGAAGAAATTTCCGGAATGGTGTAAATACCGATCGGAAATAAACTAGGAAAATGGTGCGTGTCTTCACCAAAGGCGTGACGAGCAGCAAGCCTTCCCTGTTCCATGCTAGTAGCAGCAAGAGCAGGGGGACCGATGACATCACCTACGGCATAAATATGAGACATTGAAGTTTGAAAGAGTGAATTTACAGGGATGTATCCTTTTGCATCAAGAATGATATGGGCGCGGTGAATACAAAGGTCATCAACATTAGCTTCTCTTCCCATCGCAAACAAGAATATATCTGCCTCAACGCTAAAGCCATCTTCAAATGAAACTTCAACAAGATCTCCCTTCATTTCCACCTTCGAAAATTTTTTGTGACCGTGAAATTCGAGGCCGAGATTTGTAAGGTAAGATTGTAAGTGAGTACCGATTTCTCGATCGAGCAGGGGGAGCATATGAGCTCCCTTATCGACTAAAATGACCTTAGCGCCGAGCGCAGTAAAGAAACTAGCGTATTCACAACCAATGATACCACTACCTAGTATGACAATTTTTTCAGGCAATTTATCGATCGATAAAAGTCTTGTTGAATCAAGAATTTTCTTATCATCAAATGGAATGTGAGATGGGTTTCTGGGTGTAGAACCTGTTGAGATAATAATTTTTTCAGCAACGATCCGATCAGATACATATCCATCGTCACTGATGACTTCCACCTCGAAAGGGCTAACAAATGAGGCAGAACCATGAATGACACCAATATGATTTTTTTGAAAATGCTCATGGAGTTCATGACGAAGTATCGATAAAATTTTTTCTAATCGGAAGTTTAGATCATTAATAGAGATTTGAGATTTAAGGAGACAATTTTTTGTCGCATAGAAACTTCTTTGATAGTAGCCTGTCAAATCAATGATGGCTTCTCTCAAAGATTTGGACGGGATCGTTCCAGAGTTGAGGGAAGCTCCACCAATAAATGGATCTTTTTCCACAACAAGGACGGAGCGGCCAAGCTTTGCAGCTTGGATGGCCGCTTTCTGACCGCCAGGGCCAGACCCAATAATTAAACAATCTGTACGATGTTCTTTCACAATCCCCCTTCATGAAAAAACATAACTTTTCTATATGCTGTTTAAAAAAATTTTTTAACAGCTTTTTTTATAAAAAAATTGAACTTGAGTGATAACTCCCTCGGTGATATGATACTTCACTTATTCGAATTGGAGATGGCTCGTTATGTCTAGAATATGTCAAGTGACAGGCAAAGTCCCCAGAAGAGGAAAAAGTTACACAACTCGCGGGATTGCAAAAAAGAATAAAGGAATTGGTCTTAATATCACAGGAAGTGAGAAAAGAAGATTTCTTCCTAACCTTATGAAAAAACGTTTTTGGTTTGCTGAAGAGAATCGTTTCGTTACGATCCGTCTTAGCGCTGATGGACTCCGCACCCTTGATAAAAAAGGTGTTGGTGCAATCGTAGCTCAACTTCGTGCTCAAGGCGAAAGAGTATAACCCTATTCTTTTTTTGGTTGCTTTTGTAGGTTTATTTACCTATGAAACATGCAAGATGATTTTCATCCCGCTCCCTCAGCAGAGCGGGATTTTTTTTTATTCTAATGAAAACTACCCTCTTCAACAAGTTGTCCTTCGCTTTTTGCAAAAAGCAAAAAAGTCGATCGATATTGAATGCTTTATGGTCACTGATCCCGAAATCCTCTCATTACTTCGCTTAAAAAGTCTAAAACTACCTGTTAGCATATATCATCATCGTCATCATCCTTCTGTTTTTATCCCTCAACAGCGCTTGACAGTTAGCCCATCCAAGCGTAGCGGTCTCATGCACAAGAAAATGATCATGGTAGATGATCAGTGGATATTGATAGGGAGTACAAACCTGACAGAGACATCTCTTCTGATGCATGAGAATGTAATGATCGGCTTTCATTCTCCTGAAATGGGAAAAGCCATCAGGGAAAAAAAGCCGGTGTATAGCAGTGAAAAATTTACTCTTTATCAACTGCCCCAAGCGAAAAAAAACTTTCTTGGGGATCTTTTGCTACTCATAGACAATGCTAAATCGTCAATTTATGTAGTGATGTTTTGTCTATCCCACGAAAAGATTATTAAAGCTTTAGAAGGAGCTCAAAAAAGAGGGGTAAACGTTGAGGTCATCATAGATGGTCATACTTATGATGCGGGCCTTGGGGCATTTTTTCCCGTTCATCGCCTTAGAGAAAAACATCTCATGCATCATAAATTTGCGATCATAGATCACACTTATCTAGTTTTTGGATCAGCTAACTGGACAAAGGGAGGTTTATCCAAAAATGAAGAGATAGAAATACTTTTTAGAGAAGCTCCTGAAGATCTGGTTGGTAATTTTCTCTCTATATTTAAGAACTTGCGTAAAAAATGCCAAAACTCTATCGATCAAAGTAGCAAGAAGGAGAATGTATGATCCATTTCGATTCAACTTGGAGTAGTGTCATCTCCCTCTCTTTTTCGTTGTTTTTACTGATGGATGGTTTTGGGAACATCCCTCTTTATTTGATCTATCTGAAGCAAGTGCCACCCAAACGTCAAAAGAAATTGATCCTTAGAGAACTTTTCATAGCTCTTATTGTCATATTACTGTTTTCCTTCATTGGTGAAGGGATTTTGTCTCTATTGAAAGTTTCTCAAGCATCACTTCTATTATCGGGGGGAATCATTCTCTTTATGATAGCAATCCAAATGATCTTTATGAAGACAAGCACTCACAAGGCTGATGAGCATAAAGAGCCTTTTATCGTGCCTCTTGCGATCCCTTTTATCGCGGGGCCAGCCGTTCTTGCAGCTGTGATGATCTACTCTAAGCATGCATCGAATCATTGGGTTTTGGTCGTTTCAATCTTCATTTCATGGTTTTTCACAACGCTGATTATGTATTCAGCCCCTCTTTTACAAAAACTTTTAGGAGAAAAACTCATATCGGCCCTTGAGTGCTTAATGGGACTGATTCTTACCCTGATTTCTGTACAAATGTTCCTTGAAGGATTATCCTTATATATAGGCAGATAATCTCTAAATAGAACATGGTCCGTTATAAAATTTTTCTTTCATATGATGGTAGCTTTTACTATGGCTGGCAAACCTCTTTAGAGGGGCCGAGCATCCAATCTTGTTTGGAAGAGAGTCTATCTCGTTATCTAAAACAAACTATTAGTATTCAAGGAGCCTCTAGAACGGACCGAGGTGTCCATGCAACCTGCCAGGTAGCGCTCTTCACCACAATCACTCATTTAGATAAAAAAACTTTTTTAAACGAGATCCGAGAGGCTCTTCCGCCTGATATCTCAATATGGGATATAGAGGAAGTCGAAGAAGGCTTTCATCCATCTCTATCTGCAAAAGAGAAAACATATGAATACACGCTCTATAACGACTCTGTTTTCTCCCCTTTTTATGGAGCTAAATCATGGCACATTCCTCAAAATTTAGACATAGAGATGATGGAGAAAGGATCTTTAATATTACTTGGTGAAAACGACTTTACCTCGCTCTCTCGAAAAAAGAGAAATTTAGAAAAGGAAAGAAGCCCCATTTGCTATCTGACAAGGATTTCCTTAGCAACGGAAGATCCTCTCTTGAAAATCCAAATTACAGGAAATCGATTTTTATATAAAATGGCGCGGTGCATAGCTGGAACCCTCACCTACGTAGGGCTTCACAAAATTTCTCTTGATGCGCTGGCTCGCTCCCTTCAAAATCCTCAAGAAGCATTTGGAGTCACAGCTCCAGCTCAAGGGCTTTGTCTAAAAGAGATCAGATATTAAGGATCGTGATATGGTAACTAGAAATGACTTATGCTGGTGTGGCAGTGGAAAAAAATGGAAAAAATGCCATTATCCTCAGCAAGATCCGGCCCATAGTGAATCATTTGCAGAAAAAGCACGTAGATACAAAACGCAGTACCGTATCCTTCTGAAAACACCTGAGCAGATAGCAGGGATTCGCGCTGCTTCAAAGCTTGCAGCACAAATCTTGCAAAAACTTTGTGACAAGGCTAAAGCAGGGGTGACTACCCTAGAGCTCGATGAATATGCAAGAGAGCTTTACAAAGCAGGAGGATCTCTTCCTGCAACACTAGGCTATGGAAATCCTCCCTATAAGTATAGCATCTGCACTTCACTCAACGATGTAATTTGCCATGGCATTCCTGATCACACAAAACTTAAAGAAGGTGATATCCTCAATATTGACGTATCAACAAAGCTCAACGGCTACTTTGGAGATTGTTCTGCAATGGTCTGCGTCGGCAAAGTAGATGCTGAAAAACAAAATGTCGTTGATGTCTCCTATCAGTGTCTTATGAGGTCGATTGCGATCCTAAAACCTGGTATTCCCCTATGTGAGATAGGCCAAACGATCGAAGAATACGCCAATGCCCATGGATGCTCTGCTGTTTATCAATTTGTAGGGCATGGGGTAGGGCTCCAGTTCCATGAAGAGCCCCAAGTGATGCACTGCGCCAATAAGAACATGACCCCCCTAGCAGAGGGGATGACCTTCACAATAGAGCCTATGATCAACGCGGGCAAAAGGGAGGGTTATATGGATCCTAAAGACAAGTGGACCGTCCGCACGGTAGATGGCAAGCCGAGCGCCCAATGGGAGCATACGATCCTTATCACCCCCACTGGTCATGAGATTTTGACTCTACCCTAACCCCCTGAAGATTAACATCAAAGCGGCCTCTTCTTTTCTCAAACCGTTCATAATGATCTATTTAATAGTAAAAGCACAATCATTAATTTATTATTATTATAAAATAATTTTATGTTATAATTAATATTTAATATTAATAATAAAGGTGTAATTATGGCAGCTTTAGATTCAGGATCCCCACTCTTTAGACCAGAAGAACCGGTAGTATACGTAGGGTGGAAAAAAAGAGCCTCATCTGATGAAACATCTCCCTTATCCAGAGACCCAAGCCCAGCCTCTACGGCTGTCAGCGCAAGATCTGCAAGCCCTACAGTCGATGCTACTGAAAAAAGAGAGATTAATCCCATTTCATATGAAACAGCACAGCCTTATTCAATTATCGCCCGTATCGGACGAGCTGTAGCAGGAATTTTTGTTGTACTTCTCAGCTTAGCTTTGCTTGGCCTTCCATTTGCTTTTAAATCGACACGCCTAAGTATTAATTCCCTTTTTAACGATACAGCACTCAAAACTAGCAGAACAACTCTTGATTTGCCTTGTTTTGCTAAAACTAGACAAGAATTTGTAGGGAAACTTTTATCTACTTTTCCAAGTGTAGGATCAACATTTACACTGCCTTACAAGGATGTAGATCCTTCAGCAAATCCAAATCCGACATGCAAAGATATAAGAGCAGGTATTGAACAAATCGTGGCTGATTTAGTTCGCCAAAATAATTCATCGATTGACGGAATTGTTTTACCTTTACCTCCAAAAGAAGTTCTTCAAACACCAGAAAATGTAGCAGCAGGAAAAAGAACTTTTTCAGATGTTTTCAGATCAATGACAGATGAAGAATTTAAGGATACAGATATTTACAGAAGGATCCTTGAGGTTTGTGATATTCCAGTTAATCGTGATCTTTCAACTCCTGAAGCTGCAGCCGACCGTAAAAAGATTTATGACTTTGTTCGAAAAATGCACCAAGGAGGATTGTCTGGGCCTACTGCATATATGCTTTCTCTTTCTTCTAGAATTCATCCCTCTGAATCAGGGACTTTTAGTGATGCCGACATTGGAGCAGTCGAGACTACAATAAGAACAGGCAACTTTACACCAGCTAAGCGTTTTGACAATCCTCTTTTTGCAAGCGCAGGCACAGAAGCAACTCATCCTGATGGTTGCGAATTAAGTGTAAATTATGACAGAGCAACAGGGCTTGTTACAGCAAATTCTTATTCTACACGATTTGAAAGATTGCACGGCCTTTATACAGATCCAAAAGAGCTCGCTGTTTTTAATCCTACTAACGGTATGGTCATAGCTACAAAGATTGTATTTGATCCTGCGACTGGGGAAGGAACTATTACTTTTACTCGTAAGAGATAAATTCTTAGTCTGGAGAGAGGGATTTACAAGAATACTTCTCTTCATTAAGAAGAGATCTATACCAGGAGATCTTTATGGATCCAACTTCTCCGGGCCCACCTGTTGGAGATAAACTCCCAGACGGGTACCAACATAGAGCAAGTTCTTCGATGCACCTTCCTTCTGGTAGAACGGTTAGAGTTACCCCTTTGGGATCTCAGGCTTATATTCCCTATTCGACAGCTGCAAGAGTAGCCAGAGGTGTTTTGGGAGTCTTTCTTGGTTTCTTTTCTGTAGTCTTTGTGATCCCTCTTACCTTTCGATCTGTTAGACAAAATCTCTCTTCACTTTTTCATCCTTTTTCTATTACAAAAGGGTCAAAGCCTTCTGATGAACCGGATTTAGAACGCTATCAAAGAAGAGTTCTTGAGCTTCTTCCACAAACTGGATCCCAAATTTGTTTAGATGTTTCTTCTACAAAACCAAAAACGCATGAAACTGAAGCGCAGCGTCTGACAGATATCCAAAAAAATATTTATCAGATTCATAAAGATACAACTCGGCAGGTTCGGCTCATCATCAATCATGTGGATATGACAAGTCTTATTAAAAAAATCACCCCAGAGCAATTAACAGCACTTTCTGCAGGAACTCTGTCTAAGGAAGAACTTGAAAGGCTAGAGTTTTATCAAAAATTGAAAGCTGCTTGTGGAAATGATGAAAGAAAAGTCGCAGAAATTTTATACCAATCCCACCAAGGATCTGTGAGCATCGCTTCTAACGCGATGACAGACTTCTTTCGAATGCCAGAATTTGCTCCTGATACAGCTGGGCCTCCTCTTTTCCTCGACCCAAAAAAGTCTGAAGGTGATCGCATCATCACCCTATCCATCGACACAAAAACAATGCAATACCATGGGACATTCTACTTCAAATATAAAAGGGATGTAGAAGGTCTCTATGAAGGTATTTCAGAGGATGTGAAATTTGATTTGAAAGCAGAGCTCGATCTGAACTTACAAACGAATTTAGGGCGGACTACTTTCACAAGGATCTCTAAAGTTGGCTCTACTTAAAAAAGCCCCTTCTCTGAGAAGTCATCGCTTTGATAGGTCTTGTATTTCATCACATTTTCTAGAGCAGAGTTTGATAAGTCATAGAATCCAAAGAGAAGCTCATCATCGGATACTCTAAGCTTTTTCTTCTCTCCCTTTTTAGGGGTTTCTGCGCTGTTTAGAGAAATTGCATCAGAAAGTTGTTTTCTTAGCTGCTCAAGTTCATTTTCAAGCTCAGAAATCTTCTTAAGGTCATTTTCTTGTGATTTCCCTTTAAGCTCATTCATTTCTAGGTCAGCTTCTAGAAGCTGCATTTTGAGGAATTCAATTTCCTCTTCAAACGGTGAATGATCCACCTGAGGTTGAATTTGCGCAGAAAGATGCTTGTTTTCTTCTTCTAGTTTTGCAAGTCTCGACTCGAGAGGTTTTTTCACCTCTTCAATTTGATCTTTTAAGAAATAGATCTCTTCCTCAAGAAGCTTTTTCTCCTGGGAGGCTTCTTGTTCCATTTTTTCACGAAGAGTTACATTTTCCTGCTGAAGCTCCTCAATTTTTTGATGGAGAGGATGAGACACTTCTTCTATTTGCATTTTAAGGAGCTCTATCTCTGTGAGTAGAGATTGATTTTCAGCAAGAGCATCCTCCATTTGCTGCGAAGCCAAGGGAGAAGAACTTTCAGAGAGTTTTAGTCGCAAAGATTCTACTTCGTTTTGAAGAGATTGAATTTGCACTCTTGACTCTTCCTGTACCTTGGAGCGGAGTAAATTTTCAGCATGAAGCTGGTCTACACGTTTTTGGAAAAATGAAGCCTCGCCAGAGCTTGTTTTAACAAGGTCTTGAAGATCTACCATCTCTTTTTGATGTTCTTTTTCAAGATTGTCAAACTCTGCTTGAAGTTCTTCAAAATCTGTTTGAATTTGTTGATACTGGGAATTGAGAGTTTCAAATCTCTTTGGCCAAAGAGAGTTTTCTTCCTCAAGTTTTTTCCATTCCTTTTCTTTATGGTCGCCTGTGATTTGTACTTCAGCTAAAGAAGCGCTAAGAATGTAAAATCCAAGGTAAGTCGAAAAGGAAAATAGAAGGTTGTAACCTGTAGATAAACTTGAAACAACAAAAAAAGGATAGATGAAAAGAAAGGGGGCTAAAATAAGGCCTACTTTTTTCCAGCGAAGGATAAGAAGTTGACTGAGAGCAAAAGCAAAGCCACAAATCGGCATTAGGGTAGGCTGCATGTAGGAAAAGCACCCTAGAGCAAAGAATGAGGTCAAGGGTCCAAATGCTGTCCAAAAAGGAAATCCTGATTCTTTTGCAAAAAACCGATGTTTTGCTTTTTGCCAGAAAGATTTATGAGACGATTCTTGAGTAATAGGAGCAAGTGGCTTCATAATTGACTGAGCTTCGTTAAAATGTTTACCATGACGAGGAATCCCTTTTGGATTCGATCAAGGCCAAAATGTTCATTGGGAGCATGAATATTATCTTCATCTAAGCCCATGCCTAAGGAGACACACTCTGCATGACTCACCTCTGCTAAGCGAGAGGTTACAGGGATTGAGCCTCCAGAGAGGGCAAAAACACACTCTCTCCCAAAAACTTCTTCATAAGCTTTTTTAGCAATCCCTACGATTTGGGCATCGATTTTGGCCCTAAAAGCAATGCCACCACCATGATAGTCGAAACTAGCTTCCATCCCTTTTGGAAGCTTCGAAGCGATGTATTTCTTTACGAGTTCATAGATCACTAAGGGATCTTGATGTGGAACTAAGCGACATGAGATTTTTGCTGAGGCTTCTTTTGGAAGAACTGTCTTAAAACCATCTTGTGTATATCCTCCCCACATCCCGTTGATTTCAAGGGTAGGTCTCATCGTATTAGCAGCAGTGGGAGAAAATCCTTTCTCAATAGAGAGCGTTCGAATTCCGAACTTTTTACGATATTCTTCCTCATGGAAAGGATGATCGAAAACTTTTTGCTCCTCAGAAGTGAGAGGATCGACTTGATCGTAAAAGTGAGGAATCGCCACTTTCCCTTCATGATTCCACATCGTAGCTAATACTTCAGAAAGAGCCCTAAGGGGGTTGTATACAAGACCTCCATGAGATCCTGAATGTAGGTCTGTATCAGCAACGGTTAATTTTACTTCAAAGGTAGAAATGCCTCTTACACCCATCGCAAGGGATGGGTGATCTTTTGCTAAAATTCCAGAGTCGACGATGAGAAGATAATCAGCCTTAAAAAGGTCACCATGATCATTGCAAACATCATAAAGACCTTTACTCCCACCCTCTTCATCCCCTTCGATACAAAATTTAATATTGAGCTTTTGGTGGTGGGATTTATTAAGAAACGCTTTTACAGCTAAAAGGGAATAAAAACATTGCCCTTTATTATCTTGCGCGCCCCGAGCGAACACTTCCCCATTCACGATTTGAGGATCAAAGGGATTAGAATTCCAAAGTTCATAAGGCTCAGCCGGCTGCACATCGTAATGATGATAAAGAAGGACAGTTGGAGCCTCTGGATCTACGATCATTTCTGCATAAATCACAGGATGCGAAGAGGTGTTCAAAGCTCTTACGGAGAATCCTATGTGCTGAAGATAGGAAACAACCCAATTTGCACAAGCCACCACATCCTCTTTAAAATGAGGCTGGGTGCTTATACTTTTGAAGCGTAAAAAAGAAAAAAAATCATCGATATTTTCTTTTTCATGTTGAAGATACCAATCTTTATATTCCTTCATAAAAAACAGCAAAGTCCAGGATTCACCCTAAGAGTGTTATGATGGCAAAAGCCGATTTAATGTGCAATGCCAGTAGTATTAATCTAACGAGCCTTGAGCACTTTCAAGAAGATAAGCTGCTGTTTTTCGATCCCCTTCATAGATTAAATCCACTTGGATTTTTCCTCTTCGATCAGGATTTGTACAATAAATAAGCACATAACAAGCAACATCGTTGCCAAGGGCTTCTTTGAGATCAGGTGTTTTGGGTTTTCCCGATATGATCTGCTTAAACAAAGCTGTTAAATTTTTAGACATATAACCTATGACATTTATTTTTTATTAAATCTAAATTATTAAAACTAAATTCAACCTTAATTATTTCTTAATTTTATATAACTCCATATCAAAAAATTCTTTGAAAGGATTGTTCATAAATGAATTTAATATGCAACGAAAAAAAGCAATGATTTATACTGGTTTTTCATTCAAAGGTGAGGTGTAAATGGCCCTAATTAAACGAATAACTCTGTTTCTGGCAGTTAACTTCTTAGTCGTTCTTGTTGTTTCCTTTTTGCTGAATCTTTTCAACGTAGCACCTTACTTAAGTCGATATGGTCTTAACATCCCTATGTTGGCTGTCTTTTGTTTAGTTTGGGGAATGGTAGGATCTTTCATCTCTTTGCTCCTCTCTAAGCAAATGGCAAAGTGGATGATGGGTGTTCGAATTCTCAAAAAAGGAGAATCATCTACCTCTGATGAGCTCATCAAAATGGTAGAGGATCTTTCTCGCAAAGCTCGCCTTCCTCGCACTCCAGAAGTTGGTATTTTCCATATGAATGTTTCAAACGCTTTTGCAACAGGCCCTTCATCTAGCAACGCCCTTGTCGCTGTATCAGATCAGCTCCTGCGGCAAATGGACCGAGAAAAACTCAAGGCGATCTTAGGTCATGAAATCTCCCATATTGCCAATGGGGATATGGTTACTATGACCCTTCTGCAAGGGGTCGTTAACGCTTTCGTGATGTTCTTAGCTCGTGTTCTTGCCTATGTATTTTCAGGGCAATCTCGCGATGAAAATTCCTCATCGTCGTATGTTGCTTACTACTTTACAGTGATCCTTTTTGAAACTATTTTTATGATTTTAGGATCGATGGTGATCGCAGCTTACTCACGTCATCGTGAATATCACGCAGATCGAGGTGGGGCTTATCTAACAAGCAAACAGGCTATGATCGGGGCTCTTCGCACTTTAGAACTCGAAAGAGAGCAAGCACTGCCTAAAGAGTTGAAAACGGCGGAAGCTCTGCTGATAAATTCAAAGCATCGCGGTGGTCTGCTGGCTCTATTTGCTTCCCATCCATCGATAGAGGATCGTGTTCATAGACTCGAGTCGCTCCCTTTCTGATAGGGGCCGACTTCGAGCTCCTGCATCAGGGAATCCAAGTCTACTAGCAGTAAGAAATCAATCAAGTTATAATGCCACCAGTGAGAGCCGCAGCGCTTCATTTCCTTAATAGCTTCTCTTTTGCTCCAACCTTGGAAAGCGATTCTATAGACTGCGCACATCATCCCCGTCCGGTCGGCTCCATGAAAGCAATGAATGAAGACAGGCCTTGACTCCTGCTGTTTCATTGTAAGGAGAAATTGTCTTAGGATATCTATTGATGGTCTATAGGGATTGAAGGGCAAATGGATGACTCTCATTTTGCCATGAGTCAATTCGACGATCTTCCTTACATCGCAATCAGTTCTGAGTACGATAAAAGTTTTGATCCCTTGGTCAGCAAGAAGTTTCATTCCTGCGTCTGAAGGCTGTCCTCCCCGATAGAGCTGCCCGTGATCCACGGTATGGAAATTAGGTAAGTAGTTTCTGAAAATTTTCTGGCGAACGAAGAATATAATGACATCTATGGTACCGCAAAGCATTCCAAAGAATATCACCAAGGTAAATTTGGGAGCTTTCCAAACGTGACGAAGTGTGGCCAATAGAATTTTCATAGATTATTAAATTACAGGTTAAAATCCAAAAATATGAAATCGAAAATAAATTACAACAAATATTGGATTTTTTAATAAAAATTCTTTGATTTTACCTTTATCAGCAAAAAAAATGTTATTGGCGCTTGGTGTTGTTATTTCAAAATAACTGGGATTCAATTCTAGACAATCTGCTCTTCCTCTATTCCCACTTTATTTAAAAAGAAGGGATGAGGTGAAGGATAGATTCTCTCCTGCTTGTTTTCACTCAAAGAAAAATAGACTTTGACCTCTTGAAGGAGGGGTAAAAGTTCTTCATGAGTCATAAGTGGCAATATAAATGAAATTGAAGGAATCGATGACAAGAAAGAAAGGAAAGGAGCGCTGTAGACTCTTTTAGGGTAAATCATCAAATGGTGAGAGGGATGCTCATCTGCTATTTTTTGAATCGACTGAAAAATATGAAGAAGGGCCTCTTCTGGCTCATCTAATAGGATGAGAAGATGGGGAGCTCCTTGAAGCGTTTGTTGAATCACATGAAGATGCGCTCTATCGAGGGCTTTAGATTGCACTTCAACCTCGAGAATCCGTTTGGCTAAAGCATGAAGAGGAATTGTAGTACATCCCACGTATTCAACAGCGATTCCTGCAGCCACATTTGCGAGTGGAATGAGTAAAGAGGGCTCAATTTGATTCCCGATTCCAAGAGCTAGTGTCGCTAAGACTGTGTCACCAGCACCTGTGACATCTCTAACAGATTTAGAACTCACAGGAAAATGCTCTATTCCCTGTGCATTTTGCAAAGAAATCCCCTCTTCAGACCGAGTAATGACCAGATGTGTAGAGTAACCAAAAGAAAAGAGTTTAGAGGCTACTTCTTCTATGGGACGACCTCTTGGAATGCCAGCTGCTTCGTAGGCCTCTTTTCTGTTGGGTTTGATCAGATAAGCCCCTTTATACTTAGAAAAATCGAGCCCTTTAGGATCAACAATCACTGGAACATTTTCCCTAACCGCGATTTCCATGACATCAGCTAAAAGTTTTCTACTGAGAAATCCCTTGCCATAATCTGAAACTGCGATCACATCAATGCGATGGATCAACGTTTTGATATGATCTATGGCTTCCTTTTCTACATCCGCAGTGACTGATTCAATTTTTTCAAAATCAACTCTAAGTAATTGCTGGGAATCACTAATGAGTCGATTTTTCATAATCGTTGTGTACCCTTTTTGTGAGATCAGCCCACTTGTATCAACACCCAATCCAGAGAGCATTTCTCTCATGGTATTCCCATAAATATCGCTCCCTACTCTACCTAAAACACTCACTTCACACTGATAGGCTCTGAGGTTAGCAACTACATTTCCAGCTCCTCCAGGAAGATCCTTCTGCTCGCTGGCATGCAAAACAAGGACAGGAGCTTCAGGAGAAACTCTTTCCACTTTACCGAAGGTATAGCGATCAATCATAAAATCACCGATTACCAGCACTCTGATAGGTTTCATTCTATGAAATATCTGGGTAAGATTTACCATCGTAGTTCCTTCGCAACATAATTTTGTACACAATCGAGTACCCCATCTTTCAAGGAGATGAACTGATAAGGTTTTCCGTGGACACTCTGATAAGACTTTTGGAATTTATGCATGTCTGCACATGTATAATCCTGATAACGTCCTATTAAATCTTGTGGCATAGGGATGTATTCAATATGGGGAGGCACTTTCAAAGCAGAAAAAACAGCATGTGCCAGTTCATTCCAAGTTGAGGGCATTCCACAGCCAATATTATATATACCCATTTCATCGTTTAGGAGGAAGAAATAGATCATTTGGACAACGTCTTTGACATAGATGAAATCGCGAGTTTGATCTCCATCTTGATATTTTTCAGGAAAATAAGACTTGAAAAGTTTGACTTTACCATCTTGCAAGATTGCCCGTGTCATATGATGAACCATCGATGCCATCCTCCCTTTATGGTATTCATTAGGGCCGTAAACGTTGAAAAACTTGAGCCCCACGGCGCGATCTAAACAATGATTTCTGTGCAACCATTGATCAAACATGTGTTTTGAATAACCATACTGATTCAAAGGATGGAGCTGATCAAGTTTTGATTCATCGTCACTATACCCTTTTTCACCCATTCCATAAGTCGCAGCAGATGAGGCATAAATAAATCGGATATCCTGATCAAAAGCAATTTCAGCAAGCTGTATGCTATACCCTGTGTTGACTCTCATCAAATAGTCAAAATCCTCTTCTGTTGTAGCAGAGCATGCTCCTAAATGAACGATGGCTTCAACTTGGCTTTCATGCCTTTTTAACCAAGGAAATAGCTCATCTTTGGAGATGAACTGATTAAAGCATTTCCCCACTAAATTCTTCCACTTGATGGTCTTTCTAACATCATCGACAAGAATGAGGTTCGTGAATCCTTTTTCATTCAGAAATTGAGTAAAGCATGAGCCTATAAACCCAGCAGCTCCGGTAACAACGATGTACTGATCATCAAATAGAGGTTTTCGCATATGAAGCCTTCAGACAAAAATATGCAGTATTCTATGACATCAAATCATTTTTGGCTATAAGGCCCACAAGCGCCTTACAAACGTATTCTATCAGAAAAAGAAGGTGCAACAGTTTCAGTTTTTTTAAAACGAGAAAAATTTGTATTTAAAACCAGAGAGAATTTTTTGATATGGGTCTAATAGGATAGACATGATAATTTTCATGGATGTCAGGTCTTTTACCTTGCACTAGAAATCCTGAGCCACTTCCTGTCATGGTGACCTTGCCGAAGGGAAGTAACTGGTTTTTGATTTCTCTCATGATAGGGTTGACCCTAAATGCGGCAGGTTCTAAATCATTATCTCCTAATGTTCCATCATCTAATGTCCTTTGAAGGATTGATTCTGGGTCTTCCTGAGAAACTTCCCCGGGCCTGCAGTTTTTATAAACTAGGGGAGTTTGTAGACAAAAATGGGGAACAACAAGATAGAGGCTTGTAGGTTGAAGAGGTTTTACATCTTCTGTGATTTCTCCAATGCCTGTGCAGTAAGCAGAGCCTGATGAAAAGAAAAACGGCACATCTGCACCAATTGATCCTCCTATTTCTTTGAGCTCGCTGATGGAAAGAGGTTTCCCAAAGATTTCATTAATAAGATACAGGGTCGTCGCTGCATTAGAACTGCCTCCGCCGAGTCCAGCTCCTATGGGGATGTTTTTTTCTAATTGAATAGATACAAAGTCCAAAATTCCGGTTTTTTGACGAAATCGGTCTAAAGCCTTGTAAATTAAATTAGACGGATCCCAATTTAAATAGGCAACATTTGATATAAATTGATCTTCTGACGCTCTTTCAACGCTCATTCGATCGAAAAGATCGATGGCTTGAAATAAAGAAGCGATGGAATGATATCCATCGCTTCGTTTTTCGATGACTCGAAAGAAGGCATTGATTTTGGCAGGTGAAAGCCCAATCACGCGTTTTCTTCTTTCACTTCTTCTTTCACTTCTTCTTTCTTCTCTACTTTTTTCTGTGGAAGTGGTGTATCACTTTCAATCACAAGAACAAAAGAAGTTTTAATTCCTTCTTTAAGATGAAGTTCGATGGTATGAGAACCAATCGTTTTTAAAGGATGAGGAAGAAATACCTGTTTCTTTGACACTTCAAATCCATTTTCCATAAGGATGGATGAAATATCTCCAACAGAAACTGAACCGTACATATTTCCATCTGGGTCAACTTTAACAAGTGTTGTGAAAGTTTTTCCTTCAAGATCTTTTGCAATGCGAGAAGAAACAACTTTATCTTTCTCAGCTTGCTCAGCTCTTTCTTTTTTCAATGTTTCTTGCATTCTTAGTGTGCGTTGGTCAACGATCACAGCTTTTTTCTTAGGGAGTAAGAAATTACGAGCAAAACCCGCTTTTACTTTGATCACTTCCCCTTTTCGAGCTCTGTTGACATCTTCTAAGAGCAACAATTTGTATTGCATATTAACTCCTTAATATTCCTTAGTTTATTCATCAGAAGCAAAAGGCAAAAGTGCCACGTGTCTTGCTTTTTTAATTGCGTCTGTAAGAAGTCTCTGATGAAAATGAGAAACTCCTGTGATTCTTCTTGGAAGGATTTTTCCACGCTCAGTGATGAATTGAGAAAGTGTCTCTACGTCTTTGTAATCAATATGTTTGATCCCAGCAGCAGTAAAAGGGCACTTTTTTCTCTTTTTTGAGTTCATATCTGAAGAAGGTCTTCTTCTTTTCTTTAACATAATAGTATCTCCCTTTCCTTATGCTTCAATTTTTACTTTGAATTCGATGGACTCAGGAACTGATTCAACACGAAGGTTCATAAAGCGAACGAGGTCTTCGTTGATGTGATATTCTTCCCAAAGTTCTTTAACGCTCGTTGGCTCAATGCTAAAAAAGATTACGTAATAGTAACCTTCTCTACGGCTATTGATTTGGTAAGCTAATTTTCTTCTTCCTTGGTCAAAAATTTTTTCAATTTGACCACCTCTAGAAGTGATCCCATTCACGATTCTGTCTAGGGCTTTATTGCGTGCATCTTCGCTGAGTGTAGCGCTTAAGATGTACATCCCCTCATATAGATGAGGAACGATTGTTTTCATTGGAATTGACTCCTTTTAACTTATAATCATGGTTCAGCTGGCCTGCTTTTTGTGAAGCTACTGGGACTCCTGAGCGGATCCAGGTCTTCATCACCTCTATGGCTCGATCTAAGTACGCTGGCATTTCTTCCGTCTCACGGCCAGAGAAACGCTCTAGCACATAATCGGCAAGATCCTGCTGTGGGTTTTTTCCCACACCAAGGCGCAATCGAGCATAAAAAGGTGTAGCAAGCTGCTGCTGTATATGTTTTAATCCGTTATGTCCTCCGGTTCCTCCTTCAGCGCGAATTCGAATTTCCCCAAAAGGGATATCTACGTCATCACAAAGAATCAGAAGGTTTTCCAGAGGTATATTGTAGTAGTCTACTGCAGCGCGAACAGAAAATCCTGATAGGTTCATGTAAGTAGAAGGAAGAAGAAAATAAATTTTCCTCTCTTCAAGAATACCACTTCCAACTTCCCCTTGAAAGGCTGCATGCCAAGAAAGGCTTTGCTGCTCTGATACTCTTTCAACTAACATAGCGCCAATGTTATGACGTGTATGTCGATACTTATCACCAGGATTTCTTAGTCCAACGATGAGTAGTGGTAACATTACTTACCAACTCCTACGATAACTTCTTTTAATCCTACGAGGGGCTCAACACCTTTAGGGAAAGAGATGTCGCCGACTCTTTTTACTTGGCGAAGTCCAAGATCTTTCAAATCAAGATAAAATCCAGATGGAATATGTTTTGGATCGCATTTTACTTTAACATGACGCTTAAGCTGTCTGAGGAAGCCTCCGAGCTTAATACCAATACACTCAGCGGCATTCACAAAATGTACTGGAACATTCAAAGTGATCTCATTGCCATCGACGAGTTCGAGGAAATCAAGATGGAGGATGTTGTAAGTTGTTTTGTGATATTGAATATCTTTTACAATCGCCTTGCGAGATTTGTCACCAAACTTCAGCTCAATGATTGTTGTAGGCAAATGCCCTTTTTCAATACTTCTTAAAATCGCTTGAAATTCAGTTCCTGCGACTTCAATTGTTTCCGCTTCATTATTCTTTGAATAAATTACGGCAGGAATATTTCCATTGTTACGAATTTGGTTCACAATAGAATGTTTCCCACAGCCTCTTGTCTGCGCTGTAAGTTTCATTATGGACTCCGTATATAATCTCTATTGAGATAGTCTTATTTAAAAATGGATGAAATCGAATCCGAATTCACCACTGATAAAATTGCCGTGCTAAAAATTTTAGCTACCGACACAATTTGCACCTTAGGTGATTGGATAGAGACTGTGGTTGTATTACATACAAACAACGCTTCGAGCAAACGTTCTAAATCAGGAGAAATCGGCTTTAATACATGTGTAACGGCTGCGTAAATACGCTCTGCACCCTGTTTCTTGCAAGCAAGAGCTGCTTGATAAAGGGTTTCACCAGTTACACACATGTCATCAACAAGCAGGACATCTTTTCCCTGCACTTCGCCGATTAAAATTTCGGGAAGTACACGGGATTCATTGATCCGGTGCTTGTTAATAATTGCGAGATTTTTCTTAAATCCTTCTGAAAATTTTCTTGCTGCTTTGACGCTTCCCATATCGGGAGCTACGACGACAAAGTCTTTTTCAAGCTTTTTACGAATAGCTTCTAAAAGAACTGGTCTTGCAAGAAGATTATCAACAGGTACGTTAAAAAAACCTTCAATTTGATCAGCATGAAGATCCATAGTTAAAAGTCGATCAATTCCCGCTGTTTCGAATAAATTCGCTACTAAACGGGCTGTAATCGGCTCTCTTCCTTGATCTCTGCGATCTTGCCGGCAGTACCCATAATAAGGGATAACTGCAGTTATTGATCTAGCTGAAGCTCTTTTAAGAGCATCGACTAAGATCAAAGCCTCCATGAGATAGAAGTTGGGATTCTGCGTGATAGTTTGCACAACAAACACGTCCCGACCACGGACATTCTCTAAAATTTGAACGCCTATCTCACCATCAGGAAATTTCTTTAAGAGCACTTTGCCTAAGCTTTTGTCTAGATGTTGACAAATTTCTGTTGCAAAAGGTGTTTGCGAAGATCCAGAAAAAACCAAATAATCATCTTGTTGAATCGGCATGAACAAAGAGCACTCAAAATTGGGGCGGCAGGATTCGAACCTGCGCGTGGCGGAACCAAAACCCGCTGCCTTACCACTTGGCTACGCCCCAGCTAAAAATCGAAATGAAGATTGTATAATAACCAAAAAATATTATGCAAGACACTTCTTGTATGACAGGAATTTTTTTAAGATCTTGTAAATTTTTATTAAAAAAAAGAACACTTTCAAGTATTATCTTTAGTTCGGTCTTAATCCTTAAAGGGAGCTTCAATATTATGTGTATAAGCTGTTGGGATAGTGAAAAAAAAGCTAAGGCACTTTTAAAGGGCACAAGCTGCGATCAAACAACTATCTGGAAAATGTCTCTAGAAGAAATGAAATATCGCCTTTCTATTGAGAGTGTTAAAACAGGAAAAACAGAGTTTACTGTTTTTAGAGAAGCGATCATTGATCAAATATCCTCTAATAACATTTCCTGGAACATCCAACAAAACTTGACAGATCAAACGATCAAAGTAAAATTTTTATAAAAGATCTATCCCTCTCATTGACAAAAGTTGTAGTGAAAAGCTATGTATGCAATGAGAGGGCTAGACATGCATATCGTACATATTTCTTCAGAATACTCTTCTCTGTGCAAAGTAGGCGGTCTTGCAGATGTTGTCTTTAGCCTCTCAAAATCACAAGCTGCTTTAGGACATAAAGTTACTGTTATTATCCCACTTTATAGACCTCTTTTAGATTCAGTGACTTATCACCCTCTTATTCATTTCGAAGTCCAAGAAAATACTAGCATCTACAACGCAACAGCTTTCAAAATTTTGCAAAATAATGTTGAAGTCATTTTACTCGATCTTCCCCATCCTAAACAGTATTTTTCTGGAAGGCCCATATATGGTGATGAACACGAATATGCAAAATTTATGTATTTTACCAAAGCATGCCTTTCTTTTCTTCATATCGAGCATCCTTCTGGTTTTGATGTTTTGCACGCCCATGATTGGATGACTTCTCTTGTTTTTCCTCTGTTGCAAGGCGAATTCCATACTTATGATGAAAAAATCAAAAAAACCGTCCTAACAATCCATAATTTACTCTACCAAGGAAGGATTTCTAAGCAAATTCTAGAACATTTAGGAGGAATTCCCTCTTCTGTACTGAACCACCCTTTTGTTAGCGACCCATGGGATCCGCAACTTGTAAACTTGCTTAAATCAGGGATAGAGTACGCAGACTGTGTTACCGTTGTGTCTCCATCTTATGCGAAAGAAATTCTTTCCCCCCCTGCAAGTTTTGGTCTTGAAGAGTCTTTAGGGAGAAACAAAGACAAGATCCGAGGCATACTTAATGGGATAGACCTTGATGAATGGAACTTCGAGAAAGATCCTCTTATCCCTTTCCATATCAGCTATAAAGACCCAACGTCAAAGATCGAGGAAATAAAGCAGCGATGCAAAGAATCTTTAGCTAAAACTTTTTCTTTGCACATACCCCCTTCCACCCCACTTTTTTGTGTAGTTACACGACTAACAGAGCAAAAAGGGCTGGATTTGATCCTAAAGAGCCTCGATTATGTCGTTGACCAGGGAGGAGCTTTTATTCTTTTAGGAAGTATGATTGACGAGGGTTGGAAAGGAGCCTTTCAACAAATCAAAGAAAAATATATTTACCACCCTAAAGTTTTCATTTCGTATGAATTCAATGAACCCCTTTCCCATCTTACCTTTGCTTCGTCAGATTTTATTATTATTCCGTCACAATTTGAACCCTGTGGTCTGACACAAATGATAGCATGTAGATACGGAACTATTCCTATCGTAAGAAAAACTGGGGGTCTTCAAGACACCGTCCACGATATCAATGATGAAAGTATTCCTAAGCATCAGAGAAATGGATTTACATTCTTCCCATATGACTGGGCCGAGCTTCAAAAAAATATTCAAAGAGCATTAGATTATTACCATGATGGCTCAAGAGATCTGTTACTAAAAAATGCTTTAGACTCGGACTTTAGCTGGAATGAGTCCACAAAGGAATACATCCAGCTTTATCAGGCTTAGCTCCAAGCTTTTTTAATAAAAGATCTATTAGCCATTACATATTCAATACCTGAACCTACTGTATATACAGCAGCGAATAGTACCATGTAAAAACTAAGATCTTGAACTCTTTGGAGACTCATCCATCCCTGAGAATAAGGAATCATCAAGAGAACTATAGAAAATACTGTAATGGCTTGGATAATTGCTTTCACTTTGCCACTTGTCCGAGCCGCTAGAGCTTCTCCTCTCAGGGCACAGATAGTGCGAAGAGTGGAAATGATCGAGTCGCGGTATACAAAAACAAGGACGAGGAATAAAGGCAATTGAACAAATCCTTTAGTAAAGCCTAAAAGTAGAGATAACCTAACAATGCTGTCGGCCATAGGGTCCAAAATTTTTCCTAGGTCAGTAACCTCGTCATAACGACGAGCTACAACACCATCGAACACATCCGAAAGTTCACAAAGGATGAGCAAACTTAGTAGGATATAAGGCAGTTGGATAAGAGGTATCCCAAGCTGCTCATAAAACAAATATATACCTATGAAAAATGGGCTGATAAACATACGAATCAGCGTTAAAAATAGCGCAAATCTCAAGAGAAACCCCCGTAGGAATTCATTTAGGGTATTATGCAGGACTTAATAAATGAAGAAAATAGAAAACTTCAGACATCTGAGAAAATAAAAAACAGATATAAACATTTTTCAAACTAACGATTATTGTGAAAAATCAATTTTAGATGGTAGACTCCTACGAAAACCCCCTTTTCTTTATAAATATATGTTGACATTTCAAGAGATTACGCAAAAGTTGATTCAATTCTGGGCTCGCAAAGGCTGCATTATCCATCAAGGCCACGACGTAGAGGTTGGAGCCGGAACTTTCAACCCAGCCACATTCCTTCGCTGTCTAGGTCCTGAGCCATATAAAACAGTTTATGTAGAACCTTCCCGACGTCCTCAAGATGGTCGTTATGGAGAAAATCCCAATCGATTGCAACTATTCCATCAGTTGCAAGTCATTATGAAGCCATCCCCTGTTGACATCAAGGATCTTTATGTTCAATCGCTACAGGAAATTGGATTTGATTTAACTAAACATGACATCCGCTTTGTTCATGACGACTGGGAAAGCCCAACCCTGGGCGCTTGGGGTCTTGGCTGGGAAGTGTGGATCGACGGCATGGAAGTGACCCAGTTTACATATTTTCAATCTATTGCAGGTTTTGATCTACATCCTATTTCTGTTGAAATCACTTACGGTCTTGAAAGAATTTGTATGCTCTCCCAAAGAGTCTCCAATTTCTTCGATATGAAATACAACGAAGAATTAACTTACGGTGATGTCTATCATCGGAATGAAGTAGAGTGGAGTCATTATAACTTCAAGCAATCTACGCCACAAATGTGGTTTAAACACTTCGAAGATTATGAAAAGGAAGCAAAAAACCTTATTTCGCTCAATCTCCCTATCCCAGCCTACGATTTTGTTATGAAGGCCTCTCATGCTTTCAACATGCTTGAAGCTAGAGGAGTGATTTCAGTTACAGAAAGGACTGGATATATACATCGCATTCGCGAGCTAGCAAGACTTGCTGCCACTGAATATCTTTTATCTAGAGAAAAACTTGGATTCCCCCTTCTAAAACAATCTCCTTCTTCTGGGGGCTCGGTTTTTTCTAAATCTTATTCTCCTTTGTTCAACAAAGATAAAAAAAGAGATTTTCTTTTCGAAATCGGGACAGAGCAACTTCCTGCTACTTTCGTTCCTGTGGGCATGAAAGAGCTTGAAGAGAAACTAAAATCATTTCTCT
>CAYSAJ010000011.1:0-28503 GCA_964429005.1 uncultured bacterium | reverse complement strand
GCCGCATTGTTGAGGCAAGAGAAAAAGCTTTTGATGATTTAAAAAAGAAGAGCGAAGAGTTGGAAAAATTCAACAAAATAGCGGTTGGCCGAGAAATGAAGATGATTGAACTGAAGAGGAAAATCGAGGAGCTTGAAGAGAAACTAAAATCATTTCTCTCTAGCAACCATATTTCGTATTCAAATTACCAATTATTTGGGACACCTCAACGCCTTGCAATCCAGATTAATGATTTAGCAGAGGGAACAGATGCAATTACAACTGAGAAGCGAGGACCACAAATTAGCGTAGCGTTTGACCCAGAAGGGAAACTTACTTCTCAGGGAAAAGGCTTTTTCGATGCAAACCAAATACCCTATCAAGATCTCCCCCAAATTAAGGCACACAATCAAGGCAAAATCCAAATCCGTTCAATAAGCGGAAAAGATTACATTTTTGCGGAAATTCATGAAGAAGGAAAATCGACTTTTTCATTACTCGAAACTTTCCTGCCTGAGCTTATCGGAAAAATGTCTTTCCCTAAGTCGATGAGATGGGCAGATTTCTCCTTAAGCTTTGCAAGGCCTATCCGCTGGATTGTCGCTCTATTTGGACATGAAGTCATTCCTTTTAGCGTGACTGGGGTGAAGAGCGGCAACTTTACTGTTGGTCACTCACAACGTCATAAAAGCTCTATTATTTTGAATTCTCCCCAAGAGTACGAGAGCGAGCTTGAAAAAGCACATGTGATCGCTGACGTGAAAAAAAGAAAAGAAAAAATCCTCTCCCAACTCCAAAGTATAGAGCAAAAAACGCACACAAAAGCGCTAAAACTCGACCGTGTTCTTGAAGAAGTGAATTATCTTGTAGAGTGGCCTGAGCTTGCCGTCTATTCTTTCAACTCAAAATTTTTAAAAGCGCCTGCAGAAGTACTTGTATCGGAAATGGTAGAACATCAACGCTATTTTCCCCTTCAAGATGCAAAAACAGGCCATCTTGCGCCTCAGTTTGTCATCACTGCAGATCAGGTTTTGAATGAAGAAATCCTGCAAAACAACTTGGCAGTCTTATCCGCAAGGCTGACTGATGGTGTATTCCTCTATGAGCAAGACCTTGAAATTTCATTAGAGGAATTCACAAATAAGCTCAAAACAGTGACCTTCCATAAAGATTTGGGCTCAGTCTACGATAAACTCGGCCGTATTGAGAAAAATGCTACACTCCTTAACAGCTATCTTCATAAAGCCGATGATAAAATCCTTCATAGGGCCTCCCATCTTTGCAAAGCAGACCTTGCCTCTGACATGGTAGGAGAGTTCCCTGAACTTCAGGGTATTATCGGCATGTACTATGCAAAACACCACGGCGAAAGTGAGGAAGTAGCGATAGCTATTAAAGAGCACTGGCAACCCATTTCAGAAAAGGGGGAACTCCCTCAAACGAATGTAGGTCGTATTCTAAGTATTGCTGATAAACTTGATAATATTCTCAGCTACTACTCGATTGGGATTAAGCCTTCATCTTCTAAAGATCCTTATGCACTTCGTCGTCAAACACTAGGTATTCTAAAAATCTTAATTGATGCTAAATGGTCTTTACCTCTCGATGAGATCTTTGGGAAAAAGCTGGGGAATAAAACTCTTGAAGGCGAAGTAACAACTTTCTTTATTGCACGCCTAAAAACGATTTTAGAAGAGATGGGCTTTGAAAAAGATGAGATTGAAGCCTGCCTTTCGTTTACGAGCGGCCTAAATCCAGTGGAAGTCGTCGAGAAAATCAGAGCCCTTCATAATTTCCGTAAGGGTTCAAAAGAATTCAGCTCTCTTGTGGAAGTTTTTAGAAGGGCTAAAGGGCAAATTGCGAACGCCGACCGCTATAGTGTCGAAATTTCAAGATTCACAACGAATCAAGAAAAAAACCTCTATGATTGTCTTACCCGCATTGATCCAAAGCTAGAGAAGTGCATTGCATCCAATCAGTATGATTTGATTTTCTCCCTTCTAACAGAGCTTCAAGAGCCGATTGCTCATCTCTTTGATCATGTAAAAATCTTAGACTCTGATGAAAAAATTCGCACAAATCGTATCGCCCTTCTTCAAGAAGTTTTCGATCGTTTTCAAGGGATCATTGATCTAGATAAATTACAGATTAAGTCGTAAGACTTAATCTGTAATTTGATTATGCATGACTCGCTGAAGTAGCAGCTCTCAATGCAGCTAGCTGCTGAGCGAGGCTCCTGTTTTCTGCTTGCAATCTTTCAACTTCTGCCACTTTTGCTCGAAAAGCTTCCGAATTGGTAGCGAGATGAGAGGCTGCGCTGACCATAGATGTTGTTGCTCCTTCAACACGCTCCACAACGCTCACTACTCTCGTTGCAGCAGCATCTACTTTTCCTGCAGTAGTTGTGAGCCTTTTATCGTGAGCTGCGGCCTCAGCTGTCAGAGCAGTAGATAAATGGGCTACAACTTCTTCATGGGCGGCTCGCATTCGTGCGATTTGTGCAGCGGAGGCTTCTCTTTCTGATCCGACAAGCGCAAACAGATCTGCGTTTTCTCGTCTTTGACTTTCCAAAAGTCTAGAGATTTCTGCGAGTTCAGCACGCTCTTGCACAACTAAAGCAGCATGCTCATCATTGTGAACCCCATATTCCTCATTTTCTCGAGTTAATGTTTCGATCTGAGCGAGAAGCAGCTCATTCGCAGCGGTAAGTGTAGTAATTTGCTGAGACAATCGATTGTTTTCTCTTTCAAAACGTTCATTTTGCGCTGTAAGTCTTTTAACTTGTATATCCAAGCCAACATATTTCCTTGAAAGGTATACGACGACGACGCCTCCAACAACGAGCAAACATCCACCGCCGATGAGATAGGGATTCCAGACAAGAACCCCAAAAACAATAGCAGCAATTCCTACTATCGTCATTACAGACCCAAAACTCGTACCCATATGTTGAACGCAGAGTGAAGAACAACACCAATAGGATCCTGTTTCAGCAATAGCTTCAGCTGCTTCCCCACCCGGGGCGCCAGCACCTAACCCTGCGGGAGCAGAAGCGACTACCTCAGTTATGGGATGACCTTCAGCACCCATCTCAGGATCTCGGCCTGTAAAAGCAGCAACAGTAGCAACAGCTCCGCCAACACCTGCAACAGCCATAAACGCACCTTGGTTAAAATTATTTTTTAACCAAGGTAGCACATCTTAATCAAATATTTATAATATTTTTAATTGCCACTTGCCGCTATGACGCGTTATTTCTATGAGTGCCAGATTGGGAATATTTTGAGCCAGAGTCAAACCAAGAGCATCACATAGAACAAAAAAAAGCATGCCATGTGAGACGATCACTGGATTTTGACTGTGAGAAAAAGAAAGCTCAAGAGCTTTTAGAACGCGTCTTTTGACTACAGATCGTGGCTCAATGCCGAGCTTTGGAATGAAATCGGGGTTATCTTGTTCTTCTTTTTCAACTGCAAACATCGGCAAATGACCTTGCCCTTGGAGCTCTCCCCAATTTCTTTCCATGAAGTCGTCCACTGTATGGAGTGAAGCTCTTGGGTGCACTTTATGGAGAATTTGCGCTGTTTCAAAAGCTCTTTTAAGGGGGCTTGTTACGATGCAATCTATAGAAAAATCATGAAGAGACTGAGCAAATTTCATTGTTTCTTCTCTTCCTCTTTGACTTAAGGGGATATCGATTTGCCCTTGGCAAAGCTTTTTAACATTCCAATCTGTTTCTCCATGTCGTATAAAGAAAAATTGATTTCCAGATAGTGTATTCATAAAAATACCTCCTTTGATGAATCATACAGTATAATAGAGCTTGAACTCTTCTCCTAGGAGAATTTTATGAGAGATGGTTATCCAATTTTTTATACCGCTTCCCCTCTTCCTGAAGAAAGTGAAGTTCTCTTTCAGGGAATAAATGCCAATGCAAAGAAAAAAAGAGGGATGAATCCGATCACTCCTTTTGGTTTTTTTGTAAAGGATGCTACCGGAAAGGTGCTCGGTGGAATCCAAGGGATTACTTACTACGGATGCCTATACATTGATATGCTTTGGGTCGCTGAAGAACTCAGAAGCAAAGGGATCGGAACACAATTAATGCAAAAAGCTGAAATCCTAGGGAAAGAGAGAGGCGCTACTTTTGCGACCGTGAATACGATGGATTGGGAAGCTAAAAGTTTATATGAAATTCTTGGTTATTATGTGGAATTTACAAGAGAAGGCTATTTAAAAGATTCGAAACTTTACATGCTTCGAAAAAAGCTTGAATGAATAAAAAAGGTGTTGGCACTATTTTTACCAACACCTCAAGCTTTAGTAAATACGATTAGGCAAATTGTTTTAATCGTCCTTCAGCTGTAATTACAAACAGGCCGCCGTTAAATAAGACCATCTTATTCGCATATGGAGCTAACGCATCTGGTTGATTTTTTACATGTATTGATTCAGAAATTTCTAAAATTTCAATAAGATCCTCAGAGCTTGGAAGGATATGTTCAGATGATGAATCCACATCAGAAAGTTCTCCTAAATCACCTGTCGTTGGCGTAATCGTTGAAAAAAGTTCTCCCGATTCCTCAGATGCAGGCCCCATTGCTTCTAGCCTTCTTTCTAATTCTGCGATTTCAGCATCAATATCTCTTACTGGAAAAGCCTGCTGTCCTGCTCTAAAAAAAGAGCCTGCGGGAGCTAAAGGCCTTACGTAGCCTACCCCACCATTTCCTCTTACGATTCCACGAATTCTCTCTTTGTTATCTAGAAAAGAGGCTTCATCAACTCTAGCCGCTGTATCGACAACCAGAGACTCACCACTCTCTCCTAAATGGGCTTTTCTTAGAGCCCTAGGTGTTTCTTCTGAAGAGGGACTTACTATTGAAAAAGCATCGTCATCAGATGATGACAGAGAAAAGCTCAACGTTGATCGACTAGATCCTGTAGTGGGCGAAGAAATCATAGCGCTAGGCTGAGAAATGGTGTTCGCCCTTTGACCTAATGAGCGTATTTGCCCTGCAAGACCCGTAAAAAACCGTCCAATCGCTGAAAAGCTGATTGAAAGAGGAATCGCAGCTCTCCCAAAATCTGCAAGATTTAAAGCTTGAATTCCTGGAATCATTGAACTAACTAACATGTTATTACCTCTAATTATTATTTTAGTTAATATTATATCATAAAATTTATTTTAAATTTAGTATAATTATAATTATTAGCATTAAATCACTAACCATCAATGCTTTAATGATTATCAGAGAATTGAAAAATCTAAGAAAGAGCTTTGTATCTCTGCTTCTTTTGAAGGGTGATATAGCAGCAGATATGAATTTAAAGTGCTAAAAATCAGATATTAATAAATTTACTATTTTATAAACACGTTATAGAGGAAATATAAAACAAGCGATTCTACTAAACATATTTAATTTAAAAAAATAATTAATATGTTATAATTATATTTTTAATAAAATAGGTTTGTTATGGATTCAATTAGTTTCTCAATTAATAGCGATTCGGTTCTTAGAAGTCCCGAAGAGGATAGATCTACTTCTGCTACAACTGTTGAATCTAGGGTGCATGAAGTAGGCCTCCGAACCATCAGTGAGAGCTCCCTATCAGTAGCTTCCTTAGACTCAGATGGAATCGAATCTGAGGATCCGAGAAAATCCTTATTTGCAGCAGTAAAAGCTGGCGATGAATACAATATAAAACAACACCTTTTATCTCCTTCCATCTTGCCAGAGGATATCGAATGGGCTTATATAGAGTGTTCACATAATACCGAAATTTCGGAAGAAACATTAACTTTCATCACGAGACTAAGGCCGCTTGAGATGGAAGAAACAGCCGTGCTTCATTTCGTTCCTCACGTCTATCCTGATCCGATTGACTCAGGTAGAATTGATCGTCCCTATCGTTATTCTCTTCTTTTTACTTCCCCATCGAATCATTCATCTGAAGCTACATCAAGTGGTGTGGCATCAAGAATAACAGAAGCTACAGGTTTATCTTTTTCAGGTTCTAGAGAATCCGTTTTTAGAGGGCTAAAACCCGAAAAAAGCTCTAGATTTTCTGAAGAAGAGAGCTCAGAGTCTCTGCCAGAATCTCTCATCGATGCCATAGAAAGTGGTGATGATAAAACAATAATATTATACTTCGAAGGGAATCCTGATGTTTCCAAAGAAGATATGGAATGGGTTTATGTGGAATGTTCAAGTAACCCGTCGATTTCTCCTAGCACCGTAGCATATATTAGTAGATTAATGAACTACGAAGACGAGGAAACTCCTGCTTTGCACTTCCATTTGCCAGAATTTTACTAATTTCTAGCTACAATAACTTTAGTGCAGGGGGGTTGAGCTTGAGCTCATCGAACTGACGGGCAAGGAGGAGAGTCTCCTCTTCTCCAAAGCGGCCACTTTGGATCTTGTTTTTGATCTCTTCTCGTTTCATCATCCAGTTCCGAATTAAGATCTTACTGACCACTTCTTTAGAGGCTTCTTCGAGTCTATCTTCCGAGAGCTTTTTACTGGTGATTTCGACAAAGAGATCATCAAGGTGACGTTTTTGAAGCTCCATCATCATATCGAGCCAATCGAGCTTGTTTTCTTTTTTAAGCTCATTACTCATCCAGCTGTAGAGCTCAGCGCAGTCTTTATGAATGAGGTCCGTGGAGGCTATATTGAAGATAATCATTGATGATGCTTTTGATTGAGAAGAGGAGCCGAGGATCAAGATTTGTAAAAGGGTCATTTCTAGAAATCTTTGGGGGTCGTGTTCTACTTTTTGCCCTTTAGGATTCATGGGAGGGGGTGGAGCCACTTCCCCTCCTTGTATAAGTTCTAAGGGAACTGAGCAAATCTCAGCGACCTTTTTAGATGCCTCATGGATCATGAGGGGATGTTCCCATTCTTTGATCTGTTGCATCATTCTTTTAACAATTTCATTCTTACCGGCTGGGGTTGCAGGGTTGATCTGCTCACTATAAAACTGATAAAGAAAAGGAAGATATTCTATCGATTGATCAAGGTATTTTTGAAAAGCTTCTGCGCCATGAGCTAAAATTGTTGAATCGGGATCTTCACCCTTTTCAAAAATAACAACAAAGACCTCTATCCCTTTCTTTTGGAAAATCTGCCCTGTTTTTTGCGTTGCTCCCTGCCCCGCTTCATCACCATCAAAGGCAAGATAGACTTTTTCTACACCGAGATGGACAAGTTCTTTTACATGATCTTCTCCAAAAGCGGTTCCCCCTGCAGAAAGTGTGTAATTAAATCCTTCTTGAATGAGGCGAAGAGCGTCGATTTGTCCTTCGACAATGATGGCCTTTCTTTCTTTGGCTATAGTTCTTCGAGATTCTTTAAGTCCAAACAGGACCTTAGACTTTTTGAATAAAAGAGTTTCAGGGGTATTGATATATTTGGGACCAAGCTCTTTTTCTGAGAGTTTACGACAAGAAAACCCAATCACGTTTCCAAATACATCAAAAATGGGTATGGTGATTCGTCCGTGAAAATAACTTCTTTTCGCCGGCATTTTAATAAGGCCTGTCTCCAGGAGTTGTTCCTCAGAAAATGAGAGCGTTTTTGCGATTTTAAAAAAGAGATTGTCATCTTTGGGAGCGAGGCCTATTTGAAACATTCGAATGAAGTCGAGATCTATCCCCCTTTCGTAGAGGTATTGCAAAGCGGCTTTACCTTCATCTGTGTGGAGCAAATAATGGTGGTACATCCAAGAAGTCTTGTTAAGCACATCTTTTAGAAGATGAATTTTTTGGGTTTCAACAAATTCACCTTTACCTTGGACTTTTTCTAGAGGAACATCAAATTTTTCAGAGAGGATTTCAATCGCTTCGACAAAGGTAACATGGAGATAATTCATAAGAAAAGCGATCGCATCTCCATGAGCGCCACAGCCAAAACAATGGTAGTGCTTATCCCCTCTTTGGACTAAAAAAGAAGGACTCTTTTCGTTATGGAATGGGCAAAGACCTTTGTAGTGAGCTCCATTTTTTTTGAGAGGCAAATAGGATGAAAGGAGTTCGACGAGATCGATTTTGTCTTTGAGTTTATGTAAACTTTCCTGAGTATAAGCCACTCTTTTCCTTCTTTTTTGGGTTTCTCCATTATACTACATTCCCCTTTATGAAAAAGGGGGATTGCGATAAATTGAGAGCAATTCACTCTCGTAATTTATCATTGTATGTCCGATACATCAACAAATGAAAAATCTTCATATACATCTTCACATTTTGAAAGGAGAGTGTTTCAGGTTTCTTCAGAAGAACACGAACCCATTCAAAATACAACAAAAAAAGCCTTCTCTCATTTAAATGTTGTCGCTGAAAAAGGAATCCAAGGGAAAGATACTCGCCATATTCCCCGCCACCGGGATGTTTACTTTCCCCTATTGATAAAGATATTTTCTCTTCAAGAACAAATTCGAAATGCCGGACCTGGCATTTATCGCCATTTTGCTATGACTTCTTCCCCAAAATCATTGGAAGAAATTCGAGATGAACTAACACACATTTTATCAGAGATCGAAGAATCTCAACGATGGAATGAGGCGGTTATTGTAAAAGCGAAAAAAGCTTTGGGTGAACTTGATACTCTTTTTTCTTCTAAGACAACTCAAAAAGCCTCATTTTCCTGGATTAAAAAACTACTACAAATGATGAAGGGGCTCTCATGGATCAAAAAATCACACCAATGATGCAGCAGTGGCACGACTGTAAAAAACAAGCTCATGAGTCTTTGCTTCTTTTCCGTTTGGGGGACTTTTATGAAGCTTTTTATGAAGATGCGAAACTACTTTCTGAGGAGCTGGATTTAACACTTACTCAACGTCAGGGCATCCCAATGAGCGGCATCCCTGCTCATTCCGCTGAAGGCTATTTAGAAAAACTGATTCAAAAGGGTCATAAAATTGCTATCGCTGAGCAAACAGCTGCAGGGGACTCAAAGTCACTTTTTAAGAGAGAAATTGTACGAACCATTTCCCCTGCTACCTATTTTGACAGCCCTAGCTTGCTAGGACCCTCTAATTGCTATTTTGCTGCAATTATCCAACTCAATTCTCTTTTTGGACTTTCTATCATCGATTTATCTACTTCTGAATTCAAAGTGATAGAGTTTGAAAAAAAAGAGGATCTTCTAGATGAGCTGATCAAAAGAAGACCTAAAGAGCTTCTAGTTCCAAAAAAATTCCATCAGACACAAGCAAATTTTATAGATTTACTACGTCTCGAATTTTCTTTTAGACTGAATGTAAAAGAGGATTGGGCATTTGACTATCAAATTTGCTTTGATACTCTAGCTCGTCACTTCCAAATGTTTTCTTTAGATGGATTTGGCCTTAAACACATGACCTGCGCACTTCAAGCTGCCGGGGGGCTTTTCAACTATTTAAAAGACGATTTGCAGATTACAACGGGTGCCCTTTCAACCATCTCTCCCCTTTTTTTAGATCCTTACATGTCAATCGATGCTTCTACATTTAAGCATCTTCATATTTTAGGTTCAGGAGGCGATGATCATACTTCTCTTCTTTCTTTGCTTAATCGAACAAAAACAGCCATGGGAAGCCGCCTTCTACGGAATTGGGTCTCACATCCTCTTCTAGACCTCGGTAAGATCTTAGAGCGGCAAGAGGCTATTGAATGTCTACTTAAAAAAGAAGATTTGTTTGAACAAATCAGCTTGCTGCTCAAAGAGGTCAAAGATGTTGAGCGTCTGATCATGAAAATTGCTTCAGGGAGTGCAGGTCCCCGTGATGTTCGTGCCTTAGCCTTGTCACTTAAAGTTGTCCATCCTCTAGCAGAGCTTCTCAAAAGAGGGAACGGCTCTTTATTCGATTCTCTCCATCCATCCCTTCCCGATTTCTCATCCCTTTCAGAGCTGATTGAAAATGCGATCGTAGAGAATCCTCCTTTAAAACTCCATGAAGGGGGATTCTTTAAAAAAGGGTATAACTCAGAAATTGATGCGATTCTCGATCTTAAAGAACACAGTGAGGAGTGGCTAGCCCAATATCAAGAAAACCTCCGGAAAAACTTAGGAACAAAAACCTTAAAAGTAGGGTTCCATCGTAGCTTTGGTTATTTTATAGAAGTTTCTAGATTGCAGGCAGATCAGCTCCCCCCCTCCTTTTATAAAAAGCAAACCTTAGTTAATACAGAGAGATTCAGCAGCAAAGAGCTCCAGGAATTTGAAGAAAAAATCCTTCACGCTGATGAAAAGCTTCTTTCTTTTGAGCAACAACTGTTTAAAGAGCTCATTGCGAAAATCTCTATTGAAAAAGAACGGATATTAGAAGCCTCTAAGTCGATCGCAACTGTCGATTCTATTCACTCGCTTGCTCTTGTAGCAAGCCACTATAAGTATCGAAGACCGAAACTCACCCAAACAGGAGAGCTTACGATTCGTAAGGGAAGACATCCCTTGCTGGAGCGTACTCTGACATCCCGATTCATATCGAACAACACCGACCTTGGTGATGAAACACAAATGATGCTCATCACTGGCCCCAATATGGCTGGAAAATCTACCTATATAAGACAAGTAGCTTTGCTAGTGATCATGGCACAGATGGGATCCTATCTTCCAGTAGAAGAGGCAACAATAGGCCTGATTGATCGCGTTTTTTCGAGAATAGGCGCAAGTGATGATCTAGGTCGAGGCCAGTCAACTTTCATGGTAGAGATGACTGAAACCTCGAATATTCTCCGCAACTGCACATCCCGATCACTAGTCATCCTTGATGAAATTGGAAGAGGGACTTCTACTTATGATGGTGTCGCGATTGCTTGGTCTGTCGCAGAATATTTACTCTCTCAAAAAGGACAGCAACCCAAAACATTATTTGCGACACATTATCATGAATTGACAGCTCTTGCAGAGATCTTTCCCACAGCGAAGAATTTCCGCGTAGATGTAGATGAAGAAAACGACCAAGTGACTTTCCTCCACAAAATTGTTCCAGGAGGAGCTGATAAAAGTTATGGGATTCATGTAGCCAAACTAGCAGGCCTTCCATTAGTTGTCATTCAGAAGGCAAAGCAAAAGTTGCAAGAACTCCAAGAAATAAAACCTGTGAAACCTTCGCTAAAAAAAGAGCCAAACGATCTTCCTTCTCAAAGCCAGCTTTTCCTATTTCCCCTTCCCCAAAAAAATGTGGAGACAGAAAAACTTCTCAGAGATATCAAGCAACTTGACCTCAATACCCATACACCTTTGGAAGTCATGCATCTCGTAATGGACTGGCAGAAGAAGATCCTTATATAACCTATGATTTATACGAAAGACCAGCTTGATTTTATTCCAGAAAAGCCAGGCATCTACATCATGAGAGATGCTCAGGATGTTGTGCTCTATGTTGGTAAAGCAAAAAACCTCAAAATTCGAGTAAGACAATATTTTGTTCAAGGTCGTGATGAAAGAGAAATGATTCCCTTTCTCATAGGTAAAGTCGTTCAAATAGAAACGATTGTAACACCCAATGAAAAAGAAGCTCTTCTTTTAGAAAATTCTCTGATTAAGCACCACCAACCTCGCTATAATGTCCTCCTAAAAGATGATAAAACTTTTGTGAGCATCTGGATTAACAATGCACATGCATGGCCTACGCTTCATTTAGTCCGCTACAAAACGAAACCTACAAAACCTGGTTTATATTTTGGGCCCTACATCAGCGCGAGTTTGGCAAAACAAACTTATGACACTCTTCTTGAAATTTTTCCTATTCGTCAATGTAGTGATGAAGAATTTAAACGAAGAAAGCGTCCTTGTCTTCTTTATGGAATGAAAAAATGTATTGCTCCTTGCGTTAAGAAATGCACTTCAGATGAATATCAAGATTACATTTCTCACATGGTTGATTTTCTGAAAGGACAAACGCAACATGTAGCGGGTCTTTTAGAAAAGAAAATGTATGAAGCCTCAGAAAAACTTGAATATGAAAAAGCAGGGAGAATTCATACCACGATTAAAAAACTTAAGGAAGTAGGCAAGCAAGGGAAAAACATCACACACACCTTCACCGATGATCTTGATGCGATTGGGTTTTATCGTCATAGAGAGCAAATGGTTGTAGTAAGACTAGCATACGAGCAAGGAAGGCTCCTTTCATCAGACCATTATATCTTTTCCAAAACGATATCATCTGATGAGGACTTGCTGAGTACTGTTCTTTTGCAGCTCTATCAGATGATCACCCCTCCTCCTGTAATTCTTGTTCCTGAATTGATTCCAGACTCTAAAATTTTGGAAGAGATTTTAAAAGAGCACTATAAAAAGAGCATTTCTATAGAAACCCCCTCTCGCGGCGAGAAAAAACATATTGTTGAGCTTGCCTTAGAAAATGCGAAAACGCTCCTTGAGCAGCATCTCCAAGACGCTCTATCAAAAGATCAACTTCTTTTAGACTTGCAAGATCAATTACAACTAGAGCGTTGCCCTGTTCGCATCGAATGTATTGACACATCTCATATTTCCAGAACTGATCCTGTCGCCTCCTTAGTCGCCTTCACAAATGGGCTCAAAGACCCAAAACGGTACCGAAGCTACAAGATGAAAAATGATGAAAAATCTGAAGACTATGCTTCTATGAAGGAAGTCCTTACAAGAAGGCTGCTCAGAGCTAAAAAAGAAGAGGACTTTCCCGATTTACTGATTGTGGACGGAGGAAAGGGACAACTTAATATTGCTGTTGATATCCTAAAAGAGATGGAAATCGTTTCAATTGATGTCATAGCTCTTACTAAAGAACAAAGTCGTCATGACAAGGGCCTTAGTCAAGAAAAGGTCTATTTGCCAGGGCAAAACGATCCTATCATCTTGGACCGCACCTCTGCACTATTATTCTTTTTGCAAAATATCCGAGATGAAGCGCATCGAAGAGCTATTACGTACCATAAAAATCTTCGTCAAAAGAGAGTCATCAAAAGCAAAATCGATGAAATTCCTGGCATCGGGCCTAAGAAAAAAAAACTCCTTATGGCTCACTTTGGCTCATTTAAAAATTTGGGGAAGGCAAGCTATGAAGAGCTAGTTGCTTTGGACGGAATTCATAGGAAAGATGTAGAAAACATCCTCTCCTACTTTAAGAATCTACCACAGTAAGGGTGAGTTTCTTTTTATAACCGAATTTTTTAGAGAACAGGGTAGTCAGTTCTTTTTCAATTTTGTTTAAGGATTGCATTTCTTCAAGGTTAGTAGGAAGTGTTGTAATCACCTCAATAAGCTCGCTTGGATGGATGACCACTTGCAATTTTGGTTTTTGCCCTGGGAACATTTGCTTCCAGTACTCTGTCACATAATCTTTAATAATTCCTTCGTTAACTAATGCTTCGCAATGTTCAAGTTCAAGATGAAAATATCGTTTTTTGTTGAGCCAGTAAAGAAGGCTAAAAAGAAGAACAGAGAAAGAGACTACAGAAACCCCCAAAAAGAAGAAAAACATCGGCTCTTCTAGGAGAGTTTGAACAATCACAAAATGGACTTTTTTAGAGAGGGGAATAGCCATAAGGATCCCCCCTACTGCAAGAAAGAGAAAAACAACCAAAAAATGAAAAAATGAAAAAACGATGTCACGAAGTTTCATGATTAGTATTCTTCTGAGTATTCTTTTAAGGTTTCATCATTCAGTTCTTTTTTATGACTAGTTCCTTGTTTTTTCATCGATTTATCGATGATCTCTTCAAGGTTTTCACTAGGCATCAAATTTTTAAAAACGATGTGAACACAAGAAACGTGAAGACCTGTTAAACGAACGATTTCCTTAACGATTCCCATTTGAATTTCTTCTGCTTTTTCTGGAAGAGAAATTCCATAAGAGACGTTGAGTTCGATTTTAAGGCTTACAGAGTGGTTTTTGGTGTCTTGCTCGACATGGATTCCTTTGACTCTCTCAAGACCTTCTCGTCCTAAAAGATTATCAATAACACTTCCTTCAATCAAAGAGACAGATTCGATTTGAGAAATACAATTGATAGCAATAGCTTGAAAAACGCGAGTTTCGATATCACGGATAAACACTGTATCTGGGAAATCGAGTTCTTTTGGGTCGACTTGTTTATAAGAATCTAACATAGGATATTCCTCCCGTATCATAAGGAGTCCATGTTATACCACCCTCCCCCATTATTGCAATCCTAGAGAACTTTTTTGATTTTATTTTATAATAAGCTGCAATGAGTTAGAATATAGTAGAGAGGAGATTTAAATATGACTTTGGCCTTTTTGATTATTTTAGCTTGGGTGTTTTTTGGTTTTGTTTGCTCGAAAATAGCAAAATATAAAGGCCGCAATCCCACCACATGGTTTTATCTAGGGTTTTTTCTAGGGCTACTTGGTGTGATCATCATTGCTTTGCTCCCCTCTCGCCATTTTCAAAATTTGTCTTATGGTCAAGCTCCTGTCATTGGGCCTATGGCTGATCCCAATCAAGACCCTTTGCCAATCGGACCTGATCCAATCTATGAAGAAATACGTAAAAAAAACTGGTACTACCTAGACCAGCATCAAACACAATTTGGCCCTATGTCTTTTGAAGCTTTTAAAATCGCTTATATAGAAGGGCGCCTTCATCTTGGTAATTACGTTTGGAATGAAGATATGGCAGATTGGAAAAAGCTTCAAGACCTTACAGAGTATCATAAGTTTTTAGGAATCGATCTGCTCAATTCCTAACTCTCTTGATCAACAATTCGAAGATGGGAAATCAAATCATGAAAGAAAGAAGCAGACCAAATATCGAGTCGGCTTTTATCTACAATAAAATTTGCCACATCCGCTTTAGCTAGCTTCCAATCAATACTATCAATTTTTTTGTGAATTTTTTCTCTAAGTTCTTTTTCTCCAAAAGGGCTGGTTTTCTCTAAATTCCCTGTTTGAATCATCCTTTCTCTTAGATGTTCTAAATTTACGGGAAAACCATTTTGGATATACCAAATCAAATCATACCAATCTCTGCCTTTGACACGATTTTTCCATCCCCTGCAAAGCACTGCATGCATTTTCCCAGCGAATAGATCGATAATTCGATATGTTGCAACATAGAAAGGAAAAGGATTTCTAACTAGCTTTACCTCTAAGGGGATTTTAGATCGAGGTGGATCTGTATCTATTTCAAGTTTGATTTGAAGTTTTTGATCAGGGTGAATACCTCTAGCTTTAGGATTAATTGAAAGGATCAGTTGCAGAGTATTTCCCTTTAAAAATGCAGACCAAATACCAGTTTCCTGATTTTTTTCCTTAATAGAGACAGTAAGTTCAAATCCTAAAGATTCGAGCTCTTTATTCATCCCTTCTAAAAAAGGTTCAAAGTTGAAATTTTCTTGGGGTTTAAGGAGAGAAAAATCAAGGTCTTCACTATAGCGGTCAAGTCCATAGAGGATCCTGAGTGCCGTTCCCCCATAAAAAGCAGCATGTTCAAAAAATTGATGCCTTGCAAGACCAAGTAGAGCCGCTTGCTGCAATATTTCTCTAAGTTTATCTATTAAAGGCATACTATCATCGTAGTTATCCAGCATTTGCTGGATGCTCAAATCTAATTTCATAACACTCCTACCAGATCAACAAGAAACCTGATTCTTTTTGATCGATATTGTTTCGCAATTTCATGTAATAATTTTTTATCTAACTTTTGAAAACATTCAGGGTCAATCCGCTTAGACTGAATCAACTCCGCTTGAAGTTCTTCTTTAGTTAACCCTTTACAAGTTACAAAAACTAAATCCGCAAGGGCTTTTTCAGGAGTAGCCATAAGAAAGGTTGTTGAGGAGTCCTCTGTTTTTTTTTGAACAACCCCGATAGGAAAAGCACTCGAAGGAATACGGCAATAGGAAAAATCTCCTATGGGGGTAGAGTATTCTTTGGATCGATCAAGGGACATACAAGTAATGGTACGAACGCCTTCCGGGATTAGACCATAATAAGACAATGCCCATTCAAGACTTACATAAGAGGGTCCATAGAGAAAATTCGCAATTTGCTCATAAGGAATATATTTATCTCTTCCTAGACCAATCTTCCGTTTAACTAAGTAAAATCCGTTCTTTAATCGGATCAATTCTCCCTTTTTGACAAGATAGGAGATCTTTTCCCGGGGTTTTTTATAGTCCTTTAAAAGAACAAGCAAAGTTTGAGCATCCACGTAAGGAGTTTCAATAAGACCCAAATCGATTTCCTTCATATTTCCCCCATTTAATCAAATATTACCAGAATCCCTAATTTTTTCGGGTATTTTGGAGATGAAACAATTTATTTTTACTTAAATACCTGAATTTATAATGGGTTATGAAGAAAATAAAAAAAACCCTCTTAGTTCTCTAAGAGGGTTTTTTTGGAGGGCAAGAAAATCTAAACTGACACGGGTTCTACCAAGGAACCTAATCCTGCAGCTTCTCTCATTTCATTTATATGAGCCGCATAAGATCTTGTCTCTTCGATACTTAGACCAACAAGGGTTGTTTCATCTAGGCCTTCTCTCAAAACAATTTCACCACTTTCTCTGTTTTTAGCATAAAGGGCTGTTACTGCTTGCATGAGAGCGTCTTGCCGTTCATCAGTGTTATCTGAGAGGCGGGCTGCTTCTAAAAAGCAACGAGCTGCTTTTCGGTTTTCATTATTATCCAAAAGTACTCTTCCTAGCATCATTCTTGAAGAAACAAAGTTTGGATGTTCTTCAGGGAGACACAATAGATAGAGGTAGGTGCTTTGCAACTCAGCGTCTGAGGTAATACTCTCTAAAGAGGATCGGAGTTCGTCTTCAGTTCGAAGGCGGGATGATAAGCGTAAAATATCGGGAAGGGCTTCTGTGGATTGAACAGCTCTTGTTGTCCGTTGACCATTCATTTTACCTAAAACAATACCAAGAATACTTAACTGCAATTCTTTGGAGGGTGCTTCTATGGTTGAATTTCTGATATCGCTCATGATGTTCACAATATCGAATCGGAATTGGATCTTAGTGACCAAATTGTAGCGAAGTAGAAAATTACAGAGGTAAGTTGTATTTCTTTCTTTCCATTTGTTCTGTTGGATAGAAGATCTAATTGTAAGATATGCGTGATTGAATATTTTAAGAATATGATCTTCTTGTGCTATATCGCGGGAGCGTTCTGTCCCACAAATTGCCATAGCAAAGTTCGGACTAACAGCGGTAATATCAAGAAGCTATTCCTGATAAGCGCTGAAACAATTCCAAAGATTATCATTTCTAAGAATGGCTAATTGCAAATTGGTATATCTTCTAGCACAATCTCGAATCAATTCTATAGGCATCATCATCAATATCTCTGAAGTGCTTTTTCCGTTAATGATTGCTAATAGTAAATTTTCAGGGGGTAGTTTTTCGTGCCACCAACTGGGTGATAGTCTCTCAGTTTCAGCCGAGGATAGGGGCTCTAGAACATCGGTTGTCTTACCAGCGCAAAAGCTCATATAACGATTCCAAGCATGTTGAGGGTTGTCAGCCGTAAGATGGTCATTAATTTCTCTTAATACAGGCTCGGGGATGCCAATCCGAGGGGAGCTGCTTGTTGAACCTGCTTCATTGGGTCTAGCAGATCCTAAGGCTGCCCCAGCTCTAGGGTTAGGGGCTAGATAACAATATCTTGTAAAAGGATAAATAAGAGGATTGCAAAGAATCAAATCTTTAAAAGAATTTCCTATCTCACATTCGGCTTCGAGGGCATTTCCCATGAGCTGTTTAGCTGCCTCTGGATTGCAAGTGGCTATCGCTAAGATTGCAAAAACTGCAGAAGCTATGGTTTCGATAAGGCTAACCAACAGACTTAGAGAGGGGCCTATCGTAGAGATCACTAGCGCTGAACGAACGTAATCCTGGGGTTTATTATGGTATAAATGCAGAGGATTGGGATGAATACCACAATGCAAATTATTTCTTATATAATGAGAAATCATAAAACCACCAATTTAAGCTTTAATTATAAAGATTAATTAATTTATTTAAATCAATCATTTTTAAAATAATTTTTATTATTAATGAGAATAAAAAAAACCCTCTTATAAACCTAAGAGGGTTTAATCTATAGAAGCTATAGGAAGTAAAAACTACCAGCTAGCTTTGAAAATTCCAGGAAGTTCACCTGCATTAGCCATTTCTCGGAAGCAGAGTCTGGACATTTGGAACTTTCTGAGGTAACCACGGGATCTACCAGTAAATTGGCATCGATTTCTTTGGCGAGTCGGAGACGAGTTTTTAGGCAGTTTGTTCAATTTGATCATCGCGTCTAATTTTGCTTCTGGATCAGAGAATGGGCTGCTAATAATTTTTTTAAGTTCTTGACGCTTTTCCCATTTTAGACTGGTCAGCTTTTCACGTCGTTTTTCTTTTTCAACCATTGCTTTTCTAGCCATATAATCTACTTCTTCCTTGCGGGTCCTTTTTGTCTTTGTTTACGGTTAGGATCTTTTTTATTAATCACGTACAGACGTCCTTTTCTCTTTACGACTTTGTCGCCTTTAGAGGGGTCTGCTTTTACAGATGCACGTACTCTCATTTCAACTACCGAATTTTTAATAAAACGTTACCATCATATAGGGAACCTTGATTTTTCTACAAGTATATCCCCTCTGTTTTCTTTATTGACGAGAAAGGAAAGGATTTCTTATGATTTTGCAAACAAAAATAAGGACTATACTATGAAAAGAACTTATCAGCCTAGCAAGAAGAAAAGAAGCTCCGTGACTGGTTTCCGCAATCGTATGAAGACAAAAAACGGTAGAAAACTTTTGAACCGCAGAAGAAAAGCTGGTCGTAAGCGTCTCACAGGTTAATGTCCCTTTTTACGAAAAAGCATCGTTTGCGCTCAAAAGAAGATTTTAAAGGTGTATCTTTAGGAGGCAAACGCTACGACACTCCTTCTTTTATTATCTTTTGCCGCAAAGGAAAAAGCGAAGTTCCTAGGCTTGGGATTACTGTTTCCAAAAAATGTGGAAAAGCCGTGGATAGAAACTATTTTAAACGACGCATGCGTGAGATGTTTCGCTCCCACTTAGAGGATTTTCCTCAGGATATAGAGATTCATATTAAACTCAATTTTCCGCTGGAAAAGAGTGATGAATCTCTTTATCAGAATATAGATCATAAATTATTAGAGTTTATCCCCTCTTTTGCACATGAAACATCTGAATGAACAACAAAAACTCGCGGTGGAATCTACCCACGGCCGTGTACTTGTTCTTGCTGGCGCAGGTAGTGGTAAGACCTCTGTAATTATTTCTAGAATTGCGTATTTAATCACGCAAGCCCAAGTAAACCCATCTCAAATCTTAGGTCTTACATTTACTAACAAAGCAGCGGCTGAAATGAGGTCTAGGCTTGCCAAATCGATCGGCAAAGAAAGAGCAGAAGAAGTCACTCTTTGCACATTTCATAGTTATTGCTTTCATTTGCTCAAACGAGAAATTCACCATCTTGGCTATACCAATCAGTTCAGCATCTATGATGAAAAAGACATCAAAAGGGTCCTCAATTCTTTGATTAAACAGGAGAGCAAAGAAAGTGATCATTTTCCTGGCCTTGACGATCTTTTTTTGATGATTAAAGGGGATAAAGAGCTCGAAGGTGTTACTCCTAATGTCGTTACTAAGATCCAAGAGGAGCTCTTCTCCCTTCTTAAATCTTATAATGCGGTAGATTTTGATGGTCTGATTGAGCTTACCTTAGATCTCTTCACTAGACATCCTGAAATTCTCTCAGCTGAACAAGATCGGTATCAATTTATCATGATTGATGAGTATCAAGACACCAACCAAAAGCAGTATGAGCTCGCCCAGATGCTCTCCTCTCGCTATAAGAATCTCTGTGTTGTAGGTGATGATGATCAATCGATCTACAGCTGGAGAGGAGCTGACATTAAAAACATCCTTGAGTTTCCCTACCAGTCTATGATCAAACTCGAGCAAAATTATCGCTCCACGCCGACAATTTTGAAAGCTGCAAATAGTGTCATTCAAAATAACAAGGGTCGCTACGACAAAACTCTTTGGAGCAAAGCCCACTCTGGCAACAAAGTCCACCTTTTTCATGCCCCCACTGAAGAAGATGAAGCAGATGCAGTCATAATGCGGATGATTGACCTTAAAGCAAAACTAGGTCTTGAGTGGTCTGATATGGCCATCCTTTACCGCTCCAATACACTTTCTCGTCCCTTTGAAACAAAACTTCTCCAAGCAGTTTGGCAAAAGGGCGTTGATTGGGTTCGGGGCATTCCTTATCAAGTTGTCCAAGGAACAGAATTTTATGAAAGAGCTGAAGTCAAGGATATGATTGCTTATCTTAAAGCGATTACAAATCCTAAAGACCAAGAAGCACTGCTAAGAATCATCAATTACCCTCGACGGGGGATTTCTGCCAAAACGTTAGAAACTCTTACTGCTTTCAACAGGAAGAAATCGATATCTCTCTGGGAAGTTCTCATAGGCATACAAAAAGGGCATTATGAGCTTGATCTGACGAGCCAAGCTAAAGAAGGGATTGGAAGATTTGTTCTTCTTCTACAAGAGGCGCGCAGAAGGTTTGAGAGTGATTCTTTTAAAGATGCTTATAAGTGGCTTATCGAAGAAATTAGCTACAAAGAAATGATTGAAGCAGAAGTGAAAAGTGACAAAGCCCAAGAATTCCGCTGGGAAAACGTTGCTCTAGTCGGAGAAATGCTTACCACCTTTGAAGAAGACAATCCAGGTCGTAGTCTCTATGAATTTCTTTCAGAAACCATGCTTGACAGCGACAAATATCAACGAAAAAAACAAGGCAACTTTGGCGATCGGATTCAACTCATGACCCTTCATAGCGCCAAGGGTCTTGAATTTGAAGCCTGCTTTCTCGTCGGCTTAGAAGATCATCTTATTCCTCATGAGAAAAACCAAACAGCGGAAAAGCTTGAAGAAGAAAGACGTCTTTTTTATGTGGGGATGACAAGGGCAAAAAAATATCTCACGCTCAGCATGTGTCGCTCACGAAAAAAGCATGGGAAGCAAGTCCCATCGAATCCCTCGCGGTTTCTATTTGAGATTCCCAAAGATCTTATTAAAGTAGGATCATGGAACTTTCCGGAGCCTTTTGCGAGCTATGATGACTAAGCCCACAATCATCTTACGCCATCGTAAGGAGAATCTTGCTAAATGTTCTTTAAGGGGTCTTGAAACCAGGGAAGACCTTCTTTTTCTTACCTATCCCAAACATCCTCTACCCCCTATGGAACATTACATGATTCTTTCGATGGAAGGGGAGGAGCTTTCTGAAAAGGATAGAGACTATGGCCTTTTTCTGATTGACGGAACTTGGAATTACGCAGAGGTGATGTATCGATACGCCACTTCGAAGCAGACTTTCATTCATCGGACCCTTCCCAAAACCATCCAAACAGCCTACCCAAGGCGTCAAACAGGGTGTGATGAGCCAGATAGAGGCCTTGCTACCGTAGAAGCTCTCTATATGGCCTATACGGTCTTGGGGAAAGACCCAAGTGGCCTTCTAGAACTCTATCATTGGAAAGAGGCTTTTCTGACAAAAAACTTTAAATAGTTCTATTTATTTCGCCCCGGCGCCTCCCGCAGCTCCTCCTGAGGCACCCTCACCTTTCTTTTCGTTGCTAAAACCAAACGTTTTTCTTAGTTCGGCTTTAATCAAGGCAAGATGTTCTAGTATCAGTGGATATGTCATTTCCTCGTTTGCGTACCTAATCGATCCTGGTGGAACAATTTCTGAAGCAGTGGCTGGGCTTTCTTCAACAGTTGTTTTTGTCATTTTTTGTTTCAAAGAGTCGAATTTAGCTACACATCCTAAAAATCGAGCTAAAGTTTCTTCCTTTGTAGCAAAATCACAAATCCTAATTGCCTTTAAAAAATCATCGATTACTTCCGCAAATACCTTGCCAAGAGCATATATATCAGAACAATCACTTCTATATTGTCCCGGCAAAAAAAATCCAGGTGAACCACTGTTTCTGAAATCTCCTCTGTCTGCTTCTTCTTTTGTGCAAGCGAAATCAAAATCTGTGATTATTGGAGAATAGGTTGTCCTCCCAGCCTCTTGATTGATAGCGACTAAAATGTTATCAGTCTTTAAATCGTTATGTAAGTATCCTTTTTGGCTGATATAAGCGCATGTAGCTGTTATTACTTCTAAAAGACCCAAAAGGTCGAAAACGATTTCTATATTTTTTGCTAAATTTCTTTTTGCACTTTTAAGCTTAAGCTTTTGAAGGATAAAATCTAATGGTGGCAAGGCTTTCATATAGATCACGGGAAGGGACCCACCAACAAGAGAAAAAGCAACAGACCTCCTTTCTAATTTCCATAAGGGAGAAGCTATGTTTGGATGACAGAGCTCTTCACAGATTCGAACTCCACGTAAAAAATTGGCAATTTTTCTCGGGGTTGATCTAAATCCTTCAATAATCCCTACAGTCAATTTTGCAATAGTTTCAAACATTTGTGGGGACTCAAGGCCAGAAAGAAGTTTAAAGGTAACCTTTTTTACCCCACCTTCTAGTACAAATCCTCTTCCAAAAGAATAAACAACATGCCCTGTGTCATAAAGACTCACTGAAACTGCCAAAGTTTTTCTAGCAACAGAACTAACAAGCCTAAGGTAAGGGCTTGTTTTTCCTGAAACCTTGACAACTTGGGGTTTTTCTCCTTCGGTCGAATCGAGCTTAGCCATTAGAAAATTTTTAGCTTGAATGAGGCGAACTGACATACTACGAACAATTTCTTCTTTTTCTTGTGCATAAACTCCTAAAAAGAAGACTGATGAATTTTGAAAAGCTATAGACATAGCTAAACATTCTTCATCTGAAACAGGTAATTCGCAAATAGAGTGATGTTTTTTAGATTCTGCAGAACCATCAGATCTTGCTAGAGAAATTCCTGCCAAAGGTATAATTTCAGCTGCGCCAGCTTTAATTAACGCTCCTTTTCCTAGCAATAGAAGACTGCGTTTTGATTCCTCATCTTCAAAGATTTTTTTTAAAGGGTCAAATTCGACCCCATCTTCTTGAATAAAGTATATCTTTTTTCTAGAATCATCAAGAGGTAAGAAAGAGGTGGTATCGCAAAACCCAGAAAAAAAATTTTTAATAGTCATAATCACTTTCAATATAGATTTATTTCATAAATTTTACTAAACAAAACAAAACGTTTTCAACCTCAAAATCAAAATTATATAAATAAAAAATTATTGGTGTTTTTATTTTTTCTCAATTGTAGTTATAATTAAATTGTAAAAAAAAATTATTTAATTATGAGTCATATAATTCCAACTTTTGCTCAGACAGCAATAACTGTTCGCCAAAATACTGTATACCATCCAAGTACCGCTCACTCAGCTCATCGAATTTGGAAGGCCCCACTAAACTTGGTGGTCATGGGTGCGCTAGTAGGATTTGGTAGTATCGAGACCATTACCATTTTAGCTCTGAGCGTATTAGTTATGCTCGCAACTACGGCAGATAGGAGATGCTCTAGAAGGCATCGCTGCTTAGGAGCTATAGTGCGCTACACTCCCACTCCACGGCAAATTCCTCCTTATGCCTATGGTTCATTAGAGCGAATGATTAAAATGATTTACGTTGCAGTAGCTCAGATATTTTTCATGCCTACGATCAACCTTGTGACTTCAGGAGAAAGAGGGGGCGCAAGAAGGCATTTAGAGCAAAGAATAGCAGCTACAATAGCCCATACCCACGATCTTGAAAATTTGATTACACGCCCAAGAGCGAGAGCTTTAAGTCATATGACAGCAAGGGATACACGCGATATACTTCGCTTTGAACCATCAACAACAGAACTGCTTGATCATCTCCATTCTCTTTTTGCCCATCCGATACTTGCAAAACCCGTTTTGGATCGATTAGCGGTTTTAGATCCTACGACTTTTTTACATCGTCGAGATGATCTCATTAAGATCGCCATGAATAATCGGAATGATGAAGTTATAGAATTGATCCTTGACCATCCGTATTCATTCGACGATGAATACCATCGATATTTCGTTAAAAGAGTTTGGGATAAAAAAACTGCTGATGTAGCAAATATGCTGGAATATCATCCTATGGAATTCCAGAAGTATTTTTTCTTAGCATTTATAATCGCAGTATACAAGGGAAATGGGCCTTTAGTTCAAAGCATATCACATATTTTATCGACTCACCCACATCTGATTGCTTCAATCCCCCGGGCGCTAGACGCCCAGCACATCGAGTTAGGTATAGACATCGCTATCCGCATGGGTCATGAAGTAGTTCTTAACACTCTATTGATGGATTTTGTCCGAACTCCATCACAAATACAAAACTTCCTTTTGCTGGCTCTTGATCTCTCTAAAAGCATTATCGATGCAGGGATTTATGAGGGTAAATTTATCAATGCATTTTTCTTAATCTTGAATCATTTCTTAGCAAGATCTCCAGGGAAGGTTCTAGGCCTTGTATCCCAATTAAGAACGAGAAACCCAGTTTTTTCAAATCCTGAGTTTTACCAAATAGGAGCTCAAAAATACAATATTGTCCAAGGTCTATTTGAACTTGCTGTTGCTCAAGAGAACACCCCTATGGCTGAATTCCTTCTGAAGATGGGGGCTCATGTTGACGGGAGCCTTAACAGTCCCATAGGAAAGAGAACACACTCTCCTCTACAGGTTGCCTTTGAACACCTGCGCTACAACTCGTTGTGGTTCCTGATTCAAAAAGGTCTTTCTGTTGAGGGAACCACTGATATTTTGCAAAGAGGAATCTATGAAATTCTCAGAAGGGCCTATAGATTATCCTCTCCTTCCCCAGCAAATGCTTTAGAAATGGCGAGTCTTGGTCTAGCTCTTGTTTGGGAAAGATCCTCTGAAATTATTACGTTTGCTAACCCTCATGTTACTTCCTATCGATCTAGTGTTCAGCCTATTTTAGGCGAGAGGTCTATAACTATCTTGGATACTACGAAAGATCTTCCGGCAGGGACGATTGTCCCCTTTAGCGTCTTCCGTCCTTCTGCCCAACAAGTGATAAAAACCATGAAAAGTTTAATCGGATACTCTGATACCTTGCCCAAGGAGGAATTGGAATCGTTTATAGCTGCTGCTGGAGAACAAATGAAAGCCGACCTTGAAAGGGCCTTCAGAACGTCTTTACTCCCTGAAGTTGGAGTCCAATCAGGAAAACTAGCCTGGATAAGAAGAGGGCCTGCTACCATAGCCTGGGTCTCTTCACGAAAGGGAGAAAATTCCAATTAGGGTAAAAATTAAATAAATTTTTATATAATTAATTTCTAAATTTTCCAACTGTTAATATTATTAATTTGATATAATTCCACTCAAAGACAAGGATTATATGGAAATAGGTTATAAAAACATTCCTTTATTCGCCCAGGCAGCTATAGATTTTCGTCAAAAAATTATTATTAATTCTGATTTTGACCATGTAGCTCATAACCTCTGGAAAAGCCCCCTTCATTTTGTTGTCATGAACGCCTTAGCAGTCGGCGGAGTCATTGAACTGACTGCCCGTATTGCTCTAGGAATACTTCTTGCCGTCCCTGCCCTTGTAGTTCGCGCTTTCGATAATCAGGCTCCTTTTGTCAAATTCTATGTACAGCATACGAACTTACTCAAGGCTCCCACCTATCTTTATGATACGATTTGGCGTGTAGGTTATATATTTGGCGTTTCAATTGCTCAGATATTTACTCGGATGCATATGAACCTGACCAATCAAGTGTGGTATGACCCAAGTGGTACTTCTACAATTAACCTTGCTGAAGCTGCTCCTCTCTCCCTAGCTAGTGAAAAGCCTTTTTCTTTTGCGGCATTTCGAGAAAATGTTCCTATCCTTTTCAAGGATGCACCCATGCCTAAGGTGAAAATGATTCTGGATCACATGTCTTATTCTAATCCCCTATTTCTTATGGATTCTACCACTGAACGAAGACTTGGAACACCCATCACCCGGGACTCTTTCTATGTGGCAATGAGGGAATATTTGCTAGAAACTGCTATTCAATTCCAAAGAGAAGATATTATTTCCTACCTGCTCAATCATCCTCAGGCCTTTTCATCAAGCGCGGAAAAAAGATGCGCATTAGCTCTTCTAAAAGATGATCTGGTCCAAGCCTCGTCAATATTAAGAAAAGAAAGACTACAGCATAACCCCCTGATTTTTCAAATTGCCTGCTATAAGGGACATTTGGATTTTGCTAATGGTATGACTTCGGATGTTAATAATGATCAAATGGTACAAGGTTTGAAAATCGCATTCTATCAAACCAATCCGGCACTCTTTACCTCCTTGATCACGACTTTAAAAAGCGGAAGAAGAAATCCTTATTTCTGTTCAATCGGTAATACTAAGTATCGTACCTTCATGAATGACATATTTTGCCGTACCCCTTTATCCTCCGACCCCATCAAAAGAACCCATCAAATTTCGATGCAAAGGTCTATTTTAGAACTAGATTCTATCATTCATGATGTTATCAGACTTCTATTAATCGATTCAGGTAACCTGGAATTTCTTTCTAACTACTTAGAAAACCACCCTCATCATCCTGATAGGCTTACCCTTCTTTTGGAGGGTGCCTTAAGAAAAAATAAAATTGAGGTTGCAAGGTTCCTTATATCAAGAGGAGCCAATCCTAAGGGGAGGATCCACCCCAGCGGATTTAATGATGCAATATGCCTTAGGACTGGTCTAAGAAGCCACCCAGAAACTGCTGTTTTCATTTCCACTCATCTTCATGAACATTTATCAGATTATGATACAAGAGATCTGTTTGAATTTACGGCGGGGAATCTTGATAGGGCATTCTTGAGAGGTTCCCTAGAAGAAAGACCCGCTGCAGTTCGTCAGCTTGGAGCTTGCTTGTTTGTCTTATCCCTCTACCTTAGGCATCGACCATCCCTTGAAACTTTCATAAGAGCAAGAGACCAAGTAGACTCCCCGCTTCGCACTGATCCCATTCATTCAATCATACCTTTTCTAGCGCACACTAGAGCGGACGTTGAGACACGAGTGGTTCACATACAAAGAAGAGAAAGAGCTCCCGCCGATGAAGGCGAAATTAGAGGTCTAGCTCTTGCAGAGCAAATAGCGGTGACAAGCGATAGGATGAATGGAGCTGTTGATTTTGCCCTCATGTCAGCTAGAAATTTTGCTTGGTTCAGAAGGCGGGAAGCCACTATTGCTTGGACGGGATGCGCCCTTTGCTTTATTGAAGCCAGACCGGATAATTGGTTAGAAAATGGCTTTTAGCGTCAAGATCACTTCAAAGACGATAAACAATAGCAAAATTACTAGTATGATTTTTCCGCCTGGCACTTCATAGGTTGTAATGGGCTCTTTTTTACGATATCTTCCTGACCATGTCATTAAGATCGGCATAAGTCCTAAAAGAAACACACAACCTATCCCACCCGCAAAATTGAGCGCCTTAAAAAAGACCGTGGGATTTGTGATCGAAATAAGAAGTGGTGGCAAATAAACAAGCAGAACAAGAAAAACTCTTGATCCACCCTCTTTCTTCATTTTAAGGCCATCTGCCATAAAATCAACAAGAGGAAGTGTCACGCCGAAAAACGATGTTGTTAAAGCAAAAAAAGCAAAAAACTGCCCGATGATATATACCTCGGAGCTTCCTAAATAATACTGCAATGGCTCCACAGCAGTTTGCCCATAAGTTTGAGCGGCTAAAAGGCCATGAGCACCTTCCACCGGAACGATTCCTTTAATGAGCAAGTCCCAAATGATGTAAATCAAAAACGGAATGATAGAACCGATGATAATGGAACTTCTCATAATGGTTCTGTTATGCCGAAAATAGGAAGATAAACTCGGAATCAAACCTTGAAAGCTAAAAGCCGTAAAAATAATCGGAAGGGCAATAAAAGCCTCCTTCCAAGAGCTGTGAGTCAAAAGGGCTTTATTGACATGAGGAAGACCTAAAAAGACAAAGAAAAAGTAAGATATGATGAGTCCTGCCATGAGAAAAACATTCACTCTATCTACCCACTTAGTTCCTACATAGACAATTGAGCCAAAAATCAATGTAAAACAAAGAGTGCCTATAAGCTGAGGATCTCCAAAAGGAAGAAATTTACTAAAAATAGTACCACCGACAGTGATATAGGCGACCGTTAAGCAATAAAACAAAAAGATGTAGAGGCACCAAGCTACATACTGCGCTGAACTTCCCAAATAATGCTTTGATAGAGAAATGATATTTGTACCTTCTGGCATTTTCCGAATGATCTCAAAAAAAAGCAATCCCGTTGTCATGCTAAAGAGCCAACATAGGAGATATACAATACTAGAAGGGATAAACCCCCCAGCGCCGCTCGATACAGGGAGAGCCAGCATTCCAGCGCCCACCGCCGTTCCAGCAATCAGTGACGACCCTCTTAGAATGGATGAAAAAAACTTTTGACTCATAAAAATTCCAAAAAAATATCCATACTAACTGAAGAGAATAATAAAAAAAAGGCGATTTCCCTATATGTGCATGGAATTTAATGCGA
>CAYSAJ010000010.1:0-55954 GCA_964429005.1 uncultured bacterium | reverse complement strand
TATTCAAAAATTTACAAAACCCTAAAAAATAATATTTTTATTTTTAATTCTTTTTTAAAAATCTTTTATAAATTCTCTATGCGATAAATGTTAATGTTGTGTTAAGATCAAACCGCTAAATTAACCAAGGATAAACCTATGGACGCAGCAGTATCAAGACAAAATCTTGCTCTTTTTCATACTTTCAATAAATCAGTAGTTGACGCTACTATCAATCACAAAAACAACACAACTTGCCTCGGGAAATTAGGCGCTCACATTGCTGTAGCGTTTGTAGCTAACCCTGCTCTTGCTGTTTTTTCCGTCGTAGAAACAGTAACAAGCGTTGCATTATCTGCCCTTCTATTACTTCCTTTCTTAGCTCTTAGCGCATGCGGATGCAACAACAGTTTCACAAAATTCTACAACGACCGCCTTAACGTTTTCAATCCTCTATCAGCTATTAGAGATTCAGAGTTTGGACTTGCTGCTGTCAAAATGCTTGCTCAAGGCGTAATAAACCTCGTAGCACATCTCCTTTGTGGTTGCTGCGCTGGCTCATCTTCATCATCTTCAACCACACGAACAAGTCCCCAACATCATGCTGCGGCTCCAGCACCTGCTGCTACCGGCAAGGGTAAAGGCGGTGATGGTGAACAAGCAACTGATGGAAAGGGAAGTGAATTAGCTGCTGCTAGCCCGGCTCCCGCTCCTGCCGCAGCTCACCGCACAGATAGTTTGCCAGGCACTCTCCCTCCTCCTATGGGGCATAGTGGTTCAAGTGCAGCTTCAGCTACTGGAGGCTCCCACCATGGCGCACCAGCAAGAAGAGCTAGCGACGCAGGCAGAAGATCACCTCTCTCTGAAGGTGGCGGTGGTGACGGCGAACCTACAGTAGTAGCTGGCAGAGGTAGAGGCAGACAAGACGTAAGAGGTGGTGCGGTTCCTCATGCCGCAGCAAGCCCTAGCCCTGTCCGCGGAGTTACGCCGGCGGCAATGGCGGGAGCTGCAGGACTCAGAACTTCTACACTAGCCGGTGGTGGCGGATCAGGATCTCCAGCTCCTGCTGCTGCAGCTGTTACACAAGGTGGTGATGGTTCTGGCGATGGAAAAGCTGATGGTTAATTGCTGACCAATACTATCTGTAATTGTTTCTACAAGAAAGAGCCTAGGAATATTCCTAGGCTCTTTGTTTTTTGAAACATAGCTATTAAAACCATTCTCCTAAAATATAAAGACCGTGTTAAGATTTTAAGAAAAAGGATCTTTTTATGAATTCTTCTCACACAGTTGCTCACTATATTTTACAGGCGCCGACGCATACACCTTAGCCCGCTTACCTATCCCCACAAGACCTACTATAACTGTGGGATCTTCCATCGGATGTGAAATTACTCCCCTTGCAAAAAACTCTTCCACCCATGGAACCCATGTAGACGATCCCATTCCGTGCTTTCCTGTAGAAAGAGGCATTTACGAAACGTTAAGATCGATCGCAGTTAAAGTTGATGACAAGATGCCAGGAAGAACCAAAGAAGACCTTCCAGGAGTTGTCGTGAAAGGAAATGATGGTCTTCACTATATTGTGACTTGCAACGAAAGAGAAGAAGCTCCTTCATCGGGAGATTGGGTCGCACTAGAAAAGCGAGGCTCTTCCCATGGTGCAGGGGATGATCGATTACTCCCTATTTATTGAACAATAGATCCAACCGATGCTCATTTAAGACTTTTGCTTGCTATGCTTAAAGCCTAGGTGTTACAAAGACAACAAACTTTAACAAGAGATTTTGGATGATAAAACCTATTCATCAAGAACATGGTTTTGGATGTGGCGTGGCCTGTGTCGCATTTGCTTTAGACCTATCCTACCAAGAAGCTCTAAGACTTTTCAAGAAGGCTGAAAATGCCTGGATGAAAGGCTACATGTGCAAAGATCTTGTTGAAGCCTTGGCTAGCGGTGGCAGAAATTACAAGCACTTTTGGTATCAAAAAAGACATGAACACCACCTAGGTCAAGATGGCGTCATTGTTTATACGAAAAAAAGCTCAAAATATCCGGCTGGACATTATCTTATCAAAACAAAAAAGGGATGGATGAATCCCTGGTCTAATTTTCCAGTAATTTATCCCCACGAAGCCAAATTTGAAGAGAAGCTCTCTGACGATGTCGGATATATTATCGTCCCTGAAGAATATCTAGAAAAATAATCTATTTGATTTTTTTTCACTGTCCACAAAATATAGAAACTATGATCCGCTTACGATTCGTTCCTATATTTTGTTTTTTTTCGATTTCCCTAATCTCATTACCTGCTGAAGAAGCAAGTTATGGAATCAGTGGAAACCCCGCTGCTGTAAACATCCTTACCGGTACGGGAGCATTAGGTAGAACATTTCAAATCCCTGAAAAGTCGGGCTTAAGACTTGGAGGAGCATGGCTTGGAGATTTCAACACATTGCTACATGGTGGCCACGGCACCACATTTAACAGCTCGCTGATTCTAGATTTGTTTCTCGACTTAAATAAGTCCTTGGGATGGAAAGGAGGAAGCTTTGGGGCCGAGTTCCTTCAATTCAATGGTGAGCCAACAAACAAAGATGCAGGAGCTGTCCAAGGATATAACAGCTTACCAGGCTCTCCCCCTCTTAATCGCTCTGAGCTCTACCAGCTTTGGATACGACAAGAATTTTTTGGTGATAAATTCAGCGTGCGTATTGGGAAAACAGTGCCAACTTACCATTTCAATAACGTCTCAAAACCTGTTCCAACATCAAACCCCGCTGTCTCCATCCCGTCTGTTACCGGTTTGATTTATACACCCGTTTTTACAAACCCAACATTAATTGGAGTGATTGGAGGATACTACAACTCTGTATATGGGATTGTTGCAACGATTGCTCCGATTAAAGAGATGTATCTAAATGTCGGTTTTTACGATGGAAGCCTTGCCAAAGGAGTTCAAACAGGCCTCACAGGACCTCGCTTTGATGGATATTACTTTTCCATAGCGGAGGGTGGCTATGGTTGGGCTGGCAAAAGACCTGGCGTCGTAGCGATTGGAGGGTGGTACCAAAGTGGGCTTTTAACAGCAGGAGATCAGGAGCAGAAAGGAACAGCTGGTGTCTACGGTTTTGGATCAAAAGCCCTTTGGATTAAAGATTCAGATACAATCAGCAAAGGGAACCTTTCAGGATTTTTCCAATTTGGTTGGAACAACTCACGTACTCTAAACATGAACCTCTTTTTTGGCGGGGGTCTTACTGCGTTTGCCTTAATTCCTAAAAGACCTAATGACTCCTTTGGTATGGGTGTTTCTTGGTCTAGACTTAATCCACATCTATTTGTCAGACACTCTGAAATTATGTTCCAAGGGTATTACCAAGCCCAGGTGTATAAATCGAGCTACTTTCAACCAGTCTTAACCTACATCCCCAATCCTGGCGCCCATCCCAATAAATCGAATGTTCTTGCCCTCACAGGAAGAGTGATTATTCTTTTCTAAAAGCAAGATTTTCTTGCTTTTCTATCAAGTAAGGATTACGAATAGAATTTTATTTACTTGGAGCCAACATGCTTAGCAAACTCAAGCTTTTATCCCTTGTAGTGCCCACTTTATTGACCTCAACAGCTATGACAGAAACCTATAGGGTAAATGCAACCGATGACACTGTAACCCTTGGCCTTTTTACCTTAGCCAAGACTCCTGTCGTTAAAGTGAAATCAGGGGACAGTGTTTCTTTAGAAACCTGGAATAGCTGCCTTCATGTTATGCAGTTCAATAAGACAACACCCGCCGATGTCGCAAAATTTTACACGGCTAATAATATCCAAAAAAGAAGAGGGATGCATTCTCTTACAGGCCCTGTGTATGTAGAGGGGGCTGAGCCAGGCGATGTCTTAGAAATTCGCGTTTTAGATATTAAACTCAGTGATTTTGGGTATAACTTTCTCAGCCCGACGCAGGGAATCCTCACAGAATTTACCAAGCCTCAAATTAAGTATTTTCATTTCGACAAGGAAAACAATACGACAGAATTTGCTAAAGGGATTTGCCTTCAGCTTAAACCCTTCCCTGGGATCATCGCTACTGCGCCTCCACTAGATTGGCCCTCAGCCTGGCCTGTCAATATTGAAGAGAAAGCAGCGCAGCCTGTCAAAGGAGAGTTTAACTCAGTTCCTCCAGGACCTTTTGCAGGAAACTTAGACCAACCAGAGCTTCAAGTAGGCTCCATTTTATTTGTGCCTGTATTCCAAAAAGGAGCTCTTGTTTGGACTGGCGACTCCCATGCCATGCAAAGCAATGGAGAAATTGATGTAACAGCTCTTGAAACATCGTATGAAGGGATTACTCTGCAATTTATCGTAAGAAAAGATCTAAAAGCAGAGGGTGTTTTTGACAAGACGAAACGAAAAGGTGGGGACGCCTTTACGTGGCCTATTATCGAAAATTCGACTCATTGGATGATTGTAGGCCTAAACACCGACCTTTACGAAGCAATGAAACTTGCAGCTCGAAATGCGATTGATTTTCTTGTGAAAACACAAGGACTCTCCCCTGAAGAAAGCTATCAATTTCTCAGCATGGTTGGTGATTTTGAAATCGCTGAAGCTGTAAACATGATCAAAAACGTGACCGTCCATATACCCAAACAAGTATTCAAAGGAAGAGGAACTCCTTTGACACTCTGTCAAGAAGGGACATTTCCTTTAAGTGCACCACAAGCGAATGAAGATGCGGTTTGTGTACCTCAAACGGGAAAAATGATTAAATAACATAAGGACATCCCATGAAAATCGTGAAGTTTTTTATTTTCCTCTTCTCTTTTACTGCAAGCGCGGTATTTGCAGACAGTTTGACTTTGATGAACCAAACTTCCTATCCCTCAAAAAAACCAAAAACAACGGTGGCAGTTCAGTGGGCTTTCTCTGGACAAGATGTAGATATCGCCAATACAGCCATGATCACAGATAAGCCCCTCGACCCTAAAACTCTTGAGGCTATTACCCAAACGGGGAAGATTTCTCTCACCATTCCTGCAAATGCACAGTATTTTAGAATTGTCATATGGACTCAGCGCTCTGACAACCCTGATCTAGTAACCAATTGGGTCGATGTCGTTTCTAACAAGACCTATACTTTAGGGCCTGATCATTTAGTTCCTGCTATACTTATGCTCGGAACTGGATGTTAGATCCATTTTTTTGTATTAGCTTCTCCAAAAAGAAATGTATTTCAAAGTTGATTAGGTTAAAAATTTCAAATAAAGGAACACCATGCTTTTGCTAATAGGGAATCAAATCACTTAGACGTGGCTTTTCATAGATTTGTAAAACCACAGCGATTTTATGATCACATGAAGCTTTAACCGCTCCAATCATTTGCCGCAGAACATATTTAGCAAAACATCTTTGAATCGCTTTGTCACTTTCAGAAAGGCTATCAAACAAAAACAGCTTTTGGGGCACAACCACTGTCGCTAATGTTATATTTTCCCATTGAACTTGGATGTTTTGAGCATCAGCTTTAGGTGATTGAATATCGATTCGGAAAAGCCCGCTTGGGCCTCTATATATAGTACCTATCGAGCCCATCATCTTGGCATAAAATTCATTCCGAGTTTCAGGCGTAGAGGATAAGTTACGTAGAAACTGAATAACATTCAAATAGACCTGCGTAGAGGGTTTTCCGCACAAAGACTCTTCACTGATCTTTCGTGTGTATAATAAGCCGTGTCCTTTTTCACGTTGAACCTTCGAATAGCCATAAGGGTTCATGAAGTGAGAAGCGGAGATCGTTGTTTTGGTTAGTAAGTTCATAGATTAAACTTTGGTTAAAAAATAAGATGGGTGCGCTACCCTGTAGCCTCACTCCCTCCGGTATTTACGGCTGCATGAGTAGCTGAGAGAGCCACCTCTGCATCAGCCGCTAGATTTTGGAACATGCCATGAGCTAAAGCATACGAGGTTCTAAAACCGTTAACTGCTTCAGCAGCGCCTTCCGCCTCAGCACTTTGGGTGTTTATATGAAATTCGTTGATTCTAGTCATTAAGCTTTCAAGAGCCTCTCTGATAGGCCTTGAGAGATTATGGGCAACCTGAGGTGTTAGCCCTTCTGGAAAAATATAATCGAGTAGTTGATCTAACAAACCTGTAGCCTCTCGGTGGATGGTGATACTCTCACTTACAGCTTGAGCGACACTAATACGACCTTGAAGAGTAAGTATAGACCCTTGCATCCTCTCTAGAGATGCTCTAGTAGCTTCATTCCTAGCCACTACTTCCGCAGCAGTTTCTCGAAGACTTTCTATTCGCTCTGCATTTTGAGCCAGCAAGCGGTTTTGCTGCTCTAGCCTGCCTCTCATTTCTCTTGTAATAGCATAGCCCAAAAGGCACACACCACAACCTAAAAGCCCAGTAATCATGATCGGGACGATGATAATTTCAGCCACATTCTTTCCCGCAAATTTTATGGTGTCGAGAGTCCCTGTGATATTCAATTGATAGTCAGTTAAAAACTTAAAACATAGGGTACTGTGACATGCTTTTTTTGCTATCCAAAGTATTACAAAAGGGATGCCTCCCAAAGCTGCAGCAGAAACACGAAGGGCTATCTCAGCAATCGTTGTAGGCAATCCTATGAGGATTCGTCCTAAGTAGATACCGGGATGTTTTATAGAGGAGGGCATCTTTTCTTCATAGGCTTGGAATAGCATCCTCGCTAGGCTACTTTGAAGCTCAATATTGTAAAACATTTTTGGAAGTTCGTTTAATTTTAGTCTTATATTAGCAGAAAACAAGCGGGATTACTATCCATAAATCCCCTAAAAGACAATTGCTTACCTTATAGGAAAGAGAGATTAGAGGGTTGCCAAGGTTGTAAATAATTTATAGTATCTTTAAATTTCTTCTCAAAAATGAGAATAATCATGGAAATTTCAACCTCACCCGGAACAGCCTCTACACCTTATTTCTGCATTCCTTTAGCTGGCAAGCCAAAAACCTGTATAATGTTTGCCCCTTGCTCTAGTCGTCCAAGAACAGTTCAAGCAGGATATAAGGTTAACGACTTGCCTGGTTATTTAGCATTTAATCTCATCAGAATCCGATATGGGGAGGGATCTCATAAGCGTTTTCCTCATGAAAGAAAATTCGAAAAATCGGTTTCAGATTTCCGAAAAAGACATAGAGCTCATAGCAGAGAGACAGCCCACACTATATCGATTGCAGAAAAGATTTTCGATCACTTAGACTGCGATCGAGTAACAAGAATCATGGCTACTTGTCTCAATTTAGAAAAAATCCCAGGAAAGCATCTTACAGATATAATAGGTCTTGTTGTCCGATTTTCTTCGCAAAAAAGAGTGAATGATTTATCTGAGTTTATTAATCAAATATTTGTGGCTGCTTCCTTAGAATCAATAGAAACCTATTTTAGATCGATTGATCTAGATCCAGAAGAGACGGCAAACCGCTTTTTGGTTGAAATTGGCGAAAAGCCAAGTTTTTCAACTTTAAGTTCAGAGCTTAGGCTTGGCATTCTGTCTAGCATCTTCTTTAAAACCCTCATTAAAGGATACAATCTCCACACCTCTAGCTGGCATCCCTCACATCCTATCTCTTCACTGGAGGTAGAGCTGAGAGAACATGGGCCACACCTCATTCGGGGTGTTTTTGGTCCGAGAAGCTATCGCTTTCCTTCTTTGAAATTGAAGGAGAGTTTTGAGAGGGATGCCAAGCCGCTTAAAATAGCTAAAAGGTTTGTCTATTACTGGCCCAAAGGGTCACCTCGAATCGAAGACCCCTCGCTAATTTCAGGATGTTTTGTGATCGTAGGCGTAGATGTAAAGGAAGGACGTGTTTATTATCTCAATCCTGACGAAGGATCAGACCCTCGAAAAGTGGAAAAACAACGCATTTATGCCATGTCGTATGAGAGATTGCAAGCAAGCATTTCAGATATAACAACAGGCGTCCCTTACCCAAAAATCGCAGAACCAGAAGCAGGGATTCCTCCCCTTTCACTTCCAGAACTGACTTTTGCATTACATGGAGATTATCCACTCAGCTCTAGATAGTGCGTGTGCTGTCATTTGAAATAGATCGACAAAATGCTATCAATCGTATGCTTAAATCGAGGTGCAGGGAAATAGATTGAAGAAGAGGGGCTTTTAGCTAAAAAATGGCTAAACACTCAAAAAAGGGATTTTATCTTGAATTAGGAAACAGAGCCAGTTTGAGAGGAACCAGCTGTTCTTTTACACCCTTTTATGTTATTGTTTTGTAAAAGTTTATAATTAATTATATTTTTATTTAAACAATCAAATATTTGAGATAGGGATGTTCAGCCATAATGCTCCATTTAAGATCATCCACTGACAGGCTGGTGTTTCTATTATTAAAAAAACAATGTAAAGGAAGGTTTAATGGCAGCAGCAGCTGGAACAACACCGAGTATAGGTTTTACAGCTTCAATAGCAGGCGCTAGTGCTGGCGGGGCCGGCGCTTGTGCTGGAGGGGCTGGCGCTTGTGCAGATCCTTTGGATGATATTATAGCTAAAATTGTACCCACATTAGCAAGTTACTATAGTAGTCATTCCGTCGTGGTAGCTAAAAGCGCAACTTTAGATGAGGTCCAAAAATGCGCCTTATTTGCTCTAAATCAGCTTAAAGATCCTGAGCTCCTATCTAAGTGGGATTGCGCGCTATACAAGAGACGTGAGCAGAGATTGCCACGGACTGTTTTCGTTCAAAAGATTGAAGGAGACTCTTTAAGAATTAGCGTCTTCGCTCAAGGAGCAATAGGCAAAGGGAGTTTTAAAAGGGTCAAAGATCTTCTCTCTATAGACTTATCATTAAGCAGAAGAGAAATTACTATTTCCAATAAAGCATTATGTATTTGCACCATCGTTGTAACCGGACTGAGGGAAGAAGTTAAAAAAGCACTTATTGAAGATGAAAATAAAAAACTCCAAATCGCACGCACTAACTATAAATTTGTCAAAGTGGGACCTAGCTTCATGAGTCTTGAGTATTCTATGAGGGTAAGTTCAATAATAAAAGTAACTAGATATGTCGGCAGCACCCTTTGTAAAAAAGCAGGCGACGAAGTTGAAAAATTTTACACTCTACACCCGAGAGCCGAATTAGGAGACTTGTTAAAGAGTGTGCTCTCTATGGTTTCTAGAGGTTTATCTGCTCCTGGCATGCTAAAACAGGTCGTTGCCGCCTGTTACGCCGGAGCTACTGCCATGTCATGGCTACACAGCATGGGGCAAGTGTTCGTAGATTTTAAGCCCGATAATATATTCTGTTTTTTGGACGGCAGATCTCTTCTCGGAGACCTAGATAGTATTATAACTGTAGTTAAATACAAGTCTTCACCCCACAATATTGTCACAGCATCACCTTTGTACATTCCTCCGGAAGCCGTTGATTACATCCTTTTCAAGAGAGGCCCTTCTCCAGTAAGCCCCGAAAAGCATGATGTTTGGTCCTTGGGAATATCGATCTTAATGATGGCGATATTCATCGGTCATACAAAGATGGACGATGGGGATAAAGAGTTTGGAGGGATTCTACTACCCCCTATTAGAGGCGTTCATCCTTATAACCTAATTAAATGCTTAAGGGAAGCTGATATTGATCGAACGATAGATCTTGCCAAAAGCAAACAGCCTATGCTTGCTGAGCTTGTTCCTCTTATAAAAGGCATGCTAGAAATCGATCCAGGGAAGAGGATTACTATGGAAGCTGCTCGCGAAGGCCTGAAAGAATTTTCGGATAAATACCCTTCTCTTTGAAGGGTACTACTTTAGGATCAGTTTCTTCCAAAATTACAGATTAAAACTCATAATGAATTTGATGATAGAAAGAATACGGAAGAAGAGGGATTCGAACCCCCGGACGGTTTCCCGCCTTCTGTTTTCAAGACAGACGCAATCGGCCACTCTGCCATTCTTCCGTAAAATGAAGAAGTTATATTGTATATTTTTTCATCTATTTTGCAATAGTTTTTTATAAGAATTGCGAAAGAAATCTCATGTCGTTTTGCATGAAGAGGCGAATATCACTGATTTTGTGTTTCAGCATGATGAGTCTTTCAACTCCCCCACCCCACGCAAACCCTGAATAGACATTCGGGTCAATCCCACCTTCTTTAAGAACGTTGGGATGAACCATACCAGCTCCACTCACTTCAAGCCAGCCTGTGTGTTTACAAAGACGGCACCCTGATCCTTTGCACTCAGTACAGCGGATATCAACTTCCATACCGGGTTCTACGAAAGGGAAATAACTGGGGCGAACTCTGAGCTCTACTTCTTGTTCCATGATGCGGGAAAAGAATTCTTTTTTTGTGGCGAGGAGGTCGGAGAAAGTAACGTTCTTGTCAATGTAGAGCACATCAATTTGATGGAAGATGACATGAGAACGTGTCGATATAGTTTCATTACGATAACATTTTCCAGGAGCTGCAATACGAATAGGAGGCTTATGGGAGGCCATGATCCTTTGCTGGATAGATGTGGTGTGAGAGCGGAGAAGAGTATTTTTATCCAGGTAGTAAGTGTCTTGCATATCACGAGCTGGATGATCTTCGGGGTAATTAAGACCACCGTAGTTATGATACTCTGATTCGATTTCAGGGCTGTATTGGATAGAGAATCCCATTTCACAGAGGATTTGAAGGAGGTCGTCGATCATCTTTGTCACGGGGTGAAGAGCAGGCTTCGCCTTTCTTCTTCCAGGAAGAGTGACATCAATAGCACTAGAGAGGATCTTTTCATTAACCTCTTTTTGCTCGAAAACTATTTTTTGTTGATCAAGATGGTAAGCGATGTTTTCTTTAAGATCATTAATCGATTTTCCGAATATAGGCTTGAGTTCGGAAGAGAGTTCTTTAAGGGATTGCATGAGAGCCACTATAGGGCCTTTCTTGCCAAGATATTTGACTCTGAGATCTTCGATGTTTTGAGTAGACTGGGCTTTTTCTAGTTCAGAAAAGAAACAGTGTTGGAGTTCGTTAATTTGCTGTTGCATCTAAACACCTTAGTTAGATAAAAAAAACTCCCTTAAGGCTTAATTTAAGGGAGTACAAAAGATTTTACGAAGCAAGCGCTTTTTTAGCGACTTCGACAAATGAAGTAAATGCTGCCATATCAGTAAAAGCGAGGTCTGCAAGCATCTTTCTATCGATGTCGCTTCCTGCTAATCTAAGCCCGTGGACCAACTTGCTATAAGAGATTCCATGGATTTTTGCAGCGCAAGAGATTCTTACTATCCATAAGCTTCTAAAATCTCTTTTCTTTTGTTTCCGATGCTCGTAATTATAAGCCATAGCTTTTTGTACGGCATCTTTGGTTACGCCAAGGTGGTTTTTTCTATCACCCCAAAAGCCTTTAGCAGCTTTGAGAAGACGTTTTTTTCTTTTTTTCCTTGGCAGCGCACTTGTAACGCGTGTCATGAGACTATTCTCCCATCATTCTTAAATATGTTTTTTTAATGCCCGTTGTAATTTCAACGCTTTTCGCAAGGCGAGCTTTGTGACCTGATGACTTTTTTGTCAAAAGGTGACTACGACCTTGTTGTTTTCTCAGCAACTTACCAGTTGCTGTTTTTTTGAATCTTTTTCGCGCGGCGCGATTCGATTTAAACTTTTGCACGATCTATGACTCCGTAGTTTCTCGTTTTTTCTTCACCTGGGGAGATAACACTACGCTAAGGTTCTTCCCCATGAGTTTCGCTGGAGATTCCTCCGAAGCGACATCTTTTAGTTGCTCACAGACTCCGAGGATGAGCTTCATCCCTAGTTCTGTAAACATGAGCTCACGTCCACGGAAGACACAAGTAAATTTTACTTTATTCCCCTTTTCAAGAAATTCTCTTGCGTGTCTGAGCTTAAAATCAAGGTCATGTTGGTCGATATTCGGCTTGATTTTGATTTCTTTAACTTTTACTTGGTGCTGGGATTTTTTCCCTTCTTTTTCTTTTTTCGTTTGTTGGTATCTAAATTTGCCATAATCAATAATCTTACAAACAGGTGGCTTAGCATTTGGCGCAATTTCCACCAAATCAAGACCTACTTCTTCTGCTTTAAATATAGCCTCTTGGACAGTCATAATACCGACTTGTTCCCCATCCTGAGTAATGACTCTCACTTTGGGAGCTCGTATTTGTCTATTAATTTTCAAACGTCATTCATCCTGTTATGTGTTCATTCTCCAGCATCCATGCTGCGATTCTTTCTAAGGAGGGAAAATGACAACAAACAATGTGGCATAACGACTCAGATATGATCTCTAGTTCCATTGAGAACATAGGCCATATGCGACCTAAATGATCCTTCACCTGAAACTCTAAGCGAGAAATCCCCCTGTCCAGTCTGCGCTTCTCATAAGGCAAGCCTGACTGACGTAGGGCGATTTCCCAAGGCGAGGTCTTAATTTTTGTTGAACAAAAAAGCACATAAGACCCGCAAAACTGTAGTATTGTAGAGATTTTTTGGGCGAAATGCAAGGAGGAAATGCATTCTTTTTCAATTTCTTTCACAGAGCAAAAAATAGAACTTAGCCCTTCGATTCCATAGGGGTAATCAAAAAGACCATTTTCTAGACAAAATGTCTCAGAAGAAATTTTAGTTTGCAAAGAAAAAACTTTATCGAGGTGGTCGATTTGATCAAAAAGATCCTGATGGGATTTTTTGATCAAAGAGTGGTGAGGAACCTCTACTTGAACAAACTGATATTCTTCATAAATTTTTTGAATCGATTTATAAATTTGATCTCGAAAAAGAAGCCCCTTCGGAAGCCAGTAAAGCCCTTCATCATCATCGACAACAAAGAATTTGAATCTTTCCCCAAGAGTCAAATGATTTCTTTCTTTCGCTTTTTGATATTTTTTCACACATTCTTTGAGCTCTTGCTTATCTACGCCAACAGCGCCGATAAGAGTATAGGAGTCGTCTGGCTCTGATACCAGATCAACGAGTTTGATATGAGAGAGCCCTTCAAAGGAATCTGCAAGAGGCTTATCGCATAGCATTGTAAAATGACCATACTCAAAAAACTCTATAGTAGGGGTGTCCATCGCATCTTTAAAGGCTTCATAAATCCCCTTAGATTTGAAGTAGCCGGCAGCTGATATAGGCACCATCTCCTTCTGGACAATAGGGATTGAACTTTTTGAAAAATAGCGAATCTTTTCTTCAACAAGAACGAAAAAATCTCTTTGCAAAGCAAATGGGAGATCACAGCGAATTGCTAAATAGTTGCCGAGAAGATCAACCTCTATATTTTTCGCCTGCGGAAATGTGGCTTGAAGAGAAATGGCTACTAAATAGGCTGAAGTCCAAGCTTTATTTTCTTGAGAATCAGACAAAAAATAGATCCTAGGTTATTGGGATATAGCTGACTCGAACAGCTGACCTCCACGATGTCAACGTGGCGCTCTAACCAACTGAGCTAATACCCCTTTGGACTACAAAAAAATCGGAATAAAGATACAATATTGCTTAATTAGACACAATCAAGAATATTTTTATGCGAAACCTTCACCTTCATTTAGCCCACCATATTTGGGAAGAACATATCAAACAGGCCAGCATCGTGATTGATGCGACGGCAGGCAATGGACATGACGCCTATTTTCTTGCTGAGACTCTTTCTAGATTTCCTGGATCTCAGCTTCATATATTTGACATTCAAAAAGAAGCTATAGAATCGACTCAAAAAAAAATAGACAAAGGTCTCTTTTCTTCAAGATTATCAGTTACCTATTATCTGCAATCCCATTTTCCCTTCCCTGCTACCCTCTCTCAAGAAAGCGTCGATTTGATTATTTATAACCTAGGATATCTTCCTGGAGGCGACAAGTCGATCACTACATTAGCAGAATTTACCTTGCCTAGTATTGAACAGGCCTTGTCGTTGCTAAAAAAGGGAGGGGTTCTATCCCTTACATGCTACCCTGGACACGAAGAGGGAAAATTAGAGTACGATCAAATCTTAAAAAAACTTGAACTCCTCCAACCTGAGCAATACACTATTTACAAGCTAGAAGCTAACAAACCGCTAGCACCGCAGCTTATTGCTATTAGAAAAGATCAATTGCACTAGAAATCCAAAAAAATTCTGGTTTTGTGATTGAAGATCTGCCATATAACACCTAAAAAGGAGAGTCCAATTGCTTCGCTTTGTCCTTGCCTCCTCAGTCATTTTTGCCAACCTCTCTTTTGCAGGATCATTCGACCATATCAGATATCTTTGCGCCCGAGGAGAGATCAACAAAGCTCTCGACGAATACTCTCTACAAGCTCAGCAATCCCACAACCCCGAAGTCTTAGAACAAATTTGCTTTAGCATATTAAATGAAGGGGTCAAATCTAAGAATCCAGAGAAAATCATGGTGACTCTGTATTCCTTGAGCATAGCAAGAATGACCGACCACCTCCCTTTTTTACGAAAATGCATCCACTCAAAAGACCCAAATATCGAACTCGCCGCCCTCTATCTTTTAGATCAAATCCATGAAGATGCGAAAGAAGAAATCCTCTGCGATGCAATGTCATCACCTTATTTTGCCATCCGTATGGAAGCTCTTTATCGTCTTTGCCAAAGCAAATCAAAAAAAGCCTTGTCCTATCTTGAGTCTACAAAAAACCTTATCCCTGATGAATATAGCTTTTTCTTTCCAGATTTCTACATGCTTATTGGATCCCATGAAGCATCGATGTCTTTGAAGAAAATGCTCTCCTCCCCTCATATGAATGTGAAAATCGCGAGTCTTATTGCTTGCGGACACCATGGGAGGGATGATTTTCTACCTGATATCAGACTGTGCGCAAAACATGTCAATCCCGCTGAGCAAGAAGCTTCTGCTTTTTCTTTGGGATTACTCTTAGACCTTCAGTCTATTGACACGCTGACGATGCTAGCGAACTCTTCCTACCCACATGTTTCATTATCTGCATCACTTGCTCTCATTCAGCTAGGTCATCATGAATATGAAAAAACAGTCTATAAACTAGCCATAGATGGACATCCTTTTGCTGTATATGCCCTTAAAGAGCTTCCCTTTTCCCAATCTTTACTCTACGAGCTTGCTAACTCAAAAGAACCTCTCGTCAGGCTCAATGCTAATTTGGCTCTTCTTTACAAAAAAGATCCAGCGTGTCTTCCTATGCTAAAAAAGACAATCACCGATTTTGAGCATACCGATTTTATTCCGATTTACTCTCCTGGCCACACCCTTTTTGCATGGAAACCCGTATCAAAAATTGCCATCCGAAACAAACATCCCGATGCAAATCTTTCCGCCTTATCTTTACAATTTTTAGAAAATATTCTTATTTCCTGCCTTGACCTCCCTGAGAAAGACTTTTTTGCCATGGTTGAATACATCATTGAGCAGGAATGTCAACCTTTGATTCCGCTTGCGATGCGACTTCTTGAAAACAAGTCAAGCAATGAAAGTGTGCGAATTCTGCAACAAAATGCCCAAAAACCTGGGAACCCACTCATCAGGGACTATTGCCTTCTCTCATTATTTCGGTTAAACAAAGATGAAAAAGCAAAAGAGCAATTTCTTTCCCGGCTTCCAAGCATTCAATCTCAACCCCTTATTCAATTCAGACCCATGGTAGAAAGAGGGTCTGAAAAAGTAGGAGGGCGCTTTGAACTTACACCTGAAGAGCATTCTCGCCTTCTTCTTGAATCGTGTGAGGCTCTTGCCATGAAAAAAGATCTCCATTCTATTGATCAAATTGTCGAAGCCCTCAAGAAAGGACATCCTGACAATCGACCAGCTCTTGCAGGGATCCTCCTCAACGCTCTTCATTGATTGTATTTGAACAAAATTCTTTTCGATCACTATTCTTAGTGAGGCCCATGACTAGGATCTATTAATGCGTTTTCTTTTGATTGTTTCCTCTTTGATCACAATCCAGGCTTATACTTCACCAATCATCTTTAACTTAAACGACCCCACTTATGAAAAAGGAAGTCTAAGCACAGATTCAGGTGGTGTGATCCAAGGAGACAACTTCCGAGTTCAAGCGCAAACTATTCGCTACACACACAAAGATTCTGCCGGAACATTACTTCACACAGTTGAAGCCAGCGGTGATTTGATGGTTGAATATGAATCAAGAACGTTTATCGGGAAGGAGTTCTTTTATGATTTTTCCGCAAAAAGCGGCTATCTCATAGAGGGCAAGGCATCCGATGGCCTTTGGTATGTTGGAGGGCAGAAACTGCTTTTTCTACCAACACGAACTGTCGAAGTTCAAAACGCTTTTGTGACTTGCAGCGATGACAACAATCCAACATGGGACTTTCATGCTAAAGAACTGTCATTGACCAAAGACAAAGACCTCAAAGCCCATGGAGTGACCTTTCGCTCAGCTGGCGTGCCTATTATGTATGTCCCCTACTATTCTACAAATTTAAAGAAAAAATCAGACAGTCCCTTCACTTACTCTGCCAATTGGGATACTGGACCTGGCCAGGGCCCAAAAATATCTCTTCGCTACAGAGTTTATGAAACTGATACTTTTGATCTCTTTGCGAGACTTGACTATCGAATCGCTAGAGGAGGTGGGGGCGCGATTGAAACTGATTACGCTTCTTTAGATCGCAAAGTAAAAATTCAAACCAAGAGCTATTTAGCCCACGATACTTTTGCCCAAGACCCAAACCCTCGTCTTTACAAAACAAGATATCGGCTTCAGGGTCTAGCAGAGGGGAAGCAACTTGGCGAAAAAATGGATATTTTTCTTCGATATGATTATATCAGCGATAAATATATGCCCTCCGATCTACCATCTCCAGAATTTGAGCTCGCCACAGCTAAAAGAACAGAACTGGTTGTCAATCGAACAGATCAAAATCTCGTAACCAATCTCTATATCAGACCTAAAATCAACAACTGGCAAGGATTTAAGCAGGAAATTCCAACTTTCCGCATTATGCTTAAACCATTATCTATACCTGGTATCAACGCGATCATGGAAAACACTTTTAAAGTGGCCTATCTGGATTACCAATATTCAACTGATATGGAATTACCCCTTAATCAATCTCCGCCCTCTTCTTTTAAAGCTGGAAGATTACAAACCACACAAAGCATATACAGAAGCTTTCAAATCCCCTACATCACACTAACCCCCTCTATTGGTTATAATGGGATTTACTACACGAATAACCCCTCAGATCAAGCAACAGGTTTTTCACAATATCAAATGGGGCTTGAGGCTTCCAGCTTCTTTTATAACAACTTCCCAGGTTTTACCCACCACCTTAAACCGTATGCAAGTGCGCAGTGGATTTTTACAACAAATCAACTCTCAAACCACTTTATCTTTAGTCTTGAGGATGGATTCACCGATCTTCGGTATATGAGAATCGGCCTAAAAAATTCCTTTTTCTCTTCAAAAATCGACCTTGCTTATCCTCTTGCTGATATCGACATCTACACTTATGGATTTTTCCATCAAAATAATCTTCCCTCTACATTCCCGTTTGGGTACCTAGAAGGGAACTTATCATGGCCAAGAGCCTCTTTATCTTCCTTAGTTAAAATAGACACTCAAAATGGAAGAGTAGCCCGCTACAATCAGACATGGAAATGGACCGTTTCTAATTCTGTAGCATTCAGTGCAGAATTTCGCTACCGATCCAAGTATGACATTCGCAAATGTGACCCTACCAATTTCTTCGTTGATGTTGCCTATCCTTTTAATGAAGAGATTAACTCTCCTCTTGTCGATCCAAGAAACACCTTTCTTTTGAAAGCTCAAGTCAATCTTACCCCGTTCACATCTTGCAGAGTGCAGACTCAAGTCGGCTGGAATAGACCCCAGCAACCTCCCTATACAGAAAGCAGAGTGGATCTTTTCACGATGGTCTCTACTCTTTGGAAGCTTAGAGTGAGCTATCAACACTCGGTATACGACGATCAAGTCTCTATGGGTCTCTCTATGATCCCCTATAGAAAATAATCTTCCCAGAGTGCTATGTTATTTACTCTTTTTTAAGGAGATCCCATGGAAGTAACTTCACTCACTTTATCGAGCCGATTTTTAACTAAGGTCTGCCCTGGCATAGATCACCCAATAGAGACTTGGGAGGCTCAAGGTATAAGATTCGCCTTCCTTCATGCACTTCATTTTATAACCCCTAAAGTGACCATTTCTCTCAGAGATTATGTAGTTGTTGTCTTATCTCCCCTTCCTGCAAGCACAAAGGTTTCTCTTGCAGGGAAGATTATCATTTTGTGCCACAAAGCTCCAGATGATGTAACGTCCATTCAATTAAGAGCAACCAGCCATCTTGCCTGGCTCTATTCCGAGATGGAAGAACCTTCCGCAGATTACTTGATTTCCCATCCTGCAGGCTGCCTTCATTCTTTAGCTGATCCTTTATCAAAAATGGAGGAAGTGGTCAGTGGGGTACTTAATGGTCTAGAAAGGAGATCAAACATCGATATCCTAGAGGGGTTAATGCACCTTTATAAAATGATACGTCCTGGAGTTGATCTGATTGCAGATCCAACACCTGGTTTGAGATTTTACGGTTTAAAAGCTATTACTCGAATATCCTCTTAATCATTTAAAGAATTCTCTAAATGATCAGCGCTTCGTATATTTCTGAAGTTTTTTAACAAAGGATTTGCGAAGCTGCGTGGAGACGCGGTCAATAAAAAGGACTCCATCGAGGTGATCATTTTCATGCTGAAAAGCTCTTGCTTCTATGTCTTTGAGTTCTTCGCGAAAAAGCGTGCCATTTTCATTTTGAGCTTCGATGTATACAGTTTTGGGCCTTTTCACTTCAGCTCTAATACCTGGAATCGATAAACATCCCTCATCATAATAGACCTCTTCTTCAGAATGGGAAATGATTTTAGGGTTAATATAGACTTTAGGTCTCTCATAGACCACCTGACCTTTATCATTATAGTCCCAAAGACAAAAGACAAATACTCGAAGAGCTACTCCAATTTGAGGAGCTGCAATGGCAGCTCCTGTTCTTGAGTGAAGACAAGTGTCCATCATATCACGAATGAGCTGCTTGAGCTCTTCGTCAAACACTTTCACTTCCTCAGCACGCTTTCTTAAAATAGGATCTCCGTAAAGGCAAATCTTACGAATCATTTTTGAGGCGCCTCAATGGTTTGCTGAATTTGCTTTTTCTGGTAGCGACCTAGAGAAGAAGTAAAGAGAGAAAACACAAGACAAATGATCATAAAAATCCCAGCCATCCAAGCTGTGAATTTCTTAAGCACATCTGCTGTAGAAGTTCCAAAAAGAGAGGAAGAAGCATCACCCCCAAAAGAAGCCCCAAGACCTAAGCTTTTACTCTCTTGAACAAGAATGACAAGAGATAAAATCGCTGAAAAGAGGACGAATATAAAGAGGAAAAGATAAAATAAAACCATCATAGTTGCGTTCCTTTAAGTATGATATCAATAAATTGTTCGGGAGATAGTGAAGCCCCACCAACGAGAACTCCATCTACATCTTTTTCCCTAAGTAAGCTTTGGACATTATCTGCTTTTACAGAGCCACCGTAGAGAACTTGAATTCGATCAGCATGATGGCCTAACTGCCCTTTGAGAATATGTTTACAAAACTGGTGCATGTCAGAAATTAACGAAGGATCTGGAAGTTCTCCCGTTCCAATAGACCAAACGGGCTCATAGGCGATGATAAGATTTTCTAACTTATGGGGACCAAGACCTTCAATAGCAGAGAGAAGCTGGTTTTGAATAATCTCTTTTTCTCTCTGATCTTTTCTTTCTTCTTTTGATTCTCCAACACAAAGAATTGGCGTGATGCTATGAGAAATCAAGAGAGAAAGTTTTAGATGGATCTGCTCCAATGTTTCATGAAAGATGGCTCTTCTTTCGGAGTGGCCTACTAGAGAAAAAGAGCATCCTGCGGAAGCAAGCATCTTTGCCGAAATCTCCCCTGTATACGCCCCTTCTTCATAAGAAGAGCTATTCTGAGCTCCTATGCGCACCGATTTTACTGAGGCTTTGCGCTGAGCCCTTTCTATCCATAAATAGGGGGGCGCTATCATCATTTGCTCGAAAGGGAGGCGCTGATGACAAGAAAAAAGATGGTCAAAAAAAGAATCCACCTCCTCCCCATTTTTGTACATCTTCCAATTAGCAACGAACAGAGGGAGTTTAGACATAACTTCTTTCATTAAATTTTTGATCAATTATAAGCATCTTAATGCTCTTTTTCAAGCTGTATGTTAGAATCTTTATAAAACAATTTTTTTCTCCTATGAAGACATTTCAGGTTTCAGAGCTTAATCAACTTATCAAACAAATCCTTGAGCCCCAGTTTTTCAATATTCAAGTTAAAGGGGAAATTACTAATTACAAAGAGCAAAGCTCTGGCCACCTCTACTTTAGTTTAAAAGATGAAGTTTCTCAAATTTCTGCTGTAATGTTTAAAGGGAGTCAAAGAGATCTTGGCCGAAAGCCCAAACCCGGGGATCAAGTCACAGTCACGGGAGAACTTTCCGTTTACTCTCCAAGGGGCGCCTACCAGATTGTTGCTAGAAAGTTAGAATATTCAGGGGTCGGAGACCTCCTCACAAGACTTCATGAGCTTAAGGAAGAGCTAAAGCAAAAAGGATATTTTGAAAGCTCGCGAAAAAAAAGCCTCCCCTTGTTTCCTTTGCGAATAGGAATCGTCACCTCTCCAACGGGAGCTGTCATTCAAGACATTGTGCATATCATGAAGCGGCGTTATAAGCGTTTTGATCTCATCTTGAATCCTGTAAAGGTCCAAGGAGCCGAAGCGGCTCCTGAAATAGCCCAAGCGATTCATGATTTTAACAAATGGGCGAATGTTGATATTATCATTGTATGCCGGGGTGGCGGTTCTTTAGAAGACCTCTGGCCCTTCAATGAAAGAGTTGTCGTTGAAGCCCTTTACCACTCGAAAATCCCTACAATTTCTGCTGTTGGGCATGAAACCGACTTTAGCCTTTCTGATTTTGTGGCAGACCTCAGAGCTCCAACCCCTTCTGCCGCTGCAGAGCTTTTAGGAAAGGAAAGCAGCGCCCATTTACTCTCAGTTCAGAGGGTTCAAGAAACTCTTAAAAAACATCTTGCCCATTTAATCCACACTCATAGGATCAAACTCTCTGGATTTGTTCAACACCCCCTATTACAATCCCCTACTTCGTTCCTTCAGCCAAAATGGCAAAGAATTGATGAAATTGAAGAGCAGCTGAGGAACAAAGTTCTTTCTTTTCTTGTTATGAGCAAGATGAAGCACGCTCATAGCAGAAAAAATTTTGAACGCAGCACTCCTTTAGCTTCTGTATTACTCTATCAGAAAAGGCTTGCAGAAATTCAAAAACAACTTAAGCAATTTCTTGCGCAAGAACTTGAGAAGAAAAAGAAAAATTATTTTGATTTAGCTCATCACCTTCAGTCCATCCATCCAAATAATTTATTACAAAAAGGGTATTGCATTTGCTTTCGAGAAAACTCTCGTTCCGTTATTATATCTAAGGATGAGGCTCAAAAAACGGGGCCTTTCTCTGTCATGTTCCATGATGGGGAAATAAGTGTTGAATTAATGCATAAAGGGTTAACTCATGACAAAGAAAGCGTTCCAGTTTGAAGAAGCTTACGAAAGGCTTGAACAGATTTTACAGCAAATGAATAGCGGATCTTTGTCACTAGATAAGTCGATCACTCTCTATGAAGAGGCTGATTCTCTTATAAAGCAATGTTCTCAATACCTAGAAACTGCAGAGCAAAAAGTTCAAATCATTATGAAAAACAGGGAGACCCTTGCTTCCTCCGACGATTCATCATCTCCCGAATTACAAGATTTTACCCCAGCCAACGAACATCTTGTGTCTAGAACTGTAGAATCGTAACCATGCTTGAAAACCTCAAAAACCCTCGCGACCTAGAGCATTTAAGCGTAGAGGAGCTCCATCTCCTTTCAAGTGAGATCAGATCGCGAATTATTCAAGTTCTCTCCTCCAATCCAAGCGGGGGACATCTCTCATCAAATTTAGGGGTTGTTGAGTTAACAATCGCACTTCATCGGACTTTTTCTTCCCCCACTGACCGTCTTATTTTTGACACTTCCCACCAAAGCTACATCCATAAGATTCTTACTGGCCGCAATAGCAAACTCTCCACCATCCGCCAATGGGGTGGTCTTTGTGGCTTCTGCGACCCTACCGAATCTCCCCACGACCACTTTTTTGCCGGACATGCGGCAACAGCCTTATCCCTTGGACTAGGGGTTGCAAAATCTAGAGATCTCAACAATGAAGATTATCATGTCATTCCCATGCTAGGAGACGCTGCCTTATCTTGCGGACTTACCTTTGAAGCGCTTAATAACATCCCGGAAAACCTCAAGAATTTTATCGTTATTCTTAACGACAATGACATGTCCATTTCTGAGAGCATGGGGCGGATGAGAGAAATCTTACAGTCGGAAACAAAAGCAAAATCATTTTTCTCATCTTTTGGACTAGATTATTTTGGACCTGTTGATGGGCATAACCTCTTAGATTTACTAAAAGCCCTGCAAAATGCTCAGAAAAATCCTCGCCCGCAATTGCTTCACATAAAAACAATAAAAGGCAAAGGGATGGAGATTGCGATGAAAAAGCCTACCCCTTACCATGGCGTGAGACCTTTTCATCCCGAAACAGGCGAATTTTTACAAGTTTTAAACAGCCAACCAAAATTCCCTCAAATTTTCGGGAAATTCCTTAGCAAGCTCGCCGATTTGCATCCAGAAATTGTTGCGATCACACCAGCGATGTGCTCAGGATCTTGCCTTGTGGAGATGCAACAGAAGCACCCAGAAAAATGCATAGATGTAGGTATCGCTGAAGGGCATAGCCTAACCCTTGCAGGAGGCCTTGCCCACAGTAAAAAAAACAAGGTGTTTGCTTGTGTATATGCAACTTTTGTTCAAAGAGCCTTAGACAACCTTTTTCAAGATATCTGCCTCCAAGAGCTACCTGTTGTCATCGCGCTTGATAGAGCGGGGATAGCAGGCCCAGACGGTGCCACACATAATGGAATTTATGATCTCGGCTTTCTAAGGGCCATGCCCAACCTCATCATCACCCAACCTCGTAACGGCCAAGTTCTCAAAGAGCTGATGCTTTCTTCCCTTAACTGGACTGGGCCCGCTGTGATCCGTTATCCGAATCTAGGAACCTATGAAGGAGAATCTCCGATCAGCTCAAGAGAAATCGGCAGAGGAGAAGTTATAAGAGAAGGTCAAAACGTCTTAGTGATTACTCTCGGACACAAAGCCGAAGATGCGATTGCGGCTGGTGAGATCCTTAAAGACTTTGGAATTGAAATCTCAATCTTTGACCCTGTTTTCTTAAAGCCCTTTGACGAAACAGCTTTATTATCTTTACTCAGATCTCACAAATTTGTATTCACTCTAGAAGAGCACTACACTCACACAGGACTTGCTTCTTGCGTGAATGAGATCTTAGCTAAGCATCCTGATCTAGATGTTGTGATCCATAACATAGGAATTGAAGAGAACTTTGTGCACCATGGAAGTCATTCTATTCTCTCCAAGCAGCTGGGCCTCGATAGCCACTCCTTGGCGGAAAAAATTAAAGAGGCAATATTAGATTTTTCTTATTCGGCAGAGGTAAAAACATGAAAGGTGTAGCTATAGTACCAAGCCCTTACCATCAAAATGCTGTCGACCTGACACGGAAAATCATCCATTTTTTTGAAAAGCATGACTACAAGATTTTCATTTCGGAGGAAATGAACTCACACTTTCCGTTGCCAGCCATACCCCATGGAAAAGGAAAGGTTGACTTTGTAATTTCTTTGGGAGGGGACGGAACGATTTTAAGCGCCGCCCACGTCTACGCTCACCTTGAAGCCCCTATTTTAGGGATCAACCTGGGACATCTAGGGTTTATGGCAGATATTCCCCTCACCGAAATTGAAGAGAGCCTTCTTCAAGTCATCGAAGGGAATTTCAAAATTGAAGAGAGAATTATTCTTGAGGGCAAAGTAGATGGCAGCCCCTCTACATTCGCAATCAATGATATCGTCATTCACAGAGGCCAAAACCCCTCTCTTGTAGAAATTTCGATTCATGTAAAGGGACTTTATGTGAATACTTTCTTGGCAGACGGGCTTATCATTTCAACCCCGAACGGCTCTACAGCTTATTCCCTAGCAGCTGGAGGCCCTATTTTAGTGCCGAATTTAGAGGCAATAGTGATCACTCCTATTAGCCCTCATACGATTTCAAACAGGCCGATCGTCCTTTCAGCTGATGAAGGGATTGAAATTCAATATTTGAGCGATTTAGACCCTGTGGATGTAGTCACTGACGGAATTGACCGCCAAAAGCTTCATTCCCACGAAAAACTTCGGATTGAAAAAGCATCAAGTAAGTTCAAGCTCGTCCATCTTCAGAAAAAAGACTATTTCTCAACCTTGCGCACAAAACTTGGCTGGTCGGGTAAGCTCCGCTAATCCAATTTTTCAATGATTTTATCGAATCTTTTTTCCTCTTCTAGATAGCGCTGGCTCCAATTTTCAAAAGCCGCAAACTCTTTTTCAATAGAATCTTCAAGATCTGTAAGGGATTGACTGAGCATAGGGACATCCCCTTTTCCTTTTTCAATTGCCGAAGCGAGTTCTATTTCCCGTTTTTTGTGCTCTTTTTCTAATCGATCAATCTTCGTTTCACACTTTTTCATTTCGACTTCAATTTGCTTTAGAGCATCATGCTTTTGACTGAGAAGTTCTTTTTTTTCATTTTTTTTAGTGGGTTTCGATGAAGAAGAAAGGGTAAGCTCGTCACCTTGAGGTCTCTTGCGGAGAAAGGTTTCATAATCTCCTAGGAAATGCTCTTGCGTCCCTTTATTGCAATAAATCAATCTATCAAGAGGAAGCCTGCGCAGAATTTCTTCACTATGAGTGACAATCACAACTGATCCTTGAAACTCTCCTATCGCTTCAATCAGAGCCTCAATAGACTCCATATCTAAGTGGTGGGTGGGCTCGTCAAGAAGGAGAAGATTACAGCGCTTAGCTAAGATACGAGCTAGAAGAACGCGACTTTTCTCACCCCCTGACAAGACAGAGATCTTCTTTTTCATCATATCCCCTGAGAAAAGCATGAGACCACAAATATTTTTCACCTCTTGTGAAGAGATCATCGAATTGGCGTTTTGAACCTCTTCTTCGATCGTTTTTGCTGGATTCAGCTTTTGGATATGGGTTTGCCCAAAGTAGCCCACATGTAGATTGGAAGAGGCTTCTACTTTTCCGGAAAGAGGGGTCAAATCCTGGGCAATAAGCCTCAAAAGGGTAGACTTCCCATATCCATTTTTCCCTATAATGGCCATCGTTTCGCCGTTTTCGATATCGAGAGAAAAATGCTCAATAATAGGAATTTGAGGAATGTAAGAAAAGCTGACATCTTCAAGCCTTATCATCCTCTTACCACTAAACTCACACTCATGAAACTCAAAACGTAAATTTTCTAAAGCGGCGAGCTTTTCCATGATGGGGATCTTAGCAATCATCTTTTTTCGTGCATTAGCTTGGGCCGCTTTTGTGGCTTTTGCTCCAAAGCGATCTATAAAACTTTGCGCATGCTCCACTTTCTTTGCGAGATTCTGTCGTGTTTTTTCATAGATTTCTTCTTCAACAATGATTTGCGAAAAGTAATCTAGTGTCGTTCCCTGAATTTTTTTCATGCTTTCTCGATGCAGTCCCATAATATGAGTACAGACATCATCCATAAATTCACGATCATGAGTGATACAAATAAACTCACCCGGAAACTCTCTCAGAAAATCTTTGAGCCACCGAATCGAGACAATATCAAGATAGTTTGTAGGCTCATCAAGTAGAAGGCAATCTGGCTCAGAAACCAAGACTTTTGCTAAATGAAGGCGAAGTTGAAATCCTCCTGAAAAATCATGGGGGGATTTTTCAAGGTCCTCATACGAAAAACCAAGACCCATGAGAATCATTTCCGCCTTGTATTGCTCAGCTGGATCTCTTAGAGCTGTGCAAGCCTCTTCGATAACGGAATCTTTAGAAAAACGAATGTGCTGATCGAGATAGCCTAGAGTGTAGTTTTTTGGAGTTTGGATCGTGCCACTATCAGGAGTTTCAAATCCCATAATGAGTTTAAATAAGGTTGATTTTCCTGTTCCATTTCTGCCAACAAAGCCAATATGTTCCCCTTTTTGCATAGAAAAGGATACCTCTTTAAAAAGAGTTCTAGCGCCGTATGAAAAGGTGAGTTTGTTGATCTGAATCATATATTTTACCTCAAAACCTCAATAGTATAACAAAAACATCAAAGTTTGCCATCTTCTATCTTATTCCCTAAAAAACCTAAAGAAGTGGTATAATAAAGGTTCATTCAGAATCATCAATATTTTTTAAATGGAGGTGAATATGCCAGGCAAAAAACATCTAAAAGGTGTTAGTGGTAAAGAGCAGCGAATGTACGAGCATATTAAAGAAGAGGCTAAAAAATCAGGTCGGTATGGAGAGAGGGCGAAAGAAGTCGCGGCTCGAACTGTGATGAAAAATCATAAAAAGCATCACCATTCCAAAGGGAAATAAAAAAGAATTTAATAAGTCTTTTTATTTCACCATTCGCTAAAATAGCGTCCAACCATTTTTTCTTAACGGTTAAAATTTATGGACGCTCTTTCTACTTCAAGACCACCTATAGCAGGCAGACCATTAGTCATAGCTGATTCCTCGAGCGGCGGGACAGGAGTTGGAATTGTTCCTTTAGCTTTAGATGCTCTCGCGGCAGCACATCATGCGACTCAAGCAGCGGGGTCTCCAAGAGCTCGCCTTTATATCCCGACTCTGCCAAGAAATTCATCTCCTTCTGCATTTTCTCCAGCAGCTTCAGTAGATGGAGCTGGACTAGATCGCGAACTATCCTTGAGAGGAGATCTAGAGCCAAGGGCTAGAAGAGGATCAAGACCCTCTATTGTTACAGGAAGAACCGTATTTCCTTTTCCTACAGATAGAGAGTTACACGAGCCGAGACTCATCCCAAACCTTGTCAGTGAATATTACGCCGAAAAGACAACAACCCCTCTGACACCTTATTATCAAGCCGAATCTGAGCTTACCTTGCCTCCCCCTCCCGCTATTCATATATGCACTAGGATCGCTGCTTTCTTAGGGATTGTTCGCATCCCCCCTCCTCCCATCATCGATCTAGAGGAAGTCTGGCTCTCTAAAGTTCTTCCGAACTTGGCTATGGCAAGTTTTTCTATTTCTTCAGAAAGTTACATCACAACTTTTCTTCGAGAAAAGCATCATTTGCCTCAAGAGACAGAACTTCGTCGTTTTGTAATGAATGTCCCAGTAGGAGCTGGAGCGGGGGCGGGAGAACCTCTTCGCTATTATCTTTATAAACTTCCTAATAGGGCTATGGTTCTTTCAGAAAGCGCTCCTTTTGCGTTTGGCGGATATAAAAGACTCTACAAAAGCTGGTATATCCATCCAACGGGAAGAGTAACACCAACTGTGGTTGCGATTGGAATCGATGTTGTGAAAGAAGCAAGACTACTACTAGACCATCCAGATCTCATCCACGTGCACTTGGTTTCAAAACCATTCGCAACCTTTTTTTGCGATGGAGCAGAAATTGCTATCTGGGAGTACTGCGAAAACGGGGACTTCCAAAACTTTCTAGACAACCTCAGCCGAAAAGGGAAGGCAACTGTAGTAGATTTAGAGTCTGTTTTTACCATTATCATGGACGTTCTTGCCTCTTTATCCCATCTTCATACTCACGGCTATCTTCACTTGGATGTAAAACCTAGCAACATTTTTTTAAGGAAAAGCAAGCTCGCTGTTTTAGGCGATCTTGGGCTTGTCATGAACAGGTTCCACGCCTCCTCTCGGAGGAGAGATGTCGTTACACAAATCGAAAAATCGTTTTCGAACGCCTCTGAAGCCCCTCATCCTCTTTTTGATTTTGAACGTGGCGTGATCCTCTATAAACCTCTTGCTGACTATATGACAACCTCTCATGTCTACCCCAACCCTGTCGACTGGCATAATCACATCAGGGATGCTCTAAGCGACGGGCGCTATGGACCTGAATTTGGGGAAGAAAACCCCCTGTTTTTAGAGACACGAAGGTTTTTATCTGAAATGCAACGCGCCCTCTGTGGCATTCCTGTTATAGGAACAGGGCGATATGTTCCCGAAGCGACGCGACGAGAAAGAATTGTTGACGAGCTGAATGATGTTTATGCCGTTGGCGAAATGCTGCGAATGATCATGGATATGAAACCTTTTAAAGAGCTAGCTATTAGCCTGTCTGAACCTATCAAAAGATCTATAAGCGAGCTCATTGAGGAACTCATGGCTCCCGCTAGCCTCTCCCACAGAAGCGCTCCCTCTACAGGAAGAGAAAGGGTCTCTATTACTGAAAACGCGCAATTAAAGATCGACCTTATCTTAACACATCTTAGAGTACCATCAGTAGTCTAACTGAAGTTTATTCGATTTTGCCTCATTCGATCATGGCATAACATAAAAGAAGATCGTAAGAAAATGAGATAGGCTTCCCGCAAGAACAAACACATGCCAAATGGTGTGGAAATAGTGGAATTTTCTATCAAGGGCGAAGAAAACAAATCCTAACGTATAAAAGGCTCCCCCCAAAAAAAGCCCTAAAAGAGCCTGAGAAGGAAGAGCAAGACAAAGTGGCTCAAGAGCAACCACTACAAGCCATCCCATAAGGAGATAAAACGCGCCCGAAAGAGTGGCCATTCTAGCGCCGAAAATTGCTTTAAATGTTACGCCAATAAAACAAAGAGAGCACTCAATTCCGAAGAGGATATGACCCACCATTCCTTTAAGAGAGATGAGTGCGATCGGCATATAAGTGCCAGCAATCAGCAAGTAGATGCAGATGTGATCGAGACGTTGAAGAACCTCTTTTGCTCTGTCTTTAGAGCCGTGGTAGAGAGTTGAGCATAGATATAATAGAACAAGCGCTGTTCCATAAACAACAGCGCTTGCTACATGGGAGCGATCCCCTCTTTGGAGGGCCGAATAAACAAGCAACACACAAGCGATAATACTTAGGATAAATCCAAGCCCATGTGTTATGACATTTGCAAGCTCCTCACGAAGTGTTTGGTGAGGAACTGTTTCATCTCTTCTTCGAAACATCTTAGCCCCCTTTAATAACTGCTATGATCCATTTTAACTTTCCCATGGAACACCTTGTAGATCCAGAACATATAAGCGAGAACTAAAGGAACTCCAATCGCAACGATTGTCAAAAACACCTGTAGTGTTACAGGGCCTGCAGAATTTTGAGTATAGTTCATGCTGTAAAGCTCAGGCTTAACCAAAGACCTGATCATGGTAGGAAATGTCCCAATCCCAAAAAGAGAAAAAAGACCAATTATAGATAGTGAGGAGCAAGCAAAAGCTATGAAATCTTTTTTTCGAGAGATGAAAAAAGGAACAAACGCGATAGATCCTAGCGTCACAAAAGGAACGAAATAGAGGATGGGGTAATTTGTTATGCGAGCCACCATATAACGGGAGTGAACCATCATCATCAGAGAGACAACCACAAAGGAAGCCACAAAAAAAGCCATAATAGGCATCGTCCATTTTCTCATTCTTTCGTGGAGATCTCCTTCTGTTTTCATGAGTAGAAAAGTAAGCCCATGAATCATAAAAAGACCGATAGACATGACGCCCACCATGACGGGATAAAAATGGAAAAAAGACCAAAATGTTCCTGTAAACTCTTGGTTTTCATTAAGGGGTATTCCATAAATTAGATTACCAATCACAACACCCACGCAGAAAATAATCAGCATGGAGGCAAGGCTAAACAAAGCATCCCACGTATTTCTCCATCTCTTTGATTCATGCTTTGATCTGAACTCTATCGCTACTGCTCTAAAAATTAAACCTGCCAATAGAATCATCGTTGGTGTATAAAACGAGGAGAAAAGAGTAGCAAACACAGGAGGAAACGCCACAAAAAGCCCTCCCCCTACAATAATAATCCACACCGCATTACCATCCCACAAAGGCCCTATTGCATTAAGAAAGGTCCTTCTCTCATGGTCGTTTCTAGCAAAAAGGTGCAAAGCGCCCACTCCAAGATCAAAACCATCGAGTATGCAATAACACACAACGGAGAGGCAAACTACTAAATAGGCAAGAAACTGCATTAAAGCTTCACTCATTTTCCCCTCCTTTATTTAGGGTCATTTTAATATTTGCATAAAGTGGATTTAAGTCTTGATGGTCGACAGGACCCTGCTTGATTTTACTGTTGAGAAGGTAGATAAATAAAACAAAGAGCAGAGACCAAATCACGATAAACATGATGATGGATCCTAGCACTTGCGCGGCACTCACAGCTCCCGATACGCCCTCTGAAGTTCTAAGAACTTTGTAAACAAGCCAAGGCTGTCTTCCAAATTCTGCTGTATACCACCCGCAGAGATTCGCTGCATAAGGAAGCCACACAGCAAACACAAGAGATCTTAACACCCATTTTGCATCGGCTAGCTTTCCTCGAATCCAGTATATAAACCCTAAAATACTAACAAGGAACATGAGCCCCCAAGCGGCTATCATTATATGATAAGACTGGAATACTAAGGGCACATTCGGCCAATCCTTTTCAGGGAATTGATCCAAGCCCTTTACAGGTGTTACAAAATTACCATACGTAAGAAAGCTTAAAAAACCAGGTAATTGGATGCCGTGAACTTGCTTGGTTTTTCCATCCACCCAACCAACCGCTGTAAGAGGGGTTCTTTCCTGAGTCTTATAAACTCCCTCAAGTGCAGCAAATTTTTCAGGTTGGTTTTTAGAAACTCCTCTTGCCGTTTCATCGGCAGATATGAGTTGTAATACCAAGGTAATAACGCTTAGGATTAAGCCTAACTTAACGATAGTGATTCCTTCCTTTACAAACCTTCTCTTGAGGAGGTAATAGCCGCCTACACTGAGCAAAAGGAATGCACCAGATATCCAGCAACCCAAAATGACATGAACCAGTCTGTCTATAGACGATGGGGTGAAATACACATCCCAAATATTGGTGATAACCGCTTTAGAAAACTTGCCCGTATTGACAATTTCAAATCCTCTGGGAGTTTGCATCCAAGAGTTGGCGAAAACAATCCAAATCGCGCTAAAGTGGGCCCCTATTGTGACGAGGACAGTGGCAAGATAATGAACAGAAGGTTTTACACGGTCCCATCCAAATAGCATCACACCAAGAAAGCCCGCTTCTAAGAAAAATGCAAAAACACCCTCAGCAGCTAGCAAAGACCCAAAAACATCTCCTACAAAACGGGAAAAGTGAGCCCAGTTGTTCCCAAAAGCGAAGACCTGAACTAGACCTGTGGCAACACCCATAGCGAAAAAGAGAGCAAAAATTTTCGTCCAGAACTGAGTAAGCTTCAAGTAATGGGGGTTTTTTGTTTTTAGGTAGATCCCCTCTAAAATCACCAAAGAGAGCCCAAGACCTATGCTCATAGGGGGAAACAGGTAATGAAAGGAAATATTGATTCCGAACAAAATCCTGGATAAAAATACTGCGTCCATATACACCCACAAAATGGTAAACTCTTTTTTTATGAGAGCTTTTACAGTTTTTGTCAAAACTTAAAGTGAGGTTCATATGCCCTTAGTTTCACTCCAGGATGTGAAAATAAATTATGAAAAAACTGGGCAAGGTCCAGCTTTAGTCTTGATAGGTGGCCTTGCTAACGATCTCAGCTTTTCTCACTTTACTGTGATCACACTAGATAACAGAGGAGTCGGGAAAACCGTATACCCCAATAAAGGGTTTACGGTGGAAGAGATGGCCGCAGATGTAATTCATTTACTGGACTACCTTCAAATTGACCAAGCTCATGTTGTGGGGTTTTCTCTAGGAGGAGCGATTGCCCAAGTTGTTGCTTCACGCTCTCCTAAAGTATCCAAACTTGTTTTAATCGGGACCACCTTGAAATTTAGCTTAGTTAGTAAAATGACAGCTCGCTTTCAGCTTTATCTCCGCAAAAACACCCATGATAAAAACATCCTCTCACTCGGATTACTTCCGTGGCTCTTTTCGAGTGAATTTCTATCTAAACCCCAAGTTGTGGAAAAAATTGCAGAAAAGCTTTATGGAAAAATGGATGAAACCCTTTTTGCCGGATATGAAAAACAGGTTGCCGCTTTAGAGAGTTTCATAGGCGATCCATACATTTCTGACATTTCTAATCCTTGCTTGATTATCCATGGTGAGGAGGATTTATTGATTTTACCAAGACATGTGCAACTGATGCACAAATTGCTAGCTCATAGTAAGCTAAGCCTCATCGCAGAGACGGGTCATATGGTGATTTATGAACAGCCGAAAGAGGTCTGTTCCCAAATCCTGAGATTTTTCAAGTAATATATGGGAAATTTTCTCTAAAAAAGATATATATATAAGAAGATCACTAGAGGATTGATATTATCGTGTTTGCCCAGTTTTTTGTACCAGTTATTGAAATTCTGATCATTGCGGTAATGATACACTATCTTTTATCGTTTTTCTGGAACACACGCTCCATGGACCTTGTTTTGGGTCTTCTTGCATTTCTCCTGATGTTTGCAGCCTCCTCTTGGTTTCACCTTACCATTCTTCATAAAATTATGTTAATGGTCGGAAACGTTGCGGTGATTGCCATTCTAATCATATTCCAGCCTGAGCTCCGCGTAGCTTTATCTAAACTGAGCTTAAAAGGTAGAAGATACAGGGAAATCACCGAATTTGACGAATTCCTTGATGACCTTGCACAGTCTACATATCGTCTAGCCGATCGAAGAACCGGAGCTCTTATCGTTATTGAAAACGAAGACTCCCTTGATGAATACTCAAAAAAAGCTGTGATTCTGAACGCGAATTTTTCTTCAGAGCTTTTTGAATCGATCTTCATGACAACGACACCTCTTCATGACGGTGCAATCATTATCCGAGATACAACGATCGTTGCTGCTGCCGTTATTCTCCCCTTGGCTGATGATACTCCTCAAATCGCAAAGTCGATGGGAACAAGACACAGAGCAGGACTTGGAATTAGCCAATTTAGTGATGCTTTGATTATTGTCGTTTCTGAAGAAACAGGAAAAGTTTCTGTTGCTCGAGATGGAATCATGACAAGAGGTATTAAGATCGACCGCTTTAAGGGCATCATTCGCTCAATTTTCAACCCTCTACCCCAGAAAACACTTAAACAGAGATTTAACTTTCTTCCCTGGCTGAAAAAATGAAAGACGCTGTAAAAACCTGGTTTCTCCAAAATTGGCTCCGAAAAGTCATCTCTATCTTAGTTGCGATCATCATCTGGTTTGTCGTAGACCAAAGCCTCACGACGACTAAATCTGTAAACAACGTCCCTATTCGTATTTTAAACATCCCTGACAACAAAACAATCGAAGGGATTCAATCCAACGGCATACTTAGCAAAAGAATTTCTCTTACAATTACTGGAAAAAAAACTCTTCTAGAGGATCTCTCATCAAATGATATTGAAGTTGTTATCGACGCTTCAAACAAACCAGACGAATTCATTTCCACGATTACCAAAAAAAATATTAGTTCTCTGAACCCTGAGCTTAATGTAGCCCAAGACATCAATAAGGTCAGCGCAAAGAACTTTATCATCCGCCTTTCCAACCTCACAAAAGATAAAATACCCATCTTTATTACACCTCCTATCGGAGAACCCCCTAAGGGATATCAATTTCTTGACATTTGGCCCTATCAGATCTATCTCACCGTCAGCGGGCCCGAAGAAATTGTCAAACAGCTCAAATCCAGAGGATTAAAATTAACTTTCAACCTCAATGACATCTCAAAAGCTGAGCTAGACAAACTACAATCCCATACGACTCATTTACGAAATGATGTAGTCAGCTATTTTGTTCCTAATCAATGGAAACAAATCTACCTGCCGACTCTGTCTAAGAACCCCGTACAAATTGACGACCCTGACGCAAAATATCTACGAATTGATTTTATCCGCTCCGAGCTTCTTCCTTTAAACCAAACAATCCCGATCTCCCTCTTTGTTCCAACGATGTATAGGTCTATGCCCGGAATCGATAAGCTTACCTTTGCAAAAACTGACCTTGTTAGCAGACAAAATGGCCTCCTCATTCTCAACGAACAAATTTATGCTAAGGGAGTGACAGATCTTTTTATTGAAGTCGTGAAAGATATGGTTCAGATCGTGGTTATCTATGATCCTGACACTAAAAAGAATCTTAGCTGGGCTGTTCAGTTTGTTAATCCTAAGGTTCTTGAAGATCGATATGTATCGATGCTAATGTCCGATAGTTCTGATGAAGATATTAGAGATCTACAACCATTGCTTAGACAAGACTATCTAAGAAATCGTTTTAGAAGTTATATGAACAGGTTTCAACTATTCACTGCTGATGACAAACTGCTCGATTTAAACATCCAATTGCGTGATAATCAGATCATTCTAGAACAAAAGAAAAGTCTTGATTAATGACTCGATTAGCGATCGCCATTCGACGAGCAGCTCCGTTCGGGGGTCTCGAAAAGTACTGTGCTAAGATAACTGATTACTTCTTAAAAAAGAGTGTTCAAGTCACCCTCATTTCTGAGGATGCAGATCGGATTAATACAGCAGCGACGACGATTCCAATTCCTGTTGCAAAAAGTGTGTTTCCCCATAGAAAACTCAAACTTTATAATCAAGCTGTGAAAGAAGTTATTGATAAAGAAGCTTTTGACATAGTTCTTGGAATGGACAGGATTACATGTGGGACCCATTTAAGAGCAGGCAATGGATGTCATAGGGCATTTCTAGAGAGTCGCAAGATATCGGATCCTTTTTATAAATTATGGCTCCACTCCCTCAACCCCCTTCATACTACACTGCTTTCTCTAGAAAAGGAAGGTTTTGAATCTCCTTCGACACGAAAAATCATTACGAATTCCCACATGGTCAAGAGAGAAATCCTCCGCTATTACGACGTTCATGACAACAAAATTGCTGTTGTACATAACGGTGTCGAATGGAAACAGCTCGCGTTTCCTTTTGAAAACCGCCATTTCATCAAGCAGGATCTATTAGAAAAATATGGAATACCTGAGGCTAGTTTCTATTTTCTATTTATCGGCAATGATTATCGACGTAAAGGACTCGACCTTCTCCTAAAATCTCTTGGAAGCCTTCAAGAGGATTGGCATCTTGTTGTCATCGGCAAAGACCGGGATGATAAGCCCTATAGACGTCTCGCTCAAAAAAACCAGATAGATAAGAAAGTTTCATTTTTAGGATATTTGCCAAACGCTTCTCAATTTTATGCTTTGGCAGATTGCGTAGCGATCCCTTCTTTATACGACCCTTTTGCCAACGTAACTGTTGAAGCATTGGCCATGGGATGTTTTGTCATCAGCTCACCATCAAACGGAGGGAGTGAGATCATCCAACCCATCAATGGAACGGTGATCGAAAATCTTCTTGATGAAGATTGCTTTAGATTTCATCTTCGAAAAGGTTTACAATATAACAAACAAGAAAAAGCCTACAATGTAAGAAACAGCATTTCTTACCTTGACTTTGATTTTCAGCTAAATCAATTAGCTACCGTATGCTTAAAAAATTTCTAAACAAGCTCTCACTAGGAGCCCTTCTTTTCTTCTTATTCCCTTTTCGTTATATGCCTATCCCTTGGCTTCATAAATGTGGGAAAGGCATAGGATACCTTGCCTATATCTTTCATTCTTCATTTCGCAAACGAAGCTATTCCAATCTTTCACTTGCTAAAAGCCTAAGTCTCTCTTTTGAGGATATTCAGAAAATTACTTTAGAATCACTTCAAAGCCTAGCGATCACAAGCTTAGAATATGCAAAACTCTCCACCATTAAAGACCTTGGCAAACTTGTGACCTGTCATTACCATCCAGAAGTGGAAAAGCTTCTTCAAAAAGGGAATCAGATCGTTTTCTTTTGCTCTCACCAAGCGAATTGGGAACTCCTTTTTATTGAAGCCCACTACAGAGGAATGCAAGGTATAGCGATCGGGAAGCCTATTAAGAACCCCTATCTTTATCGCTGGATCATTTCTATCAGAGAGCGTTTTGGAGGGAAGATCATCGAACCTAAAAACGCGATTAAAGAAGGTCTTAGAGCTCTAAAACAGAACAAATTTGTAGGAATAGTGGGGGATCAAGCGATGCCTTCAAGCTTTTTCTCTTCAGACTTTCTCGGTCGAAAGGCTTATACTTCCCCCCTGCCAGCCCTTTTAGCCTATCGAACAGGGCATCCCATCGTATTTGCAGAGATTTTGCGAAGAGGGTTTCATTACCATATTCACTACCATGAGCCTGTATATCCTAATAAAGAAACCCCGCAGGAGCAGGATATATCTCGTATGATGAACCACATCTTGGGACAACTTGAGGCTTCGATTTTGCAAAATCCGGGACAGTGGCTCTGGGCCCACAACCGGTGGAAACAAGAGGAAGCAGATCTTGTTTATTATCGCTTCCGCTATGAATCCATAGCTGTCGTTGTTGATGAAAAGAATCAAATAGAATCCACACAGAATTTTCTCTTTGAGCTCAGAAAAATATACCCAAGAGCTTTTATTGATCTGATTTGTCCTGAAGCCAGTCATCTCGAGCACATAGGTGGCCAAACCTATTATTATGCAAACTCCCCGCATGAAATCATTTCTCCTTACCGCTATAAGCTCATTTTCAACATTTCATCCTGCAATTTAAGTTCTTTAAAAAAACTCGGGTCTGTTTTTAAGATTCTCTCTCCCCTTAAGCTAGCTAAGCTTGCGAAGAAACAGTCTTCCCTTGTCGATGAAAACAATTTACAGGAAATTCTGATCAAAGCAATCTCTCGAAAAAACACTTATTGGAAAGAGGAAGCCTGAACATGCCCCATAACCGGTTTTTTACTGAAGATCTTTTAGAAAAAAACTCTCTGATTCAAATTAGAGAAAAAGAGCTGCAGCACCTTGTCCAAGTGATGCGAGCAAAAATTGGGGATAAGGTGGAAATCGTAGATGGTAAGGGATGGCTTGCTGAAGGTATAATTGCCTCTCTTCAAAAGCAGCAAGCGAGCATAGAAATTACTAAAAAAGAGTTCTCCAAAGGCCTTGAAAGCAAACTCATTTTAGCTTGCGCTGTCCCTTTAATGAATCATCTAGACTTCATTTTAGAAAAGGGAACTGAGCTCGGCGTAGATGAATTTTGGCTCCACATCAGCTCCAAATCTCAATCTTTATCAAAAGAGAGGGTTCCAAGGCTTCAATCTCTTATAGTGGCAGCGCTTAAGCAGTCTGGAAGGCTCTATCTTCCAAAAATTACTTTTTTTTCTTCTCTTGAATCGATTCCAAAAAACCAGGGCAGCTACTATTTTGGCGATCTATCCCCCAAAGCAGAGTATCCACAAATTTCTTCATCCCAAAACTTGATATTATTCATAGGCCCTGAGGGAGGTTATACTGAGCAGGAAATCCACTTCATCAAAACTCATTTTTCAGCCCTGGGGATTAAACTTAGTGAGAACATCCTCAGAGCAGAAACAGCAGCCCTTGCTGGGGCCGTATTGCTATCTATCCAAAGAAAGTAAGCTATTTAGCTGTGTGAAAGAGGGCAAAAATGATTAAAGGAGGGATCTTTATAGATATCTCCTCTAAAAATGAGCCCTTTTTGAGGATCAAAGGTGACCATCTCCCCTTCTTTTAAAGCCTCGATCGCGCCATCTGCTTGTAGAAGAACAGGAAGAGAATGTTCATGAGCAATTTTCTTCGCAATTTCAATCGTCACAAAATCAGCAGGATGATTTTGTACAATCAAAGCTTTTGCTCCTTTTAGAGCAAGGCCCCAAGATTCTTCAAGGCGGTTTGCTACAACAATTTTATCTTTGAGATGTTGAGGCTTAGCATTTTCTTGCGAGAGAAGAAAAGCAACGGGCCCTATGATACACGCTCCCTTCGAAGGAAGACCTCTTACTAAGGCATGTCCTATTGTTTCTACCTGGATCGTATTGGTCGTTCCAGCAACCCCAAAAGGTGTTCCTGTTGTGATCACAACCACATCTCCAAATTCTAGTATATTGTGATTGATGGCAAAAAGACTTGCTTGATCAATAACCTCTTTCAAGCTCGTGAGTTTTCCCTTAAGAGGAATGACACCATAGAGCTGAGCGAGCTGGTGGTACACTGTTTCAAAAGGGGTGATAGCGATGATCGGCATCGGAGGCTTAAAACATGATAAGATCCTTGCTGTTGCCCCAGAGCACGTACAGGTAATAATCGCTTTCGCTTTTGAGCCAAGAGCAGTTTTCACAGCAGAAACGGCCACAGATGAAGAAATATCGAAGGAATCTTCTCTTGATCTTTGCAAGAAGAATTCTTTGTAGTTAAAATCATCTTCCGTTTCACGAATAATTTCTCTCATCGTCTCGACTGTTTCAGCAGGATATTGACCCACGGCCGACTCAGCGGATAGCATCACAGACGAGCATCCATCATAAATCGCATTTGCCACATCTGAGACTTCAGCTCTTGTGGGGCGAGGATTTCCTACCATGGATTGTAACATTTGTGTTGCGATGATCACAGGCTTGGACATTTCTAGAGTTTTTCGGATCATATGTTTTTGGAGTCTCGGAACACGTGTGATGGGAACTTCCACCCCTAAATCCCCCCTTGCAACCATGATTCCATCAGAAACGTGCAAGATGGCATCGAAATGATCAAGACCCATCGTGCTCTCAATTTTTGAAATGATCTTAATATGTCCACCCCCGTGGGCAGCTAACAATTTTTTCATTTCAATAACTTGGTGAGGTGTACAAATAAAGGAAGCGGCAACGAGATCAATTTGACTTTTGATGCCGAATAGAAGATCGGCTCGATCTTGTTCAGTGATCAGAGGAATGGAAAAGTGACTTCCAGGAACATTCACCCCTTTTCTCATTTTGAAAGTGCCTGGGTTGATCAGTTCAACGACGACAAAACCCTTTCCCTTTTCGACAACGATCGCTTGAATGCTCCCATCGTCAAAAAGCATATGTTTACTGAGTTCAACTTCTTCAATAACGGTTGGTGGTGTGATTGAAAGAGAAGGATAGGAAGGATGGGCTTTATCGATTGTGACGGCAACTTTATCTCCTTTTTTAACGGAGAGCTGCTGATCCGCTGTGTAAATCTGACTGATCCTAATTTCAGGGCCTTTCGTATCGAGCATGATGGCTACAGGACGTTTTTTCTTTTCCCGAACTTTTTGAATCGTTTGAATTCTTTTTAGGTGCTCTTCGTGATTGCCATGACTAAAGTTGAGGCGAGCGACATTCATCCCGCAATCGATGAGGGTCCCTATCATTTCTTCCGATTCACTTGCAGGGCCAATAGTACAAATAATCTTAGTCTTCGTAATCATGAAAAAATCCTATTAATTTTGTTTATAGGATTTTTCTCTTTCTTCGTCTAGATTTTAATGCAGCTTTGGCATGCTCAAGCCATCAGAGGGAGTGATGCAGGAACAAAGGGAACAAAAACGGCCTCTCCAGCGCGAGAAGCGGGCATAGAGGATCTCTGCTCTTCTTGCTCAACAAGATAATCTTTAAAGCGCTCTTTTGAAGAAAACCATTTTGCAAGCCACTGTCTTTGAGATTCAAAATTTGGATTTGAATTATCGATCAAACTGCGAATAGCAGCTTCGTCTCTTTCTTTAACAAGATGGTATTTTTTTGTGTTTTGATTCACTTCTTGACAATGGGGAACGTTAATACTCCGATAGATCTCAAAAAGAACACGCCACATATTATAATAACTTTGTCGAAGCATCTTAGGATCTCTTTCACAGCGCGCTAATTCTTGTGCTCCGTTGCATAAATACATGAGCTCATCGGGCATAGGAGTAGACTCTCCCATATCTGATACCCTATCACCAAAGTTACGAATATCTATCACTTCAGGTCGAATATGGCCAGAGCGTGCTCTACCATCAAGTTTTTGATCAATCCACTCCGATGTGTCACGGTCGATCCCAAGCCCTGAAAAGGTCATAAGCTGTGTTACAAAAGATCTTTGGTGACGGGCTAAACAATCCGCCATAAAGCGGCGAGCTCCGGCAGCGCCAAGGCTATACCCAAAAATTTTTAATTTATAAGAATCCTCTGAAACCCGTGGCTCAACGACCTCTCTGAGATTATCAGCTTGACGGATGCTCTTTTGCCCAGAATCACGTGTGAAGATTTCTCGAAGGGGTTGCCATTTCCAAGGGATAAAACCAAACGACTGGGTGTGTAAAAAGTAAAGCCTATCAGCATTTTGTCGATTGACAGCTCTTAAGTAAACCATATACATGCCGGCAGAGTTGAGTTTTCTCTCTACGTAGTACCAGCCCTCATGGGTTCTTATCATGGTTCCATCAGGGTTATAATATCCCACGATCTTCTTACCAATAGAGACTTCCGTTTTGATTTGGCGCATCTCTTCCCTTTCTTCAGGAGTTCCCTCCCGCGAGGTGCTTACACTAGGAGAGAGAAGCTGTCTGCTTGGAGAAACTCGATGGGAGCCTTCTTCACCACTGCCAGGTGTAAATTGGTAAACTTTTTGGATTTCTTCAATTTTCCCTGCGAGTCGTAGGAGACCATCTACAGTATAACCTCTATCATTTCCTGTTTCCCTGTTTTCCCCAGAATAAAGAGATGCAACCTCAAATGAAAAGGGCTTGAGTATGTTATAAAAAAAATCGAGTTCTTGATCTGAAAAATCTTCGATCGTAAGGTGCCTTGCTGTGTTGTTGTTCGATGCTTTCACCTGATCCATCTTTTGAGCAAAATACTTGATCAGCTCATAGGTATGCTCTTTTGATAAATAGAGCACTTCTCGGCAGTGTTGATCTTCTGATGGGATATGCAATGTGTTTTCTTGAATTCTGATTTGAGAGCTGATGGAAGTGATGAAATCTTCAATATCTTGGTTCGTTACACAAGAAAGGGCAGAAAAAAGTTGTTTTACATAATTTTTGGTAAGATCTAACTTTTCTTCCTGCTTGAACTTATAATAGAGTTTATATTTATCATCCCAGCGCTCTATCCTCTTTTCACCGAATACTTTGTTAAAATAACTCATTGTTTTTTCGTTATCAGGTTTGTAGGCTGCGTCAAACCAATCAAAAAGTTCAACGAAGATATGCCAGACCCACTGAAGCCAATGAGACTCACAATTCGCCACAAAAGAATTCCCTTGTTTGTAACAAACAACTCTCCAGCTGCTTCGCGCCCCTTGCGCTGCTGATGCCAAAGTTTTGAGTTCCTCTTGGACATTTCGCGTATACTCTTGAGCCTTTTCACTAGTAAGATGAATGGATGGTGAACTTATCACTGCCATGATATACTCGGTTTTTTAGGTAGTATTTTACTACAATAGGCTTGATTAATAAAAGGATTAAAAAGAATTGAAACAACCAAAAATCGAACTTAAAAACGTTTTTGTTCACAATTTAAAAAATGTTTATTTAGATCTTAATCCAAATCAATTAATAGTTTTTACCGGAGTTTCGGGATCTGGAAAGACTTCTTTAGCCTTTGACACAATCTATGCGGAAGGGCAGCGACGTTATGTAGAATCTTTATCTACATACGCAAGGCGCTTCATGGGACCCATTCCGAAGCCTGACGCCGATGATATTCGAGGGATTTCCCCTACGATTGCGATAGAGCAAAAACAAGGATCTAGAAGTCCTCGCTCCACTGTAGGAACCCTTACTGGAATCTATGACCTTTTGCGAGTTCTTTTTGCGAAAATAGCCACTCCCTACTGCCCGATTTCAGGCAAACCAGTTGCCTCACAATCTATTGAGGAAATAAAAAGACATGTTTTTGAGCGCTTTGATGGAAAAAAAGTGATGATCCTGGCCCCTGTGATCAAAAACAAAAAAGGGGATTTTAAAGAAGAGCTCAGCGACTTTCTCAAAAAAGGATTTACTAGGGTTTTTATCGACAACAAGCTTTATACCCTTAGCGATATCCCTGATTTGGAAAAAAATGCTCAGCATTCAATCGATATCGTGATGGATCGCATTTTAGTGTCTAAAAAAGAAGAGTCACGAATTCTTGAATCGGTGACTAAAGCTTTAGAACTCGGCACAGGTCTTGTTGAGATCTTTGATACAGAAACAGAGCTCAGACATCTTTTTTCCACCTTTCATTTCTCTAAGGAATCGGGCCAGTCCTATGAACCCCTAGATCCTCTTGACTTTTCTTTTAACCATCCAAAAGGAATGTGCGAGGAATGTGACGGCCTTGGAATTTGTCTTGAATTTGATGAAACAAAGATTATTGATCCTAAAAAAAGCATCTCTGAAGATTGTTGCTCAATCGCTGGCTCATATTCCACTGTCCGCTGGAAAAATATCTACGACAACTTAGCAAGGATCTATCGCTTTAAAGTCACTACCCCCTGGAAAGATTTATCAGACAATGCAAAAAATGTCCTTCTCCACGGGACTGAGGAAAAGTGGATAAAAATGGTTTTTACTCACCCGACGAAGAAAAATTCATGGACAGACTTTGTCCATTATCAAGGGATCATTCCAGAAGCTAAAGAAAGGCTTTCACAAGCAAAGAGTGAATCTTATCAAAAAAAGATCCGCTCTCTGATGGCTGAGAGTATATGCCCACAGTGTCATGGCCACAGGATCAAAGCTTTTCCGGCTGCTGCCCGTTTTCATGAGAAAACGATCGGAGAACTTTGTGATCTCCCTATCGATGAACTATATGCTTTTTTTTCTAGTTTGAATTTACCCATGCAAGAAGAGAAAATTGGGGAAGAGCTCATAAAAGAAGTAATGAGTTGTCTAAAATTTCTTCTCGATGTAGGGCTTGGCTATTTAAGCTTATCACGTGTATCACCGACTTTATCTGGCGGTGAACTCCAAAGGGTACGTCTTGCCTCTCAAATAGGATCAGGACTTGTCGGAACTACCTACGTCCTAGATGAACCCTCAATTGGGCTTCATGATCGGGACCAAAAAAAACTGATTGACGCTCTGCTAGCCCTTCGAGATCTTGGGAACACTGTGATTGTCGTTGAGCATGATGAAGCTACGATGCGAGCTGCTGATTATATTGTCGACATAGGCCCTGGAGCAGGAGTAGAAGGAGGTCATATTGTTGCCAAGGGGTCTTATGAAGAAATTGTCAACACCCCTCATTCCCTTACAGGGCAATATCTTTCTAAAATAAAAAAAATCGAAATCCCCAAAAAGAGGCGCAAAACTAAAGAATTTATTCAGCTACTAGGTGCCACCCACCATAATTTGCAAAATGTAGATGTAAAAATCCCTTTAGGCGTTTTTACAGCGATTACGGGAGTATCTGGGTCGGGCAAATCTTCTTTAGTTATTGATACTCTTTATCCCTTACTTTCAAACCATCTTCATAAATCAGAGTTGAAAGTGGGAGCCTATAAAAAAGTCGAAGGAATTGAGCATCTAGACAAAGTCATAGAAATTGATCAAAGCCCTATAGGAAAAACTTCCCGGTCAAACCCCGCCACCTACACTAAGCTCTTTGATGACATTAGAGATCTTTTTTCTGAGCTCCCCGCTGCCAAAGCTTTTGGGTATAAAGCTGGGCAATTTAGTTTTAATGTCAAAGAGGGATCTTGCCCCCAATGCCAGGGAATGGGGTTTATTAAAATCGACATGGACTTTTTAGAAGATGAAACAGTAACTTGCCCTGAGTGTGATGGAAAAAGATTTGACCGACAAACACTCTCCATTGAATACAAGGGGCGTAACATCTTCGATATATTAGAGCTATCCGTGGACGAGTCGGCCCTCTTTTTTGAAGATCATCCTGCGATTTATAGAAAACTATCTCTTTTGCAAAATGTGGGCCTTGGCTACATGAAAATCGGGCAACCTTCCACCACTCTTTCAGGTGGGGAAGCTCAACGCATCAAACTCGCCAAGGAACTGAGCAGACCTTCAACAGGCCGCACACTTTATATCCTTGACGAACCCACGACAGGTCTTCATTTCGAAGATATCCGAAAGCTGATCCAGATTTTGCAAAAACTTGTTGATGAGAAAAATAGTGTTATCGTGATCGAACATAACCTAGAAATGGTTAAATGCGCCGATTGGGTGATTGACCTTGGGCCAGAAGGAGGTCGTGGCGGAGGCAGAATCTTAGCTGAAGGAACCCCTGAGCAGATATTAAAGAAAAACACTGCTACAAGTCATTGCCTAAAAGATGTGTTTGAAGAAGTCCCCGCGCCCCATAATCCGAAAAAACTCTTTGATCCTTTGGCAGAAATCGTTGTAGAAGAAGCTGAGCAAAATAACCTTCAAAAGGTCTCGGCATCGATACCGAGAGGTAAAATTACTGTGTGCACAGGCCCTTCTGGCTCTGGTAAAACTTCATTTTCGCTAGACACTCTTTATGCCGAAGGGCAAAGGCGATTTGTCGAATCTCTTTCTCCCTACGCCCGTCAATTTATTCAGACAATGGATAAGCCGATTGTAAAAAAAATTGAAGGTTTATCTCCTGCAATAGCCATAGAACAGAAAAAGCATGCTGGAAATCCCCGGTCAACCGTGGGCACTCTGACAGAAACCTATGATTACTTTCGGATCTTATTTGCAAAAGAAGGCGTGGCCTATTGCCCAGAAACTGGTGAGCCGATCGTTTCTATCACTCCTGAATACATCTTAGGCAGACTAAAAAAGTATCCTGAAGGGACAAAAATGCAAATCCTTTCTGAGCTCAAATGCAAGTCGAGCGATGAATTCAATACTCTAAAGGACCGTCTCCTAAAAGAAGGATATATTCGAATTCGCCTAAACAAAGAATACTATCAGCTTGAAGAATCGATCCCTTTTGAATCGAGGATGAAAAACGAGCTTTTTCTTGTTATTGATCGTCTCATCTTAAAAAAAGGTATTGAAAAAAGACTCCTTGACGCGATCGAAAAAGCTTCTTTCCTTTCTCACAAAAAAGTGACAATCGCTCTAGAAGATAGAGATCTTTCCTTCAACTTAGCTTTTTGCGTTGAAAAAACTGGAAAATCGTATCCGAGCATCACCCCTCAGCTCTTCTCGTTCAATTCAGATGAGGGGATGTGCAGAAACTGCCTGGGCCTTGGCTTTGTTTATGGGGTGTCTTTTGAAGATTCTTCCCTGCTTGAAATGACTCCCTTTGATCTTTTAGGACTTCTTCTCAAAGAATACTCCAGTGAACTGAGTTATCATTTCTTCTTTAAGATTTTTGCCAAATTAGGAATAGATCCTCATGAGCCTCTCAACCTTCTTAATAAAGAAGCGATGAATGCTTTCTTCCATGGAAGCCCCTCTTATATTTTGTATGATGAGGACACGCAATTATACTGGAAAGGACTTGCCTCATTTCTTGAAGAGTGGGTGAAATCTGCCTCCAGCAGGACAAAAAACCTCCTCTCTCCTTTGCTCTCTGAGCACACTTGCCCTGAGTGTAGCGGAGCAAGACTTAACCCATTAGCACGTAATGTTCTTTACAGGGGACACTCCCTCCCTGCTCTTTGCCAAAAGCCTATCGAAGAACTTTTTTCTTTTATGCAAGAAAGCAAATCTGCCTCATCAAAAGCTATTGAAGAAATCTTGACCCACATTCAATCGAAACTTTCTTTTGTCCTCCAAATTGGACTTGGCTATCTTTCCTTAGACCGCTCTGCTCCTACCTTAAGTAATGGAGAATCACAGCGCATCCATTTGGCACGTCAGCTTGGGTCGTCATTAACTGGTTGCCTCTACGTTATTGATGAACCTACAATAGGGCTGCATCCTCATGATAACCATTTACTCAACGATGCTCTTATTGGACTCAAAAATTTGGGCAATACCCTAGTTTTAGTAGAACACGATCCTATGACCATCCAAATCGCAGATAAAATCCTCGATTTTGGTCCAGCAGCAGGAGTCCACGGAGGTCATATAGTAGCGGAAGGAACGGTCGATGAAATCAAAAAAAATCCCCGCTCATTAACAGGAAAATACCTTCGAAAAGAATCTCTTCCTCAAAGAAAAATTCTTTCGTGCAAAGATTGTGACTCTTGCAAGGTAGAGCACATTCAGTTTCGCAACTTAAGCGATATCAACGTTGAATTTCCTCAAGGCCGCCTTACTACCATTACCGGAGTGTCAGGCTGTGGCAAATCTTCCCTCCTTATCGATGTCATTGAGAAAGGGGCTCGGTTATTATCGAGACAAAGAGACAAAAAACCAATTTTCACGACTGATTATGGACGATTTGAAAACTTTGATGTGTTTGACGATGTATCTTTGATCGACCAAAATCCTATAGGCCACACAGCACGCTCAGACATTAGTACTTATATTGACCTCCTTACACCTTTGAGGGGGTTTTTTGCTGCCCTACCTGAAGCATCGATTAGGGGTCTGATGCCAAAACATTTTAGTTTCAATCATCTTCAAGGGATGTGTCGAACCTGTTTTGGACTTGGTTATAAAATGATCGACTTGCAGTTTTTGCCCTCTGTAAAAATCACCTGCCCTGATTGCTTAGGATATAGACTTAATCCTCTTGCTCTCAAAGTTCCTTATAAAGGACGCCACTTGGGTCAGGTTTTAGATGTAACTGTCAATGAAGCTTTCAAAGTCTTACCTCCTATTCCCAAAGTAGAAAAAATCATCGCCAAAATGGAAGAAATTGGCCTTGGTTATTTAAAGCTCAATCAGCAAGTCGCAACATTGTCATGTGGAGAAGCTCAAAGACTGCGTCTTGCGAGAGAACTGATGAAGCGAAGCTCTAAGAAAATCTTATATATTTTAGACGAGCCCACAACAGGCCTTCATAATGAAGATATTATTAAACTTGTCCCTATCCTTTCTAAACTCGTTGATAAGGGGCACACTGTCATCATGATCGAGCATAATGTCGATATGATCCTTCTTTCAGACTACGTGATTGATATGGGACCTAAAGCAGGGCCTGAGGGAGGGAAAATTTTGTATAGTGGGGATGTTAAAGGTCTCCTCCAGCAAAAAAAGTCCCTTACAGGAAAATATTGCAAAGATTATTTGACAGGTTGATTTAATCTGAGCTGTAAAGCTAAAATTAGATTTGCTGGGGATCCTATGTGATAAGAAAATCTGAACCAGGTCAGGACCGGAAGGTAGCAGCCTTAAGGAACCATTTCTTGTGCCATAGGTCTCTCTCCAGCATTTTCTTTCTAAAAGTAAAAACTTAATCCTGCGTAAAACCCCTGAAAATTCATATCATCATGATGCTTTATACCTTGAGAAGTAGAAGGATCATAATTAATTTGTGAGGGAGCTTCTGCAATATCTGCATAGTACATGAGCATATAACCGACATTTACACTCACAGTCGTAAAAGGCCTCCATAAGATATAGGGATTGATCTCCCCATAGTAGGATGGTTTTAAAGAATTTTGTGCTGAGTTCATAATGAGTACTGTCCCATCATTATCATCCAAATATTGCCTTACCTGGATCATATCCGCATTCATCCCAACCCTGAGAGCAACACCCCAAGCTAAATAACTAGATGGTGAAGACCCAACATCGATGAGAAACTGACCCCCATACAGGGCATTTTCTGTTTTGATATCATATTTACTAGTTCGGTAATCGTTAAAGTAGCGGACTTTGAATTGCTCATTGATCTTTGCATACCCAATTCCTCCCCCAATTCCGAAAAAGAAATAATTAAACCACCTTGGAGAAAAGTAATACATGTAGGTGATGTCATACGCAACAAAATTTGAATTATAATAGGCTTTTCCCGACTGGGCGTTCACCCAGTCATAGGTGTCTATATTATCATCAAATGGAAAGGTAATAGGGTCTGCGTTATCAGAGTACAGAATACTTTTGAAATTTACCCAGTCTGTTAACCTAAATTGAAGAGCTTCTCTTGGGGATGGGGTGATAGCAAATTTTCCAATAAAGGCGACATCATGTCCCATTTTTGAAGCGACATCGCAGGCTGTAGTTTGCTGACAATCACAAAGATGTTCTTGCTCCATAATAATATTTTTTGACGCCTTCGATCTTCCGACATAAAAGACATCCCCTTCTATCATAACATGACTTGCATGGGCTCCAATACAAAGCCCAAGAAAACACCCAATCCAATATTTTTTCATCGCACAGTGACTTCTTTTCCTAAATCTGCCTAATGTTTTCACATTAGATGAGAGTTAAAAAATAGTCTATCCCCTTTTTATCTAGATTTGTTTATTTTGACTCTAAAGATATTAAAAAATTGTTTTTGTTTTTGTTATCTTTTGTAAAGTTTTTTATCTCAGCAAACGATTTTGTGTTTTATCGATTAATTGTTGTATAATCATGATGAAATAAAAAACCTTTTTGAAAATTATGGATAGAACTTCCGCCCATTTATCATCAACTCATGCTGCACCTGAAGGTGCGACGCCTGTAGCTGCCACGCCTCCTGCTGATCAACAGCCAGGAAGATTATGGGGTCTCGCGAGTGCTGTGGGAGGCGCCCTGACAACTGTTGCAGCAGCGCCCCTTCGCGCTGGAGGTTGGGCATTAAGGCAAGTGGCAGAAGGTGCAGGAGCTGTTGAAGCAGCAGAACGAATTTCAGCTGCTGCCGGCAGAGATGGAATTGTCGCCGCCACCGCTCCCGCTCTGCAGGCACTTGGGATAACTCCTTCAATGCCATTAGAACCAGCTAGACCTCGCGCCGAAAGCATTTCTAGACCACCACAGCCTTTGCCCTCAACTTCTTTAGGAGCTTCTCCTCATAGCACTCCTTTAGTTGAAGCTGTTCCACCAAGTGCGGCAGCTCCAGCAGCCACAAGTTCTGCTAGCCCTAATTTTTTCCATCAGCTTTTAGGATTGATTTCCCGAAAAGACGGACCTTCTGATTTTCTGGCGCAGCTACTTCTTTGGGTGATTGGTTCTGGTATTGTGGAAATAGATAAAGGGAGTAAGATCAAGACAAGTAATCCAGAGCAGCAAGAGCGGCTGAAAATTGCTCTGCAAGAGTGCGTTCATGTAATCACTGCCTATATTGGCTCAGCCCATAAAGGCCCTATTAGAGACTTAGTGGGCCAAATCAATGAAAAGTTAGATGGTTTTCATTTTCTTCTATTTGATTTCATCAAAATGCCCACTTTAGGTCCCTCTCCTCATGAGGCAAGCAAAGCCGTTAGCGTTACAACTCATTTAACCGCGATTCAAAAAGCTCGCGAAGATCAAAAAAGTCTTCCTCCAACCTATGAGTCACTAGCCACAACTACAGAGCAAGAAACATTAAAACTTTCTTCTCATTTAGCTATTTACTCCACATATCAAGCCGTAAGTTATTTTATGGGAGGGTCCAGCACTGAAGAAGCGATGCTAACTCAAATCCACACCGAACTAAGATCAACCACACAGTTTCCCCCAAGTAGCGCTCAATATAAAAACCTCTTTGAGCAGAAAAAAGATGAATATACAAGGCTCCACGGCCCCCCGTTTCGTTCATTTCATCAAATCCTTACTCAAATTGATGGCGCAAACATCGATCACAGAAATGCTGAAGAGCTTACAAAAGCCTTCAAAAGTGAGCTCAATAGATATTTTGATCGCAATTCACAACTCAATCCCTTTAAGCGACTTTTTATTCGCTATTTTGTTATTCCTATATGCAGTGGGATACTTCCTAGCATTCTTTCTCGATTTTTAGCAAATGTTCTCACTCACCTCAAAAAACAAATTGTAATACGCCAAAGAGATCCTCAAAAGGCATTTGACCCCACCATATTTCAGAGAGGGGCTAAAGGAACCGATAAAATTCTTGAAGCTTATGAAGCCTTTTCTAAAAGAGAGCCTATTAAAGGGAAAAATGGTATTCCACTAAAAGATGAGTCAGGAAATCCCCTTTGTCCATCTACTGCCTCAGAGTATATCCCTCTATACCTGCAAAACAGTTTTGATCACTCCAAGTTTACCAGGACTTTTATTCACCAGTTCATATCGACCTTTACGTTTTCTCAATCGATTCAAAATGTCATTCAAAATGTTCTCTCATGGTGCTCGCAGAGAGAACGGATAGGAACTAAAATCGTATTATCCATCATAGCTTGCCCGATCTTGCTCACCCTTTGGTTAGTACAGTGGGGTGTTTTCTTTCCTTTTGAACAACTCAGTAATTTCGTTTTGAGAAGATTGATCATCAATATCCTCAGCAAAGGAGAAATACTTCAGGTTGTTTTGCAAAAAAAACCCGATTTTATTCAAAGAAGGATGTTTGCACTTGGTGTTGAGCGTCTTCTAGCGAACTGGTTTACGATACTTGAGCATAAACTTCGAACCAATGAATCCTCTTCTAAATCAGAAAATCCCCGCTCCGAATACGGTGATGTTGCGGCAGTTTCAGGGGCTTTTATTTCAAAACTTCTTCGTATTGCAAAATTAATCCCTGAACAAACAGCTGAAGCAGTCAAAGATATCCAAACTGAAAACAGCAATAGCGTTCAGGCGATTAGAGACATTTTAAAAGGCATTTCTAAACAGGTCATAGACTCTCGTCTAATCGACGGAAGTGTAGACCTAGTTATGAATTTACTAGGAGATGCATATAGCGACCTCACATCAGAACTCTATCTGAGCGAGATCCTAAAAGCGATCAATGAAATTCTTACAAAGCCCGATCAAGAGGTTCATCAGTTTGCAGAGAGAATTGAAACGATAACTAGCGATGTGATAGCTACTGTCAATAAATACAGGGATATTATCGTACCGAGCATTGTAGACCCTACTGTTGACAGAGTTGAGCAAGAGCTTGGATTAAAACAAAAAACTGCTTCAGAAAACTATATTCGAGACCTTAAAAAAGCCTTTTGCGAGTCATCTTCATCAACAAGAATTGTTGCAAAGCTAGATCAAATCTATCATGCTACGGGCTCTCCTGATGCTGGTAAAATCCCAACGCCCCCTGAATACCGCATTGCTGAATGGACTGCAGCTCTCCAGTTTATTGATACAGCTTCTTCAGCAGAAAGTCCAAATTTTGAAATTATATTTGAAGCCCTCGACGCAGATCTTGGCAAATTCACACCCTCATGGCTCAACGAACATGTCACTTTAGAGGGTTCAGGTATCGCTGATACCACAACAGAAAAAGCTGACTTGCAATCTCTTGCTCTTACCTATCGCAAATTTAACGAGCAGTTCAATGCTTTAAAATATGCAGTTCTCATCCACAGAATGACTCCCGAGATCCGAGAAGCAGTAAATACTAGCATTGAAGCTCTTGCTAGTTTAACAACCATTTGCACTCATCCAGAAGAATCAGGGGTGAGTTTGTATGACCACCTGAGCGCTCAAATCCTCAGGATCAAAACTAATCTAGAAGCTCTTAAAAGTGCACCACAGCATAAGCATGCAACGTCCATTTTAATGATTCAAAATGAGCTTGAAAGAAACCTACCTCTCTTTACACAAATTCCAGATATTTTTGTTCAACTTGCTAACGCCCAAGAAAAGGAAAGGACAACCCACCTAGAAATAACAGCTCAACAGGGAATTTTAGCTTCTGCCACCCCTTCATCAGAAATCGCAAGAAAGGCTCAAGTTGAACTCCATTCTCTCCAAGAAAAACTTCAAAGAAGACAACAAGAAATTACAGGCATTCAACAATCTCTTGTTACAACAATACAGGCCATAAATGCGCTTTCTGTCAGCTTTAGCGAAGCGAATATAACCAGCGTGCCACTTCCTGATATTCAGGAACAAGCCCGCATTTGTATTAGCATTCTAACTGATTCAAAAGAGGGAGTTGAAGTTAAAGTAAAACAACTTCGTCACATGGATTATATTGGCGTAACGCCGGTAGGGACAAGCCCTCTTATTAGTTGGATTAAATGGCTTTTTGTAAAAACCCTCAAAGATGAAATTGATGGCGTTCGAAGCGTCCTCAAAGAGCCTGCTATTGTTGCCACCTTGGCAGAACAGATTCTGCTGAGACCTCTGATGGCACCCCCCTCAAATTCATAATCCATTCTTTAAGAGATTGAAGAAGGTGTTCTACTGGAAGTTTCTTCATACAAGGGGCATTTTTACAAGTTCTTAGTCGACTACATCTCTTTTCAAATTTCTGCAAATAGGGGCATGTCCCTTGAAAACTCACCATATTGTCTCCTTGTGGGGCATACATGATCGCTGAAGAGGGCCCAAATAATGAAAATAAAGGAAGATGAACTAAGGAAAAGAGGTGAAGCAAGGCTGAATCAGCACAAATAGCCCCTAGTGCCTTGCTTGCTAAGGATTGCACTTCGATCAAAGATAGATTTCCTATCATCTTTCCATCTTTAAGAGAAGATGTAATCATCGATGCTTTATTTTCTTCCTGTTTGCCTTGATAGAGAATACAAAATCTGAAGCCTTCTTTTTCTAATTCCGAAAGGACAAAAGACAAAAGATCTATGGGTATTTCTTTATTTTCCCATTTTGAAAAAGGCGCTACCAATATCCTCCCTTCGCAAGATTTACCTATAGGAAGATCGACATTTTTTCCATGGTATAAGGGTTGAGGTAATGACTCATAGTGTTCCATATCATCGAAATAGCTCTGAACCATCTTTAAATATCGATTTCTCATAGAAAGGTGAGAGCTAATTTGGATTTTCTTATTAGTAACAAGTAAATTAGGCCACTCTGCAACCTGTTTTCTTGAAAAACCTACTTTTTGTTTGGATGAAGTTAAAAGACACATAAGTCCCGACTTGCAATTTCCTTGCAGGTCAAAAACTACATCGTAGCGCTTAGATCTGAGCTTTCTAGCAAAGGGTATGAGCTCCTCTCTGAGGTTCTTTGTATCGATCGATAGAATCTCATTGATCCCCTTAATCGAAGAAGCAAGAGAAGAAAATCGTTTTTCTACAAGCCAATCAACTGTTACTCCAGGAAATTTTGAGTGCAAGTAGGGCATGACAGGAAAAGACTGAAGGATATCCCCTAAAGCTGACATTTTAATGATTAAAACTTGCAAGATAGGATCTCCTCATAATCATCTGGCAGAGGAGCTGTTATTGTCATAATCGTTGAAGTAATCGGATCTTGAAAAGTAATTTGGCTTGCATGAAGCATGACTCTAGGAACGTAGAATGGGAAAACCTCTTCTCCCCCGTATTTTTCATCTCCTAGTATCGGAGCGCCCAGTCCTTTCATATGTAAACGTATTTGATGCATTCTACCTGTCATAGGAAAGCAAGCCACATCATGGAGCTTCCCCTTACTTCGTAGAATTTCATATTCTGTGAGAGCTAAAACACCTTTTTCTGCGAAAGATTCACGGCCCATTTTCTGCCCATCTTTTCCTACAATATACTGAAGATAGCTCTCCCTTTTTCCTTTTTTTGAAGGAAAATGGCCTATGCAAAGAGCTCTATACTCTTTTTTGACCTTTCTTTCTTTAAATTGTCTTTCTAAATGGGTTTTTGCCGCAGCTGTTTTTGCTAGGAGGTAGACCCCTGAGGTTTCTTTATCGAGTCTATGAACCTGTCTTTCATCGTCGCTTACAAAAAAAGGGGCTTTATTGAGAACCAAAAAAGCTTCATTTTCAAAAAGTGTTGTAGAATACACTTTTTCCGTAATTCTCTTTTCATCGACCCAAATCAGATCCCCCTCCTTCAAACGAGTTTGTGAGAACTTTTCCGGTAGACGGTTGATAAAAAAAACTTTTTCCTCAACGAGTCTCTTAATTTTCTTTTGAGAGAGGTCGGGAAAAAGTTTTTTGATCCACTGCGATAAGGGAAGGCCATTTTCCTCCCTTTTAACTAAAAATTGTTTAAAAAGGGATTTCCTCATCAGCAAACTGGTCTTCGTTAATATTTGCTTGTCCTGATGATTCATGAGAGAAGGCTTCTGAGTCAGAAAGCTCCCCGCCACGTTGAGGTTCTGCATTTGATTTACCGCTGCCGCTACCAAAAGGGCTAAAGGAGATGTGATAAGCGGTCACATTTAAAGAAATTTGAGGGCGCCCTTCTCTATCATTATAGATTTCAGGTTTTCCAAGTTCTCCAGCAATAATTAAAGCTGTTCCTTTTTTAATGTGGGGCATCATTTTATCGAATTGATCTCCCCAAATGGTTACTCGATACCAAATTGTTTCATCTTTTCCACCTTTGCGGGAATTAGCAGCTACTCGAAAAGAGCTTACTTTCATTCCAGATGATGTATATCGAATTTCAGGATCATTACCAAGACGTCCTGCAATAGTGATTTGATTCATAATTCCTCACCTCTGATAGCAAAAGCTGAGTATACCTATTTAATAGGCGCTCCGCAATCAATTTCTTAAGGAATTATTTTGATTTTTTTTATCGATTCAAGGTTTTGTGGAAATGTTGTTCATAACACCTTTTAAAGCCGTTTTTTTAATAAATTACTTTCAATCTTATTACAAACAACCAATAATTTTTTTATCGATTATACTAAAAAATTGGACAAAAAAAAGTAGGGCTAGTAGAACAAAAATTTCATCTTTAAAAAAGATTTTTATAGCGACAGGATAGAAAGTGGCCAAAAAAAAATCGTTAAATAATGGAGATCCTTCTTGGCAAAACAGGCTTAGCCGCTCTGTTTTCCCTGTAAAGAAGCAGTCTCTAAACGCCAACACCTTCCTCTATCCTATCGACGAGAGTGAAGAGTACTACGACCCATTTTCCGACTTAAGCTTATTCCTCGCGAAAAAAATAACACAAATTACTTCTGAGCAAGCCATTCCCAAACAATGGTCTAGTAAAGTTCAAGAACTTTTATTAGCAAAAATTTTACCCGAGTTCGAAAAACAGTTTCCCCGATATCGGCTTGGAGGATCTGCCTTAAAACGCATTTTTGAAAAGGTTCATTTTTACCAAATTAAAATGCAAAAAGAGCAATTTGCCTACAACCTCGATGGGACGATTAACAAAAACTTACTGATCCGTGAAAATCTTAAAAGCTTATACTTCCAACACGACCATCATAATATCCACCCCTACCACTACTCTCACCAGCTCGCAATTAAAATTTCTGAGTGTATCGCTACATTAGATGGGATTCGAATCCCTATCGATCATTTAACAAAATCAATCTGGTCTGTTCAGAAGCATCTTATTCCTAAAAAGGAAGCCGTTCGTAAAGCTCCGTTCGAAACCTATGATGTGATGGATAAAGTTCTTCTAAGAAATATGCTCCATCTAGAATTGGACAGCCCAGGTCAGAGTCAAGTTGAACTCGAAGCGGCTTTATTTGAATCTATTCAAGCTTATGAAGAGCTTTCTATTTATCGCAACCTTGATGATCTCCGAGTGACTGTATCAACGATATTAGCCGATATGCTCATCAAGCATCTTTCATTATTTAGACATTTCTCTTCCAAAAAAGTTCATCAAGTTGAGCAATTTATTACAGGGCAAATCAAGAAAAATCGAGAGCAAGCCACAAGAGTTACAAAACAATCCAAAATCTCTCTCGTTCAAAGAGTATTAGCTCTTTACCCTCTTCTTTCATGCCTTCCTAAAGAAAACGCGAAAGCTCAATTGAATGCTGCCATACAGTACGTTTATTCTCTTTCTTCAAATATATTTTCTCCGATGTCTCAGTTTATGCACCAATCTATTCTATCTTTCATCAATTCTGAAATTGTATTGATCAAGGAGAAAAAGGAACTTGGAGCTTTAGAGAAAGTCCTCAGCTCACTTCTTACCACTTTCCAAGAAGGAGACGAGCTTCCAAAAATGAATGAAAAACAACTTGGCGAACTTGAATGTTGGATTTGGTATTTGATAAATTTGCAAGATCGCTATCTCGATAAAATCCCAGGGAAAATTAAATCTCTTATTGAGTCGGAAATCACTCACGTCCTCGCTGAGAATGGGAAT
>CAYSAJ010000009.1:50478-57758 GCA_964429005.1 uncultured bacterium | reverse complement strand
TTCCTTCTCCTTTTTTACCTCTTTTAGGGAGTGCTTATTTTTCGCTTCTTTTGGCACTGTCATTGTTTTTTCCTTCCTTCCCAGGAAAAAAGGTGGCTATAGGAGGACTTCTACTTTCTGCGGCTTTAGCTTTTTCATTGACTTTGTGGAATTACCCTAAAGCTTGCACAGTCTGCATCAGTTGCCATGTTATCAATATCTTGATATGGATCCTTTGGATTCTATCTCCTTCTAAACCTCAAGATTCCAATCTTCTAAAAAAGGAAAAAGTGTTTCTTGTAATACTCTTTCCTCTCATTATTGTATCTCTGTTTAGTAGCCTCAATCTTACCTTTAGAACCTATAGAAGGGATGAAACTGCAAAAAGTTTAGATCTTAAAGAGGGAGGAAAATTCCCTGCCATTACACTAAAAACAATTTCAGGACAGCACATAGATCTCTCCCAAGTTAACGGCAGAGGAATCATTCTCAATTTTTTAGCTGAAACTTGTCCTTACTGCAAAGAGCAAGTAGAGAAAATTAGTCCTATTTTTTCTGGTATTTCTGCAGAAGAATATTTGTGGGTTAATGTGAGTCCAAAGGCTCCAATAAAGTTTGCCGAAGCATTTTTTTCATCTGTTTGGGTTGAAGATTCAGGGCAAAAAATTCTCTACGATCTAGATCTAGAGGGATATCCCACTTTACTCATCATTAATGGAAAGGGATCTCTCGTAAAAAAAATAGTAGGGGTGCCTGATAATCTTGAGAAACAACTCCTAGAAGCTTTATAAATTCCTTTTGAAAGAATCATAAAATCGTTATAACCAGGGATAAAAGGATCTTCATTTATGCAAAACAAGCACCCTCCCTTATGGATTTTGCTCTTTCTGGTTTCGTTCGCGTCTGTGACAGCGGTACTATTCACTCCTGCACTCCCCGAGCTAACGAGGGTTTTATCGATTTCTGATAATGCAGCTCAATTCACTATTAGTATTTTCCTCTTAGGGTATGCTTTGGGCAACCTCCCTTATGGTCCTCTTGCAAAGCGTTATGGAAGAAAAAAAGCCCTTTATCTGGGAACAACTATCGCTATTTTAGGAACGATCCTATCTCAAATAGGGGGAGCTAGGGGTTCTTTTGGGGCATTCATTATTGGACGGTTTATTTCAGCTATAGGAAGCAGTGTTGGTATGAAGGTATCATTTACGATGATCGCTGATACTTATGCTCATGCTGAAGCAACAAAAAAAATGTCGATGGCGCTTCTTTCTTTTGCGATCACTCCTGGACTTGCTGTAGCTCTTGGTGGATTTCTGACCGGAAACTATGGGTGGCAAGGATGCTTTACGTTCTTAAATCTTTATAACTTTTTTCTTCTGTTTTTGATCTTTTTTCTTCCAGAAACGGCTCCTCAACTTGATGCAAAAGCACTGCATCCAAAAAACATTTTAGGATCATTTAAAGAAGCGTTTGGAGATGAGAAAATTGTAAAATCAGCTCTTTTGATTAGCGGAGGAACAACATTTGGGTATTTGTTCGCTTCTGTTGCCCCTTTTATTGTGATCACTTATTTGAAGTTATCTCCTGAGGAGTTCGGTCTGCTCAGCGTCATACCCCCTGTAGGAATGATTGCAGGACTTTTTCTTTCTAAAAGGCTTGCAGATAAACTTTCCACTGCTCAATCACTCATGTTAGGAAGTTTTGTTTTTCTAGCCTTTGGGATGATGCTCGGGGCTTTTTTCTTTACGAAGAAACTCAACCCCTTCACTCTGTATCTCCCTATTCCTTTCATGTATGTTGGGCTATCTATGATCTATTCAAATGCCTCATCATTTGCAATGTCGCATGCTAAAGATAAGTCCTATGCTTCATCTACAATGAACTTTTTGAATATATTTGTGAGTTTTGTTTTGCTGAGTGTAATTCAGATCTTCAACCTAAGCCCTCTTGTGATACTACCATGGGCAGCTTTAGGTATAGGTTTTGGGCTCCTTGCACTGCAAAGGACAATCAAAAAGGCTTAATTATCTTGGGTTAAGAGCAGTTAGGGCTTTCGATTTTCGCAAACATGTACTCTTGAACAGGACATCCTCCAATGAGGTGCTCCTGGATGATTCGCTCTAAAACATCGGGAAGACAGGAGTGGTACCAAATTCCTTCAGGATAGACGACAGCAATCGGGCCTTTGGTGCATACACGAAGGCAGTGTGTTTTTGAGCGCTGGATTCCAACTTCCCCATTAAGTCCAAGTTCCTGGAGACGATTTTTGAGATATTCCCAGGATCTAAGACCCTCTTCTAAAGAGCAGCATTTTGCTTTGGGCTGGTCACAGCAAAGAAAAATATGCCTCTTAATTTTGCTAAGACCAAGCCGCTCTTTTTTTTCCGCTAGTTCGTCAAACATACTTATCGATGTTTTGTCGATTTGTGAGATTTTGGCTTTTCAGATCGAGAATATCCCGGAGGCCCTTTTGTTTTGTTTCCTTCCTGATGTCTAGCCGGCGAAGAGGAGTTTCTTCTTTGCTGACCTGGCGCAGAATTTGGTTTTGTAAAACGTCCCCGCTGGATAGGTTCAGCTTTAATCGTTGGATCAGGCGCAAACCCTTGAATAATTTCTTTCGGGAGTTTTCTTTTTAGAAGACTTTCGATGCTTGAAAGAAAATCTTTTTCATCAATACACACGAGAGAAACGGCATGCCCTTCACAACCCGCGCGCCCTGTGCGGCCAATTCTATGTACATAATCTTCTGCAACGTTTGGCAAATCAAAGTTTACAACATGGGGAAGTTGATCAATATCAATCCCTCTTGCTGCGATGTCTGTCGCAACAAGAACTTGAACAGCCCCTTCTTTAAAATCAGCAAGGGCTTTTGTTCGCGCTCCCTGACTTTTATTGCCATGAATGGCAGCTGAAGGAATTCCTTCATTACAAAGTTGCTCTGCAAGGCGGTTAGCGCCATGTTTTGTTCTAGTAAAGACAAGGACTTGTTTCCAATCTTGTTCAGTAATGAGTTTTGCTAAAAGGTCCTTTTTACGTGTACGATCTACAGGATGGATCACTTCGGTAATGCTAGGTGCTGTACTATTGCTTTTAGCAATTTGGATCGACTTGGGTGATGAAAGCAAGCTATGGGCAAGTTGCTTAATTTCTTGAGAAAATGTGGCTGAGAAAAGGAGGCTTTGACGTCTTTTAGGCAATATATTCAAAATTCTTCGAATGTCATGAATGAACCCCATATCAAGCATTCGATCTGCTTCATCAAGAACTACGATTTCTACTTGAGAGAGATCAACCGCTCTTTGACCTACTAAATCGAGGAGTCGTCCTGGAGTTGCGATGAGGACATCAATGCCAGGGCGCACATTTCTGATTTGTTCTTTGATATTCACTCCTCCAAACACAACAGCTGATTTCAAAGGTAGATGCTTCCCATAATCCCTAACACATTCTCCGATTTGAGCCGCAAGTTCTCTTGTTGGAGCTAAAATAAGAGAGCGAACTATTGTAGGTTTTCTTGGTTTGCTTCGATTGATGAGATTTTGTAAAAGGGGGAGGGTGAAACCTGCTGTTTTTCCACTTCCTGTTTGGGAAGCTGCAAGAAGGTCATGACCTTCTAGTATGAGGGGGATCGACTGTTGTTGAATCGGGGTCGCTTCATGATAACCTTGCTCTGTGACAGCGAGTATAATTTCTGCCGATAGGGCAAAAGAGGTAAAAGACATATATATTCCTTGAGGCTTCATGCCCCAGATTTGAGTGGGATTTAGATTCACCTCAAAAAAAGATTTTGAGGATGGATCGAAACTAAGTTAAAGTCGGGCGGGATTATACCCGCCGCAGCTATATTAATGAAGGTGAGAATTATTCCCTCTCCTCAGAAGGAGACTTACGAAGCTTCTTTTTTTGAGATTCTTTAGCTTTTTTCAATAAATTTTTTGTTTTTACAGAGCGAGGAACTTTCGTTGCGATTCGTTTAGGCTTGCGGTAGTTAAGTTTTTTTACTTTTTCTCTGAGCTTTTCAATACAAACCCTTTTATTGAGAAGTTGGCTTCTCTCAGTTTGGCATGACACAACAACCCCAGTTGGTAAGTGCGTAAGCCTCACTGCGCTATCAGTAACATTGATATGCTGGCCTCCAGCTCCCGAAGATCTATAGGTGTCAACTCTGCACTGAGCAAGGAGCTCTTCATCAGATGAAGGTAGTAGGATTTTTGTCATAATTTTTCTTTTTCGTGTTGCCCTATGAGAGCGAGCTTTTGAGCCCTTGTGAGCTTCTTAATCGCCCACTCTCGTTTGGAAGCTTCAGAGCGATTACCCTGTTTTTCTCTATAAACGATACGGTCAGGCTCTGCAAAGTGAAAAAATCGAGCTCCATTTTTTCCCTCTAAGTGCTCTTTAAACCGTTTGTCTAAGTTGTTTGTTATGCCAGTATACAGTTTACCATTTTTTGAAAGAATGATATAGACTTCCCAACAAGATAAAGACATAAACTTCCTTAGATTCATATAATATTTTCTAGCGACTTTAATATAAAACTACCAGTGGTTTTGCATGAATTACATATGGCCTATCCTATTACTCATAGGATCGAATGTTGCGATGACTTTTGCATGGTATGCACATCTTAGAAACCTAGGAACAAAACCGCTATGGATGGCGATCTTATTCAGTTGGGGAATCGCTTTTTTTGAATATTGCCTTCAAGTTCCTGCTAATCGCTTAGGTTTTTTATCTCATACTTATTCACTTTCTCAGCTCAAAATTCTCCAAGAGGTGATTACTCTTGCAGTGTTTGTTCCCTTCACCTTGTACTACATGAAAGAGCCACTAACGTGGAATTATCTCTGGGCCTCTCTTTGTTTAGCGGGTGCTGTTTATTTCATTTTTAAAGGATGAAATTGAAAGAAAGCATTAATTAATCTACCCTTTTCAAATTTAATTTGATCGGAGATTAATATGATAAAACTATTTTTAATTGTTTGTTTAGCGGCTATTTCATCTGTGTTTTCTACCGAAAACCATCCGATCATCTATCTTATATCACCTCCTCGTTCTTTGTCGGTTGCTTTTACAAGGATGATCCTTCAAAGAGGAGACTTTGAAGTTTTTTCAGAGCCTTCACAATGGGCGTATGCTTTGAAACAAGAAAAGCAGTGGAACAACGAAAAAGTTTTTAAAGATGATGCCCCTGCATCTTTTGCTGAGGTAAAAGAAAGGATTTATAATGCTGCGAAAACAAAGCCAGTTTTTGTGAAAGAAATTAGTTTTGCAGTTGTCGATTTCATTCTTCAAGACGAAGAGTTTGTAAAAAACCCTCAAGTACACTTTATATTTCTTACTCGCAATCCTCACCATGCCCTTATTTCATTTTACAATAAATTGCAATGTATCCCCCATGAATGGGTTCGACTTGTTGGATATGAATCTCAATACAAGCTTTTCCAGTATGTAAAGGAGTTTGGGGCTCACAAGCCTTTGATTCTTCATGCTGAAGATCTTTATCAGAATGCCGATAGTGTATTGAAATCTTTATTCTCTTCTTTGCAGTTCCCTTACCTTAAAAAAGCTCTAGAATGGGATCAGGTAACAGCAGACTTCACAGGTGAAGATTGGCATGAAATCAAATATCCGGAGTATGCTCATTATTGGCATGATGGTGCCTTAAACAGTAGGGGCTTTCACAAGCCAAAGTCCTATGAAGTAGATGATCAGGGTTGTCCTACTTTCATCGAAATAGCTATAGAGAATCATAGACCCTTTTGCAAGGAGGCCTACGAAGTAAGCAAGAGATATTATGATCTCCTCCTGGAGGAGAAAGAATTTACAATTAGCCCCTCTCTTGAGTAAACTTTAAAGAAAGGATTTCCGATGGCACGTGTTTTAATCTACTCTATTTTTGCTCTATTTTTTTCACTAAATCTTTCTGCTAAAGAGATCGTTATATGGCACGCGTTTGAGGGATTTCTCTACGACAAATTTGCCGAAATAGTCGAAGACTTCAATTATCAATCTGGCAGCTATAAAATTCGTCTTGAAAACAAAGGCAACTACACAGAAGTTTACAATAAAGGCGTTGAGGCAGCTGAAGAGGGGAATCCACCTCATATCCTTCAGGTGTATGAAGTCGCTACTCAAAGTATGATGCTCAAAGAAGAGATATTTTATCCTGTTGATGAACTTATGCATCGCTACTATAAGAAATTTGATGCCGATGTCTATATTGATGCAGTGAGAGATTTCTATTCTACTCCTGATAAAAAAATGTATTCGCTGCCCTGGAACGCATCCACAGGTGTTTTGTATTACAATAAGGAAGCTTTCAAAGAGGCAGGCCTTGATCCTGAATGCCCCCCTAAAACTTGGGAAGAGATTGAAAAAATGAGCCTTCAGCTTGTCAATGCAGGATACAACGGGTTTGTTAGCGCATGGCCCGCTGCTTATCACTTAGAGTATATCTGCGCATGGCATAACCTTCCTTTTGCTACTCATCAAAATGGGATCGCTGGCTTGAATGCGAGACTCATCTTCAATGGCCCATATCAAATTCGTCATTTAGAAAAACTTGTAGAGTGGCAAAAATCAGGTGTTTATGCATACACAGGACGCTTTGTAGAACAGCCCGAAAAATTATTTATAGAAGGCAAAAGCGCTATCTTGCTGCAAGGTGCCAATCGCTCTAGCATGCTCAGCAAAAAAACCTCCTTCCCCATAGGCGTTGGATCTATTCCCTATTGGCTGGACATCGCAGGCTCTCCTCATCGGCTTACAATCGGAGGATCTTCCTTTTGGGTCATGAAAGGTTTTGATGAGGAAACATATAGAGGGATAGCCCACTTTTTAGCTTATCTATCACTGCCCGAGGTTCAGGCATATTGGCATCAACAAACTGGCTATCTACCCATCACCGAAGCCGCTTATTACCTCACAAAAAAGAAAGGTTTTTATGACAAAAATCCCGCGGCTGAAGTTGCTATCTTGGAGGTCATGAACGATAAAATCACAGAGAATACGAAAGGAATCCGTTTAGGGAATTATACTCTTATCCGTGAAAAAATTATCGATTACATGGAAAGAGCTTTGAAAGGGGAGATGGACCCAAAACAAGCTTTTGATAGGGCTGTTATCGAGGGAAATGACATCTTAGAGGAATTTGAAAATCAGCACACGAAATCATATGAAACTTCATCAGATGCCCACTCATGAGGCATTGACACTCATACATAACCTTAGCACTCAAAAAGTGTGGGATTACCTCCTTGATTTTCAAATTGATCTCAATTTTGAAGAAGAAAAAAACTTTA
>CAYSAJ010000009.1:41545-50468 GCA_964429005.1 uncultured bacterium | reverse complement strand
TCTTCATCAATTACAAGATCTATCTGTCTTAGAAATTGGATCAGGAAATGGACGCTATCTCTACGAAGTGTCACAAGCCCTTCCTGGAAGTAAATGTACCGGAATGGATTTTGATCCTCATTTTGTAAACTTATCTGAGGAGAGGTACCCCTCCCTTTTCTTCACTCAAGGAAATGCTGAGGAAAGAAATGAGCAGCTGATCGGAAAATTTGATGTGGTAATTTTTCGTTTGGTCTTACAACACCTAGAGCATCCATATGAGGCTCTAAAGCATGCTTACCATTATCTAAAGCCTCAGGGAAGAATTTTTATCATCGACGCGAGTGATACTCACCGCCTTTGCTATCCCCCCTTAGAAACTATGAAAAAAGGAGTGAAAGAGCTGAATTTGTTCAAAGCAAAGAAGGGCCAAGGAGATAGAAAGATCACACTTCGTATCCTGCAAGATCTTACGGCAGATCAAGGCCCCCTCAAAAATCTCTATAAAGTGGTCGCTTCGTCCGTTGATGAAAATGATCAGTGGACTTATGCCAGCAGGGCTATCTATCGCTCTGACAAGGATAAGGAAATCTATTTTCACCAAATTCTTTTATTTTTAGTTCTTCTAAAAAAAGTTTGGCAACTTCCAGTAAATATCAAAGAAGCGTATCAAGAACTTATTTTATTTCTAAAGAGGGAAGACTCTTATTTCTCTCCAGGGTTCCATTGGCTTTGTCTAGCAAAGAAATAACTCTCTAAATTAGGTCTTTTTTTGGTAAAATACCTGGCTTAAAGAACTTTAGTATTTTCATCATGAATCTTTTGCCCAAAGACCCGAGCGGCTGTCCTTACCTTATTTTAGCTCCTATGGAAGGAGTGGGGGATCGTTGTTTCCGAAAAGCAATGGCCTCTGTTGGTGGATTTGATGAAGCAGTAACTGAGTTTTTAAGAGTTCCCGCCAATGCTCATGTAAAAAGCCTCGCAAAAGAATATCAATCGGAGGAAACAGCTCCGATTCCTCTTGCTGCACAAATCATGGGATCAGATCCAGAGCTTATGGCTGCGATGGCGATCGAAATAGAAAGTAGGGGGGCTCCTCGTATTGATTTAAATTGTGGCTGTCCCTCTAATACTGTTACAGGGAGAGGAGCGGGTTCAAGCCTTCTCAAAGACCCAAACTTCCTCTACGAAAATGCCAAATCTATAGTCAAAGCGGTGAAAGTCCCCGTAACTGTGAAAATGAGATCGGGTTATGAAGACACTTCTCTTTTTAAAGAAAACCTTTTAGCTGCACAGGAAAGTGGGATTTCGTTTTTAACACTTCACCCTAGGACTAAAGTCGATGGCTACGGACCTCCTGCAAAATGGGAACTTATCGCTGAAGCTAAATCACTCCTCAAAATCCCAGTCGTCGGAAATGGCGACATATTAACTGTAAATGACGCTCTGAGAATGCTAAAGCAAACAGGGTGCGATGCCCTCATGATCGGCAGAGGTAGTGTGATCAATCCTTTTATCTTTCACGAGATCAAATCCCATTTTGAAGACAAATGCTGTAGCGCAACTTGGAAGGACTTAGAAAATTACCTTCAAGTATACCAAAGAGAAATCCATCCTGACACTCCTATGCGGACCAAAATCAATAAAATGAAACAGATGATGGGATTTCTCTTTAAAGGAAACCCCCAGCTTTTAGAAAAGCGACAAAGCATCCTCAGCTCCACTCCTCAAAATCTGGAGGAATTTATGCAAGCATCGCTCCCTCTTCTTCAAGAAAACTGGATTCCTCCTCAGTAGGAGGTAGTGCATTAAGCCTTTCAATATCTTTGAAAGAAAGTTCATAAGAGTGTCTTTCAGCGCCATCTGCAAAAATCATCCCTTTATGGGTCATCCCTGTCTTTGCTAAAATTTTAGAGGATGCTGTATTGTCAAATCGGCATGTGGCTTTGATCCCTGCAAAAGGAATTTTTTCTTCTACAGCTGTAGGAATAAAATCCCGAACGATGGTGAACACAGATCTAGATCCGATACCTTTGCCCCAGATCGCTTTTTTAAATATGTAGGAAATCGTGTGATACAGTTCACCTTCATATTGCTCAACACTAACAAAACCACAGAATTCCACCGTATCGGCTTTGAATACTGAAAACCCGCTAAAGGGACTTCCTTCTTTCCATCTCTTGAGCCAACCTTAGACGGCAGCTTTGGTTTCGCTAGGATTAAATGTCGACCCATCACCATTTTTCGCCATCACTTCTGCATCGCCTAGAAGAGTTGTGTAGTCAGGGAGATCTTCTTCTTTAATAGAACGAATCTCAAGGCCTGGTGTGGTAATATGGACTTGCAAAGAACCTTCAGGTCTACGGAAATACTGGACTAGACTCTGACTGCCAAAATAGTTGTGAACGGAGGAAACACCCATAATAAATCCTAAAATGTGAAGACTCTATTGAATTATAAGGGACTTAGTTAGAGCTAAAAGAAGGTCATCATCTACAGGGTAACTTTGACCCGGTTCTACACTCTCATACTTATAGCAAATTCCTCTGCCATCAGGCTCATACCCTAAACGAAAATAGAGTTTTTGTGCAGGGCCATAGTCTTCGTAGAGCCCAACAAGTAGTCCCACTATTCTATAACCTTTTTCTAAAGCTAAATTTTCAAGTTGAAGAAGAAGTTTTTTACCAAGTCCTAATCCCCTGTGAGTTTTAGATACCCAGACATCGTGAATTTCTGGGATGTCTTGTTCTAGAAAAGGAGGATACTCAGACAAAAGAAGGAGGCTTCCATAGCCGATGATACTCTTTTCACCCCATATAAGGATCACAAGTCTCTTTCCAGAGTTTTGTTCTTCAAAGTAGCGAATCCATTTTTTCTCAAGATCCTCTTTTTGTATCCATGGAGCTTGAAATGTTTCAACAAGAAGAGGGATCTCTTTTTTTTGAAGAGTTGTGAATCTTGTTTCCATACGAATAAAAATCTCTTTGAATTTCTAATATAAACTCTATCCAGATTTAAAGGAATTTGGTATGGCAAGAAATAATCTATATTAGGGATCTCTATGAAAAAAATGTTCTCGATTTTAGTCTGTGTTCTTCTCTTCCAAAATATTGGAATCGAGGGAGCTGAACAATCGAAGATCTCGCCCGATGCGGCTCTAAAGCGTCTCATCGAAGGGAATTCACGGTTCATGCAAGATAAGCTCGAGCATCCCGACAGAACTTCTGAAAGAAGAGAGGCTCTTGTCTTTAGTCAGTCTCCGTTTGCGACGATAGTGGGTTGCTCTGATTCTAGAGTTTCTCCTGAAATCATTTTTGACCAGGGAGTAGGGGATCTGTTCATAGTGCGCGTTGCTGGAAATGTGATTGGAAACATTGAAGCAGAAAGTATCGACTACGCGGTTCTTTATTTAAAGTCTTCAGTGATTCTCGTTCTTGGTCATGAAAGCTGCGGAGCTGTCGATGCCGTCATGCATGGCCAGACGAAAGATATTCACTCTATTGCCAAAATCATCTCACCTTCGATCGTAAAAACAGGGAACATGTCAGGAGAGGAAAAGCTTGCCTCTTCTATCAGAGCAAATGCGATCAATATGAGGGACTACCTAAGAAAACATCCTGCTTTAAAAAAACTCATCGAGCAAAATCAGCTTAAAATCGAAGCAGGTTATTACTATCTCCAATCAGGACAAGTTGAGCTGTTATAGTGATTAAAGTTATTCGTTTTGTCGTTGTATGTTTGATGATTCTAAACCCGCTTCTTCTGAAAGCTGCGGATGTAGCAGTCCATCAAACATATATTCCAGTCGCACCTTGGTTTACAGGGCCTCTCCTTGCTCCTTCAGGTTATACGACACCCCCAGGTCATTATAACGTTCAGCCCTATCTCTACTACACGGTGGATACAGGGCAATATGATCAACATTGGCACACCTCTTCGACATCTCACTTTAATTCAGTCAGTTTAGAAGTACAAACCAAATTCGGTATTCTATCGCGCCTTGATTTTACTATAAGCCCCAAAGCGTTTTATCAGGAAACCCAAGGACAGCATACTATTAACGTAGGAGATATTCCCTTTGGGTTCGGTGTTCAGCTTCTCCCTGCAAAAATTACAGATCCCTGGCCTGCGATCAAACTTTCACTAAGAGCAAATATACCTACAGGAAAATATCAAAAGTTCAATCCAGATAAATTACGTACCGATGCTATGGGGACAGGATCTTGGCTTCCCGGAGTAGGGCTTACTTTTGCTAAACTTTGGGATCTAGGAGCAAATCACTTTATTGAAGGACGCCTTGGTCTCAATTATCAAGTAGGCACTCCTGTTCATGTGAAAGGTTTCAACACTTATGGAGGAGGATATGGCACGGATGGCACAGCCTACCATGGGAATATCTTCTGGGTGGATGGATCAATTCAATATAACCTTACCCAAAATTGGGCTTTAGCGTGTGATCTTTTCTACAATCATCGCAAACACGATCGCTTCTCTGGAAATCCTGGAACATTAAATGGTGAGAAGGCAAGTGTGACAAGACCAACAAGCGATCAGCTAAGCCTTGCTCCTGCTATTGAATACAACTTCAGTAAAAATGTGGGGATCATTGGCGGTGTTTGGTTCACTTTCGCAGGGCAAAACGCCAGCCGATTTATCAGTGGCGTTATTTCTGTGAATATTTTTATCTAACAAACGTTATTTGATCTCTTGAATATAAAAATCCATAGTATTTAGCTCTTCTCTGACACTACCATCGATTTGTAATGTAGGCCAAGATATATTGATCCGGATGTTTAGTGGATCAAAAGAAGTATCTAAATCTTCCCATGGCTCTATAGGAGTATAAGAGGCGGGTCTCAAAGGATGATCTTTTTCACGCACCACTTCCATGTAACAAAGATGCGTTTTCCCCATCTCTAGAGCTTTTTCGCACGCTTTAGAATACATCGATTGAATAAACTGGATATCTTCTCTCATCGAAGGATCTATCAAAAAGAAATTCACATAAAGCACTTTTTCAGGGTCATAGCCTTTTTCAAGGGTGTCTTTTCTAATATCTTCAATAAAGTAGTCTTCGATGAGCAGATCAGAATTTAAAGAGCACCCAGCGATGAGTCCTACATATTTAGATCCTATAGTGCCAAAAAGAACAAAAGACTCAGCTTCCCTAGAAAAAATTGTGTGAGGGCTTGGAATTCCCTGATATAGGTAAGGAAAATGTTTAAAATGGTCTTGAACCCACAGGTCTATGACTGGAGTGACTAGATGAGCTTCCTCGGGAGTGTACATCTTCAGAGACACTTGAGGGTTTTCATCAGCGATGAGCAGATTTGATCCAACTAGGGTCAAAAAAAGAAAAAAATAGCGAAAAAACTTCATATCAAAACCCCCCAAAAGATAAGAGGATAGAAAGGAATTTTTTTTAGAGCAATTTTCTTTTGCAGCCTTTATCCTTTTCTTTTTTTAGAGAGCTAATATGTCTGAAATGGAGCTTCCTCAAATAGCTGATGGAGAAGATAAATCTTCTCCTTTTAAAAACCGCATTAGAAAGAGTTATCGTCATATTCGGAAATGGGCAAAAAGAACAAATACGAATTGCTTTCGCATCTATGATCGGGAGATTCCAAACTATCAACTAGCGATCGATTTCTACGATGGGCGCTTTTGTGTGCAGTATTTTTCCAAATATCGGGATGAGCCTGATCCCACAGAAGAACTTTTTAACGAAGTGCAAGATGCCCTCATCCAAATTTTTGCGATTTCAGAAGATCAAATCTACTGGCGCAATCGCATCCGAAGACGTAAAACAGAGCAGTATGAAAAAAGAGATGAAGCCCATGAGTTTTTTTCAGTGCTTGAGTATGGAGTAAAATTTCGGATCAACCTTGTCGATTATTTGGATACAGGACTCTTTTTAGATCATAGAGAAACACGAAGAATTGTTTCAGACTATTGCACTGGTAAAAAAGTTCTCAATCTTTTTTCTTATACATGCTCTTTCAGCGTGCACGCTGCCATGAAGGGTTCTTTGTTTACAAAAAGCGTTGATATGTCCAATACCTACACAGCATGGGGCAGAGAGAATTTCCTTCTTAATGGGCTTTCTTTAGAAAAGAACGAAATTGTTAGGGAGGACTGTTTGAAATTCCTTCTAGCAGAAGTTCAGAAGGGGAAAAAGTATGATGTTATTATCATCGATCCTCCTACGATTTCCCGCTCAAAGAAAATGGAGCAGCTCTTTGACATCCAGCAGGATTATATTTTTCTCCTACAGCAAGCTGAGAAGCTCTTATCTCCTACAGGGATGATTTTTTTTAGCACCAATTCAAGACGCTTTAAAATCGATGAGTCACTGTTTCCGAAGCTTTCGTTTGAGGAAATTTCTCATAAAACTCTTCCCCTAGATTTCCATGACCCCAAAATACATCGATGCTGGAAGATTATAGGAATTTAACGAAAAATGGTTATAATGAATGAAATCTGAGGTCTTATGAGATTTCGTTTTATTGTTTCGATATTTTTTGTTTTTCTTAGTCAATTCGTTTGGAGTGAATGGATAGAAACAAGTCATTTGCAGGTATTAAATGAATGGAAGTCTCTCGATCCTCAAACTCTCATCGTATTTGACATTGATGATGTGATTGTATGTACAGAAGATCAATTCGCTCATCCTTATGGCTATCTAAAATTTGTGCAATTGACCGAGGAAGCGATGAACCAAGCGAACCCTGCAGAGCAAGAAGAAATATTGCGCAAAGCAAGTTTAAGTCAGCTTCTTTCAAAGAGGCACATTATTGAAGAAGGTATCGCTGATTTTATTCAGAAGTTGAAAGAGGAGGGATTTATCGTCATTGCATTGACCAATTTCCCTAGAGGTAGTTATGGTGCAATTCCTCGTACTGAAACTTGGCGGATTGAATTTCTTAAAGCATTAGGGGTCACTTTTACTCATTTTCATTCTTTCCCAGAGAGTTATGAATTTACTGAACTTCAAAAAGGAGCTCATTTGCCTCCTTTATATGAAGAAGGAATATTATTTTCTTATGGGACAACCAAAGGAAAAGTGCTTAAAGCTTTTCTAGAGAAAGCAAAGCTAAGACCCTCTCAGATAGTTTTCATTGATGATATGGCCCACCATCACAAGTCGGTTATAGAAGAAATAGGCTCAATGCAAATCCCTTTATTGAATATCCACTATCTTGGAGCTCATCGGTTTTATCGAGACTTTGATGAAGAGTTATTAACTCATCAGTTCAATCATCTTCAACAGCATGAGCAGTGGCTTACTGATAAAGAGATATTGTCTAAACTTAATTCAGGAAATTCTTTATGAGACGATCTCTTTTTCTTTGTTTATGTTTTTTTGGTAGTTTGCAAGCTTTTGACGTGAGCGATTTCCCTCAAGAATACTGGATTAAACAGCATATTAATGCATGGGGATCAAAATTTAGCATAGAAACAAAAAAAGAGAGAATTGGAGTGATCATCAGACGCATTTCAATATCTCCAGCATATGAATTTTATGACAGACAGAATCATTTTCTAGGTAAAGCTGTGGCAGATTTTCAAGGAGGTAAAATCTCCTATCAAGTCATGGATGAAAATGATTCTCTTATAGGGTTCATTGAAGAAAATCTTGAAGTGAAAACGAAATACTTTACCTTTGTTTTAGACATATTTTCATCTGAGCATGAACTATTAGCTACTTCATTTGAAAACAAAACGGGGGTGAATTTCAACCTCAAAGAGCCCCTAAACCATAAAGAATTTGCTAGAATGGAACGAGCAGTCCTTCACTATAAGGATGATTGGAAAGTGAAAGTCAAGAATCCAAAAATCTTCGAGGCTCAGCAGCTCGATCCAAGACTTCTTTTGTTTTGGGCTGCCCTTCGCGCAGATATGGATTATGAAGCCGAGCCTTATTGATTATAACGCTGTAAGCCGGGCAATAAACGTTTGATAAATGATCGCACCTACTATTCCTCCTAAAATAGGCCCTAGGACCGGAACCCAGGCATAAGCCCAATCAGATGTCCCTTTCCCTTGAATGGGAAATAAAGCATGAACAAGTCTTGGCCCTAAATCTCTTGCAGGGTTAATTGCATATCCTGTAGGGCCTCCTAAAGACAGCCCAATGCTAAAGACTAGTATTCCTACTGCATAAGGACCTACGCCATCGGCGATTCCATTGTGCTTATTGAAAATCCCAAGCACGCCGATAAGAAGAACAGCTGTTCCAATTACCTCACAAACGAAATTCCAAAAGATATTTCGAATGGCGGGGCGGGTTGCAAAGCAAAGAAATTTATATTGCTCATTATGAGTTGCCGTCCAATGAGGGAAAAATGCAAGCCATACTAAAATAGATCCCAGCATAGCCCCTAGGATTTGTCCTAAAAAGTAAGAGGGCATCAAAGAAGGAGCGCTTTGCTTAGCTATTGTAAGTCCTATTGTTACGGCAGGATTGAGATGACCACCACTCACCCAGCCTGTAGCATAGACTGCCATCGCAACAGCAAAGCCCCATCCAGCCGTGATCACAATCCAACCAGAATTTTGTCCTTTAGATTTATCAAGTAAAACTGTTGCAACAGAACCGTTCCCTAAAAGAATCAGGATCATTGTGCCGATGAGCTCTCCGATGAAAATATTGTAATTCATCATTTCTCCTATTCACTATCTAATCTAACAACTTCGGAATAGACCATAAATCAGTCCCAAAATCAAGATATTTATTGACATCAACATAAGAAAGAGAAATGTAAAGAATGAGCATTCTGACGAATTGAGGTTTCATGGGACCTATATCTCCAAGTTCTTTTCTTCCTCCCTATTTTACGAGAGAGCCTAAAAAGGGTGAAAACCTACCTTTACGTGAAGTTGTCGAAAGAGCGTTTTTTCTTTTGAAATATGTGAAAGCTGAAGAAGGGGACCCTTCTCTTTC
>CAYSAJ010000009.1:0-41535 GCA_964429005.1 uncultured bacterium | reverse complement strand
TCGCCCGGTATAGATCGAGAGCGTGCATATGATCTCCTTGAGCCGATGAGAAATCAGATAACAGAAGCGGCATTAAAAGCGCTTGAAGGATCCTCTCCTCCAATTTCAAGAACAGAAACTCTTTGCCACCTTCTGTTTTCACTCTCTGAGAAGTTGGACAAAGAACAGCTCATCCCTATCTACCACTCTTTAGATCCGGAAGACAGAGTAAAACTTGCAGAGCTCACAGGACTCGTAGAGGGAGATATTGCCGCAGATCCCTCAATTTTACTCTCCTATAGAAATGGAAGGGGGGAGTCTGTCTTAGCGTCTCTTATCGAACTGCGTCACAGAGAAGGGCTTATCAATAAAGAGCTTTTGGCTCTCCAATCTGATTTTGGAAAAATTTCAGAAAGTCCTCTTTTCCCCTTTTTTTGTTATCTTGTATGGTGGTGTGATGGAGGAAAAGATGATCCTGGTTTTGAAGATCCGGAGTATGGGAAGAGAAAGCTTCAGGAAAATCCTGCCCTTATTAGAGATCTGCTAGGAAGAGTCCCGCATGATGAACTTCTACTACAAGGCTCTTTTATCAAAGATAGTTCTGCGGAAGAAGTATCTCCATCAGCAGATTCAAGGGGGATGATAGATGTACGAATAATTAGGGGTTTTTTAGCATATGAATTTGATGGAAAATTTTTAGCACAGCTCGCGAATAAAATCGGATGCCCCCTCTTCACTTTAGAATTGGCTAAATCACTCGGCCGCAGACGAGAAGTAAAATTGCTCGATTTTATAAGGGGGTTTGATTCACCCAGTGAAGAGCTTAAAGGAGAGCTAGCTGAAATCTGCGCTGCGGCGTTTGTGGATGATATTTCCTATATATCTGTGCTTGGGATCACTAACACTGAGATGATTAATAAAATCCTAAGAATTAGCGCTGAAAATTCTCCCCAAACAGCAATTCGTATTGTAGAGATGCTCGGAATTAGAGATCCAAAGATTTTAGTCGAAATCTCAAAGATCTGCGCCAAAATCACACCTAAAGATGGGGAGAATTACGCAGGAGAGGTCGAGATCCCTCCTGCAGCTCTTTGCATTCAATCGTTTGGAATTAACGATCCGGAGGCTCTTTTTGAGATCGCTAAGATTAGCGCTGAGCATAGACCTCTTTCTACTGGAAAATATTTTGACTCTTTTCTGATTACTGACCCATCACAAAAAGTAGAAATCGCAAAAATCTGCTTAACGAAAGCTGCAAGATTCCTTCCATATATGTTTGCTGGGATTGGAATTACCGATGAGAAAACAATCGGTGAGATCATTCTCTGGCTTTTTCCAATAAATCCTAATAAGGCATCTGATTTATTAAAAGCTTGTGCGATCACCGATCAAAATCAGTTATTGAAAGTTTTTGAAACTGGCTTATATTTCAATCCTCATTTAATAAATAATTGCCTAGATAAATTTCTTCTTATAGAGGAAAGAAATAGAGTAGAAATCCTCAAGACTCAAGCTAGGAAATATACAATAGGTGCTTTTGAGTTCTACATCAAAAAGTGCCGGATCACCGATAAATCCGCCCTGCACGAGCTTGCAGAAATTTGTGCTTTGAAGGGCGCAGGGAAAGATTTTTATCCCGGTATACTTTCAGAAGTTTTTCAGATTACAGATCCCGTCATCGTTGAAAAAATCTGTTTAAGTTGTGACCTTGATATATATACCTCTCTTCATAAAGAAGAACTAGCTGAGGTATTAACAAGGAATTATGGCTCTATTTTCACAAAAGAGATCCTTGAAGGCAATCTAAGAACTTTACTGAAAGAGGGAGATCTCGCTCCATTTTTAGACGAAGAAATTCCACCTCTTTTCGCACTGATTGTATTGTTCATGGCTAAGGCAAAAAAAGCCAATCCAGAGCTTGATATTACTCTTCCTTTTATTTTAGCTCTTTACAAAGCGTCGCAATATGGAGACCCCTTACTTAGAAAAGAGTTGCTTAGAGGAGCTTTGCTTCATTTTGATAAAGAATCTTTTAGAAACCATCTAGAGGGCTTTATCAAAGGAAGAGATGGGCGCCCTCTAGCACCACTTGGATCTCTTGCGACGATCATCTCCTTCTTTTGTAATGAAGAGGTAACCATCCCTGAAGAAACTCTTTACCCACGACTTCTCAAAATAAGAGATTCTATTTGGGCACATCGCCTTGAATTAAAAAGTTTAAAAAGTGGCCTCGAGAAAAGCCTCATCTCGATGATCGATACACTCAAAAAAAGTGATCTTCCTTTTGAGACAAAACTTCACATCCTTGAAAGGTGTGTAACGCTTGGAATTGAGAATGCAACCGCGTTAAGAAAATGTGCTGAAATTATTGTGATTGTTATCAAGTTAACAGAGCCCTCTCCTCATCAATTTGATCCTAGACTCGTAGGAGATTTCACTGTGAAAGATCTTGAGGCAATGATCGGAGAAGTCATCAGAGAAAAGCTCTTTCCCCTCGATTCCGATCAACTTCCTCTTTATTTAGCTCTTAGTGAAAAGCAGAGATATCCTTTCGCATTTGAGACTTATGCTTCAAGAATTGAAGATCCTCTAGCTAAAACAGAGATGACAAGATTCATTCAATCCCTTCTTAAAGGGACTTTTCATGCAGAGAGATATAAAACGGAAGGAAATCCCCACGCTACCGCTCTTTCATCCTGGCATAAAGAAGGAAGTGATAAAAGTGTTTGGCAGATGTGGCAACACCTGCCAGGGCCAGTAAGCCTGGTTCCAAATAGAGCTGCCGCAGCTGGAGCAGGAAGTGCGTCAGAGATCCCTGTAGCTCGAGAAGGACCATTTGATCTACGAAGCTGGATGATTGAGACCTTTTTTGTGAAAAAACTTGCTGGAGAACTCTCTTTTTCTGCATCTCTTCTTACGGAGAGCCCAAGGGTTACTCATGGAAAAAATAGACTTGAGCAAATCTTGATGAGCCTTTTTGATGCTAAAACAAGCAAAGAACAGAAAAACTTTCTCAAGATGCTGGCAGAAGAAGTCAGCAAAGACCCAAAGCTTTCACCAGCCCTAAATGAAGAGATTCATAATATAATCAAGGATCTTGATCAGAAAAGATTTGTTGTAAAGATCACCGATGATCCAGAGGATCTATTTTTATCAGGAACAGAGATTGTAGGATCCTGCCAAGGTATCAGTGCAGATCCAAGTAAAAATAAAGCTCTTCTTGGCACCTGTATGGATGGGAAGATCCAAATCGTAGAAATCAAAGACGAGGCCTCAGAAAAAATGGTTGCAAGATCCTTTTTAAAACTCCTTTTTCATGAGGGAAAACCTGTCTTGCTTCTTGAGAGGTTCTATCCATTCAACATTTCCCCAGAGTTCAAAAATGCTCTTTTGAGCATGGCTCGAGAGAGGGCAAAAGAGCTTGGAATCGATCTTCATGTCGGAGGGCAAGTATATGTGTATGAAGGACCAGTGTTAAAGTCGTTAGGAAGCCCCAGTCCATGGGAATATGTAGATTCGTCACTTGTCGTTGGAAATAACTATTGTACTAAAGGTGTTTATGAAATCTATGCGAAAAAGGATGTTTTATAGAAAAACTGCCCTTCGAACTGTTGACATCAATTGAAAAAAACGCAAAGTAAGTACAGGGGGAGCTACTGATGAAGAGATACATACTAGCACTTGATCAAGGTACGACTAGTTCGCGCGCTGTTTTAATCAATCATGAAGGGCAAATTGTCGCAAGTGCTCAAAAAGAGTTTAAACAGATCTTTCCTCAGCCAGGTTGGGTAGAACATAATCCAAGCGAAATTTGGTCTTCACAAGCTGCCGTCATTACAGAAGTCATCACAAAAGCAGGAATATCTTCGGCCGAGATCGAAGCGATCGGAATCACGAACCAGAGAGAAACGACAATTGTCTGGGATCGCGCTACGGGTCAACCGATCACGAATGCGATCGTCTGGCAAGATCGAAGAACGACAGATTTTTGCCAGCAGCTCAAAAGTAAAAACCTAGAGCAAACTTTTAAAGACAAAACAGGGCTTCTTTTAGACCCTTATTTTTCGGGAACGAAACTTCACTGGATATTGCAGCAGATCCCTCATGCTAAAGATAGAGCTAAAAAAGGGGAGCTTGCATTCGGTACTGTTGATTCTTGGCTCATTTGGAAATTAACTGACGGAAAAATGCACATTACAGATCCAAGTAATGCTTCGCGTACCCTTCTTTTCAACATCCATACCCTCGATTGGGATTCTGAAATTTTGGACATCTTGGAAATTCCACGCTCTATGCTGCCCACAGTGAAAAGCTCTAGCGGCGTTCATGGCCAAACCTCAAATTCCCTATTCACCACACCTGTCCCCATCGCAGGAATAGCCGGGGATCAACAAGCTGCTCTTTTTGGCCAGTCTTGCACGGAGTCAGGGATGGTCAAAACGACCTATGGTACAGGGTGCTTCCTACTCATGAATACAGGAACAAAACCTGTACTCTCAAAGCATAATCTTCTTACGACTGTGGCCTATCAAATCGATGGAAAAACCTACTACGCCTTAGAAGGGAGTGTTTTTATCGGAGGGGCTGTTGTGCAATGGCTTCGAGATGGCCTCGGCATCATCCGCAAATCGATTGAAATCGAAAAACTAGCAAGCAGCGTCAAGGATAATAATGGTGTCTATTTTGTTCCTGCCTTTACAGGGCTTGGAGCCCCTCATTGGGACCCTTATGCACGAGGAGTGATTTTAGGCATCACTAGAGGAACAACCTCCGCTCATATCGCTAGAGCTGCTTTAGAAGGAATAGCATTCCAAGTTACAGACGTTCTCAAAGCGATGGAAAAAGATTCTGGGATGCCCATTTCTGAGCTGCGCGTTGATGGCGGAGTTGTTGCAAGCGATCTTCTGATGCAATTTCAAGCCGATCTGATGAATGTCCCTGTGCTGAGACCCAAAGTTCCCGAGCTCACAGCTTTAGGAGCAGGATATCTGGCAGGTCTTGCAACAGGTTTTTGGAAAAATCTTTCTGAAATCGCTAGCTATTGGCAACTCGAAAGAAAATTTATCCCTCAAATGAAAGCCGAAGAGGCTCATGAGCTAATGGAAAATTGGAATAAGGCCATCCGCTCGGCGCAGTGTTGGGAGACAAGGTCATGAATCGAGAAAAAATGATCCAAAAAATGGAAGATGGGGCAGACCATTTCGACATCATTATTATTGGGGGAGGGGCGACAGGACTTGGCGCTGCTGTCGATGCAGCCTCTCGTGGATATCGTACTCTGCTTCTAGAGCAATATGATTTCGCGAAAGGGACTTCAAGCCGGAGCACGAAACTGATCCATGGAGGCCTTCGCTACTTGCAGCAAGGGAATGTATCTCTTGTGATTGAAGCGCTCAAAGAGAGAGGACTTCTTTGTCAAAATGCACCTCATCTTGTACGACATCTTCCGTTTCTTGTTCCTAACTATCATTGGTGGGAAGGCCCTTTTTATGGTATCGGGCTAAAAGTGTATGACATGCTAGCGGGTTCTCTTGGTATTGAAAAGTCTCGCTGGCTTTCTAAGCAGGAAACATTAAAAGCGATCCCTACCTTAGAGACAAAAGATCTGCGCGGTGGTGTCGTCTACTACGATGGACAGTTTGATGACTCACGCCTTGCTATCACCTTAGCGAAAACAGCAGCAGATCAAGGTGGTGTCATTCTGAATTATATGAAAGTGACAGGTCTTATCAAAAAGAAAAATCTTATTTGTGGTGTAAAAGCTAAAGATGGGGAGACAGGCAAAAGTTATAAAATCCACGGCAAGTGTGTCATCAATGCTACCGGTGTTTTCTCTGATGATGTGAGACAAATGGATGATCCGGATGCTAAAGAGCTCATCGCTCCAAGTCAAGGTGTGCACATCGTCCTTCCAAAAACTTTTCAACCTAAGCATACAGCATTACTTGTCCCTCAAACAGAAGATAAAAGAGTGCTTTTTATGGTGCCATGGCATGACAGGGTCCTTGTCGGAACAACAGATACTCCCGTAGATCACCCCACCATAGAACCAAGACCTTTAAAAGAAGAGATAGATTTTATATTGAAAACAGCCGCTCATTACCTAAAAAAAGCTCCTACTCGCAAGGATATCTTAAGTGTTTTCACAGGACTTCGTCCTCTCATAAAAGCTCACTCCGGAGAAAATACTGCGGCTCTCTCTCGAGATCATACAATTATTGTTGCTCCCTCAGGCCTTGTTACCATCGCTGGAGGAAAATGGACCACCTATCGAAGAATGGCTGAAGATGTGGTGAATAAAGCGCAAGTTGTTGGATCTCTTCCTGAGCGAAATTGTATTACAAAAACCCTCAAGCTAGTGGGCTGGAAAGAAAACCATGATCCACTCGATCACTGGAGCCTCTATGGAGCTGAGGATAAATTGCTTCGCGCTGAAATTAAAAAAAGACCGAGCCTAAAAGAAAAAATTCATGAAAATTTCCCCTACCTATGGGTCGAAGTCCTATTTGCCATTAATCATGAAATGGCACGCACCCTAGATGATGTCCTCTCTCGCAGAACAAGAGCTTTGTTGCTAGACGCAAAAGCGTGCATAGAAGTGGCCCCGAAAATAGCTCACTTTATGGCTAAAGAATTAAAAAAAGATGAGAAATGGGAGAAAAAACAAGTAGAAGACTTTAAGAAAATTGCAAAAAACTACTGGATATAAAAAACCCCCAGTTGATCAAAGACTTTAGCCTTTATTTTCAAAACAGGGGGCGAGCAGTACAAACGTTAACTTATGAGAGAACGACGTCTGTAGCTTCAGGACCTTTGCGACCCGGTCTTTCTACATACTCCACTTTTTGTCCTTCACGAAGAAACTGAGCGTCACCTTCAACATTGTTAATGTGAACAAAAAGATCTTTACCGCCACCAGCTGGAGTGATGAAACCGTAACCTTTTTGTGAGTTGAAAAATTTGATTGTACCTTTAGATTTTGACACGAAATTACCATTTTGTTTGTTGTTTACTTTTCTTAAAAAACTAATTAACTATATTAATTTTTTAAGAAACTTCTATATATTATCCTTTAATCAGCGTTATATCCATAACGCCAAGAGAAAGATAATAAAGTTATTTATTCTAAACCAGATTGCGAATTTATTTCACTTATTATGATCGATTAATTAAAAATAGTCGACTTACACGAGAGAAAAAAAATGTCTCCGCCAGAAAAATTGACATCCCTGTTGATTAAAGTAATTCCTAGAAGTTCCAAGGAAGGGATCGTTGGATGGGAGGGAGATGAGCTCAAAATTAAGCTTCGAGAGGTGCCTGAAGATGGGAAGGCGAATCAAGCGCTCATAGCTTTGCTCTCAAAAACTTTTCATCTTCCAAAGCAAGCCATAACGATTACCAGAGGAGAAACATCTCGCCATAAAAGGGTCCTGATCCTGGGTATTACTGAAGAAGAGCTTCTGTCCCTTTTTCCCAAAGACCAAGAATTATTTTAAATTGCTCTATTATCAAGGTGGAATTAGCTTATTATCTATGTTAAGAATATACCTATTTTTTTTAATGAGTTTGATTTCCCTCTCTTTTACAGCTGAAAAAAGAGCTTTTTTGCTTTCTCCAATAGATAAAGTCGCAGAGAAGATTTTAGATCTTGAGGCTGAAGATTTAGGAGACTACGCTTTTGTTGATCACATCTTCGGGAAAGATGATATCAATTCTGAGGTGATTCGGATCCGCGAATATATGAAATCCCAGTATCAGCATGCCCAATTTGTCATGCACTATAAAGTAAGAGAATTGAAGGAAGGAAACCACAGTTTCCCTTGGGAAAGGGAATTTGATTCTTATAAGGAGGCATTAAACTCTGTACCTCAAGAATTCAAACCTAAACTTCATTTTTTCCGAAAAGGACGGGAGTATCTTCTCCGAGAGGCACACCTCCAACTTGAAGAAATTGAAGGGATGCCACCATCCCTTGAAATCGTAGCTCCTAAAATTTCCGATATCAATCAGATTTTTCAATCCTTACCTACAGGTCAAATTTTGGAGGTTTCGGTTCCAAAATATCTGGAGCTGAAAGAGAAAAACTCTTTCTAGATTCTCTTTTTCTTTGGTAAAATACACGTCATGGACATCCCTCATGACTTTCTTTATCCATCAACACCAGCACGTGCCCTCGAGGTTCAAAAAGAACTATCTAGTAAGGTTATTGTAGAAGATCAATTCGGCCCCCTTACCACGATTGCAGGTGTCGATGTCAGTAATACACGTTTTGATCCTACGCAAATGGTTTATGCCTCTGCTGTGGTTCTTTCATACCCTGATTTTTCTCTTATGGAAGAAGCTACTTTAGCAGAAAAACAATCCTTTCCTTATATCCCTGGCCTTTTAGGGTTTCGTGAATCTCCATCTCTTGTAAAAACTCTTTCTTCATTGAAGACTTGGCCAGATCTTATTTTAGTAGATGGTCAAGGGCTATCTCATCCAAGAGGATTTGGCATCGCTTGCCAACTGGGTGTGATCCTTGATATTCCAACGATTGGTGTAGCAAAAAGTATTCTTGTTGGTAAACCTGAGATGGAGCTTGGAGAAACACCGGGGAGTCAAACAAACTTGATTTACAAAGAAAAAAGAATTGGTATTCTTCTGCGAACAAAAGCAAGGTCCAATCCATTAATTATCGCTCCAGGCCACAAAGTCTCTTTTGAAACAGCTGTGAACATTGTTCAAAGCTGCCTTAGAAGGTACCGTCTTCCAGAGCCCACAAGATTTGCTCACCATGCGGCCAATAAATGCCGTAAACAACATCTTCAACAAATGGAATCTACATGAATAAATTTCTTATTATTTTATCTTTGATCAGTACTCTCAGTGCTTTTTCTATTGACTATGAGGTTCAGCTAGATAATTCCCATGTTCGCGTTTCAAAAATAGGCCTTGATCCGTATGAAAAGGTAGGGGAGCATCGTGATGAATATCCTCATGTTGTGATTGCCTTTAAGGGAGGAAGCGTAACGAGATTTGAAGCCGATGGATCAACAACAGTTGTTGAGTTTCCTGAAAATATTCCCGTATATAGAAGTATAGATCCTTTTGATGAGCTTCACACTACACAAAATGGGGATACAAGACTAGAATTACTACGGATCGAATTCAAAGATGGGATCACACTAAACCAATAACTGTTCCATGCCCTCCAGTGATTTGGGATACCCTTCCTGCGTGCTTCTCTCTGCGGTAAGAGAAAAACATTTCAGGATCTGAATAGGTGCTCATTTCAGCGATTTCAATATGATGGGGCAAAATGCCACATTGCAAGAGTTGATAACGAGATATCTCCCATAAATCAAAATAATAGGGTCTCACTTGAAAATCCCAAAATTCTTCGGGAAGCTCTTTTTGATAATGAATGAATTCAGAGTGCTCCGGCCCAAGACTTGGTGAGATGCAAACAAGGATCTCTTCCTCGTTTGATCCAAAAGCCCGCTTCATTTTTTCAATGGTTTCCTTGTAAATGTTTTTCACTTGCCCTCGCCACCCTGCATGCACACTTGCTACAGCTTTATGAATCGGATCATAAAAAAGGGCGGCTTGGCAGTCTGCATGAACAATCAACAGTCCTATGTCTTTTTCACTCGTCATAAGACCATCGTGAGGGGGATAGTCAAATAAGGGATTTGTAACATGGACTACATCCGAGCCATGTACTTGCCGTGTTGAAACTAGATGACTCAAATCTAAAGTCTCTCGAATTCGTTTTCTGTTTTCTTGAACATGTGATAGATCATCACCAATCCCCATCACTACATTTAATGATGATAAATGGGGCTCTTTACTCACGCCACCCTTTCGTAGAAATACTCCATGGCGGATATGGGGGTCATCAGCAAGTAAATTAAATTCAAGCCATTCGATCGTCCCTTTGCTCTTGTGAATCATCGCACTTCCTCAGATTATAACCTTTGAGCAGCATGCCAAATCGCGCGAATAAATCACTATAGGTTAAAAAACCTTTTTCGTATGATCCGCAGGATGATCTATTAATCAGGAGTACTCTTTCATGTTAAATTTACTACTTGCAGCGGCAGCTTGTGATTGTCCCCCAGTTGCAGTGCCTGCAGCTACCGAAAAAGCCCTAGCTTACTTTCGTATGGGGAATGTGATTTGGGGAATAGGATGCCTTTTAGCGTTAGTTCTTCCAGCTCTCTTTCTCATTAAAGGATTTACCGGAAAATTAGAGCGTTTTTCCCATAAGATCGGAAAAAATTGGTATGGTACGATTGCTGTTTACTTGATCCTGTTTTCCGTAATTTACTCACTTCTGAGTTTCCCTCTCGATTTTTATGCTGGGTTTATTAAAGAGCACCAGTTTGGAATGTCAAACCAAACTTTAGCGCGCTGGCTAAGTCAGTATTTTAAAGGCTTCGGTGTTCAATTAATTCTCGCCCTTGCGTTTGTGTGGATCTTCTATCTTCTCATGAAAAAAAGCCCACGTAGATGGTGGTTTTATAGCGCTCTCGTTAGTACAGCTCTAACTGTATTTATGGTTTTCGTTCAACCTATATGGATTGCACCTCTTTTTAATAAATTTGGTCCGATGAAGGATAAATCTTTAGAGAAAAAAATCTTAAATCTAGCTGAGAGAGCAGGAATAGAACATAGCAGAGTTTTTGAAGTTGATATGAGTCAAGACACGAAGGCCATAAATGCCTACGTAACGGGATTTGGTTCATCAAAAAGAATTGTACTTTGGGATACGATCTTAAAGGAAATGAATGATGATCAAATTTTGTTCGTGATGGGACATGAAATGGGCCATTATGTTCTTCACCATATGCTCTGGTATATCCTTTATGCAACCCTTCTGTCTTTTGTAACTTTCTATTTAATTTACCGTATATCGAGAGCTCTTATTCATAAGTACAAAGAAAAATTGGGAATACCTGCCATTCATCATATCGCATCGGTTCCTCTACTTCTTTTGCTCATCAATTTTTTTACCATCGCAACAGATCCTTTATCTAACTACATCTCACGTACGATGGAACATCAAGCCGATACTTTTGGATTAGAAATTACCCAAAATAACAGAGCAGCGGCTCAGGCCTTTGTGATCCTCCAACAAAAGGATTTAGGAGTGCCCTATCCTGGCGCCTTCTATACTTTTTGGAGAGCATCACATCCAAGCCTTGGTGAGAGAATTCAATATTGCAATACCTATTGTCCGTGGAAAAGAGATCAACCTTTGGAATATGGAAAATATTTCAAGCCTACTAAAACACGAACTAATCCTTAAGCTAAAGGGCCCTAACTAAGGGCCCTTTTCCTTTATGAAGAGCTCACCTCGGTGACGCTCACTTTTTCTTTCATTATGAAAGATAGAGCCAGTGAAATAATAAACCCTAAAGGGAATATAAGAAGCGCTTTATCGAAATCATAAACTCCATCGTGAGAAGCCATGTCGATTAATAAACCTGTGAGAGGCTGTCCTACAAAAGCAAGGCCCATGATGATCACAGCAGCCACGCCCATAGAAGTCCCTTTGAGGTCTTCAGGGGCAGAGTTTGTAATCATTGGATAGCCGAGTACCTGAGAGGCAGAAAAAAATCCAAGGGAAAAGAAGATCGCGATCATCATTTCCATGGAGGGGTTTTCTACATTCATCATCACAAAAAATGAGAGAAGTGTAAATAGTGCACCTAGAAGCATCCATGGTTTTTTCTTTTGTGTGATATCGCTGAGGAGACCGTAAAGAGGTGAGGCTACAATTGTCCCCATAGAAATCATACTAGTGATTAATGAAGCATCAAGGAGAGAGAATTTTAGCACCTCTGTAAGATACAAATTTCCAATCATCGCACTGATGATCATAAGCGGGAGGTTCATAAGCCCCGTATAAAAACCACATTTCCATACCTCAGAATTGAGAAAAGCAGGCTTCATCTTTTGCAAGAAATTCTGAATCGACAAATGAGGCTTTATCTCATTTTCAAGTTTGTTTTGGTGAACAAAAATAAAGTTCAAAATCCAAATTAAACATCCGACAAGACCATCGATGACAAGGGTCATCTGCCATCCAAAATTTTCAGCAAGCAGAGTAAAAGGAAGTTGAGCTACAACGCCACCTAATAGCCCTATCGTGATCATCACACTCATGACAAAAGAGCTTTTATTACCAAACCAGCTGCTTGCAAGCATCATGCAACTTAAGAAACAAAAAGCGTTGCCTATTCCTGATAAGAAATGGGACGCTGCTGCACAAAAAAAGTTGGTGGAGATTGCAAATCCAAAAGTTCCTAATATACAAAGTCCAAGTGCAAACAATATCACTCTTCTCACAGGAATCCTATCGAGAATGATCCCAGCTGGGATGAGGAAGATGACATCTGCAAGTAAATATGTGGAGCAAAGAGCAGAAAATTGCGTCGTTGATAAAGATAATGATTTGATCACCATTGGGGCAATCGCATTGAGCATATGAAATTGAACAAGCTCATATGAAAAAAAACAGGCTGCGACAAGACATACAATCCAGCCCTTCATTGAAGATTTCATTTGTTATACCAAAGTAGAAAGTTGTTGCTGACAGAATTTTTGATTGTTTTCTCTAAAGTGGCGCATGCACATAGAGGTATAACTTTCATTCCCTCCAATTTGTACTTGCTCCCCCTCTTCAAGAGGGCGGCCATTTTGATCAATACGAAGGTTCATCGTAGCTTTGCGCCCACAGTGACAGATACCTTTGATTTCTATGAGTTCTTCAGCCCACGCTAGCAAATACATGCTTCCTTCGAAGGGTTCTCCTTTAAAATCAGATCGAAGTCCATAACATAAAACTGGGATGTTGAGCTCATTAGTGATTTGTGTAAGTTGCTTCACTTGATCTTTTGTAAGGAAATGAGCTTCATCAATTAAGATGCATCGTAGCTTTGGAAGTTCAGGGAGTTGTCCTTTGACAAGCTCATAAAGATCAATCTGGGAATTAAAGCCAGTAGCTGGCTGCTTAAGCCCGATTCGAGAATAAATATTGACGCCACCAAATCGAGTATCAAAAGCAGGCGCAAAAAGAAGTGTTTGCATCCCTCTTTCAATATAATTGTAACTCGATTGCAAAAGCGTTGTACTCTTTCCGGCATTCATCGCGGAATAGTAAAAGTAGAGTTTAGCCATAGACGCGTTGTGTCCGTTAAAAAACTAAGGTGCAGCTTAGAATACTTAAGTGCTTGAAAAAACGCCAATGTTACAGAAAAAACTAAGTAACATGAGCTAAGAAGAAAAGAGAAGAATTAATCTTCAACGATGCCAATAAACGCATCAGCTGCGATGCTTTCAGCTTCAGCAGCAAAGTCGGTTCCAGTAGTGTAGACTTCCCTTTGATGAGATTGAGTAGGAGCAGTCAAAGGGCCACTTGTATAGGAAAGAGATTCTAAACTATCATAGAGCTCTTCTGAGCCTGAAGTATAGACTTCTGGTGGTACGCCTGTGTAGACTTCTTCTCGTGAAACGGGCAATGCATCATATCCTTCAGGGGAAGAAGGAGTTCCCGTTGAAGAGGGGGCAGCTGTATAACTTTCTGTATGCAAAGCTTCATAAGAGCTTTCTGAGTCTGTTGACCCAGGATATGCAGGTAAAGCAGCAGCATAAGAATCTCTATCCACAACTCTTAAAGCAGAGTAAGATATCGTTACAGCCGCTCTTGTATCTGATAGAGGAGTTGACCCTGTCGGAATTGCAGGAGATAGGGGCATACCATAATTTATTGGAGGAGCAGATCTCACTGGAGGGATTATTCCAGCAGCCCTTCTTCTAGCGATCCATTTTTTACCCATTTTTGTGATTTTGGAGGCAGCATCAATAAACATGCGTCCAATATGGAAATGGTGATAATTCGCTTCAGTAGGTTTCATTCTTTTCGCTTTATCTATTTGAAGTAAGTTTCTCAGAAGCATTTTTGTGTTTTTTTCGATTTGTTTGGCATGAAGAGAGATGAAATTCTCAATAAAAGAATCTCCATATTTGGTTATCGCTACCTCGTTTCCAGTTCGGAGAATAAAATCATCAAATGTCTCTTCATCTATAGGAAAAGTTTTTTTATGCTCTTCTCGGCCTAGCGTAAGGAAAGCTTGTGATTTTTCGTCTGAGGTCATTGAAGAGATAAGCGTTGCTCCTTTTGCAAGACCATGTTTAAGAAAAAATGCCTTTTTCCCTAAATCAACCCAAGTATCATGGAGAGACTCTTCAGCGAGATTTTTTAAGAAAGGATGTAATTTTTCTTCTATAGCCGGTTGTCTGAATGCAAGTGTGGGAATAGCGTCAATTTTAGCATAAATTTCTTCCTGACTTATCGATTCCCGTCTTCTTACTATAGAATCTTTTCGAGTAGGCTTTTCCCATAAACCTGTTCTAGGATTGAAAGTTGATAAGATCGATATGTGAGTCAATGCCTCATATAAGGTCACCCCTAAAGACCAGCTATCATGTGTGGGGTCTGCAGCTGGAACCGATGAGAATTCAGGAGGACAATAATATAAAGCACCTACTGTGCGAACAGGTGAGCCTATTTTACGTGATAAATCAAAATCAACAAGAACAGCTTCACTTTCTCCAGCAGCGTTCTTTTTAAGAAGGATGTTATCTCCTTTAATATCTCTATGAACGAGTTTTTTTTCTTCCATGTCACTGAGGCCTCTTAAGATTTGCTCAGTTAAAGAAGAAAAATGGGCTAACACTTCCCCACTTTCAACACCTTTATCATAGGATCCACTAGCAAGATCAAGGTAAATTTGACCATTCATGATCAGTTTAGGACTGAGCACGTGTTTTGAATGGATATGCATGACCTTTGCAGCGCCTTTAAGAAGAGTGGTATGATCTGCTGCCCCTCGGTAAGTTTTTCGAGCAAGTGGTGTGGGGGATATCTCCAACATCTCTACTTTCCGCACTTCACCAAATGCGCCACCTCCGAGTACCTCTTGTTCACAAATGCCAAACATCCCTTTTTCTCGAACGACTTGGATCGCTTTCACCATTTCAGGAGTTAAATGTAAGATCATTTCAGGGTTTTCTTCGAAATTTAAGGATAAAAACCAAAGGTTTTCCTGAGCTAAGGAGCAGGATCTACTAAGTTTGACGAAATCGTTTCTTTTCTCTAAGGAGAGGGAATCGAGGAGAAATTGTTTAGCGGCTCTTTCTGATGGAGGGAGAGAGGCATCCGCTACCCTAATACTATCTAAGGCTCTGGCTATCGTATCCACCCTATATAGAGCGACTTGAGACCGTTGAAGGCAGGCTTGAATTCGAGACAAAGATTCTGGGTTAAGATCTGTATCTGTGGAAAGAGATCTTACAACTGTTTCACCTTCAGATATCTGAGAAATACTTGTCAGATACTGGGATAAAAGAGATTGATATCCTGAAATTGTTGCCATTATTTATAAGGTTGGTTTATTCCTTATAAATATTTTATCATAAAAATATTTTTATGTAAATGAATTTTTTAAATAAAAAGACTTTGCAAGTATCTAATAATTAACAACATAAAAATAAAATCAATAAAAAAGAGATCCCTTTAAAAACTCTTTTTATTGATAATGAGCTACTTAAATTCTTTTAAAACTTGGGTGATAATTTAATTAGCTGATAATTTAGAAGGATCAGTGAATCTAATTGCGAGGCTATTTATGTTTAGCAAGAAAAACACTTGGTTTGCCTGTTTATTATTCCTCTTTAATCCAGCCGCTGGCGCCGCTTCTCCCTGCAAAGAAGCTTTAGTCTATGCAGAGAAGAATCTTTCAAAAATCGGAAGACTTGAAGTCAACGAAGAGGGATATGTTTATGTAAACATAGAGGATCACTACATACATGACCTGATTGCCTTCATCGAAGATCAGGGTTTTGAAAAGCCACCTTATTTTGAAAACTCAAGCCTAGTTGGTGCACATATCACAGTTATCTATCCTGAAGAAGCTACAACTTATCATTTATATCAGCTATCTGAGAGAGGAAAATCAATTCGTTTTAAACCCAAAGAATGCATTGTCGTTGATGCAGAAAAAACGGGAAGAAAGGAGCTTGAAGGGGTTGATAAAATTTGCCTCATTACAATAGATGCTCCTGAGCTAGAAAAAATTCGTAAGAAATATGGTTTACCTAAACCTTCTCATGAGTTTCATATCACAATAGGAGTTCATCGAGAAAATAAATAATAAAGGCTCCCATGAGAATGGGAGCCTAAAAAACTGAACTATGTCACGATTTGCATTTTACATAGCCATCAGCATGGCCTGCAGATCCGCCCCAAGTGGGCTCGCCAGCAAAGAAAACGGCATCTCCCCGATGAAAAGAGCGAAAATCTCCCGCTTCAGTTTCAAGGGTCAGATTTTTCGATTTCACATAAAAGAAGTAATGGATTTCTGGTTTGCTTTGAGCAATAAGATAAGCTTCTTCTAAGGAAACACCTTTAGCAACTCCTACAACTTGGCTCCAATCAGCATTTTTGTACTGACAAACATCATCAATTTTAACAAAGCCTCTTGTTTCGGCCGTGTTGATTACAGGAATTTCGTGAGTAACATCTCGCACGGGTCCTGAAGCTAGAGCAGGGGCTGTAGCACAAAGCAGAGCAGCTCCAAAACTTGAGAGAAAATAAGAAACGTTTTTCATAGTACCTCCTAATGAAAATGGGTTTCGATAGTTAGAGTACTAAACTGTAAATATGCGACAATAATACAATATATGAAAAGACTTAAAATAATTATTCGATTTTATTGCTAAATTGATTTGTTTTTTTAGTGGCTATTCATTCAGCCACAATTTTTTCTATTGGTAGATGAGATAAGTTCTCCTCATAAAAAATACGCAAATAAAATAAGAGCTCCTCTTGCAGAGAGTGCACTATATTGGTTCCTTTACGAAATCCATGACCTTCTCCTCGATAGATGACAAGGCGTGTATAGAGATGTTTCTTTTTGAGAGCTTCAAATAGTAATAAAGCTTGCTCTGGAGGAACGATAGCATCTTCACTCCCTTGCAGAAATAGAACAGGTTTATTGAGTTTATCCACATGTGAAAGAGGGGATCTTTCCTTATAAAGCTTTTGACACTCAGGCAAAGGTCCAATTAATTGATAAGTATACTGTGATTCAAATTTATGAGATTTTGTGAGAAGCTCCAGATCACTCACACCATAGTAACTGGTCCCTGCTCGGAAAAGATGTGTAAATGTTAAAGCCATCAAAGTAGTATAACCACCAGCACTCCCTCCTGCGATAACAAGTTTTTTAGGGTCAACAAGACCTTTGTTTACTAAATACTCTGCTCCTGCTTCACTATCTTCGACATCGACTACACCCCAATTCCCATTTAAAAGATCTCGGTAACCTCGTCCATAACCAGCGCTTCCTCCATAATTGAGCAGTAATACAGCAAAACCACGGCTTGTCCAGTATTGCATAGCTAAAGAAAATGTAGCTGTGACATGTGACGTGGGGCCACCATGAACTTTTACAATTAACGGGGGTAAATCTCCTTTAGGACCTTTGAAGAGAGGATTTTTCGGAGGATAGAAAAATCCATAAGCCGTTCTTCCGTTTTTACTCGGGAAAGAAAGGGGAGAAGCTTCGCTTAAGTATTCAGCATTGATTGGAGGCATCTGAGGCTTCTCAAGAATTGTTTCTTGCATCGTTGATAAATCAAGCTGCACGATAGAAGGTGAAGAAAGGGGAGTTCCTTTGATATATACAGCTTTATTTTGGTTAGCCCGAATCTGGTTATAAGAACTTGCATCTAAGGGAAGCTTTTTCATCTCTTTTGTTACAAGGTCAATTGTAGCTAAGGAAGCCACTCCGTTTGCAAAGTAGGTACAAAGGATTTTATCGCCAATAAAGTCATATGTAGACATGCCAAATGTCCATTGAGGATGAGCAAATTCAGCCTCCATAGGGCAGAGAGGTTCAATTTGATCTCCATGAAGTCGATAAAGATTCCAAAAGCCACTGCGATCAGAAATAAAATATAAATGTCCTTCTGGGCCCCATTTTGGTTGGGTAATTGACTCTGTTTTACTTCCAGCGATCTTCTTTGGATTGTGGAGTTTTTTATCCTTTAAATGAGAGACCCAAAGTTCACTCCCATCCCAAGGTAAATTGGGTAAATTCCAGCTGATATAAGCAAGCTTTGAACTTGGGGCATGAAAGGTGGGTGATGAGTAAAAATCACACCCTTCAGCCAACCGGGTTGACTGTTTTGATTCTCTATCAATGATAGCGAGAAAATTCTCTATATCTAAGGGCCCTCCAAAATGGAATTCACCCACAGCAATAAGACCTTCTGAGCTCATGCAAAGATCTGCATAACGGACTCCTTCTTCCGTAATTGGAAAAAGTTTGTTATGTTGTTGCTCATAGATTCGTTGGTCTGCTTTATTGACAAAGAAAACAGTTGATCCATGCACTGTAAAAGATTTTCCTCCATACTCATGGACCATGCTTCGAACGTTGTAGTCTGGAGGTGTTATATCACCATAATTTGATGTCAAAGCAGTCTTTCCTCCCTCTAGAGGACGAACTTCTTCCCAAAAAATTTTATCATTATGAATTTCTATGGTGCCAAACTTTTTTGATCCGCTGCTGACAAGTTCAGCACTAATAGGAGAAGGCCAAAGGCCAAATTCTTTTTCTTGTTGCATGGAGAGTCCCTTTCATAGAATAAGTGCTCGATTTTTTTGTAAACATGAGCATTTTAATTAGCTAATATTAATTAATTTTAATAATTTGTTAAGCAATTTAAATCTCTTGAGAAAAAAAGAAATCTCCTATTACATTTGCTAAACGATCAAAAGGTCCGTATGAAAAAAATTTGGATGATTTGTTTATCCTTTACTTCTTTTTTTTGTTGTTTTTCCATTCAATCCAAGGAGCCTTATATGCCCTATTGTAATCGTCATTGGGTTGAAGTCACTCACCCCTGTTTAGTGCAAAAAGCTGAGGAAGTGCCCCCTTCAGAAATTCTTTCATGTGAGATCCAAAATTTGATTGATGATATGTTTGATCTTATGAGTGAAGAGAGAAACGGAGCAGGAAAAAGGGGGGTTGGGATTGCAGCGCCACAAATTGGTGTGATGAAGAGAGTGATCTTGGTTGATGTGGAAGTGAATGAAAAACGACAGTTTTTAGGTAAACTTGAAGCATTTATTAATCCGAAAATTGTGAAAAAATCGGAGCAATACATCCTGGAAAAAGAAGGGTGTTTTTCTGTCGATCCTCATATTATTGGAGTTGTACCGAGAGCAGAAGAAATCACTGTGCAAGCGTATACAAGAGAAGGGGAATGGATTGAAAAAATCTTCACTGGATATACAGCTCGCATTTTTCAACACGAAATAGACCATCTGCAAGGTATTCGTTTTCCAGAGAGGGTAGCGAATATAGGAAAACTTCATTGGGTGAATCAAGATGAGATTCCCTTATATCGACAAACTTGGAAAAATTGGGAAAGAAATTGTCCATTAGAAACTTGGAATAAGATTAGCCAAGGACAACCCTACTTAATCCCTACTTCTTGCTGTGAATAAACAACTTTATGAGGAATATATGGAAAATCTTGCTGATAAATATCTCTACAAAATCCTTTCCAAACCAAATTGGGAGGCGAGTAAAAGTAAAAAAAGTGTCGTTTTATCTGCCGATGATGATGATTTTATCCATTTTTCCAAAGAAGATCAGCTACAGAAAATCTGCAGCAAATACTGGGGACATATTTCTGAGTATTATATTCTTAAAATAGAAATTAAAAAGCTTAAAGGGCGCTTAGCCTATGAAACAAATCCTGGAGGAACTTCTAAATATTATCACCTCTATGATGGAGAAATTCCTCTTGAGGCTGTTGTCGATGCAACCCTCCATAAAAAATCTGTGACCCCGATATTGTAACCATGGAACCTACCCCTTTTGCTCCCTCTCAAGATCCTCTGATTGCTTTTCCCCTTTTTGATGAAAAAGTGCCTGCAGGCTTCCCTTCTCCCGCTGAAGGGAGGCTCGATACAAGACTCAATATTGAGGATCTCCTTGTCAAACACCCTGCTGCGACTTTTTTTGTGAAAGTAGAGGGAGATTCAATGATACATGCTCATATTCAATCGGGAGATATTTTAGTCATCGACCGCGCTCTTTCACCTGTTTCAGGAAAGATCGTTATGGCTAGGGTAGCTGAGGAATTTACCGTTAAAAGACTCTTAGTTCGAGAGGATCGATTTTTTCTCGTTCCTGAAAACCCCCATTATAAAGAAATCGAGATCACAGGAAGAGAAGATGTCGAAATTTGGGGTGTTGTAACTTATACCATTCATAAGCTCTAGCATGTATTTACTCATCGATTGCAATAATTTCTTTGTCTCTTGCGAAAGAGTCTTTAAGCCTTCTTTAGAAGGTAAACCCGTGGTTGTCGTTTCGGGAAATGAGGGATGTGTTATTGCAAGATCGAATGAAGCAAAAGCCCTCCATATTCCTATGGGAGCTCCTTGTTTTAAGTATGCAGACCTATTCAAGTACCATAAGGTCGTGTCGATTCCTACTAATTTTTGTCTTTATGGAGATATGTCTTCAAGGGTCTTTGAAACTGTTCTTGGATTTGATCTTCCTATGGAAATTTACTCGATTGATGAGGCGTTTGTTTTTGCAGAAGAAGGGATCAATTATATAGATTTGGCAAGTCAAATCCGCAAAAGAGTTAAGCAGTGGGTGGGAATCCCTGTTTCAATAGGAATCGGCCCTACAAAGACTCTCGCAAAAGTAGCGGCTCATTTCGCAAAAAAAGAAAAATCAGGAGTTTATCAAGTTCCTTCCCCTGCAGATCCCATATTAGCAAAATTAGCGATAGGAGATGTATGGGGAGTTGGTCGTCAATATGCAAAGCTTTTAACAGCTCGGGGTGTTTTGACAGCTTTGGATCTTACAAGAAAAGACGAGCTCTGGGTCAAAAAGCATTTAAAAGTATTTGGCCTTCGCACCTATCTAGAACTCAAAGAAATTTCTTGTAATGAGGAAGAAGAGACGGAGTTTTCTCGTAAATCGCTCATGTATACACGCTCTTTTAAACAGCCTCTTATTGATCAAGAAGAGATCATAAAAACCCTCATTTCATTTATTGAAAAAGCTTTGCAAAAGCTGCGCAAATCTAAAGCTTATGCAGGGTATATGAAGGTCTTCCTTATGACAAATCGCTTTCATAAAGAAGATTTTTATTATGGTGATTTAGGAGAAGTAGCAAGCGAGCGTACTCACTTTACCCCCTTTTGGATTGAGGTAGCGCGTCGTCTTTTTGCTAAAATTTATATTCCAGGAAAAAAGTATAAAAGGATCGGAGTCCTCTTTACAGATCTTTCAGAAAAAGAGGGGGTACAGCGCGATTTATTTGCAAAGTCTCCAAAAAATGATTCTCTTATGAAAACTATTGATGAGATCAATCATAAATATCGAAAACCGATGATCTCTTTTGCATATCCTCCTGAAAAAACCAAAGGAGACAGAGAATATACAACGAATTGGGATCAGATTTTGCATATTGATATTTAGGCGATCAAATAGCCAAGAAGGGCCGCAACAAGGCCTGCGCCAGGCAATGTTAAGATCCAAGTTAAGATCATTTTTTTAGCGATGACCCAAGAAACTTTTTTGAGTCCCTTGGAAGATCCGACTCCTGTTACACATCCCACAATCATATGAGTGGAGCTAATCGGCATCCCCATAAAGCTTGCTAAAAATATAATAAATGAAGCGCTGCATTCTGCTGCAAATCCCTGCACAGGTTCTAAATGGGTAATGTCATATCCTACCGTCTTTATGATACGAAATCCCCCTGTAGCAGTTCCGAGACCCATCATGAGAGCGCAAGAAAGGATCACCCAAAAGGGAACAATAGGCGCTGATAGAATACCAACAGATAATAGACCAAGCGTAATAATACCCATACTTTTTTGCGCATCATTACATCCATGGGCTAAAGCGACCAAGGAAGCAGAACCTACCTGAAGATGGGGAAACAAACTTTCATATTTTTTCATTTTAGGGTGATGCAAGAGCCAAAACAAAACTTTCATAAAAAGAAAGGCGATCATAAATCCCACGATAGGGGATATAACCATAGGAATGATGACTTTTTTGATCACTCCATTCCAAAGAATGATCTGTTTCCCTACTTGGACCCAGCTCGCCCCAACAAGACCTCCCACAAGAGCGTAGGAAGAACTACTAGGAATGCCAAAGTACCATGTCACGAGGTTCCAAAAAATTGCTCCAAGCAGAGCACATAGGATCGTGAGCTGGGAAATGGAATCGAAAAGAACAAGTCCTGAAGTAATGGTTTGAACAACACGCCCTGTTTGTGTAGATCCAAGAAAATTAAGGACAGCAGCGAGAGTGATAGCGGCAAGGGGCGCTAAAGCTTTTGTCGCAATCACTGTAGAAACGACATTTGCAGCATCATGGAAGCCATTTGTATAATCAAATAGTAGTCCAAGGATCACGATAAGAATGACAACTTCAAATGGGGTCACAGCTCTTCTCTGCGCTTTTTATTTCTCCTATACAATCTTTGCTGAATTTAGCAAAGCTCTTGCTCGTATTAAACCAAATGGATGGATCAGTTTCGTTACTAAGTAGGGCTGTCGTGGGATTGTAACGCTCATAGAAATAGATATGCTTATAAAGCCAGTGCATGGGCGCCCAGGAAATATCTTGGTCTGCAATCCGATTGGCATCGTGAAAAGCGATCACTTTAGCTTTATCGTGAAGTCTCATAAGTTGAGCAAATCGATCTTTGACAAGTTCCTCATGATCCACAAGGACAAATCCATATTCCTCAGAAAATTCATAATTTCCCCAAGATGAAAAGGGGATAAGCTCAGCATGATCTGCATAACTTCTAAAACATTCAAGCCAACTTTCATCTGCGGATATGATATGAAAGGGTCGATTTTGCGCTTTCGCAATAGAGGATAAAAGAGGTGTCGAATAGTGACCACATCCGAGCTCTAGTAAAGTAGATCCTGGCCATAATAGCCCTGATTGCAAAGCTGCAGTGATGGTGGCTTCCAGATGGGTAGCATAAGGGTCCATTTGAGTCATAGAAATATCCTTTTTTCCTGTTATAGGTTAGAAAAGAATCTACGGCTAGAAGTTTTTGCTACGATGTTTTGATCCAGGTCAGTTCATGTTTATTGTGATAAAGATGGACAATTTGACTTCCCTCAATCGAAGCAAAAGAATGAAGAATATCAAGAGAAACACCTTCTTGAAATTTCAGGGTGCAAAGAAAATTTCGGCACGCTTTTGCATCAAGCCATAACTGAATGTAGCTATAAAGCTTGTCAGGAAAACAAATCACATCGCTAAAAAGCCAATCAACGGGTCCTACTTTATCAGGAGTCAGACTAAAGGCATCGCCCTTGATGAAGTGGATGTTTGAAAAAGCGTCTAAAGAGGGATCTAAAGGAGATCGATCACAGCATGTGAGCTGAGTTTCCAAAGAGGCTAAAACATATGACCAGCTTCCAGGAGCTGCTCCAATTTCTAAACATTTTTCTCCCTTCTGAGGCCATTTTTTTGCGATAGAAAGCCCTTCATAGAGTTTTAAGTAAGCGCGAGATGGGGGTCGTTTATCTTCTTCAAATAACACCTCTCCATGAGGAAAAGGAGATGTTGTCTCAGCGGAAGCGATGATCGTATTTTGATCAAGGAGAGTCCAGCCTCCTATTTTTCTCTCAGGCATGGGCTGCGGGAAATACAAAGGTTTAATAGACACCTTTGGAAGGGATTCCTGGATTAAAAGTCCTCTCCGGTGGAGCTTTGTAGGATAAAAAGCCCAATTTTTTCCAAGAGCCCTCAGTTTTTTGACTCCATCACCAATCGATGCAATCGAAAACGTTTCTGGGCTCTTCCATCCATTTTGCATGAAATAGAGATGACGAAAAGGCTCTTTTGATAGAACTAAGTTTTCAAGGACGATCGCTTGAGGATCATTAAGTTCTTCAAGAAGGCGAGAGAGGAGTCCTTCTTTCGCAATATAGCCTGATTTGAACATCAAAGGTTCCTTTGCTGGCGAGCATATTCATAGCAGCACAGGGCTGTAGCATTCGAAACATTTAAACTTTCTACGTGCCCTGAACCTGAAATCGTAATACACTCGTCGAGAACTTTTTCTAGGTGGGGAGATATTCCGTGGCTCTCAGAGCCCATGACAAGAACACTTTTAGGAGAAAATTTCGCTTTATCAAGAGAGCTTCCTTTATGGGATGAAGTTCCATATATAGTGAATCCCATTTTCTTTAATTTTTTTAGCAGGGGAAGAGCTTCTGGTGCATAAACAAGCTGCACATACTCAGATCCACCTTGAGCGATTCTGGAGCAAGAAGGGCTGAGGCGAATCGGATGATCCACAATGACATGGCTCACGCCAAAGTGGGCGAGAGTACGTAAAATAGCCCCTAAATTATGGGGGTTATCTACTTCATTCAAAAATACGATTAAGCTATTTTTTCGTTTTTCCAATTGGGATAGGAACGAAGGTACATCAGGAGATGGTGGGGCTAAAGCCATGCAACAGATCCCCTCATGATGAGTCGACTCTGTGAGCTTTTCTAAATCTTTTTCCTCTACAATATGATAAGGTTTTTTTTGAGATGCGCACCATTTAAGAAGGGTCTTAATTTGAGGCATTTTCTCCTCAAGGCAGTAGACTCTCTCAATATCTTCTTTTCGATTTTCAAAAATTTTAAGGACAGCGTGCAGCCCATAGTAGGGCAAACTTTTTTTTTCTTTTTTCATAATCATCTTTCAAAGGTTTCAAAGATCATAGAGGAAAAAGAGATTTAAAACAAAAAGGGTTTTCCTATTAGATTTTGATAGGAACCCCGCTTGTCAAAACACTTGCATGGTCTGAAGTGCCCTCCAGAATAATACTAGCATCGATCGTGGTAGTTGCTCCGTCAATCCTTAAAGAAGAGACTATATGATCTAGATGCTCCTCCAGGGGATCGCCATGAACCCCTTTAAGGGTTCTCTCAAGAGAGTCTGAAGCTGTTACATCGGCTAAAAGAGAACCACCTGTGGGGGAAAGGCCTCTTGCTGTAATTTGAGCTTCGTATTCTTCTCTGTGGTGAATTGAATCGATGTTCAGATCGCCCAAAAGGATGAAGGACTCACCTTCATGAGCTTTCATGTAAGCTTGAATTTGATCTAGTTGGCCCTTTCTTACCACTTTGTCCCTATCTGAATCGCCTGGATGAAGGTGTGTAAACAGTATTTTATAACCTCCGGCAGGGAGAATAAAAAATCCTCTCTTGAATGCTTTTTGAGCCCCACTTTCAGCGACAGGAAGGGGGTGGTAGGTTGCGTGATCTCTCAGTAAATCACCCTTTTTCAGAGCGACAAGAAGGCAGCTGCTCATACCCCATGCAGAGAGGCCAAAACGGTAATAAATTTTTTCATAGCGCCCTGCAAGTCCACGGATGAGGGGGTCTTCTTCTAGAGGGTCAATTTCACTTAAAACTACGACGTCCGCATTTTTAGCAAGAATATGAGCTATGATACGATCAAGGCGCATCCTAGCAGGGGTCATCCCTCCAAAAGGTAAGGGAAGAGAGCCTCTCATAGCGCATACATTCCACTGAAGGAAGGAAATATGAGTTTGTGGCGTGGAAGGACTAGCAGACGGCGCTAAAGTGGCGAGGACTTCAATATCATGGGGAGAGGAGCAAGCGGCTAAGATAGAATTTCCAAGCAGGTGAAAAGGAAGAGAGACTAAGGCTGTGGGCACGGACCAAATGAGATGAAAAATTCGAGCAAAAACTTCAAGGGCCGTGTTCTCTAATTGGCCATATCTTCCCGGAATTAAGGGCAGAAAGCTCCTGTGAAGATGTTCCTCGGCAAGCCAAAAGGGGGTCATTAATAGATGAGAAAAAGTAATAAAATTACTTTTAACTGAGTAGGCAGGATAAATAGACGAGGGATGTAATAAGGGGGGTGTTCTTTCCATATTATAATAAGAAGTTTTTTAAAGGTTCGTAGAAGGTAAAGTTAAAATTATTTTTCTTTAATTTATTTATTTTATTTATCTTGTGAATTTACATAATCTTTACAATTTACGCAAAAAAAATTAAAATTTGGTCATTCAAGAATAGGTTTTATTATGACTCTTTCCCTGTCGAGTTTAGCTACCTCATCGATGGTAGCAGCTACGAATCCAGAGACGATTTGGACAAGTGAAGGAAAAGAGGCATCAGCCTTAGAAAGAGGATCTGCAGTCGTCTGCGCCAGTTTACTCACTGTAGCGGCCAGTGTTGAAGCTGTTGTTTATTTAACGCTAGGTCTCATCACGTTTGCTTCTATCCCTCTATTGAATGAGCTTTTAATCAGCGCCATAACAACGATTCGATGGAATGTTTCTATCATAAATAATGATAGTAAAATTTGTCATAACGGAAGTTTCCTAACTAATGAACTTTTTGTTCGAATGATTTTTTTAAGAAATACACTTCCCCCTCTTCTCTTTGCAAATCCTCCAGTAATAGATCGCGAGATCAAACAACTCTACGCACGCTCACTCATTTGGATATGTGGTCTTAAAGACGCTAAAAAACTTTATCAGCAGGTCTTAGAAGAACTACCTGCTATACCTCTACGATTTGGTTCCCTGTCGACAGTTAGTACAACAGCTACTCGATTACTGAGTCTCCACGATCATTTGGTAAGTAGAGATGTAATTTATTTTGGAGATGTTGCTATTGATCTAAGCAATCTTGCTCAGAGAATTCGTGATGAAGGTCTGCTAAATTTAGCGGATCCTAATGGAGCTCCCCCTATGCCAGTCGGTGGTGGTGGAAACAGGCTCGAGGATCTTGTTAATAGACTTCGCTTGGTAGGATTCATTCCAGATGGTGGACGTGGCTCTAGTATGATCCAAAGGCTAGATGTTGATTTTAATGAAATCCAAATAGAGAGAGCTATGCAAGCAAGTCTTGCTGACGCTACCCGGCCTATTCCTATAAACAGAGAAGCAAATCACTTTTTCCATGATTTCATATTACCAGGTGTTGATGGCTCAGCTCGTGAAGAAATGGTTGGAAGTACACTTGAAGGATTCAATCTCATTTTTGCAAGGATGGCTTTTATCTATGTTTTTGGCGCAAAGAGCTTGGAGGGTGTCTATCCCCTTTTTATTTCCTCTGCTGGTAAGACGATGCTAGATGGGCTAAGGCAGCAACTTAGAGCTACTTATACAGATCTAGGAGAAAAGAGTCTTTTAAATGAAATACTTTCTCATTTCCATCTTTTTACTTATTTTTTATCAGCAGAAGCGGATGACCAAAAAACAGCTTTAAATGGTTTATTAGATCATTTAAAACTCTTGAGTAGAGCTCAAGATAATGAATCTGCTCCTGTAGAGGAAGATCTTCTTCTAATAGAGATGAGGGAAGTTTTAACTGCTAGGCACTTTGAAACAAATCCCGATTTCTCTCAAATTGATAATGAAGCTCTCATCCCTTCTTTAAAAGCTTATCTCGATGAAAAGTATGCGATCAAGAAAAGAGAAGTGACTCCTGCAGGAGATATTACTGTCGCTGCTACAGCACAGATCGAAACAACTCGAGAAATTCTAGGAAAGTTTAATTTATTTATTGGCCATGAAGTTTCTCATCGGCCAAGTGCGGAAACAGATCACTCATACGTCCCTTTCCTTCAAAATTGCACAGAAACAAGGGTTCCCTAAACTTTCTTTTTTCTTTTTTTGTGAAGTCAGTATGATGTCGCTGACCTTAGGAAAAAGCTATGAAAGAGATTTATCCCCATCCTTCGAAAATCGAAGTCAACATTTCACAATTTAAAAAAAATGTCTCTCTCATCAAAGAGTATCTTAAAGGGACAAAATATTGTCTTCCTGTGAAAGCAAATGCTTACGGGCATGGCCTCGTTCCCGTATCTAGGGCTGCTGAAAGTGCAGGTGTTGATTATCTTGCTGTTGCTCACCTTCATGAAGGGATCATCCTTCGTCTTCACAACATCAAAATTCCGATCCTTGTTTTAGGAGCGATCCACGAAGATCAAATTCGGGATCTGATTGATTTTGATCTCGAATTTACTCTCAGTTCCAAGTACAAAGCTGAGCTTGTTCACAGCAAATGTGAAGTTCTTGGGAAAGGGTGCAAAGTTCATTTAGAACTTGATACGGGAATGCAAAGAACGGGAGTCAGACATGAGACTCTTCTAGAGCTCTACCGTCATGTAAAAAATCAATCTTGTTTTAATGTCGTGGGGATTTACTCCCACTTAGCGACCGCAGATGAGCCAAGTCATCCATTCAATGAGGTCCAAAAAAAACGTTTTGAGGAGATCAAAAAGCATCCCCAGTTTAGAGGCGATAATCTTCTTTGGCATGTTGCCAATTCTCCTGGAATGGTTCATTTTCCCACTCTTCATCACGGGATGGTACGCCCTGCTCTTTTAACTTTTGGATTTGTTCCAGATCTCTTGAAAGAGACCTTTGAAGGGATAAGTCCTTGTTTTAGCCTTAAATCGAAAATTGCTTATTTTAAAGTTGTAGGCAAAGGGGAGGGAATTAGCTATGGACATACTTACCATACAAAAACTAAAACAAGGATCATCACCATCCCTGTAGGATATGGTGATGGCTACCGTCGCTCCCTATCTAATAAAGGAAGCATCATTCATCGAGGGAAACGATACCCTATTGTTGGAACAATCTGCATGGATCAGTTCATGGTTGATTTAGGAGAAGATGAAGGATATGTGGGAGATGAGGTTGTCCTTATTGGGAAACAAGGAGATGAGGAGATCAAAGTCGAAGAGATCGCATCCACATGTGATACGATCCCTTATGAAATTCTTTGTCAGTTCAACGAGCGCATTCCTCGCATTTACTTAGAGTAAGCCTTTCTCTTCATAAAATAATGAATTAAAATGGGCACTAAGACAGCAGGCGCTCCGCAATAGAATGAAGCGCGCAAATCTGCGCTGAAGAGGACAACGAAAAGACATATCACCTGCAGCCAAATTGCAAAAATTGTGATGTAGGGGAATCCCTTAACATGATAGAAAAGGGCTGGTGCGTTTCCTTTTTCAACATAGTCTTTACGGAAACGGTACTGTGACCAGCAAATCGAAATCCAGCAAATCGATCCTGTAAATCCTGAAATGGCAAGCAAGTATGTGTAGATCTGATGCGCTGAGAAGAAATAAGAAATGAGGAGCATCATCCACACTCCTGCCACAGAGAAGATTGAGGCATAAAGAGGAAGGCCCTGCTTATTCATTTTCTTGAGAAATTTAGGTCCCATGTCATGAATAGCAAGTCCATGCAGCGATCGTACTGTAGCATATAGACCACTGTTAGCGCACGATAGCGCCCCAGCGATGATCAAAAAGCTAAAAACATGACCGAATTTAACAAGACCATATTTTTCCATCGCAATGGCAAAAACGCTTCCTGAAGCAATATTGGATGCTTGCCATGGATAAATCATAGCGAGCAGCAGCGTAGGAATGAGGTAAAGACCTATAATCCTGTAGGTAACTTTCGATAGAGCAGAAGGAATGCTTTTTTGAGGATCGTGGGCTTCAGAAGCAGTCAGCCCGATAATTTCTGAACCTTGGAAGTTCGATAGCAAAATCACCATGTTCATAAATAAAATGGCAATACCATTTGGCAGAAGTCCTCCATCGCCCAGTAAAAACTTTCCACCAATCACTTCATAAGCTGGCTTTGAGCCAATCACTCCAAAGAAGATCAAAATCGCTAAAACGGAAAAACTAATCAATAAAAAGAGTTTAATCAAAGAGAGCCAAAATTCAAGCTCTCCAAAAGCTTTCACATGCATCAAGTTGATCATCGTAATCAGCAGACCGAAAAGGCAAGTCCAGGCGAAAGGAGCGATATGAGGGAAGTAAGCGTGCATAATGATCCCTGCTGCGATGCATTCGGAAGGAATATATACGATCCAACTCACCCAGTATGACCAACCGACCCCACAAGCCCAGTGAGGGGATATATATTTAGAAGCATAGCTAACAAATGAACCATCCATCGGAACAGATGTTGTAAGCTCTGCAAGACATGCCATGGTTAAAAAGGTAATGAGGCCTCCTAGTGCATAAGCTAAGAAAGCGGCAGGGCCTACTTGATTTAAAACATATCCTGTCCCTAAAAAATAAGAAGAACCAATGATCCCACCAAGAGCAATTAAGCTCACGTGGCGATGTTTAAGTCCTCTTTGGTACTGAGAATATTCTGACATTTCTCATTCTCCCTTTTCTCTTGCATAACAAAGCAATATTTAATATCCAAGAAGGTTTTAAAAATTTATTTGGAATTAGCAAATCATGTCAAAAAACTTTATTTCACATTCTGGAAATCCACTTCCTATTGGTTCCTCGTATGATGGAAAGGGAGTGAATTTTTCCTTGTTTTCGAGATCTGCTACAACTTGCACGCTTGGCATCTTTGATCCCGCAACAAAAGAATTGATCGCTTCTTTTGCATTAGATTCTAAAAAAAATAAAACAGGGGACACATGGCACATCTATATCGAAGGAATTACACTTCCCATACTTTATGGTTACAAACTCTCTCAGCCCTATCTGAAACCCACTGAAGAAAAATGGCTCATCGATCCCAGATCGCGTCATCTTGAAACCTCAAAAGAGTGGAAAAAACCAGCTCAGGAACCTCTTCTAAACCGAATTGAGAATGAATCTCATCCTCTTCAATTTTCTCCTCCTAATATAGCTAAAGAAGATCTGATCATTTACGAAATGCATGTGAGAGGATTTACGGCAGATTCAAGCAGCCACGTTAAAGATCCTGGTACGTACTTAGGGGTGATCGAAAAAATTCCCTACCTCCAAAAGCTTGGTATCAACGCCGTTGAGCTCATGCCCATCCATGAATTTCATGAGTGGAATCATACGATGTTTCACCAGTATGAGCTTGTAAACTACTGGGGCTATTCAACAGTCAATTTTTTTTGTCCCATGCAGCGATTTGCCGCTTTGGCCCAAGGAACAGCCAAAGAGCAATTTCAAAAAATGGTACAAGCTTTTCATCATGCAGGGATCAAAGTGCTTATCGATGTTGTTTACAACCATACAGCAGAAGCTTTTGATCTTGGAATATGGCAATCTTTTTGCGGCATTGATCGGAGCAGCTATTATCTTCTTAAAGGGGATTTGGATGAAAATTTCACTGGATGTGGCAATACTCTTAATTGTAACCACCCTGAGGTACAATCTCTCATTCTTGACAGCCTTCGTTATTTTGCTACCGAGATGGGTATCGATGGTTTCCGCTTTGATCTAACTTCAATCTTAAATCGTGATGAAAAAGGACATCTGCTTGATCCCGCCCCTTTAGTAGCTCAAATCGCTGAGGATCCTCTTTTAAAAGATAAAATTTTAATAGCTGAGCCTTGGGATGCGGCAGGAGCCTATCAAGTGGGACGTTTTGCCCATGCTGATCCCCACTGGCTTGAGTGGAATGGAATCTACCGTGACAATATCAGAAAATTTATTCGGGGCGACCTTGGAAGCAAAAATCATATGGCCGCTTCATTTTGTGGCTCTGAGCCTACCTATGGAAAGACATTTCCTCAAAGCAGCATCAATTTTATTACAGCGCATGATGGGTATAGCTTAAAGGATTTAGTTTCTTATGAAAGAAAACACAATCTAGCCAATCACGAGTTCAACCGCGATGGGAATAACGAAAATTTCTCGTGGAATTGTACCATCGAAGGAGAAACTTCTGACCTTGGAATCCAAGGCCTTCGTCGTCGCCAAATGAAAAACTTTTTTGTTTCGTTATTATTATCTCAAGGGATTCCGATGCTCCTCATGGGGGATGAATATGGACATACAAGGCATGGTAATAACAATCCCTATCCTCAAGACAACTCGATCAACTGGTTTCAGTGGAATGAGCTGACTAAAAATGAAGGGCTCTTTCGTTTTGTTTCTCTGCTCATTCAGCTAAGAAAAGAGCATCCTATACTACGTAAGACAAAATTTCTTAGAGATAAAGAAATCCTATGGCATGGAAAAGAGCCATTAAAACCTGCTTGGGATGATCCTATCCCTTTTCTAGGATGTACACTCATCGATGACAAAGAGCATCATCTTCTCATCTATTTTAATGCTACCAAAGATGAAATCGAAATCAGACTTCCTTCTCCTCCCTCTCAAAAATCATGGCATGTCATCGTAGATACTTTTGCAGAGCCCCCTTTTGATTTTCGCCAGAAAGGGACAGAAAAGCGTATCAATGAGTCAAGCTATCGACTCAGTTCCTACAGCAGCGTTGTTTTTAAGGCTCTTTAGGAACTTTTAAATATGCCTAATTTATAAAATAATTTCTTAAATTCTGGCAAAAACGAGTAAATATGATTAGGCAAATATACTACTGTGTGGTATATTTAATTAATGAAAAGATTAATTATTCAGACTCGAAAATTTTCAGAAACTTTAGATCAGCTTGTTCATCAAAAAAAGCTGATTATTGAAGATTTTCAAGAATTTGAAAAAGAATTAGTATCGGATCCAAAGATAGGTGATGTTATTCAAGGCACCGGAGGGATCCGAAAAATACGTTTAAAATCTTCAGGTAAAGGGAAAAGCGGAGGTTTCAGAGTTTGCTACATCGATATTCCAGAAAAAGAAAAATTATTCCTTATTCTGTTATATGGAAAAAATGAGCAAGAAGATCTGTCAAGTGATGAGAAAAAGATTTTAAAAAATTTAACGGACAGACTAAAAAAGGAATAAAATATGAGTAAATTTTTTAAAGATTTAAAAGAAGGTCTAGAAGATGCATTAGCTCACGAAAAAGGAAAAAAAACTTTACGTAGCAAATTCATAGACTTACCTGCTCCTCCTGCACAATACACAGCAAAAGATATCAAAGAAATTAGAGCTAAACGAAAATATTCACAGGGCGTCTTTGCAATTGTACTTAATGTTAGTGTCAAAACTGTCCGCTCATGGGAATCAGGAGAAAGATCTCCTAGCCACGCTGCTTTACGACTTTTAGAAATTATTGATAAGGGTATTTATCAGCCGAAAGTGATAAAAAAAGCGGCATAAATAGATTAATTACTTTAGAGAATGAATAAGCCCTCGCTTTTATTTTTTCTTAAAAATAATCGCTCCTAAAGGTGGAACAGTCACAGTTAAATCGCAACCTCCAAAGTTGCTATGAGTGGGGATAGGATCTTTTGCATGATAGTTTCCTGTTCCTCCATATTGAACGCTGTCACTATTAAAGATCTCTTGCCATGAGCTGTGTCCTTTCAGTCCCACGGTGTAATCATGCCTTGGAACAGGAGTGAAGTTGCAAAAGATCAGCAGTTCTTCATTTGTCGTTTTTCGAAGATAGGCAATCACGCTATTTTCACTATCGTGCAAACAGACCCATTCAAAGCCATCATATGCAAAATCTCTTTCATAAAGGCAGGGATGGGATTTGTAGAGGGTATGTAGATCTTTAACAAGATTAAAAATCCCATGGTGTGAAGGATAGGATAGGAGATTCCAATCAAGAGCTCCATCGTGGTTCCATTCACTCCACTGCCCGATTTCTCCTCCCATAAAGAGAAGTTTTTTTCCTGGGTGTGTCATCATGTAACTATAAAGAAGTCTTAAGTTTGCAAACTGTTGCCACATGTCACCTGGCATTTTGCTGAGGAGTGAGCCTTTACCATGCACCACCTCATCATGAGATAAGGAAAGAAGGAAGTTTTCATTGTAGAAATAATACATGTTAAAAAGGAGTTCGCTGTGGTGGTATTTGCGGTGGATCGGTGATTTGGAAAAATAGCGGAGGGTGTCATGCATCCATCCCATGTCCCATTTGAAACCAAATCCGAGGCCTCCTATATGGGTCGGCTTGGAAACCATAGGCCACGCAGTCGATTCCTCAGCCATCATCATGATATGAGGAAATCTCCCATAGAGATGCTCATTCATCTCACGGATAAAAGAGATCGCTTCTAAGTTTTCTTTTCCACCATATTCATTAGGAATCCATTCCCCATCTTTTCGGGAATAATCCAAATAAAGCATTGAAGAAACCGCATCTACTCTAAGGCCATCGGCTTTGTAGACATCAAGCCAGAAACTCGCGCTGCTGATTAAAAAAGAGCGCACTTCATGCCGTCCATAGTTGAATACATAGCTATGCCAATCGGGATGAAATCCCTTTTGGGGATTCTCATGCTCATAAAGATGAGTACCATCGAAAAAAGCTAAAGCATGAGGGTCTGTAGGAAAGTGAGAAGGAACCCAATCTAAGATCACTCCAATGCCTGCTTTATGCAGTTCTTGGATCAAAAACATAAAATCTTGGGGAGTGCCAAAACGGGAGCTCGGAGCAAAATATCCTACTTTTTGATAACCCCACGACCCAAAGAAAGGATGTTCCATGACAGGCATCATTTCTACATGGGTGAAACCAAGTTCTTTTAGATATTTGGCGAGCTCGTAGGCCATTTCTCTATAGCTTAGTGAGTAGCCATCCCAGTTTCTACGCCATGATCCTAGATGGATTTCATAAATTGAAATAGGGGAGGCGTAAGGGTTTTTCTGTCCCCTCGACTCTGCCCATTCCTTATCATCCCAAGAAAACGATAAATCCCAAACAATAGAGGCTGTTTTTGGAGGATCTTCCCACATAAAGGCATAAGGATCTCCCTTTTCAAGCCACTCACCTCCACCATGGGGAGCTATGATGTATTTATAAAGCTCACCAGGCCCAATCCCTTCAATCCACCCCTCCCAAATCCCTGAGCTATCCCATCTACAATAAAGAGGGTGAGATGTGCGGTTCCATCCGTTGAAATTTCCTACAACATAGACTTGATAGGCGTTTGGCGCCCAAACAGCAAAGTAGACTCCCTTCTTTCCTTCATTTTCACAAATGTGAGATCCAAGCTTTTTATAAAGCTCAAAATGTCTTCCCTCTTTAAAGAGGTAGATATCTTGATCGGTAAAAAGGGAATAAGGATGGGTAGACATAACCTGCCGTTTTCTTTCAGGCTATAAGAACATGGCGAGTTAATTGCAAGAAAAGAGACTCTTTTAGTGGATGACTACAATGTCACCATCTTGCGCTTCTCTCTCAGGAATAAATTGAGCTCGATCAATTTGTGAGCCGATAAGTGATCTATTAGAAAATTCATCTGCTAAGCGAAGGACTAAATAGTCTTTTAGATCGAGATATACAATACCTACAAAGTGAGCAAGAGCGAGAAGCCCAACAGCTCTAAGTTGAGATGAGTGAACAAAAAGTTTTTCAGCAACGATTCGCTTCGTCTCAGGATTTGTAACGCACGCTTTTTTGATTCCATAAAATACGACCTCCGCTAGCTTAACAACGCTTGCTGCAGAGAAGTAAAGAGCAAATCCTAAAGATAAAATTCGGTTTACAAGAGAAATTGGAACAATCGCTAGTCTTGCCCATAAAGAAATACGACCGAGTAGAGTATGTTGACGATCACAAGATTCTCGATATCTTTCCTGTGCAGAGGGGTCAGCAACTTGACCTCGTCGAGTTGTAGCAATAGGATCAAACTGCCTAAATCTTGCGAGAGTAAAAGCAGAGCTTGTGACATGCTTGCGAAAGACAGAGATGGAAAGAGCTGCTAAAATTCCTGGGAAACGACATATTTTGAAACCAATTTCGCTGGCTTTGCTTCCTATATCCTCAAGTTGAAAATATCGTATTTCGTTGTTGATTTGCTTTCTTTTTAGATCGCGTACTCTTGTCTCATCAGTTGTTGTAACTAATCCTACTCCTTCAACATTTGTTTGATGAGTTTGTCTTACAATTATTGAAGGGTAAGTTGTAATTTTTCTCTCTTCATCTGCATAAAAACTGCCACCTGTAGTTGCAATCTTTTGTATAAACCATCCAGCAGTCAGTGCCATCAATCCCTTAAAGAAGCCAAATCCACGAAGCTCTGCTGCTTGTGGTGAGCCACTCTCTGGAAAAAGATGGGTTAGTGTTTGAGATCTACAATGTGAAGAATTAAAAGATAAGCTCATAATTACTCGTTTTAATTTTTACATTATTATAATGAAAAAATATTTAATTTATATAATAAATATTATTTTAATTATTAATTAAAAAAAGAGATGCTATTCAAGCATCTCTTTAATCATTTACAAAGATTAATGAGTTTTATCGACGTCTAGGAGCTGCGGATGGCGTTTTGACAAGATATAGGGCATCAATTGTTTCGTTGATCGCTTTTCTATCAGAGAAGGCATTTCCAAGCTCTAGAACTAAACCATCTCTTGTATCGAGGTGGAATATCCCAATCACATGAGCGATGAAAAGGGCTGTCATGGCTAAAGCTTGAGAGCTTTGTACAACAAAGAAATCTCTGGCTCTAGTCTCATGAGATAAGAAAAGAAGATTGCCTAATTCTACGATCAAAGCCGCTAACCCTGATAAAACAGATATCGCAAGATAGGTCACGCTTAAAGCTAAAGAGGCGATGGCAAGACCTAAAGAAGCGAGGCGGTTTGCTGCAGAAATGAGAACAATGTTTTTTTTGATGCTAGTTATAGCAACATCCAACTGAGATCGACCCGAACGTGGATCTTTATTGGGCTCTTTAGAAAAAGGACTTGTGATGTGGTATCGAAGTGTACTTAATGTTAAAGAAGCCGCTGCAAGAGGAATCAAATGATGGATAAAGTTTGTTGCGATCTTTTCAGAAAGAGCATTAATTTCAGCTCCTTTTCTTGTCTGGGCTTGAGAGACTCTCGCAGAAGCTACTGTTCTAGCTGTAAAGGCTGTTACAATTGGAGGAATTACACCTGCGTCTGCAGCATATTGAGCACTAGAGTGAGCAGCCCCGGCTGCGGCCCTAGCAGCACTACTTAGGAGAGATAGGACAGTTGTAGCAGTTCCAGCAGCAGCTCCAGCTGGTTGAGTAAGGCCTGCGTTTTCTTCAAATACTCTAACCGTATGGCTTTTGCCTGTTGCATAAAGCTGGCCTACACCTGGTTGCTCATCACTTCCATGAGCAGCGCCATATGCCTCAATTAGTCCCGTTTTTACAAGGGGTGAAAAAAATCCTTCAAAAGAAGCCATAAAGAACTCCAATAATTCTGTTTTGATCTGAATTATAAAGATTTTATTAATTTGCTGAAAGGCTTGAGGTAAATTAAATTAATAATTATTAGGTGTTTATAATAATTAAAATTTTATTTCGCTCTATTTTCGGAGCGTCTTTGCTTTTGAAGCACTCTTGGGTCCATATGAAGCTCTTCTTTTGCCTTGGCGGCGAGCTGTCCACAGCCTCCGCTAATGTCTTGCCCTCTTGAGTAGCGGACTGGGGCTGGGATATAGCGGTCTGTCAGATATTTCTGAAAGGCCTTAATACGGGCATTACTTGAAGCAGACATCTCCATCCCTGGGAAATGATTAATGGGGATGAGGTTCACTTTGGCGTTAATCCCATGGAGAAAAGAAACGAGCTGCTTAGCATCGTCCATAGAATCATTCACCCCCTCGATCATCACATACTCAAAGGTGATACCAAGGCGAGCAGGGGCTGGGTAGCTCATGAGCACTTTTTTGAGCTCATCGAGGGGATATTTTCGGTTCACCGGCATCATCTCACTTCGTTTTTTGGGATTTGCTGAGTGAAGAGAAATGGCGAGCCTTACAGGAAGGTCTCGGCCTAGTTTCTCAATTTCAGGGATGAGTCCTGATGTAGATATGGTTACACGCTGCTTGGAGAGCCCCAAAGCATCAGGATCGATCATGATCTTGCAAGCTTTAACCACTTCTTCATAGTTGTCTAAAGGCTCTCCCATCCCCATAAAGACCACATTGGTAATCCTAGACTCAGGATCATTTTCTTTAAGAAGGGTATCAGCGAGAAGAAGCTGGGTCAGGATTTCTCCAGAGGTCAGATTCCGGGTAAGTCCCATACGCCCCGTTTGGCAGAAGTTACATCCCATTTTGCATCCTACTTGGCAGCTAAGGCAGAGCGTAGAGCGGTTTTCATAGGGCATAATTACCATTTCGATGAGCAGGCCATCATGAGTTTTAAGAAGGAGCTTTTCACTCCCGTCTTGGGACTTTAGCCTCGATGCGATCTCAGGAAAAGCAAACGAAAATTCTTTAGCAAGAAGCTCTCGAAGGGCTAGGGGGATATTGGTGAATTCTGCAGGTGAAGATTGCTTTTTTTGATAAATCCAGCTCAAAATTTGTTTAGCAACAAATTTGGGAGCTTTATGGGATAAGGCCCAATTTGTCCAATCTTCAAGGGATAGGTTATAAGCTGAAGGAAGGGCAGAATAAAGGGACAAAGGATCCATAAAAAACTCTTTTTGTCTAAAGAGTATAAAATAAAGAGGCTTTTTTCAGGGAAAAGCTTTTATTTATTCTTATCTTTTTGATATAGAAAGTGATATATGGAGAATTGACATGAAACGCTACCATGAACTTACCCCCAAAGAAGAAGAGATCATCCTCCATAAAGGGACAGAGTGGCCAGGCACCGGGGAGCTTTTAGAAAATAAAGATCAAGGGGTGTACTGCTGCGCCCAGTGTGATTTCCCTCTTTACCTCTCACAGCATAAGTTTGATTCAGAATGTGGCTGGCCCTCTTTTGATGATGAAATCGAAGGGGCTGTGGGAAAGAAGCCTGACCCCGATGGTCAAAGAATCGAGATCGTATGCAACAGGTGCAAAGGGCATCTAGGACACGTTTTTAAAGGGGAAGGGCTCACGCCCAAAAATCTCCGCCACTGCGTAAACTCCCTTAGCATGGAATTTATCCCTGCAAAAACAAGGGAAGGGTACTGTAAAGCTCTATTTGCAGCAGGTTGCTTTTGGGGGGTAGAGCATCTTTTCAAAACCCTTCCCATCAAAAAAGTGAGCGTTGGTTATACGGGAGGGTGGGTTGTAAGCCCTACTTACGAAGAAGTATGCTCAGGATTGACCGGTCACTATGAAGCGATTGAAGTTCTCTATGATAAGAAAAAAATCTCGTATGAAAAGCTGGTGAAGTTCTTTTTCGAAATTCACGATCCTTCTCAAGAAAATGGACAGGGGCCCGATCTTGGACATCAATATCGCTCTGCGATTTTTTATTACACAAGCGATCAGAAGAAAGTGGCTTTAGAAGTGATCAAGCAACTCGAAAAACAAACCAAAGTGTCGACTGCCGTACTTCCTGCCTCTGTTTTTTATCCTGCTGAAGAGTATCACCAAGATTATTACAAAAAGACAGGCAAATCACCATATTGCCACTTCTATCAAAAGAAGTTTGTTTAGAGCTCTATTTGAGCAGCATTACTTCCGGCGATATATCCGGTTGTCCACGCATTTTGGAAGTTAAATCCTCCTGTGATACCATCTATATCGAGAACTTCTCCTGCAAAATAAAGACCTTTGCAGAACTTACTCTCTAGTGTTTTCATGTTCACTTCTTTCAGATCAACACCACCACAAGTTACAAATTCTTCCTTGTTGAGAGTTTTTCCATCAATATGGAAAAGATCACCATGAAGTTTTGCAGCTAGCAGTTGGACATCTCCTTTTGAAAGGGTTTGCCATGAACCTTCATATTTGGTTCCTAGATGTTCTAAGAAGGTCTTCCAAAAGCTTTTGGGGAAGGTAAAAGGATTGTCGAGAATGACCTGCTTTTGAGGTCTTTCCATTTTACAACGCAAGAGCAGATCAAAAGTTTCATGTTCTTTTTGATCTGGAAGCCAGTTGATGCGTATGGTTGCTTTGTATTCATGATCATGGAGGTAGCGCGCAGCAAACGCAGAGAGTTTTAAAATGCAAGGGCCTGAGAATCCAAAATGGGTAATCAAAAGAGGTCCCCCATATGAAAATAATGTATCTTGAATCGAAACCTCTGCCTTTGGCAGTGCAATACCACTGAGTTCTTTAAGATAGGAGGTAGGTACATGAAAGGTGAATAAAGAGGGGATAGGGTCAATGATATGATGCCCTAGGCTGGCAGCGAGGCCATGCCCTTCTCTACTTCCTCCCGTCGCCAAGATAATGGCCTTTGAGGTAAGGGTACTCTCATCTTCTCTTGTTAAAACAAAATGATTGTCTCCAAGAAAGGTCACTTTCGTGATTTTTTCTTTTGTGTGGATGTCAACGCCCAGCTTTCTAGCTTCCTTTAGAAAAGTAGCAATAATCGTTTCTGAAGAATTAGTGACAGGGAACATCCTCCCGTCTTGCTCAGTATGAAGAAGGGTACCTCTTGCCTCTAGCCACTCAATCATGTGAGAGGGTTGAAATTGATGAAAAGATCCTAAAAGCTCTTTAGAGCCCCTAGGGTAGCTTTTAATAAGAAGTCGGGGGTCAAAACAGTGATGGGTTACGTTGCAGCGCCCTCCTCCTGATACTTTCACCTTGGAGAGAAGAGCCCCTGTTTTTTCTAGAATGGCAATCCGTAAACTGGGGTTAGTTTCCTTTGCAATAAGAGCTGAGAAAAAACCAGCAGCGCCTCCGCCGATGACAATGATATCGTAGTCCATGGATTCCCTCCGAACAGGGGGAGTATATCTTTTTGTCTCTTAAAAGTCTGATTGAAGTTGGCTTAAATAGGCTTTAAAATAAAAAACAGTAAAGAGTGTGCTCTATAAAACATAGAGCACATGAAGAAAAAAGTATTAAAGTGCCCTTAATTCTTGTTGAAGAGCTAGCAGTCGGTCTTGATTTGCTTGTATCAAAGCTGCAATCTCAGTTAGCTGTGAGAATAGAGGCTGAATCCTATCATGATTAGCTGGTTCGTCTGGAATCGAATTGTATTGTGCTTGAATTCGTGCAAACTCACCTTCTTGAGCTGCAATAGCCGCACTTACTTGTCCGATCTCAGCTTCTATTACCTCCCTAGTTCTTGGAGCAGTAGGTTGAGAGGCAGCAGCAGCAGGCGCTGCATTGTTAGCTGAGCCAGAAGCTGCACCAGCAGGAGAACCTGTAGGAGTGGAGGAAGGCATCCCATAGAAGGGAACAACACACATTTCTTTGATAAATATACCACAATTTGTTAGGCACGCTTGCATGCGAAGGGCATTATCATAATAGTCTAGGATCATTCTGCCTGAAAACCTAGATAAATAAGCTTGTCCTCGGATGGATTTTTCAAGTTGAGCTAATCCAAAAGGGGTGGCGGTTAAAATTGCGTAAGTCACTCTAATAGTCGCTTCAATGGTCGATAAGATCGCTCCTCCGAGAGATGCTAAGGCCCATACCCTTTCAAAGCGAGTTCCAATAAGGCTGTTTTTAATAGCAGCCATAGGGATGTCAGTATAGGTTTGGGTTCCTTGTAAAGTAGGTAAAAAATGTCTAATACATGGGCCACATAAAGTTGATGCCATAATGTTTTTCCTGTTTTATTTAAGTAAAATTATATCAAAAAAATAATAATTTTCATGATTTAAAATAATAAGTATTAACACCCTTGGCTCTGTTTCCTAACTCAAGATAAAGTCCCTTTTTTGAGTTTTTAGCCTTTTT
>CAYSAJ010000008.1:0-66915 GCA_964429005.1 uncultured bacterium | reverse complement strand
ATGGGTTTTTAAGGGAGGAACATGCCTTAAGAAATGCTTTTTCAATAAGTATCGCTTTTCCGAAGATCTAGATTTCACTCTGTTGGATGCTGAGCAAATCAAAGAAGAGTCGCTACGACCTGTCTTACAACAGATTGCACAATGGATTTATGAGCAGTCGGGAATCGAAATCCCCAAAAATCTGATCTCCTTAGACCCTCATCGCAGCTTCTCTATTCAAGGTAAATTATCCTATAAAGGCCCCTTGAAACAGCCAATTCCTTATCCTTCCATCAAATTGGACCTCACTGCTAATGAACAAATAGTACTTAAGCCTGAAAAACGAAAGATTTTCCATGAATATTCCGATTGTCCAATTGATACGCCCGAAATCCTAAGCTACTCCTATGAAGAAATTTTCGCTGAAAAGTTACGAGCTTTGGCTGAACGAGCGCGGCCCCGTGATCTATATGACGTTGTTCATCTTTACCAAGAGCGTTATCGATTGAGTGATATAGAAAAACTCTTAGAGTCCCTTCAACGCAAGTGCGCGTTTAAAAAGATGCCGATGCCCAATCTGGTAACGATTGAGCAACATCCTCTAAGGTCGGAGTTTTTATCTGAATGGAACAATATGCTGTACCACCAGGTGAAAGATCTACGACCATTCGAGTATTTTTGGGAACATTTGCCGGATATTTTCTCCTGGATTTACCATTCAAAAAAATAACTTATAAGAGAGACGTTTCTCATGCAGCGGTTGGGCATTTTATTTTTGCAATGCTCTGCCTAAAAAAATTGCACATACTCGTACCTAGTAGAGTCGGTTACAAAATGTAACCAACTGAGGATCGGCTTACCGGCGCCGGTAAAGTGATCTCTAAACTTCAAGCAAATCACTTCCCTTAATATGGGATGCTAGAGGTCGGAGGTTCAAAGCCTCTCACCCAGAAGTTTCTTAAAAAAGTTAACACCCTATCTATTAGATTCTTAGATCATTTTCTAATCGACTTTTTTGCAGCGAATTGCAGAATAGTCTAGACTTTTTTGCATTGCCGTGCAAAATAGTCAATATGGAACGATATCAAAAAGTAGCGATTCTTAGGGATCTTCAAAAAAAGATGGTTTTGCTTTCGGGGCCAAGACAAGCTGGCAAAACCACTTTAGCAAAGTCTATTGCAAAAGAGTTTTCTTCTTCTCTTTACCTCAATTATGACAGCTTGGAAGATCAAAAAATGATCAAAGAAGAAGCCTGGCTCCCTTCTGTTGAATTATTAATTTTTGATGAAATCCATAAAATGCCTCAGTGGAAAAACTTCTTAAAAGGCGTTTTTGATACTAAACCTTCTCATCAAAAAATACTCGTTACTGGAAGTGCTCGGCTTGAAGTTTTTACAAATGCGGGAGATTCTTTGGCTGGCCGTTATTTTATGCATAGACTCCTACCCCTTTCCCCTGCCGAATGTGACAAAATCTCTACTCCCTATACTATTGATCATTTTTTAGAGAGAGGTGGCTTTCCTGAACCGTTTTTAGCTGAAGACTCTGTGCAGGCAGGAAGATGGAGAATGCAATATGTAGATTCTCTATTGAGAGAAGATGTGCTCGAATTTGATCAAATACAAAATGTCAATGCGATTAGACTTGTTTTTGAACTTTTGCGTTTGAGAGTTGGCTCCCCTATTTCCTATTCTTCCATCGCTGAAGATGTAGCAATATCTCCCCATACAGTAAAAAAATATATAGAAATTTTAGAAGCTCTTTATATTGTTTTTCGTATAACACCATTTTCTAAAAATATAGCAAGAAGCCTTCTTAAAGAACCTAAGATCTATTTTTTTGATACGGGTCTCGTAAAAACAAGCGCTGGCGCAAAATTTGAAAACTTTGTTGCTACATGCCTCTTAAAACATTGTTTTTCTAAACGGGATTATTTAGCCCGAGAAGCTTCTCTCCACTACTTGCAAACCAAAGAAAAAAACGAAGTGGATTTTGCCCTTATTGATGGTGATAATATTGAAAAAATCATCGAAGTTAAACTATCTGATTCTACAATTAGTCACAGTTTGAAGTATTTTCATGAAAAATATGATATCCCTGCCTGCCAGATTGTAAAAGACCTCAGACGTGAAAAAAAAGAAGGAGCTATAGAACTCCTGCAAGCTCTCTCTTTTTTAAAACAGCTTGATTTATAACGCCTTTAATTTCTTGGATGAAAATAGAATAAAATGCTTTGTTAGGAACATGCCCCATCCCTTCCACTAGTACAAATTTAGATCCCTTGATAGCCTCCGCTAAACTTTTTCCGTGTATCGGAGGAAGAATAGGATCTTCTGTTCCATGGATTACAACCGTAGGCACTTTTACTTCGTATGGAACTGTTAAAATACGCTCAAACGAGTTTTTTATGGCCCCCATGTGGTTTGTGAGAGACTCTGGATGTACTGCACGCTCTAAAAACTCAGCATGCAATTCATAATATCGCCTCATTTCAAAAGGAACTACATCGCCATTCAAAATACTCCAAGCTTCAACTCTTCGATGAAGGGCCTCTTCCTGTGATTGTGGTGGGTTTTTTAAAAATTCATGCATCCACTCTAAATATCGATCTGTGGGCCCCGGAAGAGATAACCCTTCTATAGAATCTTTATCATATGAAAGAGAGCTTGGACGTAAATCAATCGTCGTCGCAATTAATGTAAGAGAAGCAACCCTATCTGGGAATTTTACAGACATCATCTCTGCTATAGGGCCTCCCATCGAAAGACCGCAGAGGTGCGCTTTTTCTACACCAAGAGTGTCTAAGAGGCTCATAGCATCGACTCCCATATCCTCTAAGTTATAAGGTTTTTTTGTGAAATCAAAACACGTTGAAAGTCCAGAGTCTCTGTGATCATATCGAATAACATAAAATCCTTCGTTTGTCAGAGCTTCACAAAATTCTGTAGGCCATAGAATCCCCTGACAAAGCCCCCCCATAATTAATAAAATCGCTGGGTCTTTTCTATCTCCAAAAGTTTCATACCAAATGTCAATATTGTTAACGTGGGCTGTAAAGCCGGGTGAAGCCCAAGATTTTGAAGGAGAAAAAACAAATAGCAAGACAAACAAGAAATTTTTAAATCTTTTCACAAAAGACTCCACTTTTAAGAGGACAATTATGAGCTTCATGGAGAATGCACACAAGTTTAGATATTTTTTCACCTAGTAGATTCTAAACCCCTTTCCTTATATATTTGTGGCTTTACAAGGCTTGTTTGTGAAAAAATTTTTTGCGCTTTTCTTTTTTTCCCCTTTGTTTCTTTTTGGTAATTTGAAAGCCATCTCTTTTCATGAGCAGACCATTCAAATCGACGATGCTCAAGTTTACTGCAGAAGTTTAGGATCAGGCTCCCCTCTTATCATCGTTCATGGAGGCCCAGGGCTTTCCCAAGAGTATTTAATAAATGAACTGTCTCCCCTTACAAAAAACCACTTCGTGATTTTCTATGACCCAAGAAACAGTGGAAAATCTACAGCAAAAGAAGATCTCTCAGATCTCACTTTAGAAGTTTCTAGCGAAGATATAGAAGCCATTCGAAAATTCTATGGTCTAAAGAAAGTTTCCCTTCTTGGACACTCTTGGGGGGCGCTTGTTGCTGCAAAGTATGCAATCAACCACCCTAGTACTGTAGATCGCCTCGCGCTGATAAGTCCAGTGCCTTTCAACTCAGCTGGCTTTACTCTTTTTATGGAAGAATGGGCGATGCGAATTGGGCCCCATTTTGAAAAAATTGAAGAGATCACAAGAAACCCTCTCTTTGCACAAGGAGATCCAAAACTTTTTTCTGATTACTCGACTCTTATTTACAAGTTTTATTGCGCCCACGAAGACGACGCTTATAAAATTAACACACTAGACTCCCCCGCTGCCAACATAAAATATAGGCAAACAGAACAGCTTTTTGAAGATCGTCTTTTTAAAACTGATTTCGATTTTCTTCCAGAGATCTCTCATCTTTCTTGTAAAACAATGATCGTTCACGGAGATGTCGATATTATTCCCCTAGAAACGGCAAAAACAACTCATGAAGCGATTCCAGACTCCCTGCTTTTAGTAATTGATGATTGCGGCCACTTTCCCTTCGTTGAAAAGCAAGAAGCTTTTTTTGAGGCTGTGGGTTGTTTTTTAGACTAATCCCAGGCTGTTTCTAGGGTTTTCTTGGGCCGTCTGAGCCATTTTTTCCAATTTCTAGCCGATTTATTTTATATTTTTTTTGTGTGGAAAGGCAGTCAACAACCCTGTCGATTGTTCGTTCACGATTTTGAATAAAACCAAACCCGTTCAAATGTACCCCCTTTTTGATCACCCAATTGACAAGTTGTCTACAAAAATTCCGCCATGATCCTTTCGCCTAGGTTATGAACAAATCCACAGCGCAAGAAGAAGAAGAAAAACACAAATATATAATTCTTCTTTTTTTCAAACTTGTGGAAGCTTTGCTCTTTTCTTGTCGACAACACAAGGTCGTTTTATACTCTGTCATTATATTTGCGTAAGAAGGTAGATGTGTTTTCGTATAGTCCAGAGAGCTTTTTTGATCTTTCAGCTTTTCCACATAAAAAAATGTTCGATGACTGTCATTTTGTATGGGATGCTTTGCCTAGATTAGAAGCTTATATTTTAAAGACAAGAGGAACTCCTATAAAAATGGAGCGATATCCAGGAGTTTATTTTGAAAATGCAGAAACCATTTTTGCACACGAAAGTGTATTGATTGAGCCGGGAGCTTTTGTTAAAGGCCCTTGTATCTTTGAAGAAGATTGCCAAATCCGTCATGGGGCCTACGTGAGGGGCTTTGTTGTGCTAGGAAAAAGGTGTGTTATAGGACATGCTAGCGAAGTGATTAGGAGCGTCTTTTTATGTGACGCAAAAGCCCCACATTTTAATTATGTAGGAGATTCCATTTTAGGAAATCACGTCAATTTGGGAGCAGGCTTCATTACGGCAAATCTTAAACACACAAAAAAAGAGATTTTTGTTCCAGGAAACCCCAAAAAGATCTCTACAGGCCTTTATAAACTTGGTGCCATAATAGGCGATCAATCCATGCTCGGCTGTAATGGAGTGTCAAACCCAGGAACATTTTTTCCTAAAAAAACCACGTCGATGCCTTGCTCTTCCTTAAAAGGAGTCGTTCAATGAGCCCCCTGTCGGAGCCTCTTTTTTTTCAGGAGCAAAAAGAGACATTTGAAAAAAAACTTCTAGAATCAATTTTTGCTCTTTGTGAAAAAAACACACTTCGAGATGCGTGTGAATATGCGCTAATGAACGGTGGAAAAAGATTTCGTCCCCTAATTGTTGAGAGCATAGGAAACGCACTTGGCGGCGGTGAGCAGGTAACGAAAGCGGCTATTGCGATTGAGTATTTTCATACAGCGTCACTAATCGCTGACGATCTTCCATGTATGGACAACGATCCATTTCGCAGAAACAAACCATCCCTACACGTAGTATTCGGCGAAACCATCGCCCTTCTTGCAAGTTATGCGCTAATTTCAGAGGCGTATAAAAAAATCCACGAAGCTTGCGAGAGTATATCAAGACAAGCCCTTCAATTTAGCCCTTTAAGCGCGGAGATTTGCTTTAAAGCACTGGAAGTGGCTTCTGACTCATCTGGACTCAAAGGAGCGACGCTGGGGCAGTTCTATGACCTTTTCCCGCGCAGCGACACACTGAACCATTTGGAAAAAATTATTGAGCTGAAAACCATTACTTTATTTCGTAGCGCATTTTGCTTTGGTTGGCTTTTTGGTGGGGGCGGAATGGATCGATTAGAAATGGTTTCTGATTTGTCGTATCACTTTGGTCTTGCTTTTCAAGTAATGGATGACCTGCTTGATATTGATCAAGATCTCGAAAATCAAAATCACAAAAATTTTGCAATAGTGCTTGGAAAGGAAAGGGCTATAGAGCTTGTGGAAGGGGAGGTTTCTTTGTTTCAAGAAATGGCAAGATCTCTAGGAATTTACACTCCAGAGATCTCGCTTATGACAGATATGTTGCTTAGTTATGCTTTTGCTTCATCTAAAACGAGAGCCTGATCTTCAACAGCCACCTCTCCCATATCACGTTTATCTTTCATTTGTGCTGATTTTTGGAAAATAAGCTGCTCCAGTTCTTTGACAAGAGCAGGATTTGACATAAGCTCTCTGCGAGCCGCTTCTCTTCCCTGAAACCTCTTATCTTTGTATGTGAGCCAGGTGCCCTTCTTTTCCAAGATACCATATTCAATGCCAACATCGATCACAGATCCTGTGTGAGATATCCCTTCGTTAAAGATAATGTCAAACTCGGCAGATCTAAAAGGAGGCGCCAGTTTGTTTTTTACAACCTTCACTTTTACTCTGTTTCCGACTTCAATATTGTCAGCACCTTTAATAGAGGCGACGCGACGGATTTCTAAACGAAGAGATGCGTAGAATTTTAGAGCCCTACCACCTGTTGTTGTTTCTGGGTTGCCGAACATTACGCCGACTTTTTCTCGGATTTGGTTGATAAATATCGCGCATGTGTTCGATTTAGACAGAGTTGCTGTAAGCTTTCTTAAGGCTTGTGACATCATACGAGCTTGAAGCCCTACATGAGTGTCTCCAATCTCACCCTCAAGTTCACTTTTGGGAACAAGGGCTGCTACGGAGTCGATGACGATAACATCTACTGCGCCCGATCTTGCAAGCATCTCTGCGATATTAAGAGCGTCTTCTCCAGAATCGGGTTGAGAGATCATAAGCTCGTTAACATTGACGCCAATTTTTTCTGCATAGCCTGGATCGAGAGCGTGCTCTGCATCTATATAAGCGGCAATGCCTCCTGCCTTTTGACAGTTAGCTACAATGTGTGTTGCAAGTGTGGATTTACCAGATGACTCTGGTCCATAGATCTCTATAATACGACCTCTAGCTACACCACCAATTCCAAGCGCTAGGTCTAAGGCAATCGCGCCCGTTGAAATTACCTGGATGTTGTTTTTTGCTGAGTGCTTGCCTAGCGACATAATAGAACCGTCGCCAAATTGTTTTTCAATATGGGAAATCGCTAGTTCTAAAGCTTTTCTTTTTCCTGAATCTTGAGCTTGTGCCATTTTTTTCTCCGGCTTTTTTTTCTATTGTACCACAAAAAACAGAAATTCCCAAATCAAGAGATAATCTTTATAGGAATGAAAGCCTACTTTTTGCAGAGGGTTGATCGACCCTTCTTAATAAAAGAAAACCGTAGAAAAAAAAAGAAGATTGTTTCATGAAATGATCAAATCATTTTAGGTTAGCACATGTATTTAGCTGGAGACATAGGAGGTACAAAAACCCACCTCGCTCTTTTTACAAAAGAAAAAAGTGAGTATCAAGTTCTTCGAGAGAAAAAATATCCGAGCAAGGAATATCCAGATTTGACCTTGATTTTAGAAGATTTTCTCAAAGAGGGAAGTGGTAAGATCGAAAAAATGTGCCTTGGCATAGCAGGCCCTATTCGCGATGGAGTTTGCAGAGCGACAAATCTCCCCTGGGTTGTTGACCAAAAAACCTTATCGAAAGATCTCAAAATTCCCCTTGTTGCCTTAATTAATGATTTAGAAGCGAACGCCTATGGACTTATGGTGTTAAAGGATGAGGATTACTATATATTACAGAAGGGAGAGCCCGGATACCCGGGAAATGCAGCCCTAGTTTCAGCGGGTACTGGCCTTGGAGAAGCGGGGCTTTACTATAATAAAGGGAAGCTTTCTCCTTTTCCTTCAGAAGGAGGGCATAGCGACTTTGCGCCACGCAATGAGCTCGAAATTGAGCTTTTGTTCTTTTTAATGAAAAAATATGGAAAGCACATTTCATATGAAAGAGTTCTTTGTGGGCAAGGAATCGTCGAACTTTATCTTTTCCTTGTCGAAACAAAAAGAGAACTTGTGTGCTTTCATGTAAATGAAAGAATGAAAACCGAAGACCCTGCAAAGGTCATCTCTGAAGAAGGCCTTAAGGGGACTTGCCCAGCATGTCAAACAGCTTTACGTCTTTTTTGTTCTATTTACGGATCTGAAGCGGGCAACTGCGCACTCAAGTATATGTCTTTAGGGGGAGTATATATAGGTGGCGGGATAGCGCCGAAAATTTTACCTTTTCTAAAGAGTAGTGAGTTTATTTCTTCTTTTCTAGAAAAAGGCAGAATGAGGCCTTTATTAGAAAAAATTCCTATTAAAATCGTATTAAAAGATAAAACAGCATTATTAGGATCGGTTTTTTATTGTGAAAATTATTTAAAATGAAAATTTTTTCAAAAAACACAAAACGTTATTTTTTAGCGGTTTGTGTTGTTAAAAAAAGAACTGAGCACAGGGAAAAGTAGAAAAACACACATAATTAAAAAAAAATGTTGTCAAAAAATAAACCTATTCGTTTATACGGTGAATTAGATCATTAGACATGATTTTAAGCAAAAACCCAAGAGGTAAACAATGACAATAAACATATTTAAGCACATTCCTGTTGCTCTTGCTACAGTAGTGTTTGCTTCTGCTCATGCAGGGATGGATATGGATTCTCGTGTTACTCAACTAGAGCAGCAAATGGCTCAAGTGAGAGGCGAGAACGCAATGGATGGTTATGGTGCTGTTTTAGCTCCATCTAGCCCAGAAGTAAATGGCGCAGGCTATTTTGTAGAATTTTCTGTTCTATACGAACAACCAAGATGGGGTGGCACTGAGTATGCGTTCTCTGATGCTGATTCATCAACTAACGCTCCTATTCATGGAAATGTTAAAGATGTAAGACCTAACTGGCAGTTTGGAGTTGAAGCTGCTGTTGGTATTATCACTAACCATGACAACTGGGAAGTTCTTGCTCAGTATACATACCTTGGAACTTCAGGAAGTTCTCATCTTAATGCTGGTTTAAATAACGTTGTTATGCAAATGAGAGCGTCTCAAGCATTAACAACTCCTACATCACTTGGAACAGCGTTTAACGTTGCTACAAAAGCTTCTGCTACAGTAGATTGGCAATATAACTTGCTATCAGCTGGTGTTGCTAAAGATTATTTCCTTAGCAAAACTTTTGCTGTCAGATCTTTCGGCGGTCTTTCTTCTACTTGGATCTCTATGAAAGAAAACGTAAGCTATACTGGTGGTGACCTTGGCGTTAACAGCGTGTATGTAAAAGACAAAAACACTTTCTGGGGCCTTGGTCCTGTTGGTGGAATGACAGCAAAATTATTCCTTGGCTATGGATTTAGCTTATACGGAGATTTGGCTGGTACTCTTTTCTTCGGTAACTTCGATGTTAGCCACGTAGAAACATACAGCAATGATCCAACAATTGGTGTTATTGATCTTACAGCAGACCTCCACAGATTTGTACCACAAATCCAAGCTGGTGTTGGTCTTGCGTTTGACAAGTACTTCAATGATAACAAAGATCATATCATGGTATCTTTAGGTTATGACACAACATATATTGTTCGTCTTAACCAAACGATAAGAAACAGAAGCAACACGATCACTCGCTACAGCGAAGATGCTTCGTTGCAAGGTGCTAAACTAACAATTCGTTGGGATTTCTAATCTAATTAGAAATTGCGATAGCCTTAGGCTAGGGGAGAAATCTCCTAGCCTTTTTTGTTTTTAGAGTTAAAAAATTTTTTATTACAAAATTGTTGCCTTTTTATACAGAAAAGCTAGAATCAAAATTTAATTCAAAAACAGTATGGGCTTTGTGAAAGGCAAGTTTCTTTTATCCCTTTTTCTTGGATGTAGTACTGCAAGTCTTCTCTTGGGTGAAGAGGTCTCCTTTTTAATGGAGGACTCCATCTCAACAACTTACCTCGCACAAAACGAGAATATTACAAAAAACACCCCCCCTCAAAATGGCCTTTATATAGAGCAAAATAGTCCTTACGCCGTTCTTGATATCCTTTATTGGCATGCAAGAACTAGTGGCACCTATTATTGTTATAAAACAGCGATGCCTTATAATGTCGACCCTCGCCAAGGCGAAATGTACGATCTCAAATTTGGTTGGAGCCTTGGTTTTCGTATCGGCGCAGGTTATGATTTTGAACATGATAACTGGGGTCTATCTCTACTTTATAGCCAATTTGTTACTTCCACTTCAAAATCTGTAAGTGCAAGTTCAATTAGCCCCGTAATACCATCTCAAAGTGTTTACCTCATTGATGAACCTGTAATGAACGCAAAATCTACAGGAAAAATTGATAGACAAGCTATCGATTTTATTTTTTCTAAAGAAGCGTTCCTTAGCCCTTATTTTGTTATCAAACCTTATGTTGGATTAGAAACTTGCTGGCTGGATTTCTCTCAAAAGGTAACTTATAGTGGAGGAACTTTTTTGGGAGCGAACTCTGTTTATGTTACAAACATTAGTGATTTCTGGGGGATAGGCCCAGAACTTGGTATAGGATCGAATTGGTATATTGGTAACGGATTTTATGTTGAAGGAGATCTTGCTGCTTCTTTTGTATATGGTCTGTTTGATGTGACTTACAAAGATAAAATTAGTCCTAGTGACACAACGTTTGTGAACTTAAAGCAACAGTTCCATCAATTTTCTCCAATTATGCAGTTCTCACTAGGTCTCGGATGGGGTACCTACGTAAACCAGTGCAAGCAATTTATCGATGTTTCTCTTGCCTATGAAGGGGAATATTGGTTCCGACAAAACCAAACAATACAAGTCTTTTCTTCTACACTTTCACGCTACCAAAATGTCTCAGAAGACATTTCTATGCATGGAGCGACTCTTTCTGTGAAGGTTCACTTCTAAGAATCATCTTCCTCAGGTATGTGGGATGAGAGACATTCAATTTGCTCCCAAGGATAGTTTTCGATGATTTTTTTCCCTTCTTCAAGAGATTGAATTTTGTTGATTTGCTCTCTAAATTGTTTTGCTTTTGCTTCGTGCTTTACATACCAGCAACTCACTCTTCGCAGATCTGTAATCGCGCGCTTTTTGCTTTGAAAGAGTCTGATGTACTCAAGATGCTCTAATAACGATTGCTTAAGAAAAAGGCCATTTCGAGAGGGGAGAGAGCCTGTTTTTTCAAGATGCTGAATGTCTTCTACAATCCATGGCTGACCTAGCGTTCCTCTTGCAATTAAAATAGCATCACACCTTGTGTGCTCAAATATATTTAATGCGTCATGCGCTGAAAAAATATCCCCGTTTCCTATCACGAAAATATTTTTCGCCTGCTGTTTACACTCTGCAATCACATCCCAATTCGCTCGACCTTTGTACCCCTGTTCTCTTGTTCTTCCATGAATGCAAATCGCTTTTGCTCCTGCTTGCTCAGCGATCTTGGTGATCAGAGGGGCTACAATATGGTGCTGATCCCATCCTATACGAATTTTTACAGTCACAGGGATGGACACGGAGCTCACCATTTTCTGAAGAATTTCTCCTATAAGCTCTGGATGCTTGAGAAGGCCAGACCCACTTAAGTCTTTTGTGATTTTGTCCACAGGACAGCCACAGTTGAGATCAACGATATCAAATCCAAAATCCTCTACAATTTTAGCACACTCTGCCGCCAAATGAAGCTTTGAGCCACAAAGCTGAGCTCCTATAGGATGCATCCCTTTAGCATATTGTAAAAGGCGATAGGTGGAGGGCTCGTGACGGACAAGAGCGTCCATTTTAACCATTTCGCAATACATCAGCCCCGGCTCATAACGAGCAGACATTTGACGAAAGGGCCAGTCGGAACATCCAGCCAGAGGAGCATAGAAAATATTTTTTTTCAGGGCTAAAGAGCCAAATTGAATAGGGCGGATAGTTTTCATATCAAAAGATGTGCTACAAAGGTAAGCACGATTTTTTCTAAAAAGCGAAGCGCCAAGAAGGCTAAAATAGCGCTAATGTCGATCATCCCTATAGGAGGAATTATTTTTCGAAAAAAATTCAGGTAGGGGTCAGTGTAAAAAGCGATGAAATGGACGACACGATATTGGTAACTGTTTGGAATCCAGGATGAGATGACTCTTCCAAGAAGCATTAAAGTATAAATAAAAAAAAGAGATTGAACAATTTGATAAAGAAGCATTTTAGCACTTTTTCAATAACAGATTGTATATTAGAATAATAAGAGCCCTGTTTAAAGTCATGCAGTATTTCAATACAAAGACAAGCCTATGAAAGTTTTATCCATACAAAAAAAGCAAGGGGGTTGGAGTTTCGCTGAAGTCTCTAAAGAAAAGGGGCATATTCAGATCCACCTCCTTAGGACCTTTAGCGATTCTGCAGACGAGGAAGAGATCAGAGCGGCGCTTTCCCTTGATACTAAAGAAAAGCTTCAGATCTCTTCTTCTTTGACGACTAAAGAATCTTTTTACAGAACCCTAAGCCTTCCCATTGTTAAACGAAAGCAAATCAGCAAAGTTCTTCCTTTTGAAATTGAGGCCATGCTCCCTTATCCTTCTGAGGAAGCAATAGTTCAATATCAATATGAAACTACAGATCAAACATTCGTTTCACTTGCCTCCGTTCGCAAAGAACAACTTAGAAAGTATGTTGAAGAAGTCAAGAAATCAGGATTTGAGCCCGATTGGGTGGGGGTCGCTCCTTGGAGTTTGTTCTTATTTTGTCAACAATACTGCTCAAATGCCCCTCATTTGCTTGTTTTGTATACAGGAGAGAAAGAGAGCACTCTTCTCACAATCGTAGAAGGAAGGCTCCTTACAAGCGTTTTTATCCCATATGGGATAAACTCTGAAGAAATCAAAGAAAATTATTACCTAAGAGCTCTTCAGTTTTGCTTAGAAAAAGACAAGGAAAAGAAAATCAACCACTATTTACTTTTGGGAGAGTCTTTAGACGAAGAGTTCTTTGTAAAAAACCTCCCTCAGAGTTTTCAAGAATATTCTCTTAAATCAACATTTGATACGAAAACATTAGCCTATTTTGCATTAGAAATTGGGTCTGCTCTCAATGTTTTATCAGATGACACGTTGCAATTTAGACGTGGTGAAGATTTGAGCCCAAAACATAAGAAACAGATTCGGAGGAAAATTCAAGCTCTTGCCCTAAGCTCTTTGTTCTTGCCTTTTTTCCTTTTTGCTGTGACTAAGGGAGTGTTGTTTAAACAACAAAGACAAATTAGTCATTCCTTAAACGAAATGATCCAATCAACAAAGGCACCAATCACTTCTGCCCCGCTCCATTTTTTCGCCACTCAAAAAAGTTTAGAAGGACAAGAAATCTCGTTAGAGAAGCTTCGCAGCCACTTAGATAAAAAAAACCCTCTGGCTCCTTTCCATAGACTACCGAGGGCTGTCACGCAGCTACTACATGCTGTTGCTTCACACCCTCTTTTAGAAAGAAATGCCCGCCTTGTCTCTTTTCATTATCAACTCATTCAATATCCCGACTTAGAAAAACCAAATCAAGAAACAAAAATCAAACTCGATTGTACGTTCACCGGAGAGAACCCAGCTCTCTTTAAAGAATTTTTTCAACAGATTAAAGAAAAGGGAGATCCTTTACTTCATGCTAAAAAAGATAGCACTTATACAAGAGAGAGTGAAAATCACACTTTCTCCTTTGTTCTCAAAGATAAAAGCTCATAATTCTTTTAAAATCTCTTTATCGAATTTAGCTTTTTTCCCTCCAATTCTTTCTTTTGCTGCTTCCTTTGGGATTTTTTCTCTTTTCTATCAAAACCTCCATCAGGTGGATCGCATTTGGGAGGAGGTTTTCGAGCTCAAAGAAAAAGCAGAAAAGGTTGCCAGTGAGAAATCAGAAAACGATTTTTATCTTAAAAAATATCAATCCATTGATCCTCTCTATTTAAGAAAACACCTTGAATCTCTCTCGTTTCTGAGTACAGAAAAAAAGTACCTCTCTGAAGTTTCTACAATTCCTGCTTATGTCGGAAACTACGAAATCAAAAAAAAACTGGGTGAAATTTCGTTTGAGAAAAATCATGTTCTTTTGCAAGAAGGCGAAAAGAAAAAGAAAGCTTCTTTGGAACAAATCGAGTGGCGTTTTGAAAAGCCCGTGATTGTTGAAGAATCAGACATCGAAACAATATTAGCAATCGTTGAAGGGATCCAAGTCGGGGCTCAATCTGGCATGGAAGGAAGGCCTCAGCTCTTTTTTAAAGAATTCTCACTGAAAAGAAACCTGTCACCCCATTTTTTTGAACGCTATGAAATAGATGCTAAAATCATTCAAAGGAACATCTCCCCATGAAAAAAATTACCACCTCTCTTATTTTTATGGCCCTATGCAGTTGTTCCCATCGAGCTGCAGATCTGAGCCTTTCTTCAATTCAAATAGAAGATAAAAATGGAATCCATGAAACAGTCAGCGTAAAACAACGTCTGAAGGCTTTTGAGCAAATTAACTTTTTGCAGCCCCAGCCCTATGAAAAAGTAGTTCGCCTTTATAAGAAAAAAGGAGATGAAACTCACGTTTCAAAAATCACGTCCTACCATCCTAATGGACATATCCATGAGTACCTAGAAGCAAAAAATGGTCGTGCCTTCGGAGAATTTCGTAGCTGGCATGAAAATGGATCTCTCAGCATGTTAGCTCATGTTATTGAAGGGATGGGAGATCTTTCTTCTGAGGCTAAGATTAGCTGGGTTTTTGATGGGCCCGCAAAAGTATTTGATGATGAGGAAAAACTCGTTGCTCAGATCCATTATGAAAAAGGAAAGCTACAAGGGGCGGCGACCTACTACTACCCTAGTGGTAGCATAAAACAGATTATTCCCTACGATAAGGATCACAAAGAAGGGGTTGTAGAATTCTATAATGAAAGAGGGGAGAAAGTAGGACAGGAGTTTTATCATGGGGACCAAAAAGAAGGAATTGCTTTTCTTACCGATCCTTATGGAATTTCCTACATCGAACAATATAAGCAAGGTAAACTAATCCAGGGAGAGTATCGCTCAAAAGAAGGACAACTAGTGGCTGAAGTTCAAGAAGGTCATGGAATGAAGGCTGTCTTTGAAAAAGGTGTATTAGAGCGAAAAGAAGAATACCAATATGGGACAGCATGTGGGGCTGTGGAAGTTTATGCTACTGATGGAACCTTGCAAAATCGTTACCATGTCAAAGAGGGGATGAAACATGGAGAAGAAGAAGTGTTTTATCCAAGAAAGTGGGGAGAAAAAGAGCGTCAGATTAAGCTTTGTATGAATTGGAACAAAGATGAGGTGCATGGTAAAGTCATCACTTGGTATGAAAATGGACAAAAAGAGTCTGAAAGAGAATTTTCTCATAACCTCAAACAAGGCCTCGCTATCGGCTGGTATATAGATGGCGCTGTTATGCTCGTTGAAGAATATGACCAGGATAAGCTCGTAAAAGGGAAGTATTTTAAAAGAGGGGATTCCATTCCTATTTCTCAAGTTACTCAAGGAAACGGGCAAGTCACTTTATTTGATGAGGAAGGGCACATTATGAAAAAAATTTCTTATAAAAACGGTATTGTGCTCGATGAGTAAATACTCAGATCAAATTAAGAAGTGGGACATAAGGCTCGACTATCTGGCAAGAAGGGAGAGAATCTCTCAAGATCGCCGAATAGAAGCTAAAGAGCGCTTTATAAGTTCAATAAAGGATCTTATTTCCCCACACGAGGTTATTCTTTCCTTTTGCCCTACTGGATCTGAACTCGATCTATCCTCTTTTAACGAGTGGGTCATAAACACAAAACGACTTATATTGCCACGAGTTGAAGGCGAGGGATTAGGTCTTTATCAATTAAAAAGTTTACAAAATTCCCTTGTTAAGTCTTCTTGGGGAATTTATGAACCCATACCAGATAAGTGCGAAAGGATTAGACCTGTAGAAGTTGATTGTATCCTCGTCCCTGGTATTGTCTTTGACGAGGATAAGCATAGACTAGGCTATGGAAAAGGGCACTATGATCGATTACTTCCTCAGTGCGAGAAAGCTATGAAAATTGGCGTGGGCTTTTTAGAACAATCATATCCCGGCAAGTTGCCTTCTGCAGAGCACGACTATAAACTTGATTTAATCTGTTTGTATTAAAAAAGATTTTAATTATTACTTGTTTTTGTTTTTTTAATTATAATTAAGACATAAAAATAAGGCGCTTTTTATGTCAGCAATAACTGATAAAACTCTTACTTTTGCTCTGCAACCGTTAGAAGAAGCAAGATTCACCGAAACCCTAACCGTTCCTGTAAGCATGACGGTGAAAGATCTCAATCAGTTAGTTCAAGAAAGACTAGGCCGTTCTTCTGAAGTTTTACTCATCGTTAAAGGGCATGTTTTGTCTAAAAGCAACGAGAGGCCTCTTTCCTCTTACCTATTTTCCTACGAAAAAGAGGTAATCATTATGACAGCCACAGGAAAAAAAGATATCCCTCCCGGCGGTATCATCCTTCTAACTAGACAAGAAGCTGAAGAGTTCTCTTTCTTACGCAGATTGCTCCCTGCAGCAAGAACCGCCATGGCAGCAGCGCTTGGAAGGATCGGCAGGGATTCTCCTGCTTAAAAAATAAAAATGTCTTATTAAGTTCTACTATGACTAATAATCTTTTTATATTTTTTGAAATTATTTTCTCTTTTTGATATAAATTTTAAACAAAATCACAAAAAAGGGTTTTTATGGCTTCTTTAACTTCATTGGCCTCTTCTGGCAGCATTGAGCTTTCTCTTCATGTTTTTATGGGAACAGAAAAAGGTTTTAAACCAAAAGGCACTATTTCAGTTTCCCCTGATATTACACCAAATAGTTTAAATCTAAGGGTTCAAGAGCAGCTAGGGCTCGTAGCTCAAGTTTATATGATTTATAAGGGAAAAGTTCTCAATGGTGACAAAGATCCTTTATCTAAGTTTGGCCTTGTAGCAGGAATTGAAAAAGCTTCGATCTATATTCTTAAAACAAAACCCACCACCCCAATTGATATTAGTGCTCCTGCAGCTGAATCTTCTGAAGAGACATGTCCTTGCTGTGGAGAAAGACATCTCCAGCCTGCTCCAGAAACGATCAGACTGTTAGCTCTAGCTATCCTTTTTCAAAGAGCAGCAGCTCATGCAGAAAGTGTTGCTTAAAAAGTCCTTCACAGTTTTTTAGGTAAGAAAAAATCTCAAATTTTCTATACTCTTTCCTTTTTTGGAGTAAAAAATATGGATGTCAGAGTCGTTCTTAAACCTGTAGTGATACGCCCATCTTTTAACGAATTAGCAAAGCCCATCGAATGCAAAACATCTTTGCCCATTCGAGATTTGAAAGAGTTAATTCAAACAAATCTACACCTTGTAGGTGAGTTTTTTCTTATTATAAATTCTACACAGATGCAAACAGGGTGGACTGTAGGAGATTATGTAGAACATTTAGCGGGTGCTGAATGGAACCTTGAAATACGCCTCTCATCGCCAGATTCTCCAAAAAGCCGCATACCAGTACCTGGAAGTAGTTCAGGTTACTCTTATTTTGGTTAAACTAACGCGCTTGAGGTCTTTTAGCTACTCTACACACTTTATTTCCATCAGGAGCTCCTTGAGCTGAGATCATCGCGGCCTGCTGGATGTTCCCTTGAATACCAAACTCAGATCCTCCCTCCTGACAATACCAAATCACAGTATAAGGAGTGATCACTTGGTAGTTCAAATTCGAAAATACATCTGTGTCTTGGTACCATTGATAAATTTCTTGCGGTTGTAAGTTCACGGTCGCAAGATTCGTGCCGTCAGCTCCTAAAATGACTGCTGTGAGCTTAAAAGGACTATCATTCCAAAGCCGCATGCTAGCTGCAAAAGAGAAAATAGGACACATGCAAACAAAAAGGATGAGAGCTTTTTTCATCAAAACCTATTCAAGAGAGGCATTTTTTAAATCTAAATATCCTTCGCAGGAAACAAATGCATTTTTAAGGTGGGGGTCTTTCATGTATACCCATTTATATTCATAAATTGGCATGATAGGCATCTCTTGAATGATCATTTCTTCAGCAGCATGAAGTAGCTCGTGTCTCTCTGCAGGAGAGGCTGCATAAAAAGAATCAGAAATTGCTTTAGCATAGTTAAGACTTTCCCAATTTGTGTTATTGGTAGAACTTGATTTGTTCTTAAAAACTTCTAAAAAGTTCACTGCATCATTAAAATCTCCGATCCATGAACCATAGCCAAGATCATAGTCTTTATTAGACACTTGGTTGAAATAAACTTTTGCATCAAGAGGTTGAAGCTGAACGGAAATTCCTAACGTTTCAAACCATTGTTGCTGGATTGCTTCTACAACTCTTTTTGATCTTTCTGTCGGCACAAAAATCATTTTGAGCTTAGAAAAATCTTCTTTTGTGAGGCCGGCACTTACTAAAGCTTCATTGAAAAGTTCCATCGCCTTTGCCTCATCTCCGTCAACAAAGTAAGGAGAATCGCTTAGGTGTAGGTTTGAAGGAACTATTCCTGTTGTCGGTGTTTGTGTGCCGAGAAGTACATGGTCTACAATATCTTTTCGATTGATGGAATAGGAAAGAGCCTTGCGGATCGCATCGTGACGAAGAATAGGATGATCTACATTTGCTCGGATCCAAGCTGTGCCTAGAGCTGGTGTGGTTTCAATGGCGCCATGTTCTTTTAAACTTGGAATTGCATCTAAGGGGAGTATTGAAAGAGGTGATCCCACCCAATTGAGCTCCTCTTGTTCGAACATATTAAGCTCTGTGTCTTCTGTGACCATAACCATCTCAATTTTACTCAGCTGGACATGTGATTGATCCCAGTATTTTTTATTCTTCTTCGCAACAAGTTTGTCTTGATGAACCCACTCAGATAAAACAAAAGGACCATTCCCTACATATGTTTTTTCTGATGTGCTCCATGCCGAATTCGCGCGATCTACTTTTTGGTTCACGGCATAAAAAATAGGCATGCTAAGCAGTTTTTCAAAGTAAGGGACAGGTTGATCAAGATGAAATACAAGAGTTCTGTCGTCGGGGCAATCTACTCCAATTAAATTCGAAGGTAGCGATCCTTCTTTAACTGCTTTTGCGTTTTTTAAGACAAAAAGTTGATAAGAGTAATCAGAAGGAAAGGAAGGAGAAAGAGATGTGCGGTATGAGTAATAAAAATCTTGAGATGTCACTTTATCCCCATTTGACCAATAGCTGTCTTTGAGGTGGACTGTGTAAGTTTTCCCATCTTGTGATTTATTAATACTTTCAGCAAGCGCTAAAGAGTATTGGTCGTCTTTTTCAGCGCGAACAAGTCCATCGTTGAACATCTTTACAAGATTCACATCAATCAAGTTCCTCACTTTTCGAGGATCAAGAGTTTGTGGCTCTGTTGTAATGTTGATTTTAAGATTTTGTTCTTTTGAACTGCGAGAAGGATTTTTCTTGGGCTTTTCTTTTTGTGAACCGCAGGAAACTAAACTCATGCTGAGTAAGAATGCTACTAGTAGACTAACAACTTTGTGGAGTTTCATAGATCCTCTAGGAAAATATAAAGGGGTTAAGTATCTTCAATAGTAAAAGTTTTACTGTAGAGCCTGAATCTATTTTATTCAATAAAGATATATATGAAATTTGCAATAGCAGCGCTACCTACTCCAATTTTCAATGATCCCTCTCTAGATGAATTCCTAGGGCATAAAAACGGCTCTCTTTCTATCAATCAGAAAGGGAGACTTGCCTATTTGGAGATGATAGCTTTTGAAGGAACCTTTTTTTCCGTTCATGAAGCAGTTACTTCATATGTTTATCGCGTAACAACCGAAGAATATCCCGCTCAGTATCCTCTTTATGTTGATTGCAGAAGCTTAAAGTCTATTCCTGAAATACCTACTCAAAAGAAAACATGTCCTCCAAAAGAAAAGATCCTAGAAATACTCTTACTTCAAAAAGGAAGACCTTACCTATGGGGAGGGAATCTGGGGAAACCCCTTAGTATTATGCAAGATTGGTATCCCTCGCCTTTTCCACTCTCTCCCTATGAACAAATGGTCAAGACATTTAATGGAATTGATTGCTCTGGACTAATTTATTTGGCTTCAGGGGGATATACTCCAAGAAATACTTCAGCAATGGTCGGTTTTGGAAGGGCTGTTCAGATTGAGCGCAAACCCTATTCTTCATGGAATTTACAGCCTTTAGATCTCATTTTGGATTTAGGCCATGTAGCGATTGTCATCGATGATACCTGGTCTATCCAATCGAAAGAAAAAATGGGAGTTTTTTTGATTCGCACAAAAGATTTAATCGATTCTTTACTTAGAAGAAAAACCCCTAAGGATCATTGGGATTCAATAGAGATGGATGAAATTTTCCATATTAGGAGATTTATTTGATCTTCAACTTTTCAAAAGACCTACAAGAAGATTAATCGCCCCAAATAGTTCTGAATCTGGAGGAATGCGAAACTTTTTCACAAATTCTTGAAGGATAGCTATTAGTTTTTCTTTTTTTTCTGAATGAATTTCACCGGCGTTTTCTATGAGCCTCAAAATGATATGTTTTGCAAACACAGGGTCAGCTAAATAAGAAATTTCAAGCTCATTTAAAAAGAGATTTTGAATTTCATATGAATAGATCATGTCGCTTGCAAAAAAAGGAAGGATCTTGTCAGCAAGATCTATCGTAAAAACTTCCCTTAAGTGTTCTTGGTGTTTTTTGCAATAAATCACAAAGTAAGAGGGATCTTGCACTTTGGTCAAAAACCAATCTAAATTGATGTGCTTCATCCAATTTAAGAGCTGAGGTAAATTGCGGTTCATCATGATCTCGTAAACTTCAATTTCTTGATGATCTTCAAGATAGTTCAAAATTCGTGTCATTTCAAAAATGTCCTTGAAAGGATAGCCCATCAAAAAATCTTCAAATGCATCGATATCGACGATTCTCAACAAATGGATTATTTGAATAAGTTCATTCAAGGGGATCGCGGCAGCTTCACTTTGATGTCCCTCAAGCCTACTAAGAATGATCGCTCTTATGCTATCCCTATTCTCTCTGTATAGCGATGTTTTTTGAAAAAGGAATAAAACTTTCTGAGCTTTTGAATTTGAAAGGGAAAGGATAAATTCGAAGAGTTGCTCTTTCGTAATTTCTTCAAAATGAGGATTGTTTAAGATTTGATACAAGTGCTCTTCTGTAGGATTTCTCATTGCAACTTTTAAAGCGGCAGCTAGTGGAATAGAGGCGATATCTGCCTCTTTTGAGGCTGAATAGTTCGTCTCTGCTTCAGCAAGAATCAAAAATTCAACTAAATCTGTTGGATGCTTAAACACTCTCGTTGTAAATGAAAGTACGCTTTCTTCGCTGACTGGCCCCATCATTCTCTCCATGCGACTCCTCGTAGTTTCAATACATGAGCGCAAAGAAGAGATTAGTAAGTTTTGAGATCGTTTTTTATACTCTAGGTACGTTATTTCTGATAATTGTGAATGGATCCAAACAGACAAGGATTTATATGAACAGCAGTTAATTTTTTGGGTTTCAAAAGGTCGATATCCTTCACTATATACTTTTATAGGATCCTCCGGCGTAATTCCCATATCCTCCAAGAGCTCAGGAGATAAGGTTGAAGGCGTAATCCCCCGATATTCATCAGAAGGAAGAATGCCCATTTTTTTTAGCCCAGCAGCAACATCTCCCATCTTGAATTCTAAAAAGAGAGTCGCTTGTTCTAAAGAGAGGGATTTATAAACAGTAGGAAGAATTTTTTCCTTTCCTCTGTCTGTTATGCTTTTTCTGAATGGAGAAGTGTCATAAATTTCAATCGTAATATTTCCGTCGGGTTCTTTTTTGCATACGATTTTAACTTCATGACCTTCATTACCAGAAGCCATAATCACTAAAGGAAAAATCCTTACTTCTCCTGGTTTCATCGCCTCGGCTTCATGAATCATATGGTTTTGATATTCAATATAGTTCGGTGTAAACAGCGAGAGAGAAGCTATCGCTGAAAATGCCGATGCTTCAAGGGTTGAGATTATTTTATCAAGCTGAGGGTCAGGATGGCTCAAAGAAGATCTGTAATCCTCGAGTGAAATCAATTGGTAGAGATAGGTTAGGTAAGGCAAACTATTGCCTAACATGTCAAATTTATGACGAGCATCCAGATCAACTTTTGAAAAAGTCTGCAAATAGAGCATTTTTGCTAAGTATTCTGGCGTTTTCAGTTGAGCTCTGACGAGATCCTTGAATAAATCGACAACTACTTTTCTAAAAGGATCTGAGGGGCTATCCATCAAATGGGAAAAACCTCTCTGGATGCCTGCAAGAAATAGGTGTAACTGCGGGTCTAAATAATCAAGGGAAGCTAGCCTTTCAAAGGGAAATAACCTTTTTAGAGCTTTTTCATCATGATTCTCTAAGGCCATTTCGCAAAAAAAAGTCAGCAAAGTTAGATCCTGTATTTCAAGCCCAGCAACATACCCCCACAACGCATCTTTCAATGAAGGAGTGGTTTTGCAAACTTCATAAAGCTCATAGAAGTCTTCTATAGAAAAATCTGCCACGGACAGGGGTAGCAGTTTAACAAAATCTATCCGATTTTCAGGGTGACTGAGTTGAAATCTAATAAGGGATGAAAGGTATTTGCTATACGAAGATCTCAAAAAAATATGGGGAAGGGGATTTGAGGGCTCAAAAGAACCCCCTTCGCTCCACTTTGAATGTGCCCAAATCTTGTTTAGTAACCCAGCAAACGAAGTTGATTCAGAACCCCCTTTACTTAGTTCTCTAAAAACTTCCAAACTTAGCATGTACAGCGCTTCTTTCGTTGAATCTCGCCATTTAGGATGATTAGTTAAACCCTCCAAAGTGAAAAAAAGTTCATCTTTTGACCAGCTATCTGCCTTTTCTAGGATCAGTTTTGAAATCAGAGTGTTAAGTTCTAAGGTTGATAAGCCAGTGAAACTTTCAGACGCAAACGCTGTGGATAATCCACCCCTATCACTCGTTTCTATTTTATTTTTAAGATCGAGGAAAAGCCTATCTACCCTTGAAACTGGGATAGGGGCTGCATCTCTACAGATAGCTAACCAGAGTGCAGCATTTCTAATAGCTCCCTGGGCTACACTCTCTGCCGCCGAGCGTACAAGACGGGGATGTTCTACTGGAAATGGGGGCGGAGTGTGAGGGAGTTCAAAAAATGGATCCATATTAGATAGGGGTTGCTAAGCTCTGATTAATATATAAAACGATTTTTCAAAATAATAATTTGCGGAGAAGCTTGAATAGAATGGAATTCGCGATATAATAAAATCATAAGCTTCTGAAAATGATTAATATAAGTATAAAATTTGGTGGTTAAATTATTGTTAGTTTTTTTATCCCCTAATCTCTTGTTATGTAAATCGAAATAAAAAACCTCATACATCCCTCTGCTGGCTTAATTGGTTTATTGGCAGAAGAATTTAATTCGAACTTTCCTAAAATAGCCCAGAAGAAAGTTTTATATTTTTAATATGTTTGTTTATTAATTTGTAATTAATAAATTAAATTTAGTTCTAATTATAAATAATTTTTGTTAGTTGGAGGTAATGGATATTTTACCATTACCCCCATCCCCAGATGGAAGGGAAGAAAACCCTTTATCTCCGAAAGAAGATTCAGCGAGCCCGATTCCGAGCGCTTTAGAATCGATCACTTCCTCGCCAGGCACCCCTACCTCGCGGCCGAGGTCTTTTGAAGTTAAAACAGAAAGCCCCAGAGTGAGAGTCGTTTATGATAGAATTTTTGGAGAGCCTCATTCTAAAGGGTTGTCATTAGATAAACTTCTCTCTTCTGAGGGCGGGGCCCCATTGTCAAAAGTTGAGTTTCTAGAACTCATCTTCAAAATTATCGATAAAGCGGAAAGTCATCCCGAGCACGCACGTTTTTTAGCAAAAGTTGTAAATCATGAACTATTTGATGCCCTCAGCGAAACCGAACTCCTTTCTGTTTTCCTTGCAGCTTCAAAAAAGAAAACGAAGGCTTCACCTGGAGAAAATAACCTCCAGATTTTTTTACGAAAAATGCTTGGGTTACCAAGCTTCTTGGGAGAAAGAGAAGCTAAAGCTAAAGACTTTATTGATCAGCTTGACCAAAGTGATTACAATCTGCTGATAAAAAACATTTTCAAAGAGACGCCGTGCTCTTTTTCAAAAGCAAAAAAAGAATTTATCGCATCTTCTCCATCATTTTGTACTTTAAGTGCTTCTGAGCTAGCTGAAATGTTTATAGATGTGATAGCACTAAGCGAAGACAATTTTTCGATTTTTTATGATGAGCATAAAGAGGCCCTGAATGCCTTGGTTGAAAAGATTGATCATAAACTGCTTACCAGAGCAGTACAGATTTCTGCCTCTAACTCCAATCAAAAATTTTTTAAGTTTCTCTTAAAAAACCTTGTTCCACCTCACGAATTTACTCAAGATATCATTAGAATCATTCATCCCTTTTCTGGTTCAAGAACAGCTTTTTCAAAGATCGTTGTGGATTGGATAAAAGATTATGTGAGTCATAAAAAGAGCGATCCTCAGTTTTTGGCAAAGATGGCTTTTCATCAAACATTCAATGACTTAGAAGGCCCTGAAATAGAAAGGCTCAAAGAATTTGAACTGTGGCATTCTGTCTACACTTATGCTTATGAGCTTATGAAAGTTGAGGAATTTGCTGCTAAATTGCCTGATAAATCGCTCGCTAGGCAGCAAATAGAAACCATCCGCTCGCAACTAGAAGATTCTTTGATACTGGCAGCTCTTTGCGTGCCATCCAAGAAACCCTACGCTAGCGGACCGACGCATCATGAGGCATTTGTTGATCAAGCTTTATCAAAAGCCTTTCATTTGGACATTGATGAAAGCTCCTTAATTCCTTTTTCAATCTTTCATCCCGATGGCTCTTCTCATTCTTTGTCTGCACAGGTCACAAAAAAAAGTGATGGAACTTTCAGGGTGTTGATCTTCAATTTCTCTTATAGGGATAGTAAGCTCTATAAACCTGATCCGATAAAAATGACAGCATATCCTATCATCTGTGACGGACTCGATCTAGGGGAGCTTAAAGATCTTATCAAAGGTCTTAGTGATGGATTTGGACTTGATGATCTTCCCTCTAAAAGTAGTTTGTCATTCTCTGAATACATTACAGCCTATTCAGAGCGTTTGGGTGCTTTTGTTGCGAAAGATGCAGATCCTGTGACTTTAGGAGTGAGAGCAGTTAAAGGGCAGGGGAGCCTAGGTATTTGCACTCATAAATCCCTATCTCTTTGGATGCATCAAAACCTTCCTGAAGCACTCTATAGAAATTTTAAGGTGTATACACAGCAGCAAACTATAGAAGCATTCTATCAAATTATAAGAGATCATGCATCAGATGAGCCTACTCGAAGCTCGATGACAGCAGAAGAGCTTCTTACAGAGCTCATGGGAGGTGAAGAATTAGCCTCAAAACTCTGGGAAGTCATCAAAATTGCTGAAGCAGAAACCACCTATACAACTCACAAAATATTAGATCCCAGTGGCTTAAGCTTTAGAGAGCTATTCTCTATTTATAAAAGAAACTTCTGGGATCTTGAAATTACCACAGTACTCTTGCTTTTTCCTGAAATTAATACGCTAGATGAAAAAGAACTTAGTGAAGTTTTACTCCTCTGCATAAAAGCTAAAAACCTTGATGCGTTAGAAAAACTGCGCACACATCCGAAGTTTATTGAAGCAGTGGGATTGATTTTTAAAGAAACCTGGGACTTTTTTGTTGTTGTTAGCAACTTAAAAGGAAAAAGGTTGCCTGCGGAAACCTTAAATTATCTCATCCTAGCTTTTGTCTATAATAAAGTAGCAGCGCAAGCTTTGTTAGAAAAGATCGTACCTTATATTGAATCTGACAACCTCTCCTTACTGAAAGAATTTGCACAAACCTATGAATTCGATAAAGGAGTAGAAATCTTACAAAAAAGAATTAATGAACTCGAAAAACCTCCCACATCTCGCACATGGCTCTCTTGGATTACTGGTAAAGCAAGTTAATTTTTTTCGAATCGGTTCTCAAATGCCTTTAGCAATCGCTCAAAATCTCGATCAGATTCTTTTTCGGGCTTGATTTCTTCATCTGGCACAGAATCACTATGAGAAGGAAAGAATTTTCTCATAAAACTTTCAACAGTAAGCCAGCGACTTCCGAGACCTTCTACTTGCCGGGCGAGAAGCAAATCAGATGTGACTACTGTCGTTTTATATCGCTGCTTTGATATAAGGATCATTTCTAAAATGTAGTCATCAGCTGTTTTATGCTTAGGAGAGAAGATGATTTGTATGTGAGGAAGCTCTGCTTTTGAAGGATAATCTAAAGAGAGAGCATCACTTGAATCAAACACAATTTGTGTGTAGAGATTGCGTGAGCTGCAAATCTTATCAATGATCTTTAGAAATTTTGTTCGGTCATCTCTAAGATTTTTTACACTGTTTTGCAAACGAAATAAGAAGTTGTATCCATCTATCAGGTAAAGCATACTACCTAGCGCGCCGCGCGTTGAGAGATACTTTCTATGGTTAAAATCATTTTGTCGAGAGCCTTTCGACGATGAGAAATCCGATTTTTTACTTCTTGCTCAAGTTCTGCCAGAGTTTTACTGTAGTCGTATTTGACAAAGATCGAATCATACCCGAATCCGTTCGATCCTTTTTCCTCATGACAAATTGTTCCCTCTAAAAAACCATGAGTTACTTTAAGAAGCTTTTCTGGAGAAGCAAGTGCTATCACACATTCAAAATAAGCCGCACGTTGATTCTCAGGCAGGATTTTCATCTTAAGAAGTAACTTGTGCCTATTTTCATAGTCGGAAGCTCCCAATCCAGAATACCGAGCGCTATACACTCCAGGCTCTCCTCCCAAGGCTGGAACCACAAGACCAGAATCATCGGAAAGAACAAGAGCATTAAGATACTTGGCGGCGTGAGAAGCTTTGAGGATCGCATTTTCCTCAAAAGTAGTGCCCGTTTCTTCAGGCTGTACATAATCTGGAAAATCTCTTAGTGAATACAAATCGAGGTCTGAAAAGTCTTTCAGCATCGATTTGTACTCTCTAAACTTATGAAAGTTGGTAGACGCAATGATTAGTTTCATTTTTGATCAAGATAGCTCTTAATTTGAGTGATTGTCCACTCTTCAGAGCCAATCACGCATTTTTCTCCGACGGACAGTCCCTTTATACTCTGCGCGATCTTTGATTGGAAAGAAAGAATGTTTTTATCAACATCAGCATCCCAAGGACCCAGTAATGTGAAGGACAAGTTCGCCCCTTTTTCATTTTTAAAAAATACTACACTACCGATTCCTACTTTTTCTGTCTCTATGTCATCTTTAGAGAGAACTCGAGCATGGCTCACTTGGTCTGAGAGAAATTTAAGCTCGCTTTGAAGGCGTTGACGTCTTTCTAATGCAAACTTGTATTCACTGTTCTCACGAAGGTCTCCATGAGATCTTGCTACTTCAATCTCTTTGGCATTATCAACAGTTTCTACTGTAGCAATTTGATGGATTCTCTCTTTAACTTTTCGGAACCCTTCTTCTGTCGTCCAAATAATCGCATCTTCCTCTTCATCTTTCGCCTTTGATCCGTGCCCTAAAGAGGGATGAACAACTTCTGCAAGGGATTGAAGAATTTTTTTATCGTGATCTGTAAGAGATTGACATTTTGATGCGAGGAGCAAGAATTCTTTAACAGTTGGTTTATCAGCATGCTGAAAAATGTGACGTATCATGCTATAGCGTCCGTTGATCAGAATTGCATGCATTTTCTTCACAAGATCCCTATAGTCATTGTCCGTTTCAATTCGATGAAGCAGGGTGAAAAAAGCCTCTAGAAGTTGGTTTTGGCCTGCAGTATCAGAAAGGGGAATTTGACTTTGCTTTTCATGAAGTACTTTTTGGAAGTACCAAATAACGCCATGGGCATAGAGGTGAGGCTGAGAGCACATTTTATGCAGCTGGCTTTCAACTTCTTTTGTATACCCTTCAGCAAGAAGTTCTGTGAGCATGTAATCACGAATAGGATTGTGATCTAGAGTGCAAAGTAAATTTAGGAAAATTGACTTCCAGGCTGTGTTGAAACGACGCAGAGCAACAAGTGTTCTCTTTTTGAAAGCTATGATATCAAGAGCATTTACAATTCCTTCAGGATCAGAAAACCCTTTAACAAGCTCTTCATCGCTATATGTTTTATCTTGAGGAGATAGATCTTGAAGAAAGAATTTTACTTCGAGGGTTTGAGGGTCTGATAATTTATGATTTTTAAGAATCTGAGAAAGTTCTTCCCGTAATTGGGCTGCAAACTCTTCGTTTTTTAGTGCGGATGAAAAATCTCTTAAGAAGGTATAGACCATTTCAATCAAAATTTCGACTGAAGGTTTTTTCTTCAACGCTTGTTGTAGCCGCTCTTCATGAGAAAGCTCATTTTCACGAATTCGGAAGAGATCTTTAATGTTAGCTGGCACTTCGATCATAGTGTCTTTTTTGAGCTTGGTGCGAGCATTTTGCCACCATTTTGTCCAATCTTCTTCGGGGATCACGAGATCACAAAGTTCGTCTTTGATTTCGATAGCTGTTTTAGGTCCAAGGTCTCTTAGTAGAATTCGAATCACAAATACAGGGTCTTGTTTCGCCTTTTCTTCCAAAATATCAGGTTGTCCAAAGCGTCTTGCTAGGAAATGATCTTTAGGAATGGGAATAAGTGTTTTGAAAGCGTTAGCAAACGATAGATCTTTTTTCCCTGCAACATAGTCGAACTCCAAAGAAAGTTGCTCTCTTGTAAGAGATACCTCCATAATTTCTCCTACACCCCAGCCCGCAGTGTGATAAACGAAATTGCCAGATTCCATATGGGTAAGAAGTTCAAAGCTTGAAACAGCACCCTGGAAGGAGGGCTGATCCTTGAGCCCAATTAAACGAATTTTTTGTTGGAAAAATTTGTGATGGCCGTACCGGTCTTCAAGGTATTTCATGACTTTTTGTCTGAGACCATCCTCGTTGGATGTTTGCATGTCGACGACAAGCCTGAAAATTTCATGCTTACCGTTTGATTCAGGTAGATTTTCCCAGAGTGGGAGGATATGTTCTACATAGCACCCAAAAGAATCTCCGAGCGGGGAGATTTTGATCGATTTTAAAATCTGCTTGAGTTCCTCGATGTCGATTTCGTCCCCCATGCAGTATTCTTCCCATAGTGAGACAATCGAGGGGAGTCTTTGGTTGTCGAGATGCTCTTGAATTTGCTTGAGATATTCCATGAAGACCTTAAAATAATTGAGAGGTTTTGATTCTAACCGGGAAGTATAATGAAAGATGTAGTTATTTTCAATGTCGCTAAATAAAAATTAATTTAATAAGATCTCTCGTCATTTTTTCGTTTAAAAGATTTGCAAGTAGCACTTAATTTTCTAATTGATATAGGATCACCTTTGTCTTGTTCAATCAGAGTGAATTTATAAGGTAAAGGCTGCTTTCCTAGCTCATGAAAAAATGGCTTCGATTTCTTGATTTTCTTCTCCTTCTAGGGATTTTTTTCGTAAACGGAAAAGCTTTTGCTTCTCTTGAGCAGCTCTATCACGATCTTAAACTAGTTGAGCAAGTCGAAAAAGAAATCACACGCAGATCTCCTGTAGTTTATTCTAATTCTATGCTTGTTGGCTATCTAAATACACCTTCGGCGCGCGTCAACAACACGGGAATGATCGGACTCTCTGCCACAAGCGTTCCACCCTACGGCCTGCTGAACCTTAATATTCAACCTTTCTCCTTCGTTGAGCTATCGGGAAATTACAGAATTTTCATAGGCAAAAGCGAGGAAAATTTCGGTTATAAGGGATTTGGAGATGACGCTGATCGTACAGCAAATTTTAAGATTAGTATAGAGCCTTTCCGATATGGACTAGAGGGAGTCCCAAGTTTTGCTGTCGGAATGGAAGATTTTTACGGATCTCAGAGATTTTATGCTCCGTTTGTGGTCGTTACTCAAAATTTTTCACGTCTCGGGCTTGAGTTTTCTTTAGGATATGGAACTCACCGTGTTAAAGGGGTTTTTGGAGGGATGTCATGGTATCCCTGGTTTTACAGTGATGTTCCGATTCTTAAGGATATCGCCTTTTTAGCGGAGTATGATGGGATTAACTATGAATACCATGAAGACGAGCACCCTTGCGGCCGAGATGTGAATACTCGATTTAATGTGGGGGCCTCGTGGACTTTGAGGAATGTTTTTCAGCTAAAAGTGGGAAGTGTCAGAGGGAAGGAAGTTTCTTTCATGGGGAGCTTTTTTTATAATTTTGGAGAAACGCAAGGCATTTTCCCCAAAAAAGATAACCCTCCTGTCTACTCAGCTCCAAAAAATCTCGAAGACATCGGCCCTCTTCGCAAAGAAAAAACCCTAGCGAGAGAGATGGCCTCAGCTTTTCATAAGCAAGGATTTCACTTAGTCGAAGCAAAGATGGTCTATTCACCGAAACAAAAGGCCACTCTTTGGCTCAAGATTATAAATATTCAATATTGGAATAATTACGATGTAAAAAAAAGAATTGTGGCTTTACTTAGTAAACTCACACCAGAAAATATCGAGGATGTGGTTGTTGTCATTGAAGAAAACGGGATCGATATTGAATCCTACCGCTTTTTGCGTGAACACCTCTCTCTCTTTGAGGAGGGAAAAATAGGGGAAACGGAAATGGATGTTCTCTCTCCCATGAGCGAAACTCCAGCATACCCCTCTAAATACGAAAGCGCCCCTCTTTATTTTCAAAGGAAAAGTCCTTGGGCCTTCACAATGAGGCCTCGTGTCATTACCTTTTTTGGAAGTACCACAGGGAAGCTCAAATGGAGTTTCGGCTGGCTTGTAAATCCAGAGGGATATCTTTTCGATTCGATATACTATAATATCGTAGCAGCCTACGATATTTGGTCTTCTCTATCAGGAGTCGGGGATAAGGACCAGTATAACCCCTCCCAGCTCCTCAACGTCCGCACTGACTCTGTCAATTACTACAAAACACAAACCGTCCATCTTGAGCAGGCCTATCTCCAAAAGGGTTGGAATATAGCGAAAGGACTCTTTGGTCGTTTGGCCACTGGGTATTTTGAAGTAGCTTATGCTGGTATTGCAGGCGAGGTGCTCTATTATCCCGTTAATAGCTACTGGGCGATTGGCCTTGAAGCTGCTACCGTCCTAAAAAGAAATTATACAGGGCTTGGCTTTCAGCATGAAGTTCGGCGGCTTGTAGGGGATACTCCTGTCTATGAAAAATACATCGGAGTTCAATACTTCTTAGATCTATACTGCGATGTAAAACCGGTTGACATTTCCCTTCAAGTTCAAATAGGACAATTCCTCGCAAAAGATAAAGGGGCAAAATTTGTAGCGACCAAATACTTTCCCAGCGGCCTGAGGTTTTCTTTATGGTACACCGTTACAAACGCTAACGACGTCGTCAACAGTAATATCCATCACGATAAAGGGATCGCTTTTGTCATTCCCTTTGATGTCTTTCTATCCAAAAGCTCACGTTCAATGGTTGGATACGCCATGTCTGCTTGGCTTCGTGACGCTGGGGCAGTAGCTGCTACTGGCAAACAACTTTACCCTACTATTCAGTCGAATAGAGTTTATTCAAATTTATTCTAATTTTGGCCGATAAAAAGAGAATTTATCAAAAAACCTTTGAAAAATGGCCGATAAACAGATAAAATTGGCCGATAAAGAAAAAACATGAGGAAATTATGGCCGATAAAGAAAAAAAAATGGCCGTATTAAATCAGCTTGAACTTCTTAATGAACCTGTCAGCATATCCCATCTTCTTGAAAAACTTGGCGGAAACTTTTTAGAAAGAACAGTAAGAAGATGGCTATTAGAACTGGTACGCGATGGCTTAGTCGAAAGGACTGGAATACACAGAAGTACAAAGTATCAATTAAAGCCCGTTAATATTTCAGGAATTCAACTCACGCATCCCTTTAGTTTTGAAAGTTTAGCTCTAGTAAATAAGATCCGGCAGCCGCTAACTCATCGTATGCCTCAATCATATAATGATGAGTGGCTCAAAAAATACCAACCGAATCAAGATTATTATCTACCTTTGACGTTAAGGCTTCAATTGCGGTTATCAGGCAAAAGAACTGAACCCGCAGAACCCGCAGGAACCTATGCTCAGCAAATATTCAATCGGCTCTTGATTGATTTGTCCTATAACTCCTCTAGGCTCGAAGGAAATACTTATTCTTTACTCGATACGCAGAAACTTCTCCTGGAGGGAGTGTCTCCTCAGGGCAAACTTGATGAAGAAACTGTAATGATCTTAAACCACAAAGAAGCGATTCGCTATCTTGTTGATTCAGTGAGAACACTTTCTATAACAAAAGAAACGATACTCACCCTCCATTTTCTTTTGTCTGATGGACTTGTTGATAGCAAATATGCTGGCAAAATCCGAGATGGAGGAGTCCGCATAGGAGGGTCAGTTTGTATTCCTTATGAAAATCCTATGCTATTAGATGAGAATTTAGAAATAATCCTAAGTAAAGCAAGTCAAATTATTGACCCCTATGAGCAGAGTATTTTTCTCCTTATTCATTTAAGCTATCTTCAAGCGTTTGTAGACGTTAATAAAAGAACAGCTAGGCTTTGTGCTAATATTCCTTTGATAAAAAACAACTTGGTCCCTCTATCGTTCAATGATGTGGAGAAAGAAGACTATATATCGGCAATCATCGCCATTTACGAATTACAGGATATTGGTCCTTTAACTGATTTGTATGTTTTTTCCTATTTAAGAACTTGCCTTGTGTATGATTCAACAATCAAAGCGATTGGATTTGATCAAATCAGAGTCAGATACCGAGCTGAAAGACGGCTGCTCATTAGAGAAATTGTGATTCAAAAATTAACGAACATCCCGCTAAAGCTTTATCTTCACAGAGAAGCTGAAAACTTAGTTCCCCAAAAAGACCTCAAAAACTTTATTGAAGATGTTGAAGAGGATTTCCGTGAAATAAGCCCAAGTAGGATCGCTGGCCTAGGAATTACAACCCAAGAACTAGAAGATTGGTTGCTTCTCCAGAAGAAATCTTTGACTTAATTGGGATAGCTGAGTGATTCAAAGTATTGCTCAGAGCAAAGATCAAGTTTTTTAAGAAGATGCTTGGCTGCATAAGAAAAAACAAAATCAGCTCCTGCTCTTTTGATCGAAAGAAGTGTCTCATAAAAAACGTCATCGCTGCTTAAAAGCCCTTTTTCTTCCGCAGCCATCACCATGGCATATTCTCCACTGCTATGAAAAGCCCCTACTGGGATATTCACCTCAGCTCTGATTTTTGCAAGAACATCAAGATATAAACTTGCAGGTTTGATTAAAAGCAAATCGGCGCCTTCTGCTTCATCAAGCTTTGCTTCATAAAGAGCTTCACGTTGATTAGCTGGATTGAGCTGATAGGTTTTCGTGTCACTAAAAGCTACACGAGCTTCTATAGCATTTCGATAAGGTCTATGGAGTGAAGAAGCATATTTTGCTGTATAAGATAAAAGACTGACATCGCTAAATCCTTGATCATCGAGAGCATCTCTTAGATAAGCAACTCTGCCATCCATCATATCGCTCGGCGCAATAATATCTACCCCAGCTTCAGCATGACATAAAGCCTGTGAAGCTAAAGCTTCAAGAGTAAGGTCATTATCAATTTGGCCATTATCACCGACAATGCCTCCGCGTCCGTGAGAAGTGTAAGCATCTAGCGATACATCAGAAATAATACAAAGCTCAGGAATTTCTTTTTTTAGGAGAGAAATCACACCTGGAACGAGCCCTTCTGGATTATAGGATTCAATGCCTTGAGCGTCTTTCAATGAAGGATCAATGATTGGAAATAGAGCAATCCCTTTGATCCCCAACTCGTAAAGAACAGCAACCTCTCGAAGAAGCTCATCAGCAGAGTAACGGTACTGATGAGGAAGAGAGTGGATCGGATCTTTAATAATTTCCCCTTCTACGATGAAAAAGGGAGCTATGAGATCAGATGGAGTGATTTGAACCTCTTCGACAAGATCCCGAATGCTGGCGCTTTTACGATTTCTTCTAGGACGTACTCTCATGGATGAACTCTCTTCCTGTCAAAATAAAGAACCTAACAATTTCATTTTAAACGGGCTTTGTCAAGAAATTTGTATTGAACTAGATGATCTGTAGCTCAATAATTTTTTTTGAATGATAAAAAACGCTGTTAGAAAACATCAGAGGATGAATAACTTAAGAAGTGATTGAACTTTTTTAAGGTTTTACTTAAGATAATCTTAAGTTGAACTTTAAATTTTCATAGGTCTATGTATAAAAGGTCTTTAGAATCTCATATTAAGCAGCTTGCGCAAAAGTATCCGATCGTAACTCTTTTGGGACCAAGGCAGTCAGGGAAAACGACTCTGGTAAAGCTAGCCTTTAACCATCTCCCCTATGTGAATATGGAAGATTTGGAAAATAGAGCTTTGGCTTCCACCGATCCCAAAAGCTTTATCCTAAGATATTCTGAAGGGGCTATATTTGATGAAATTCAAAGAGTTCCTGAGTTGCTTTCTGCGATTCAAGTTAGAGTTGACGAAGTCGATAAAAAGGGGATGTATATATTGACGGGCAGTCATCAGGTTGATTTGCACTCTGCAATTAGTCAATCTCTTGCTGGAAGAACGGCTTTATTAAAGCTTCTTCCTCTCAGCTTACATGAAATGAGAGCGAATAATATTGGCCTTTCTTCAGAACAAATTCTTTTTCAAGGGGGCTACCCAAGAATCTACAAAGATCATCTCCCAATAGAAAATGCTTACAGCAGTTATTTCCAGACCTATGTAGAACGAGACATCAGAAATATCATCAAACTCAAAGATGTCTTGCTCTTTGAAAAATTTATTAAACTGCTTGCTTCAAGGGTTGGTCAAGTTATTAATTATTCAAGTTTAGCCACCGACGTGGGAATTTCAAACGTAACGATAAAAGAATGGATTTCTGTTTTAGAAGCTTCTTACTTAATTTTTAGACTAGACCCTTATTTTGAAAATTTTGGGAAAAGGACAATTAAGTCTCCTAAAATTTATTTCATGGACACTGGTCTTCTTTGCTATCTATTAGGAATAGATTCAACTGAGCAAGCAATTCAAGACCCTCTTTTTGGTAATATTTTTGAAAACTTTGTTGTATTAGAATTTCTTAAATTTGCATTCAACAGTGCTAAAGATCCGAGACTTTATTTTTATCGTGATACCAGCGGTAGAGAAGTGGATCTTCTAATTCAACAGGGAAGTTTTTTAATCCCTGTTGAAATCAAAAGTTCAAAAACGTTTTCTTCGAATTTTTTAGAAAATTTGAATCATTTTCACACTCAAGGAGGGAGCAAAATCCGAGGAGGGGCTGTGATTTATAGAGGAGAGACCGTACAAAAACTTAATAACTACGACTTATTTACTCCCGACACTTGCGTGAGTCTTTTATAAATTAAAATAAAATTGTTTTGAATTAATTCAAAAAGTATGGATAATAAAAACTTACTAAACCTACTAGGACCTTTGAGATGACATTTTCTTTTTCTCATTCCTACAACCCCTATTTTTCCTTTTATTGGCGCTAAGCTCGCCAATTCCCGTTTTTTTACCCAATTTTATAGCCTAATTAACTAAACCATAAACCTTTCCTGTTGAGGAAAACCATGTGTAATTTATCAAACCAGCATCATCTTCGGGATTCTCTATCCCAATTCTCTTTATCTCAAAATGCAATCTTTTGCGTTTATAGTTATCCCACTTATTCTTATTGGCGATAGATCTATCGCTTCTTTTAGTTTTTTTAGTTTAAACAACACATTTTTAACATTTTCATAGGTGTATTATGGCTGCGATGATTCCATCGTCGAGCTTACTCGCCCATGCTTTTCTCCCTCCTCCATTTTTTGAAATGGCTGAAAAAGAGGAGCTTGAAGAAAAACCCATGGCCGCTGTAGCTCTTTTAGTAGTAAATATATTTCTTGGTGCAATAAAAAAGGGGACTGCTATAGGAGTCATCCCTGCTTTGGTTCATCGTAACTTCAAGGCATTTGATTCTAATCCAGGCGATGCTGGATGCCAAAATCGAGCTTTGATTCTTAGAGAATTTCTAAAAATCGATATGGGGGTAGAGTGCGAAGCTCTTCATTCTACGTTGATGAAAGTTCGGCAGCTCGTGCAAAGGAGAAAAGAAAGTCCCAAGTTTCAAGTAGGCTCGCCGGCAAAATTTTTCGAAACCCTATTCGCTGATCTTAGAATTTCACCTGAAATGGAATTTTTAATGCATTCCCATTTCTTGACAGTCCTCAGAGCTTCTTACGAAGTGACTTCTCGCGGGATTGTAATGACCAAAACAGACATAAGTCGAATGGAGTGGTTTTGTTCTACTCTGAATCATGTAGGACGTGAAATCCGCTTTGCAATTGCCGAAAACAGCCAACATAAACTCTCGTTGATGACTGCAGAGAGGCTGCGCCGAGCTCTTGAAAGCTCTTCATTGATTCCCTCTAAAGAAAAAGAGGTAATGAGAAGAATGCTTTCAGATGAAATGACACACCTCTTTTCATCTGATGCAAGATTTATGCCTAAAACATTCTTGTGTCAGTTTTTCGCAGTAAAAAGTGTCCTCATTAGGCTCAGAGAAGACAGGGCTCTCATTTTGCTAAAGGGCTTTGTTAAAAAAGAAGTGGCTCCCATTTGTATATTTTTGCAACCAGCAAAAGCAGGGGATGAGTTTATTCCTTTATCTGCAGAGGATGTAGAGGCACTAGACCCTGAAGCCCCTCTTGTCGTCTTCGACAGTGTTGTGGAAAAATCGATGGATGAGCTCTTGAAGAGTTTGGAGCTTGTTTCTTTCACGGAGCAAGTTCTCTCACAGGCTGCCTGTGTGCCTCCTTTTGAACATAGTTCGAAGGCTTCAGATATCAAAGATCCTGAAGGGCTTGCAGAAGTCCTCCATTACCAAGCAAGGCATTCTGCAAGACCATCAGCATTTATACTCGATCACGTCTTTTTAAGTTCTCTCAGTTGTGAAAGAGGAGGGAAGGAATGAGCTCATTTCTTTTGATGATCATTCAAAGTTTGAAGTTCTTCAGTCACTTTGGAGTACGAGCTTTGCTCGTACTCTACTTAATCCATGCTCTCCATGTAGATTCATTATCTGCCCTTGCACTTCAGAGTGTCTTTTTTGCGCTGATAGAGCTTTCGATTGTGATCGGAGGGGTCATGGCGGATAAGGTTTTAGGACTTAAAAGAGCTTCTCAAATCGGCTGCATTTTTTTAAGTTTAGGATTTGTAGGGCTTATATTTTCATCCCTTCTTTTTGAATCTCTCTCTTTGATAGTCTTAGGATCAAGTTTGTTTTCAGGAAATATTATTGCTTTATTTGGCCAAACTCTCTCAGATGATGAGGTTATTAAGAAAAAAAGTTTTACTTCGTTTTATATTTTTCAGAATGTGGGAGCAGCAGTTTCTGTGTTGGTCTGTAGCTACCTCCAGCAGCAGTTTGGATTTCAAATAGCTTTTGCAGTGAGCTCTCTTGGTATGGTTATAGCAAGTTTTTTAATTGTAGGAGCAACAAAGAGCCTTCCTTCTAAGGAGAAAAGATTAGACCAAAAAAAACCTAGTGTCGTCATTTTGTTTTGTCTATTGGTCTTAATAGGAAGCTTTTTAATACTTCATTCTCCTTTGGTCGTTTTGCCAGCGCTACCATTTTTCTTGTTGGGGCTCATCTTGCTATCCCTAGCAAGGTTGATTTTTTCTAAAGAATTTTCAATTCAAAATGTGGTTGTATTCATCAGTTACCTCTCTGCTCTTATTCTTTTTTACGCTACTGAAGAACAAATGTTTTCTTCTCTTCTTCTTTTTACCGAAAAAGAAGTGGATAAAACATTTTTTGGAATTTCGATGCCCGCAGCTTTTATGATGGCAATCAACCCCCTTGTTATCATTTTTCTAGGAAACTTTCAGGGACGAAAAAAAAGTAGACACTATCTTCCATTTGTTCTTGTTGCGATCAGCTTTGCGATTTTATCGGTGCTTTGTGCTTTGAAAATTCCTGTTCATCTTTCTATGATGGCTGGCGTAATTACTTTGATTTCTTTAGCGGAAGTGATGTTAGGACCTCTCATTTACTCCTTTACTTCCTCACTCGGTAAAGAAAACGGAGCTGGTGAGCTTATGGGAATTTTATCTCTTGGCTTTTGTTCAGCTTATACTCTAGGAGGGGTGGCGAGCCAGGGTATAGCAAAACTGGAGATGAGTATGCATCTTTTAGGATACTCTATAGGTTTTGGACTGATCGCAGCTGTTGCTCTAATTGGCGGAATCACTTTAGAACTCATGGTCAAGAAGAGAGAAAAAGTGGCAAAACTTGTAAGGGATAGTCTTTAAAAATATTTTTAGTGTGAGCTTCCAAAGGCGCAGCTCATTTCCTTAAATGATCATAAGTTGTAAACTCAAAAGGTTATCATTAGAGGATGCCATGATCGAAAATTATGAGCTTTTTACAGAGCAACAAAAGAAAATTTTAGAAAAGTTTGTTACTAGCACTACAAGCAATGTTTTTGCTCTTCGCAATCTTCCTGAAGTCATTAAAGGAGCTTTATTTTCCCGCTACTCCCGCTCACCTAAAGGCCTTCGATCGTTGCTTCTTAGTGAATTTATCTTGAATGAAGAAACAGCCTTTTCTGCAATTCAAGGACATGGCCTGGAAGAAGTTCAAGATGGTCAAGCTGATCCCTTTGTTGCTATCCAAAAAGCACAAAATTTCTATGACCGTATTCTTGATGGATATGGTGATGACTCTATCGGAGAGCTTGGAGGCATCCACCTTGCTCTGGAAAACATCTCCATGCTTGCTGCCAAAGAACTTGAAGATGCTCGAATCGGTGGATCCCCCCTAGAAAAATCAACTCGTTACATCTATTTTGACCAAAAATATGAAGGGGAATATCTCTTCTATCGAGAGCCCACCATCATGATCTCTGCCTTTAGAGATCTTTATCTTAAAACTTGCAATATGCTCTTTGATACGTACAAACAACTCATTCCACCTCTTACTGAGATCATGGAAAAGAAGTTCCCCAGAGAAGAAAACGTTTCTCAAGGAGCTTATAATGCAGCCCTAAGAGCAAAAGTCCTCGATTGTCTCAGAGGCCTTCTTCCCGCAAGCACCTTGACCAACATGGGTATTTTTGGAAATGGCCGTTTTTTTGAAACTCTCATTCAAAAGCTCAACTCCCGTCATTTAAGTGAAATGCAAGATGTCGGCAAAAAATCTTTTGCAGAACTAGCTAAAGTAATTCCATCTTTCATTCGTAGAGGGGAAGTGGGACATAAATATCAGAAAACTTTTTCAGATTTTGCTGAAGCGATGCAGGAAAATCTAAAGGAACTTGCTGAGCAGCATACAAGAAATTTCATCCCCGTTGATAAATCCTACGTAAAACTTCTTCACCACGACCTTGATGCTCCTGTGCGTCTCGCTGCTGCACTATTATTCTCCCATAGTAAATGTTCTATGGAAGTCCTAATGCAACATTGCCAAAATCTCTCTTCAGAAGAGTTAGAAAAAATTTTTGATGCAGCTTCAAAAGAGCGAAAAAATCGTCGCCATAAGTCTCCAAGGGCTCTGGAACACGTTTTCTTTACTTTTGAGATTTCTGCTGATTTTGGAGCGTATCGAGATCTCCAGCGCCATCGTATGCTTACGCAAGAAAGACAACCTCTTGGTTGCCATGCAGGGTACTACATCCCTGAAGAAATACTTGGGACTTCTATGGAGAAAAGTTACCGGGATGCGATGGAAGAAGCCAAAAAGGCTTTCAACCGCATCTATGAGCAGTTTCCTGAAGAAGCTCAGTATGTAGTCCCCATGGCCTACAATGTAAATTGGTATTTCCATGTTAATTTAAGAGCTCTACAGTGGCTATGTGAGCTCAGGTCACAACCTGCAGGCCATCCAACCTATCGCTATATAGCCCAAGAAATGGCTTCACAAGTGATTGAAGCCTATCCTGAATTCAAACGCTTTTTTGCCTTTGTCGACTTTGAAGGGTATGTTCTTGGAAGACTTGGACAGGAGATTAAAACAGAACAGAAAATGCAAGCTAGGAGTGCGCTATGAGCCAAAAAACAGGAAGTGTATTTGGTGGAATGTTGTTGATTGCTGGAAGTTGTATAGGAGCCGGCATGCTAGGACTGCCGATCATTACAGGCTTTGCTGGTTTTTTCCCCACCCTTCTTATGTTTTTTGTCGCTTGGGTTTTTATGACATGCACAGGACTTTTTCTTGTCGAGGTCAACGGTTGGTTCCATAACTCGGTTCACCTTACCACGATGGTAGAAAAAACTCTCGGACGGGTAGCTAAAATCCTAACTCTGTTTCTCTTTTTATTTTTATTTTATGCCCTTTTAGTAGCCTATATTGCTGCAAGTGGACACCAGCTGAGTGGATTGTTCGGAGGGCGCTTTCCTGTTTGGGCTGCAAGCACCTTTTTCGTCGTCACTTTCGGAATTATTGTATTTGTAGGGACAAGAGCTGTTGATATGACAAATCGTTGGCTTATGCTAGGTAAGATCATCTCTTATCTTGGCCTTGTGATCATCGGCTTTACCTTTGTCCTGCCTAAAAAACTTTTTTATGCAGATATGAAATTTGCTTTTTTCCCCTTGCCAATTTTAGTGATTTCTTTTGGGTTTCATAACATGATCCCATCGCTCAATCGCTATTTTCACGGAGATATAAAGAAAGTCAAATCCTCGATTTTGGGGGGATCTCTTCTCACACTTCTCGTTTATGTGGTTTGGGAAATTGTTGCTCTCGGGATTTTGCCTATCAATGGAAGTGTAAGCATAGCTAGGGGATTTAAAGAGGGAATCGATGCAGCCCAAGTCCTTAGGATGTATCTGCCTCATTCTCCGATGGGCGATTTCGCATTTTTTTTAGCTTTTTTTGCCATCCTTACTTCTTTTTTAGCACAAGCACTCAGCCTTGTTCATTTTTTGGCCGATGGATTCAAAATCGAACCGAATCAAAAAGAACAGGTGGGCTTATGTCTCTTAGCCCTGCTCCCACCTTTATTTCTGGCGATCGGATACCCTTCGATATTCTTCAAAGCCCTTAACTTCGCGGGGGGCATTTGCGCTGTCATCCTTTTTGGGATCTTTCCCGCCGCTATGGTTTATATCGGTCGATATTTACAAAAGCATCCTTCTACTTATCAAGTGAAGGGAGGTAAACCCCTTATTTATTTTATTGCTCTATTTGCATTTCTTATCTTTTTTAACCAAATCATGACAACTTTAGGATTTTTTCTCTTCCCTTCACCATAAAATAAGGCTTCATTATGAAAATTAATCACACTTTAGGGGGCATATTCCTCGTCGCTGGAACTTCCATCGGGGCAGGGATGCTCGCTATTCCTATCGGTACAGGATTCATGGGTTTTTTCCCTTCGATTATTCTTTTTCTTGCTTGTTGGCTCTTCTTTTTGGTGACAGCTGTTTTCTTCATCGATGTAAATGACTCTGTAAAAGTGGAATCCAATTTGATAACAATGGCTGGAAAAACGTTAGGGCTTCCAGGTCAAATTTTTACTTGGGGAATCTATCTTCTGCTTCTTTATAGCTTAACCGCCGCCTACATCGCCGGAAGTGCTCCTCTATTTCAAGCGAGTTTAGCCTATATCCACGTCCATGTTCCCCTTTGGCTCTGTTATTTAGCTTTGCCACTTGTATTTGGAGCTTTTGTCTATTTAGGAACAGAAGAAGTAGATATTGTGAATCGCCTCTTAATGACTGGTCTCATCGGATCCTATCTCTTTCTAATTTTGGGAGTTCCTCAACAAATTCAGACCTCGAACCTTCTTCATTTTGATAGCGCCCTTGGAGTGATAGGGCTTCCGATTGTCATTACTGCATTTGGATATCATATTATCTTGCCAACCCTTGGAACTTATCTAAAACATAATCGAAAAAAGCTGATTCAGACGGTCATTTTTGGCAGTTTGATGACCCTTTTTGTATATATTATATGGCAAATGCTTGTGCTAGGGGTCGTTCCTCTCACCGGGAAAACCTCTCTAGCACAAACTTGGTTTTATGAAGGAGGATCGGCGGCGACACCCCTTGCTAAAATGATGAAAAATTCCCTCGTTTCAACGGCTTCTTACTTCTTTTCTTTTTTTGCGATTATCACGTCTTTTCTTGGTGTCAGCCTCTCACTTGTCGATTTCGTCAGTGATGGCTTTCGCTTAAAAAAAGGACACAAAGGCCGCCTTTTAGCCTGTGCTATTACCTTTGTGCCTCCTATTTTCTTTGTCCTATCCTACGAAAGAGGCTTTATCATGGCCTTAGAGTATGCAGGGATTTTTGTGATTTTATTGCTCGGAATCTTACCAGCTTGCATGGCCCTCAAAATAAAAAAGCCTTCATTTTACACGAGTGCCCTCGGAAAATTCCTGGTGCTTAGTATAATTGTAATTTCCCTTGGAGCTCTTATTATTGTTATAGGGAATCAAATCGGAACTTTTAATCATCTTCTTCTTCGATACAGGGGATAGTATGTTTGAGCTCGTCAGCGATTTTAGCCCTAAAGGAGATCAGCCAGAGGCGATCAAAAAACTCGTCAGTGGCCTCAAGGCCAAACAGAAATCACAGGTTCTTCTCGGCATCACAGGATCTGGGAAGACATTTACTATGGCGAATGTGATTCAGCAGTGCCAAAGACCTGCACTGATCTTAGCTCATAATAAGACACTTGCAGCTCAGCTCTATCAAGAATTCAAAGGATTCTTTCCCAATAACGCCGTCGAATATTTTGTCTCTTACTATGACTATTATCAGCCTGAAGCTTATATCGCGAGAACCGATACCTATATCGAAAAAGATTTGGCAATCAATGACCGAATAGAAAAAATGAGGCTTAGTGCGACTAGGTCCCTTTTGGAGCGCAGAGATGTAATTATCATTTCGTCTGTATCTTGCATCTATGGTCTTGGAGCTCCTGAATATTATGCCAACATGAGACTCATTCTCAAAGTGGGAGAAGATAAACCTCGGGATGAGGTTTTGTTCCATCTGATTGAAATGAGATATGAGAGAAACGATTACGAACTATCACGAACTCATTTTAGGGTGAGAGGGGACGTTCTTGAAATCGTTCCTGCTTATGAAGAGGATATCGCTTATCGTATTGAATTTTTTGGAGATGAAATAGAGCAAATTTCACAAATTGATCCTTTGACGGGTAAAGTTCACAAAGAAATGGAAGAACTTGTTATTTATCCTGGATCTCACTACGTAACTCCAGAAGAAATTCGTCTTCAAGCTCTTGAAACAATTAGAGATGAATTAGCTCTTCGCATCGAAGAGTTTGATAAAGAGGGGAAGCTTGTTGAAAAACAACGTATTGCCCAACGAACCAAATACGATATGGAAATGATCAAAGAAATCGGCCACTGCAAAGGAATCGAAAACTACTCTCGCCATTTTAGTAAAAGAAACCCAGGAGATCCTCCTCCAACTTTGATTCAATATTTTCCAGAAGACTATCTCCTTTTTATTGACGAATCTCACCAAACTGTACCTCAAATTCACGCTATGTATAACGGGGATAGAGCCCGCAAAAGTGCCCTTGTCGAGTTCGGATTTAGACTCCCTTCAGCCTTTGATAACAGACCTTTAAAATTTGAAGAGTTTTACAAAAATATCAATCAAGTGGTCTACGTATCAGCGACTCCATCAGCTTTTGAAGTGAACGAAAGTCAAGGAGAAGTCATTCAGCAAATTATCAGGCCTACAGGGCTTTTAGATCCTGTAATTGAAGTGCGCTCTGTTGAAACTCAAGTAGATGATTGTATCCACGAGATTCAACAAATCGCAGCAAAAAATCAGCGGGTCCTCGTTACGACACTCACAAAAAAACTTTCTGAAGATCTTTCTAAATACCTCAATGAAGTAGGTGTCAAAGCTAAGTACCTTCATTCAGATATTGATACCTTAGAGCGGATGCAAATCATTACCGATTTACGCTCAGGAGCCTTTGATGTTCTTGTCGGAATCAACCTTCTCAGAGAGGGTCTTGATATCCCAGAAGTTGCTCTCGTTGCTATCTTAGATGCTGATAAAGAAGGTTTCCTCCGCAGTGAAACCGCCCTGATTCAAACATGTGGTCGCGCAGCTCGAAATGATCAGGGAAGAGTGATTCTTTATGCAGATGTTATGACAAAATCAATCCAAAAAACGATCGCCGTGACCGAGGAGCGTAGGGAGATCCAAATGAAATACAATAAACAGCATGGCATCATCCCTAAAACTGTGCCTAAGAAAAAAATCGAAACCCTTCATAATACCTTTTTTGGCTTCGATTTAACAACACAACAGCCCGCAAAAGAAGTCAAAACGAAGTTAGATCCTGTCGTTGTTAAAAAAGAAATTAAGCGACTAGAAAAAGAAATGAAACAGGCTGCAAAACAACTGCAATTTGAAAAAGCAGCCCAGCTGCGTGATGAGCTCCATGCCTATCAAAATTTAGAGCTTTTGGAAGATCATCCCCACTAATGCAATACCTAGTTAAAAAACGCTATCTTAGAGCTCTATTGAAAGTCATAGATTTTATAGCGCTCAAAAGTTCTCCCAAAAATTTAGATCGCATTCAAAAAATACTCGTTTGTAACACAGCTCATATTGGCGATATTATCAATATGAGCTACATCATCTCTTCTCTAAAACTTCATTTTCCAGATGCAATCATTGGAGTTTTAGTCGCTCCAGAGGCCTCAAATATCATTGAAGCAGATCGAATTCACCTAGTAAGCCATTATAAGCATTCTAGAGCCCCTATTTCCTTTTGTTATAAAACTCTTCACTATTTTTTAGGACTTGCCAAACTTGTCAGAGAACTTCGCTCAGAAAAGTACGATGTTGCTATAGATTCATATATGTACTTTGGAAATAGCTCTTGGATTTTGTGTCTTGCTCAAATACACTGGAGAATCGGATTTTCTTCAGGAGGATTTGGCGCTCACTACACTCATCCCCTAGAGTTCTATCCCCATTTGGGGTCTATTAAACATTATCATTCCTTCTTGCTTGAACCTATTGGGATCGTAGATTCCCTCCCCAAAGCTTCGTTAAGAAAAATTCAGCCCTCCAGCTCTCTTCCTGATCAGTTTATGATTATTCATCCTGGATCTGCTAGCGATCAAAAAGCCCTTTCAATAGAGATTTGGAAGGCCCTTTTAGAAATCATTTTAGACTATAAAATCCCGGTTTGGATTACAGGAAAAGGAGTGAAAGATAAACTCAAAGCAGCGCAGCTTAAAGCTCTTTACCCTACTTTAGAATGTAAGGTAGATCAATTTTCATTACCTGAACTAAGCTTTGTTTTTAGCAAATCAAAGTGTGTCGTTTCTGTTGATAGCATGGCTGCTCATCTTGCTTGTGCTCATGAAATCCCTTGCCTTCAAATTTTTAACTATATCGAAAGAAACCCTCTCTGGGAAATAAAAGATGAAAGAGGATATGTCTCATACCTTAGCGACACATCGCTGACAACTCCTTTAGGAAAACAAGAACTCTGGAAAATACGGGATTACCTCCATCAAATTCTCAAAAATGAAACAATCTAAGCTTTGCAAAGACTCTTTAATCCTGATCTCTCATAGGTTTTTTGGCGTAAGCTGCCAAATCCTCCTTACCTACTACCTGGCACGCGCTCTTTCAGTCAGTGATTTTTCAAAATGGTCTTTCGTTCAAAGCCTTGTCTTGATTTTTTCTCTTCTTGATTTTCCTTTGGTATCCGCTTTACAAAATATTTTTGTGAAATATCGTTGTGAGAAAAATGAAGAAGGGTTTCGCCTTCTTTTTTATTCATGTTTCCAAATGATGGGGATCATTGTGATCACTATGACCCCTATCCTTTACGCCCTCCACTGCTGGTATCCTCAAATTTTTTGGTTATATTCCTCTGTATATGTTCTTTTTCTAAAAAGCCTCTTCCAATTTCCCAAAGCAGCCTTATTTGCAGATCAAAAAATCGCAGTTCATACAATAGCGGAAACGATAAGTCAGTTTTGTGCGGCGCTCTTTGTCTTGGTCTCTTTAAAGTATTCTTGGCCCATACAAACCCTTCTTACAGGATACTGTAGTTTATTTAGTATGGGCGCTTTTTATTCATTACGATTCGTTTCCGTGAGGAATAAATGGAGATGGGCTTTTACAAACATAAGCCAGATGAAGGAATTTTTTCTCTTGCTTGTGAGACCCCTGACTCTTCTATTCTTTCAAAATATGGCGGCGATCTTTCTATTTTCTGCAGATGTCACCCTGATATACTATCTTTGTGATTCCTTTGAGGTTTCTCAATTTTATCTCTATCAAAGAATTTTTAATGGCGTCCTCATCATCACACTTCCCATCACAACAGTTGCTTGGGTTCGATTTACTGCAGATTTTGAAAAAGGACTCTTTCAAAATCTTGAAAAAACTCTGTTTTCAATTTGTAAGATATCATTGCTCGTCATCGCTTTCGTTGGGGGATTTTTATGTATCACTCATGAAAGAATTGTCTTCTTCCTTTCTGGGCATCTGTGGAGTAGCTCTATTTATTGTTTTTCTTTTTTGGTTTACATAGCCCTTGTGACTTTCCAATCGATTTTTTCAACAGCACTCAATGCTATCGGGTATCATGACATTCAACTGAAAAGTTATGCGGTCTTAGTCTTTATTAAAGCCCTCATTATTCTAAGCTCAGCCTATCAAATGAATGCTCTTCATATTTTATGGATTACGAACGCAATTTTGTTGCCGATGATCGGGGTAAATCTTTGGAAATGGCTTCAAATTCTTGCGGATAGAAAATCTTTGTATACTCAATAAGCACTTGATCTAGATAATAATAACAAGCATCGGTAGAGAGGTTTTTATGAGCAAATTCCTGACCGTTTTTAGCTATTTGATAAGCGATGTCATCATGCATACGTAAGTATTCAATAGATTCTTTGAGATTGGATAAATCTGATTTAAGAGGAATGTAATCTCGATAGGGAACAAGCCCACGGTAGTACCATTGTATATAATCGCTATCTTGCTTGATCACAGCACAATTTGAAAGAAGTCGCCAGTGAAGACCTGGATAGGAAGAGGTGTTGCCATCCATGCAAATCAGATATTTATAATCGAGGTGCTCCGGAGGAGATAAAAAGGGCGCCATAGGCAGCATTTTTTTGATCAAACTTTGGTAGTCTAAAGGGATCTGCGTCAGATATGTGAACCTCGCATCTAATAAATCCGGAATTTTTAAAGATAGCAAACTGAGCCTAACACGGGGAGATTCAAACCAATTTTCACTTGTAAAATCGATTCCAGTGGTTGCTCCTCTCCAAACAGCTAAGTTTTTTTTCTTATGCCATGGATAATGACGCGAAGCATTACGGATCAAAGGAGCAATATGAGTTTCCCATGCATAACTTGCGTCCTTAGAAGCAAAGCAGGTAAAGTCAGGGATAAGAATAAAACCTTTATCTTTACAGTTTTTAGCAAACAAGAAAATAGGGGGCGGAAGTCCTTCGAATTCACTAGAAGAAAGAGTGTCTTCTAGGCACACGATGAATTTAATGTTGGGAAGAGGTCTTCGCTTACATAATTGAGTAAATCCATCGATGATTGAAGAGGCTCTTGTGGTTTTTTCTCCATGAAGAACATGTACTTTTTGATTAAATATTTTTAAAAAAACATACTGTAATTTCTTTTGGTCGAGGAAAGCTGCCGTTTCTTCAAGAGAAAATGCTTTATTGCGATACTCTTCTATATCAGATTGGATTTGTTCTGACATCCAATCAAATTCAGGTGTGGAAAAATCCGCCCCATCAAGATGGGAATTAGGAATTTTACGAATGGGTTTTGCTCGATTGAAAACAAAACGATGAACACTTACATTCTCTTGCTGAACGAAACAAAGAGAAAAACAGAAAATCGCTACTACAAGAGAAACATAAAATAAAGCTTTACTTCTCATGACGAAAAGATGCCACGAATTTCGATTGTTTTCAATAAAAACTCAAAATCGCAAAGCGCTCATTATTAAGCTAGGTGGGATCGGGGATGTGATTATGGCGCTCCCCATGTTACAATCCCTCGATTCTGGGCTCCAAATTACCTGGGCGTGTGACAAAGCCTCAGAATCTTTGCTCAAAGCAATTCCTCAAATTACTAATGTATTAGTGGTTGACCACCAAAAAATTTTAAGAGGCTCCTTTTTGCAAAAAGTGGCAGAGGTTGTTAGATTTTGGAAAATGATTTTTTGGGAAAAATATGAGAAAATCATTTTAGCACACGTTGACCCTCGCTACAGATGGCTCACAGCATTAAAGAAATCACAAGTTTTGCGCTCTTTTTCTTCGATCTCTAAGATTGTTCCTTACCGCTACATGCCCTATGAGTATTTAAGATTATCTCAAGGCTCTCTTTCTTATGAAAGTCAGATTACATTCCCTAATATGAGGCTACCCTCATGTGGTGTAACAAAAAACTATGATGTTATCCTTGCTCCTGGCGGGAATCCAGCTCTTGAACCCGGGAAAAACCTTCGCTCTTGGCCTCTTGATTATTATGTTAAACTTTCATATCTCCTTTTAGCTCAAGGGAAAAAAATTTCTATAGTCGGATCAATCCATGATCAGTATGCTCAAAAAGAATTCCCACCGGAGATAGATTTTTATCTCGGCAGTTTTTCTCTTCCTCAGCTCGTTGATTTCTACCAGAAAGGAAAGATCCTTGTCACACACGATAGTGGTCCCATGCATCTTGGCATCCTTTCAGGAATTTCTGTTCTCGCTTTATTTGGTCCTACAATTCCAGCAGAAAAAATCCCACCTTATGTTCATTCAATCTGGGGTGGTGAGGGCTTAGCTTGTAGACCGTGTTATGATGGGAAAAACTATGCATCATGTAGCAACCCTCTATGTATGAGAGCTATATCCCCTGAAAAAGTACTACAAAAAATCGGAGAGATTCTTTGAAAATTGGACTTGTTCATGATTGGCTTATACAAGAAGGGGGTGCTGAAAAAGTTTTTAAGGCAATCTATCAACTTTATCCAGGAGACATCCACACACTCTTCATCCATAATCCATCTCTTGAAGAAGAATTCAACAACGATAGTCTGAACTCTTCGTGGCTCAACCTTCTTCCAAGATCTCATGAGTATTACCGCCACTTGTTGCCCTTTTATCCATTAGCTATGAAATCTTTAGATCTTTCATCTTATGATCTCATCATCAGCTCTTCCCATTGTATGGCAAAAAATATTCACAAACTTCCTCATCAAATTCACATTTGTTATTGTCATACTCCCGCTCGCTATCTGTGGGATTTGAAGGAAACTTATCAATCTCAAGCAAATCCTCTTGTTTCAAGCCTCCTCAAATTATTTGCTCCCTATCTACGTAAGGCGGATCGAAAAGGAGCTGAAAATGTTGATGTTTTTATTGCGAATTCTCAATTCGTCAAAGATAGGATCGAAAGATGCTATGAAAGGGAGGCCAAGGTCATTTATCCTCCCGTTGATACTAATTTTTACGTTCCAAGCGCTGAGTCAAAAGAAGAATACTATGTAACTTGCTCACGTCTCATTCCTTACAAAAATATAGATCTCATTCTTGAGACGTTCTCTTTTCATCCGAATAAGAGATTGCTTGTGATAGGGGAAGGACCTCATCGAAAAACTCTAGAGAGCAAAGCCCCTCCAAATGTCTCTTTTTTGGGATGGATACCAAAGATAGAGCAGCGATCTATCCTCCAAAAAGCTAAAGCATTCATCTACGCCGCAGTCGAAGATTTTGGAATTGTACTCGCAGAAGCGATTTCTTCAGGCTGCCCTATTATTGCACTTGGACAGGGCGGAGCTAATGAAATCGTAACCCCCTCATGTGGGATATTATTTGACGAAGCATCAACAAATTCGTTAAGTTATGCGATCACTCAGCTCGAAAATAAAAGAGATTTTTTAGACCCCGCCATTATGCATCAAGAGGCGGAAAAATTTTCTTATGAGCGCTTTGCTAAGGAGCTTAAAGAACTTGTCGATTCATCTATTTATACTAGCAGGGGGTAGTGGGACAAGACTTTGGCCTCTTTCTAAGACGAGTAGCCCTAAGCAATTTTTAAAGCTCTCCTCTCCCTATTCTTTATTGCAACAAACTCTGCTGCGCTTTTGTCATATTCCCTCTTGCTCTGCTTATGTTCTTACTGCCACTCCCTATAAGTTGCAAGCTCAGGAGCATCTTAAAGAACTAGGTCTTGAGCTACCTCTGATTTTAGAGCCCTCTGCTAAAAACACCCTTCCCGCCGTATGTCATGCTCTCAGTACCTTGAAAATTCCTGATGAAGACTTTGTTCTTGTCCTTCCCACAGATCATGTATTCGATGAAGTGGGGACAATTATTGACCAAGTCATAGAGTTTCAAAAAACCCCAACCCCCAGCAAAATGTTGATATTTGGGGCTAAACCTGACTACCCCGAAACAGGCTATGGTTATATTTTGCCAGGAGAGGTTCACCATGAGGAGCTTTTCTTTGTAGATCGTTTTATTGAAAAACCTACAAAAGAAAAAGCATCCTCACTCGTAGATTCACAGGCTGCTTTGTGGAATACAGGATTGCTTTTGTTTCAAGTAGCTACCTTGAAAAGGCTATTGAAAGAGAACGCTCCCGATTTTTTTTCCTTTGTCCAAGGCAACCTTTCATTCGATAGCTTGCCCTCCGTTTCTCTGGATTATGGGCTTTTAGAGAAAACAAGAGATCTACTTGTTTATCCTTCTCTCCATAAGTGGGTTGATTTGGGATCTTGGGACAGGCTCTACCATTACTTAGTCAAAGATCAAAATCAAAATGTCCTCATAGGAGATGTTCAATCTTTTGATACGGGGAGCTCTCTGATCATGGGGTCTAATAAAAAAATCGTCACTTTGGGACTCAGTGATATGCTCATTATTGATACAGATGAGGTTCTCTTTATCGGGAAAAAATCTCGATTTCATGAAATGAAAGAACTTCGATCTCTCATCTTAGAATCAGACGGGGTAGCAAGCAGCGCCGAAGAGAGCCCAAAGTAAAAAGCCATTGTGGGTATAAGAAGGATGCACCCATCTGAAAATGACAAAATCATATAATTTATAAGTCCCATGATCACAGCTCTGTGATGGGGAATGGCCGCAAGATGAGGGGATAAACCCCAAATTACGATAGGGGATAACAACCCTATAAGATACGCAGAAAGTCCAATCATACCAAAGTTTTCTATCATCCCCATATAGACGATTTCTGCAATGTTTAGAAAAGGCTTATCTGAAAAAAGAGAAGGAACAATACCCCATTTTTCCTCTGAAAGCCTCCCTCCTAATGTAGAGTCAAATACGAACTCTGTCAGTGACACATCTGTTATTTTCGGCAGTAACAAGGATATAAGCACAAATATCCCACTCACTAAAACCCCCAGATAAAGAAAGTAAATGGGTTTCTTTTTTGTAAAAAACAAAAAGTAAAGAATTTCAAAGATAACGTGCCCTACCCAGACTGTTCTTGACAAAGTAAGCAGAAAGGAAAGCCTTATTAAAAACCGGGGCCATGATCGCGTTTCTATTTGATAATATAAGGGTGCCAAGATGAGAAGACATACCCCATAAAGGTTCCCGTTAGTATAGGTCGATATCAGCTTAAACAAGCTTCCTCTTTCAATACATTTTGAACTTTCAAAAGTGGCAAGGTCAGAATAGTTCATCGTTAAAAGGGGGATGTGCAGGAAATATCCAAAAAGAGTTTTAAGAAGAAAAGTCACAATCCCATAAGCAGTAACGAAGAGAATACATTTTCGTAGGAGATTCAGAGTTTTCTCAGAAAAAAAATAGGAAGTGTATTCACCTAAAAGAATAAATTGAGAAAAGGGAAGAAAGAAAAAAGTCACAATAAAAGCGATACAATAGCCCGAATGCACTGCCCCATTATGAAGCAGGGTGCAAAGACTCACGATTTGAAAAGGAAGCCAACAAAGGACTCCAATCATCTGATTTCGAGAAAAACTAAACCGACCGTGGATTGCTGAGAAGAGAGCAAAGAAAGCTAAAAATAAATATCCCCATGTGATGGGGATCCCCCCAATTTTTATCCCTCCTTTAGGGAAAACAACCAGAAAAAGGAGGGATAAAACAAGGGCATATTGCGTCAGAGGCTTACGAAACATGATTTGAAATGATGGAAGCGAGCTTCATCATATCAAGCGGTTCTTTGCTTCCAAAAAGCTTAGCAAGTTTTTTGTCAGGAACTATTCGTCTTTTATTTTTAGGATCTTGGAGCTCATGCTCTTTGATGTAATCCCAAAGTTTCTTTGTGATTTCTGGACGAGATAGGTTCTCCTCTCCCACAATATCACTCAGTTCTTTGCTAAGGGTGTAAGATTTTTGTGCGGGCGCTTTTTTCTTAGAAGCTGCTTTCTTTGTCGTTTTCTTCACGCTCTTCTTGGCTGGCGCTTTCTTTTTACCCTTTTCATCCTCTTTGTCTTTAGAGCCTTTCTTCTTTGACTTTGAGGAGGTTTCTTTCTTTGGCTTTTTCGAAATGTAAGCTGTTTTTGGACGGCTCTGATACTTTTCTTCAAGCTGCTCTATGCTATTGGCTATCACATCACAATCGGGGAAGTTGGAACAGGCAAAAAAGGGCTTACCAAAACGGCTCCTTCTTTGAACAATTTTTCCGTCACATCCAATCGCTGGACAAGGAGGAAGCTCATCTTGAGAAAGTTCTCCTTTCTTCGGTAGATTTACAATACCTCGGCAGTTTGGATAGTCGGTACATCCTAAGAAAGGACCAAATTTTCCTGATCGAAGGACCATAGGTTTCCCACATTTTGGACATGGCTGGTCCCAGTCGAAATCATCGCGATAGTCTTCTTTCTTCAAATCATAAGTTTCTAAAGTGGCTGTGAAATCACAATCAGGATAGTTTGCACATCCATAGAAATATCGGTTTTTTGCCCAAATTTTTTGTAGCTTGCCACCACACTTTGGACAAATAATATCAGTGTCGATTTTTGGGACTTTAGCTTCTTTCGCTGCCGTTTCTAATAAAGGTTCAAAATCGCCCCAAAACTTTTTAATGAAGGTCTTCCACTCTTTATTCTCTTCCGCTATGAGGTCGAGCTGTTGTTCCATATGAGCGGTAAAGGTCACATCCATGATCATGCCAAAGTTTTCTTCAAGCATCTGACAAATAATTTTTCCAAGCTCTGTCGGCTTTAAAGCTTTTTTGTCTTTGACTGTGTAATCACGACTTTGAATCTTGTTCATGATGGTAGCATACGTCGAAGGACGCCCTATGCCACATTTTTCAAGCTCTTTGACTAAAGAAGCCTCTGTAAATCGAGGGGGAGGTTTTGTAAAAGATTGATTAGAATGAGTTGCAAGCCAGGAAAGCATCTCGTTTTCTTTCATAGGAGGAAGAAGACGATTTTCATCATTTTCATCGCTATCATGTTTTTCTTCATAGATCGCAAGAAATCCCTTAAATTTTACGATCGAGCCACTCGCTCTTAGTAATAATCGATCATTAGTTTCAATAGTAGCACTCACAGTATCGTAGATCGCTGCAGTCATTTGAGAAGCGAGAAAGCGTCTCCAAATGAGGCCATAGATCTTATACTGGTCAGGTTGGAGATACGACTTAATTTGCTCAGGAGAATGCATCACACTTGTTGGCCGAATTGCTTCGTGCGCATCCTGTGCATTCTTTTTGCTTGCATAGACAGGAGGTTTTTCAGGAACATAGTCTTTCCCAAATTCAGACATGATATAATCACGAGCTTCAGTCTCTGCCTCAGGAGAAACACGAACAGAGTCTGTTCTCATGTAAGTAATAAGACCCTCTGCCCCATCATTCCCAAGATCTACCCCTTCATAAAGGGATTGGGCAATTCCCATTGTGCGAGATGCAGAAAACCCAAAATGGCGGGACGCTTCCTGTTGCAAGGTGGAAGTAATAAATGGGGGAACAGGATTTCTTCTCTTCTCTTTCTTCTCAATGGAGGTAACTTTATACTGAGCTTTATCTAGTCGTTTAGCAATCAGCTGAGCAACTTGCTCGCTTGGAATCGTTGTCTCTTCATCAGGCTTCTCGATTTCTTTTACAACCTTTTTGCCATCAACTCCAACAACCGTTGCTGAAAAATGTTGAGAGGAGTTTTTAGGCTTCAAATCAGCTGATAATGTCCAATATTCTACTGGTTTAAAAGCATCGATTTCTCTTTCTCTATCAACAACGAGTTTGAGAGCTACAGATTGGACTCGCCCAGCAGATAGAAATCCTTCTTTCCCCCTTTGGATTTTACGAGAGAGGATTGGAGAAATCTTATAGCCTACGATGCGGTCAAGGAGACGACGTGCTTGCTGTGCATTTACGAGAGCCATGTCAATATCACGAGGGTGCTCTAAAGAATCCTGCACTGCAGTTTTTGTGATCGCGTTAAAAGTAATTCTTTTGATCGGCTTATCGTGGGGAAGAATTTGATAAATATGCCAAGCGATTGCTTCCCCCTCACGGTCAGGGTCCGGAGCGAGGTAAATCGTATCACAATCCTTCGCAACAGCTTTGAGCCTTTTAATAACTTCTTGCTTTCCAGGAAGTATTTCATATTCAGGTTCAAAATTATGTTCCGTGTCAATCCCAAAACGCTTTTCAGGCAAATCCCTAACGTGGCCGAGAGAAGATTCGAAAACGTACTTTCCACGCAAAAACTTTCTTAAAGTTTTAATTTTAGTTGGAGACTCAACGATTATTAAGGATTTTCCCATAAAATTTGTAATTTAGATCCTGTTTCAAACTATATTTATTTCAATAAATTTGTATTTAATTGTGGTTGAACATAAATACATGCTGTTATTTTGGCAAGGGAAAAGATGGGAGATGTTTATTAACAGCGGTGCAAAATTCCTCTGCGAACACACGATTTGTTTTCTCCAAAATAGGTAAGCTGCATGGCTCATAAACCTTCCCAAACTGGCTCTGGATCGCGTTTTCAAGTTCATAAAGGTGATGAGGTACAACATACACCATTCTATCGTCAAGAAGGTAGTTCCCTTTTTCATCAGTAAAATAATCTTTGACTGTTGTCCAAGAGGATGCAACAACTGGGGTGCCGAGTTTTACAGCTTCTAAATAGACATACCCCGGAAGCTCTGAATAGGCTGGGTGGACATAAAGACCCGCGTTTTGAAACGCGCTTGCAATCATCGCATCATCAAAAAGATTCTCATCATCTAATTTGATCACTCGTAATTTCCCATCATCATAAGGCTCTAAAAAGCGAGAAAAGACGTACGTAGGCCCTTTTCTCCAGAGCCGAATAGCTTCCAGACAGTGATTAGCATATTCTCTAAGGTTCGTCAAAATATCCGATGAGATGAGGACCAGGGGCGTGTCCAAGTCCTTGGTAGCTAGAATCGTTGCCATCTGATTCTTTCTCATTTCTAAACGACCTATTTGAAGAATATAAGAACCCTTTGAAAGACCAGGGACCATTTTTAAAAATTTATCCGAGTATTCAGGCTGCTTTTCTGTGACCTGACCTGGGGGTAAAAAAATCGATTCTGCTTTAGCATGTCTAAATGTTCTTAATAGGGCAGCTTTCTCTGATTCAGTGTTCGTAAAACAAAATAAAGCATCACGATATACATTCCTATGAACGATGTGCGCGTTGTTGGGCATAATTTCATTGTAGTGCAGAATGTCGGGAATATCCCACAGAAGCTCAAAAGATAATTCTTTTGATTTTCCCATCATCAGTTGAGAAACATAATAGTAAAAAGACCTCATGACTTTGTCAAATTTAACAAAGTCATCAAAAAAAGGAAGGTACACGTAAGGCTTATTAAGCAACGTTGCCGTTCTATAATACATGTCATCAGTATCAAAATAGCGAATGAGAATCAGAAGATCTGAAGTGATTACATCATCGATATCAGCTGAAACAATTCCTTCATGGCCGAGTTCTCGGAGACCCTTGAGCAGATTGTCGCAAAGACGATTTCCACCAAGAAAGCGGTAATCAGTTCGCGCAACAAAGACTGTTATTTTCATGCTTCCTCGATGGCTATTTTCTTTTGATTTAATGTAAAGACTACTTAAAATCAATTCTTCGCTTGAAAAATAGGATAAAAGTTTGTCAAATTGTTCATATAAATTTCCCAAGATCTATTGAAATATTATGAAAAAAATCCTCTCGATCTTTGCTGTTGCTGTTCTTGTCATTATTGGAATAGGAATCTCGCAATATCCGAAAATCAAGCAGAAAATTAAAAAGAAAAAAAGCCTTTCAAAACTCAATGTAGGCAAGCTCACAGACCCTGCTGAAAATTGCTTTTTTGTTATCGTTGTGCCCTCCTATAACAATGAGCAGCACTGCGAAAAGAATCTCGAATCCATCCTAACTCAAGATTATCGCAATTTCCGCGTGATCTATATTGATGATGCATCCACTGACAACACGTATGAAAAAGTAACTTCGTATATCGAAAATAAAAGAATGAGAGAACAGTGCACTGTGATTCGGAATGAAAAGAATCAAGGAGCTCTTGCTAACATCTACAAAGCTGTTCATGCTTGTCGCAATGATGAAATTGTTGTCTTGTGTGATGGAGATGACTGGCTCGCATCCACTCATGTTCTTTCTACCCTTAATAGATACTATAATAATAGGGGAGTATGGATGACATATGGCCAATTCATGGAGTACCCCTCTTATAAACGAGGAGATGAGATCGGAATATGTCTTCCTGTTAATTTGTATTCTCTTAAACAGGCTAAGCTCAGAAATATGCCATGGGTGACTTCTCATTTACGCACTTTTTATGCAGGCCTCTTTAAAAAAATTAAAAAAGAAGATCTTCAAAAAGAAGGTCAGTTTTATCCCACAACGTATGATCTCGCCATCATGCTTCCTATGCTAGAAATGGCTAGAGAACATGCTTTTTTTACAAAAGAAGTTCTTTACATATACAATTACACAACTCCGATCAATGATGGTAAAGTGCATAGACAAAAACAGATGTTTTTTGAAAAATATATCCGATCATTACCCGTCTATCAAAGACTGGTATCGCATCCTTCTTACCTCTAGGGAGTAATACATGAGAAGATTGATTATTTTGGGCGCAAGCTTTCTTCTTTTTACTGTAGCTATAACAATCACGATTTTGATTCCTGACATCAAAAGTCAGTATAAACACGAACCTCAAACAAGCTGTGAATATAATATAGCCCACCCTGCTGAGCAAATAACAAAAGAAAGGTTCTTCACGATTGTTATCCCCTCATATAATAATGAAAAATATGCTGAGAGGAACATACGGTCGGCTCTTGATCAAGAATACGGAAACTATGAGATTTTTTTTATAGATGATTGCTCAATGGATCGAACCTTGACAGTTGTTGAGGAAACCTCAAAAAATCATCCGCACAGAGACAAGCTCCATATCATTCGTAACGAAAAGAATCTAGGTGCTTTAGCCAATTTCTATAATACGATCCATCAACTGGATAATCAAAAAATTGTTGTTGTCCTTGATGGAGATGACCATCTAGCTCATAATAAAGTCCTTGAAAAACTTAATTCTTACTATGAAAATCCAGATGTTTGGATCACATATGGCAGCTACCTTGAATACCCCTCCTATAGAGAAGGAACCTTCTCAAGACCCATCGATGTAAAAATTCTTAAAGAAGGTTCCATAAAAAGAAAAGCGTGGCTTACTTCGCACCTTCGCACCTTCTATGCAGGCCTCTTCAACCGAGTGCCCCTCTCTGATTTCCTTCACAAAGGAAAGTTCTACCCCTCTTCTGCTGACACTGCCATGATGCTTCCTATGATCGAACTTGCCCGAGAGCACACCTACTTCATCCCAGAAATTTTCTATATTTATAATTACGAGAATCCGAATAATGACACCCTCAAAAATCAAAAGCAGCAACAATTTTTTGATGGATTAATCCGTAAGATCCCTTGTAAAACAGCCCTCAGTGAACACCCCAGTGAGCCTTTTCTAATCAAAGCTAAAGATAAAGCTGATGTTTTTGTCTTTTCTTATAATAGACCCCTGCAACTCTATGCTTGCTTAGAGTCCATAGATCGTTTTATACCCGACTATGAAAACATTTTTGTTCTCTATCGCGCTAGTGAAGAGAGATTTGAAAAGTCGTATGATGTTGTTAAAAAACAATTCAAACATGTTCAATTCTTCGAGCAACCACGTATCAATCCCCATATCGCTTTCAAACCCATGGTCCTAGACCTCGTATTCAACGCTAGAAAGTCTTCATCAAAATACATAGCCTTTTGCACAGATGATATTATTGTAAAAGAAGGCTTTTCACTGACCGAAGGGATTTTAGCTCTAAAAGAGACAGACGCATATGGAGTTTACTATCGACTAGGAAGCCATATCTCCGTTTGTTTTATGACGAATGAAAAAAATCAATTACCTCTATTTATCCCTTTTAAAGATAAATTTTTAGCTTGGGAATTCGATACAGCAACAGGAGACTTCGATTACCCAAATTCTGTAGATTTTACACTCTATGAAAAAAACAAGATAGAAAGAGATCTCAAAGAGCTTGATTACAAGTTTCCTAACAAAATGGAAGAATTTTGGTCAAATAGAGCAAATCACGAACTTGTAGGGCTTTGCTATACAAACTCAAAAATTGTAAACATCCCCCTCAATATTGTGTCAGAATACGAATATGAAAATCGACAGCTGAATCTATACACAGCTGAAGATCTCCAGCAAAAATTTGAAGATGGGCTTAAATTAGATATTTCTCCTCTTTACAATGTGAAAAATATTTCCGCTCATATAGACTATGACCCTAACTTCATTCCAAGATAGGAGTGGGATCTTGTGAAATATTTTACGCTGCTGATTCTTTTCTTTTCGACACTAGGACTTGCTAAAGAGCTCTCTTCACTTGATATCTGCAATGATTTTCAAGAGCTTATGGGAAAAAACACCACTCGCTGGAAATATGTAGATTCAGCTGAGGAACGTTCAATTCTAGCCCTATATGAGGCAAACTATGAAAAATTCAAAGAGCTTCAATTCGATCACGGCGATCAATTCAAAGTTCCAAAAAAAATTCATCTGATTTGGCTAGGCCATAAAAGCTTCCCCCTAGGCTCAATCAACACTGTTCGCTCTTGGCTTGTGCATCACCCAGATTGGGATTTTTATTTCTGGACAGACCGCGAAAGAATTATTCCAGTTCATGGACTCCAAATTCGCTATGTCGACCAATTTTTCTTTCGTAAACTCAAAAAATATTATCACGAATCGACGAACTGGTCAGAAAAGGCTGATATCCTTCGCATGGAAATTCTTGCCCAAGAAGGGGGCATCTATATAGATCATGATGCATTTTGCTTGCGCCCCTTCCATAACCTCAACCAAGCCTACGATTTTTATGCCTGCCTCGAAGCCCCTCATGCTCCTATCGATCACCATAATATTACAGCAGGTATTGGCCTCATAGGTGCAAGGCCAGAACATCCTATCATTTTAGGCGCAATCGATACAGTGATGGCAAATTGGGAAAAATTTACGAGACAGTTTCGAACCACGGATCAATTATCACAGCTTGAGAGAGTTATGCATAGGACTTATATGGCGCTCAGCCACTCACTGATGAAGAACCTCTCTTCCTCCCCTTATAATGATATTGTTTTTCCGGCCGCTTACTTTTATCCCATGGAGAGCATGCAAGGAATTTACTCTAAACACCTTTATGCGAGTTCTTGGAATTTCTATAGCGAAGTTACCAAACCCCAGTTTGTCTATTCTAAAATCAATAAGCCCTTCAAAAAAATGTCTTATGTTGTTTCCATGTATGTTTTTTTAGCACTATCTGCCCTTCTACTCAGTTTGATAGGATGGTCGACTACAAGAAGGATGAATGAAATATGAAAAAAATCAGTGTTACTCTTCTTAGTGTTATAGCCCTCTCATTTTGCGGATGCCATAAAAAGAAAGAAATTCAGGATGACGATTTCCGCGCCCAAATGGGGCAAAACACTCCATTTTGGAAGCATGTGGTGACGAATGAAGATTTTGGCTATTTACAAATCTTTGAAAAGAACTTTCTAACAAATAAACATCTCCAATACAGAAAAAACTCCCCAAAAAACATCCCCAGAACTCTTCATTTTATTTGGCTCGGTCCCAGAGAATTTCCCAGAGATTCGATTGCAAACATCAGAAGTTGGGTCGAAAAAAACCCCAGCTTCAAATACATCTTTTGGACAGACAGAAAAAGAGAGCAGGTTCACCCAGATCTTGAATACAGGGTGTTTGATGAGTATCCCTATTCAACTCTAAAAGAAGAATATTACCTATCAAACAACTATGCAGAGAGATCTGATATTCTCCGCTATGAAATCCTCTTTAATGAAGGGGGTCTCTATGTGGATCATGATGTGATTTGCTATCGCTCCCTGGATTCTCTTGTGAACAACTTTGATTTTGTTTGTGGTCTCGAGCCTCCTCATTCTCCAAAAATCAGTAGCTCTATCTCTGTATGTAACAACATCATTGCCTCTGTTCCTCATCATCCTTTTCTTGGCGAAACCATATCACGTGTTAAAGAACGTTGGAATCGAGTTGAAAGAGCTTTTCCTGGAACTGACCAGGAATCAACAATTTATAGAGTAGCGCATCGCACTTTTGGCGCTTTTGATGACGCAGTAAGAGAAAACATATCTCATTCAGATCTCAAAAATATGGTTCTTCCTGCAGGCTATTTTAATAGCTTGGGAACGAAAACGGGCTCATTTGCTCACCATCTTTACTCAGGAACTTGGTATAAAACAGAAGATCCTTTTGAAAACTTAGTGAGAAAACAGCTGGATAAAATGGCCAAAAAAAGTAATAAAATGCTTCTACTTGGCGCTTTTTCCCTCTTGATCAATGTAGGAATCGTAGCATGGCTCATACTCCAAAAACCTCTTCGAGCGAGAGCCAAATAGGCTTTATCCAAGGCCCATCAGAATCTGATAGAGAATTCGCCCAGCGAATTTCTTTTTGCCTCGAAAATAGGGATCCAAAAGCAGATGACCACCTGCTAGGGTGGATCCCTCTTTTTTATACTAATAAAGGACTTTCTTTCTTTGAGGGGGGAGCGACTTTCATTGATGAAACTGATGGAATTCGAAGACCCATCATTCACTTGAAAAAAGTTTTTCAGAAGAAGAGTCACTGGCTTTTCTATTCCAAAGAGGAAATCCTTCAGCATGAACTTGTTCATGCGATGCGATGCATGTTCGATGAGCCTAAAATTGAGGAGTTTATAGCTTATCAGACTTCTAAAGTTTCATACCGTAGATACCTAGGTCCTTTATTTACTTCACCAAAGGAAATCGCCCTCTTTTTAGGATTACTAGTGCTGCCAGTTTTCTTTGCTAACCCTTGGTTTTTTGGATTTCCCCTAATTAGCTTAGGAATTTTTATGTTCAGACTAGGGATCAGACAAAGAAAATTTTCGAGGCTTTTGTCTCTTTATCCTACAAAAGAAGAGCGGTTAATTCTTCAAGATCACCATTTTTCTCTGAAAAGCAATTGACATTGATCAAAACTTTCAGTATCAAGCCAAAATTATGAAGATACGTTTTGCCCACCGCCTAATTACTTTTTTGCTTTTACTCATCCTCCCCGTGTTTGTGATGAAGCGCTACACGCTTCTCAAGCACACTTCCAGGGGAAAGTTTGATAAACATGAGCTCATGACGACTGAAATCCTTACGTATTCAGATAAAATGTTCAGAGTAATCCTCACTGATGAATCCCACTTTGATGAGAACACTGTAAAATCCATTTTCGATCAAAATTATCCTAATTTTGCTCTCACCTACATCACTTTTTTCCCTGAAGATTCAGCAAAATTGAAGCAGCTTGCTGATTCCTATCAACTCTCAAAAAAGCAAATGGATGTTGTTGTTTGTGAAAATCAACAAGAGATGATCGAAGCTTTCCATAAAGTGATCAGCGCCTCTCAAGATGAAGATGTGGTCATGTACTTAGGATCATCAAATTACCTAGCAAGCAAAAAAGCCCTCTCTCAAATCAACGACATCTATAAAACCGAAAATGTGTTCCTTTGCTTTACCCAGTACATAGAAGAAAGAACAGACAAAAAAGGAAATCAAATACCCTTTACCACTCGAAAGGAATGGTCAACCAAAAAAATGCAGAAACATTTTTGGCTTCAATCCTACGTAAAAGTGTTCTATGCAGGCCTCTACAAACAGCTCAATCTTCAATTTTCCGAATTCGCTGATTACTTAACTCTTGATGAATACGTGAACTATCAACTCAAACCCATAGCAGAACTCTCCAAAAAACATATACGCTTCATTCCAGAAGTGCTATATATCCACATTAATTAATTCTTTTTGAGAACCTCATATGAGATTTTACTTAATAAGTAGCGTCATTTTTTTATTTATGGCTTTCAAGGGTTTTACTGCGCCCGGAATTTATCAATTGAACTACTCAGGTACAGGGTCTCATTTGCTTAATCTCTACATCAGTCAATTGCTCCAAACAGATGTAAATATCATTTCTCATGAGTACAGTGGCCCCTATAAAAAATTTAATGAACTGTTTCATTTAGAACATAACCCCTCATATCCAACATTTTATCGCACTCATTTTCTTACAAAAATCCCAAAAAATGAAGAGGCTGAATCTATTCTTATCGTACTAGTGAGAGATTTCAAAGAATCTTTCTTTCACCAAGTGAACAATAAACAAATTTCAGCATCGTTGAAAGAAGCTCTAGCGAAATTTCCTAACAATATGCGTGAGTATTTCGAAATTCTTCGCTTTTATGAGGATTGGCAAGGGGAAAAAATCCTACTTTATTATGAAGACTTACTAGAAAACCCTGAAATTGCTTGTAAGAGCTTAGGGAAGATATTTAGCTTGCCCGTAGATCAAGTTTCTGTTGCATGTGATAAAGGAAAACGTCTAAAGCATAGGATTTTTTCCATATATCCTGGAAATGCAAATTCTAAAGGAAAAGATACTCAATACCACTCAAGTAAGCATTCCCAAAAAGTAATTGAAGAGATGAATAGTAAAGTCAAAATTCGCTACCCTGAGATCTCTAAAAAATATCTGAAAAGATATTTTTGATGACCCAGTTTTCTTAGTATTCTGATAGGCGAAAGTTTACTTCAGAACCATTAATGGTTACTCTGCTAGCATGGATTGCAATAACATCTAAAGATTTGTAGTTAAAAGGCCTATTTTTAGATTGCGCGAATAGTTCTACTCCCTTTGGATGAATCAAAAACAACTGGTAATTCTGATCAACTAAGAAAGATAAAATTTTTTGAAAGTTTGAACCGTCGTTACTGTTTTTTATGGTATAGCTCATCAAAATTGCAGAAATTTCCCCTCTTCTAAGAAGAGAATATGCGCTTAACAATATATCATAGATGTGGCTAGCTCTGTGGATATGAAGAAGATCAATATGAAAAAGAGATTCTTCATCACAAAACTTAGTTAAGGCCATTGTTGGAATAGAAATTTGTTTTGGCAAATGCCCTAAAGAATTCAAATCAAATGATTTTAGTTCCTGAAATTCACTTTTCTGGTTTGAATTTGAAATTCTTACAAGAAATGGGTTGACGTTTGGAGAGTTTGTTATTTTTATACGAAAAAATAGACTAGGATTTCCCTCTATTAAGTATAAGCAAATGGAGTTATTGATCGAAAAAGCCTTATTGCCCCAGTCACTATTACCTGCTCCCACATCGACTACCACATGGTGATCTTTGAGAATTTTTTTTAACAAATAACCTTCTGAATCAAAATTTGGAGGCTGTTTTCTTATTACAGGAGATCGAAGGTTCGTAGAAATCAATTGAAATTCTTCTGCAGAGATCAAGTTAAGAGAATAAATTCCGATCAAAAGGGATATAAGAAAACGTACCATAGAAAAGACTTCGTTAAAAAAATTTGATAAAAAAATACGCCCAAAGTGATTCCTTAGCAACAAAATCCCCTTTTTCACGAGAGGAATAAATTCAGAAAATAGCGAAGTGTAAGAATTGACTTGAAAAACTAATTTGAAGATACTGCATGAAATTTTTTATGATGGTCGTTATGAAGTTCTTCTCTAGTTTTTTTGCTTTTGTTGGAGCTCTAGCAGCTCCTTTCCTTACATTTGCACATGATAGTGCGGATATTATTATTTTCTCTTATAACAGGCCTCTACAACTGTTCGCTTGTCTTGAATCGATTGCAAAATTTGTAACAGATTCAGATCATATTTCTGTAATTTATCGGGCTAGCTCAGAGCAGTATGAAGATGCCTACACCATCGTGAAGGGCTCTTTTCCAGGTGTTTTTTTTGCTCGACAACCAAATCACGACATAAAAGCTTCTTTTAAACCTCTCGTTCTAAAGCTTGCTTTCGATAAAAATTTTTCGAATAATGATTATCTTGTATTTTGCACAGACGATATCCTTGTCAAAGATTATATTCAGCTAAGTGAAGGCGTTGATTTACTAAAAAAAACTAAGTCTTATGGGTTATTCTATAGATTAGGTAAAAATGTAACTTACTGCTACATGAACAATGAACCTCATAAGATGCCCCGATTCAGATCAATTACTAATACAGTAGTTCAATGGGTCTTTAGTGATTCATCAGGAGATTTCAATTACCCTAACTCAGTAGATTTCACATTATACAATAAAAAAACTATAGAAGCGGACCTCAGACAAATTTCATATGAAGCTCCCAATAAAATGGAAGAAAAATGGGCAGCAAGAGCCCAGCACTACAAAATGGGGCTGTGTTATACCACCTCAAAAATCGTCAATCTGCCGCTGAATATTGTCTCAGAATATAACTACCCAAACCGCCAATCTCATTACCTAACTGCAGCTGAACTTCTCTCTTTTTTCGAACGGGGATTGAAAATGGATATCGGTCCTTTATACCAGTATAACAATAAATCGGCTCATATGGATTATTTCCCAACTTTTGTTCTTCGCAACTCTAATTAAGGATTTATGACTTAATGAGTCAAAAACAAATTAGGAAGTTGTAGGCAAAATAAAATATTTTACTTATATTTGCCCCAACTTAAACCTTAACAATCCTTCTTATAGTCATACTAGAAGAAGCTAAATGTAGAAAAACTATGAAAAAACTCTTTCTTGCGTTTGTATTACTAAGTTTCCCCTTTGATTCTCATTGTGAGCACATTGGCCTTTGCATTATGGCCACAGGTAAATATGCGACTTATGCTGAACGATTCGTAGAATCGTGTAGAAAATTTTTCTTCACTAATCATCAAGTTACTTATTTTATTTTTACAGATCAACCTCTACAACCCAGTAAAGATGTGGTGAGAGTAGAGCAACAGCGTTTAGGCTGGCCTTTTGATACAATGATGAGATTTAAAGTGTATTACCAACATCGAGAACTCTTTCATAACATTGATTACCTTTACGCTTCAGATGCAGATATGCTTTTTGTAGATTATGTAGGAGATGAAATTCTCTCTACTCGCATAGGAACTCAGCACCCCGGTTTTGTAGGCAAAAGAGGCTCCTATGAAACAAATCCTCAGTCGACGGCATGCATATCTAATAAAGAAGGAAAAACCTATTTTGCAGGGGGGTTCTACGGAGGAGAAAAAAATGAATTTCTTAATATTTGTAAAATTGCTTCTCAAAATATAGAGGTCGATCTACAAAAAAATCTCATTGCGGTTTGGCATGACGAAAGCCACCTCAATCGATACTTTGTCGATCATCCTCCAACAAAAGTTTTATCGCCTGCTTATTGTTACCCTGAAAGTTGGAACATTCCTTATAAAAAGAAATTACTAGCATTAGATAAAAACCACCAAGACATGAGGCAGAAATAAGAATGAAAAAGTATTACTTAGCTCTTCTATTTATCTTCACATCAGTTTTGGGGATATCTCATCAGCAAGAAAGACCGATGTTAGTAGTTATACCATCCTACAATAATGAAAATTTCGCAAAATGGAATATTTCATCAGTGATTAGTCAAAAATATAGCAATTATAAGGTTGTATATATTAATGATTATTCATCCGACAATACGAGCAAAATTGTTCATGCAGAAATAGCAGCAGCTCATATGGATGATAAGTTTATCGTAATAGATAATCACAAAAGAAAAGGAGCCCTTCGTAATATCTACGAAGCAATATATGAGCATGCTGAAGAAGAAGATATTGTTGTCTTATTAGATGGGGATGATGCGTTTGAAAACGACACTGTCTTGGCTTATCTTAATAAGGTGTACCAAAATCCTGATATCTGGCTTACCTATGGACAATTTAAGGAAAAAAATTCGGGAAACATAGGATTTTGCTCTCCAATTCCCTCTCACATCGTTAAAAAAAATGATTTTAGAAGCTGGCATCACATTCCTTCTCATTTAAGAACTTTTTACGCTTGGTTATTCAAGGAAATAAAAACTGAAGATCTTATGTATGAAGGGGACTTTTTTAAAATGACTTGGGATATGGCTATCATGCTGCCCATGATTGAAATGACGGGAGGGCGTTTTAGGTTCATCCCTAAAGTTCTTTATCATTATAATGATAATAATCCGATCAGTGACCATAGAGTAGACAGAGATCTTCAAAGAGGATTGGATTTATTTATACGTACCAAACAAAAGTATAAACCCCTTGATAAATCCCCCATAGAAACCTCATATGAGGTTTTAAAAGAGGAAAATTTTTTGATTATTATAGCTTCCTATAATAATCAACGATATTGCGTAAACAATCTCAAAAGTGTTTTGGAACAAGATTATCCCTCTTATCAAGTTGT
>CAYSAJ010000007.1:0-70993 GCA_964429005.1 uncultured bacterium | reverse complement strand
GGACAATCTCCGAGATAATCAAATCGAAAATTATGAATATATCATAGGATCCGTCGAAGAAAAATTTGCTAGTTTGGCTAGAGAAACAAGTGGGCCTAAGGTCGTCATTGTTGATCCTCCACGTGCAGGACTTGGGCCTCAAATGATTCAAACATTGCTCGATCTTCAATTAGAAAAAATTGTTTATATTTCTTGTAATCCTAAATCACAAAAAAAAGACTTTGAATGTTTGAATTCTTGTTACGAGATCTCTTCTATACAACCGATTGATCAATTCCCTCATACTCCGCATCTTGAAAACATTCTCGTCTTAAAAAGAAGAGAGAATTTCACTTGAAAAACTTTCCCTCCTTTGGGAAACTAACCGAAAAGACAACACAGAGGTTTTTTAATGTACAACATTTTTCCATTTTTTGCTGAAGCTACAGGGGCTGGTCCTGAGCAAGGGTTTATGCAAACATTTATTATGATTGGCGTAGCCATGCTATTTTTCTATTTTATCTTATGGCGTCCTGAGCAAAAAAGACGAAAAAAATTAGAACAACAACGCACTACCCTTAAAAAAGGTGACAAAGTCACAGCCATGGGGATTATTGGGACTGTTGTTAAAATCAATGATAACACAGTAGTTCTTGCTATGGTTGATGGCGCAAAAATTGAATTTTTAAAACATGCCATAACAGATGTTCACCCAAGCAGTGGTGATGCTGAGTCAACTTCTTCTAGCGCAAGCTAAAAAGACTCTGGGCTAGCAGGTTTCTTTCTTCCCTTGCTAGCCCCTCTTTTTCCTTGTGAAAAAACAAAAGAGAGGGCTTCTATGAATTTTCAACTATCAGCTTTTCATGAATCATTTATTGCAAAACACTCTTTTATTACTCTCGTTCTATTTTTAATTCTTGTGGCTATCCGCCTGATTGCACTCCGCTATTTAAAAACAGCTGAGCTTCCTTGGACTTCTCAAAAAAGACTTAGGACGATTGCTTATGTGAAGAGCAGCTTCTTTATCGTGCTTTTTTTTGGGGTCCTTTACATATGGAGCGAAGAAATCAGCGCCTTTATGGTTTCTATCTTTGCGATAGCCCTTGCGATTGTCACAACAGCCAAAGAAACTTTGATGAACTGCAATGGTGCTTTCCTAAGATTTAGGGGGCACTATTTTGAAATCGGAGATCGGATAGCTGTTAAAGGATACCGAGGGGATGTCATTGATGTTTCTATGCTAGCGACGACGATTTTAGAAATAGGAAAAGATTCGGGAGGGCATCAACTTACAGGAAAAAAAGTGATTATCCCAAATAGTATTCTCCTTAATGAACCTCTTACAAATGAATCTTTTTTAGAACATTATGATCTAATTTCTATCAAAATACCGCTGTTTGTGTGGGATGATTGGAAGCTAGCAAAGGAGATTTTACTACAAATCGGCAAAGAGGAATGCGCCTCTTATATTGAACAAGCGCGGATCAAAGTACGCTCGCTAGAGCGTAGTAGAAGTTTAGATCTTCCTTCAGTTGAACCCAGAATTTCTCTCCATCTTCCGGAGCCTGATAAAATTGTTGTCCAACTTAGAGTGCCGTGCTTAGTTCATACCCGTGAAAAGATAGAGCAGAACATCATTACGAGATTTATGGATCAATTTAAAAGAAAAAATGAAGTCCCCTCAGCCAAAACGAGTCTCTGAGGGGATAACCTTAAACTGAAATTTCACCAGTGAGTTTTTCAAGTAGATGATTACTTCTTTCGATAAACTCTGCTAGGTGCTCTCCTTTGAGTTCTCTTTGTCCTAAAAGAGAAAGCTCATAGATCTGATGAGTCAAATCTTTAGCAAGTTCTGGCTTTTTATCGCTGAGGCGGTAAGCAGCCATGATCAAAGGATTGTTAGTATTAACAATAAACTTCCGTTTGCCCGGGTAGTTGTCTAGTTGATCAGCATTCGAAATGGATAAATAGTCTCTCATACGACGAGAAGCTTCATCAATTTGTAAAAAGCCAGGCAGTTTATTTGAAGCAAGACTTTTAGCTTCGACGTCGATGTTATGATGTGAAAGATGAGAGCGTACACACTCTGCGATGCGTACACTTTCAGATTTTCCTTCAGCATCTAGAAGCCCTTTTTCTCTTTCCTTATCAAGGAAAGTTTCTTCAAGGCCTGCGTCGATTCTCTTAAAAGCAAGATCACTATTTTTCGATTCTAAAAGGTTCATCAGAGGCGTGTCGAGAGGACCATGAGCGATGAGAACTTCAATTCCTTTTTCTTCAAAAAGATGGAGAAAATGAGAAGATTGTTTTTCATGCATCGTGTAGTAGATCGAATTTTGAAGACGATCTTTATACCGTTCATGATATTCCTCAGCTGTAAGAAACGCATCTTTGGTGGTTTTCCATACGAGGAAGCCTTTTATTCTTTCGTAGAATTTTTCATCTTGGAGGCATCCAAGCTTTACGATCGTCTCAATATCAGACCATAGAGAAAGAAATTTATCTCTATCCGATGTATAAAAAGAGCTAAGGCGGTCAGAGACTTTCTTCGAAATATGAGAAGATAGAGCTCGTACGGTTTTATCCATTTGGAGATAGCTTCTTGATACGTTGAGGGGAATATCAGGGCTATCAATTGCGCCGCGAAGAACCATCAAATAATCAGGAATGAGGTCTTTGCAATTATCCGACACAAAAACACGGTTGCAATAGAGATGGATATTGGACTGTTGATAGTCAAATCGCTTTGTGATCTTAGGGAAATATAAGATCCCTTTAAGATGGAAAGGATAATCTACATTTAAATGCACCCAGAAAATAGGATCGGGATCAAAGGGGTACATTTGGCGATAGAACTCAAGATACTCCGCTTCTGTGCACTCTGAAGCGCTCTTCATCCAAAGAGGAAGTTTATCGTTGATTCTTTCATCATTAAAATAGATTGGATAAGGAAGATAAGAGACATATTTTCGTAAGATCTCTTGAATTTTTTGGGGCTCTAAAAATTCTTCAGAATCTTGATCGATATGAAGAATAATTTCGGTTCCTCGTTCATTTCGAGCGCCTTGCTCTATTGTGTACTCATAACTTCCTTCTGAAGACCAAAATACTGATTCAGCTTCTGTGTAGGATTTCGTTTGAATCTCTACTAGGTGGCTTACCATAAACGAAGAGTAGAAACCAAGGCCAAAATGTCCAATAATTTGATCTTTTTCGCTAGAAGAAGAGTATTTTGCACAAAAATCTTCAGCACCTGAAAAAGCGAGCTGCGCTATATAGTTTTCTACTTCTTCATGGGTCATCCCGAGGCCATTATCGATGAAGCGAAGCTGTTTTTTTTCAGCATCGAGGCGAACATCAATACGAATCTCTTCATCTGTAAAAGAGGCTTTGCCTTGATCTCTAAGGATTTTCAATTTTGAGATGGCATCGCAAGAGTTGGAAACAAGCTCGCGAAGGAAAATTTCTTTATCTGAATAAAGAGACTTTTTGAGAATAGGGAGAATATTCTCACTATGGATTTTTAGCATACCTTTTGCCATGAAATCATTCCTTTTGAATCAAATTAATGAGAAAAAAATGTAAATAACGAATTTATATTAATCACGCCGGTTTGCTCTAAGATGATGAATACTACAATCACAGGAGCCACCCAGCGGACTGAAAAATACCAAGGATGAAGGAGTTTTGCAAATCCTTTAGCTCCCCTAGTAAATTCTTCATCAAAAAGCTTGCGATCTAAAAACCAACCAACAAAAAGTGTAGTAAGAAGACCTGAAATCGGCATCATCCACGCAGAAGATACATACTCGAGGGTGTCAAAGAAATTTTTCCCATAAATCATGGTCCATTTAGGAAATAAAACATTAGACCCGCTGAGCGCACAGGGGATCCCAATCAAGAATGTAATTAAGGTTCCAATCAGTGTCGATTTAGATCGTGTCCAATGATAAACTTCCATAAGGTTCGCTACGATCATTTCTAAAAGAGAGATAGAAGAAGTCAGAGCGACAAACAAAAGAAGAGAGAAAAATACAGTTGAAATAACAAGGCTTCCTGGGAGCTTTGAAAATAAAATGGGCATTGTTTGGAAAATAAGGCCTGGTCCAGCTTGAGGAGGAAATTTAAAGGTGAAGACAATCGGGAAAATTGTCATGGCGCCGATCAAGGAGACAACAAGAGTCATTAAAGCAACAATAAATGCTGTTTGAGGGATGTCTTCGGTGGGTTTCATATAACTACCGTAGGTCAAGATAATTCCAAGACCTACGCTAAGAGTGAAAAAAGCCATCCCAAGAGCATTTAAGATAGAGGAAGGAGTGATCTTCGTAAAGTCAGGATAAAAGATAAAATGAGCCGCGTCTTTGAATCCACTTAGCGTCATGCTATAAAAAAAGAGGCAGAGAATAATAATTAAGAAGCCTGGTGTTAAGATTTTCGACCAATGTTCAATACCTCTGCGAACACCTGAATAGACAACGCCGACATTCAAAAGCAAAAATAATCCAAGCCATAAGACATTCATTGAAGGAGATGCGTAAAGAATATTAAACATTTCCCTGATTTGCGCTGGGGATTTTGCAATATAAAATTCGTTAAGTGACATGAGAATATAACTAAAGCACCAGCCTGCAACAACACTGTAGTAGGCTAGGATGATAAAGCAGGATGTGAGGTTAAGCCATCCGAGCATCTTCCAGTTTTCTTTTGAAGAGGAGAGTGTTTCATAAGTGCGGATCGCCCCATGTTGAGAATGTCGGCCGAGCACAAGTTCGGAAGTAAAAACGGGAAGCCCGATTAATATCGTAAAAAGAATATAGAGAATGACAAAAGCGCCCCCTCCATTTTGGCCTACGATATAAGGAAATTTCCATAGACTACCAAGACCAATAGCAGATCCCGCGGAGGCCATGATAAAACCAAGCTTACTTCCCCAATGTTCCCTAACTTGCGACATAATTTTGCCTTTTTGTTGACGCCACTCGAAATAATAGACAAAAGAATGGTTTTTTTCGAGGAAAGAATCAAAGAGAATCAAAAAGAAAATCAACACTTTAATCAGTTTTGTAAACAGATCTGTTTATCGGAAATCTTTGTTAATATTATTCTTGACGATTAGAAATATCTTAAGTATCCACGGGAATAGAGGTTCTCTATGCGTATAATTGTAGCTCAATTAAATCCTAAAATTGGTGATCTGAGCGGGAATACAAGAAAGATCATCGATGCGGTGCACGCTGCTAGAAAGAAAAAAGTTGATTTGATCCTTTTCCCAGAGCTTACGATTTGTGGGTATGCTCCCGAAGATCTTTTATATCACAAAAATTTTCTTGATACGATGGAGCAGTGCCTTGAACAGATCGTCAAGGAAACGGAGGGAATCGCTGTCGTTGTAGGTCTAATCCGCAGAAATTTTTTTCAGGGAGAAAAGCCTCTATTCAACAGTGCAGCGATTATAGAAAACCGAAAGCTTTTAGGATTTCAAGATAAGTGGCTGCTCCCTAATTATGACGTATTCCGAGAAAGGCGTTACTTTGAACCAGGGCATGACACCAGAATCTGGAACATAGCAGGCAAAAAAGTAGGTGTCATAATCTGCGAAGATATCTGGAAGCATGCCGGGTATGTTGATGATAATTATCAAAGGGATCCTGTTCTTGCTCTAAAACCATTTGCCCCTGATATATTACTGAATTTATCTGCCTCTCCCTACCAGTATCAAAAACCTCATATTCGAGTGAAAGTTTGCGGTAAAGCGGCAAAAACTCTGAATTGCCCTGTAGTCCTTTGCTGCCAGGTGGGAGCGAATGATCAACTCATTTTTGATGGATATAGTGTTTTTGTTGATGAGGAAGGGCACCTGCGTCAACTGGCTAAAGGTTTTGAAGAAGATCTCATGTTTGTTGATACTAAGGCTGCCATTTGTCCTTGTCCTTTTAGCTATGACGACGATGCAAATCTCTTTGCAGCTCTCAAATTAGGAGTTAAAGATTATTTTAGAAAATCTGGTTTTCAGAAAGCCATAATCGGCATCTCTGGAGGGATAGATTCTGCTTTAGTTGCCTGTATTGCGAAAGAAGCTCTTGGTGCTGAAAATGTAGTAGGTGTGCTCATGCCCTCTAGATATACTTCTGAAACAAGCACTAGAGATGCACAAGAACTCGTGAAAAGGCTGGGAATTCAACATAAAATGATTCCGATTGAATCGATGTTTGCTGAGGCTTTAACAACACTCAGTCCTCATTTTGAAGGGAAAAAACCAGATATCACTGAAGAAAATCTCCAAGCTAGACTTCGCGGACTTACCTTAATGGCTCTCTCTAACAAATTTAACCATATTGTACTAAGCACAGGAAACAAAAGTGAACTCGCCGTAGGATACTGTACACTCTATGGTGATATGTGCGGAGGTCTTGGCGTCATAGCAGATGTCATGAAGACCCGGGTCTATAAACTTGTTCACTGGTACAATCAGCAGCAAGAAACCATCCCCCAATCAATTATTCATAAAGCACCTTCGGCAGAACTCAGACCCGATCAAAAGGATTCCGATTACCTTCCCGATTACGCTGTTCTTGATTCAGTTCTTGAAGGCTATGTGGAAAATTATATGGCTGTTAATGACATCTCTGAAATGTACAACATCCCCTTAGAAATTGTATCGAATATAGTTCGCATGATTCATGCAGCGGAATACAAAAGAAGGCAAGGGCCTCCGGTCCTTCGCGTCACCAAAAAATCATTTGGTGTGGGACGCTCTTACCCAATTGTTCAAGGATGGGGCTAGAAAATTACGTCGTGGATGTTCATTGTCTTCAGATGTAACATCATAAGACGATCAAAGCCAAGAGCGATTCCTGAGCAATCAGGAAGGCCTTTCTTAAGAGCCTCGATCAGATCAGGATCGATTTCATAAGTCTTTTTTCCCTCTAAAGCTCTCATCTCATTCGATTCTGTAAATCGGAGGATATGTTCCTCAGGATCTTGGAGCTCATCATAACCATTTCCAAGTTCATAACCCCCATGGTAGATCTCAAAGCGACGGGCTACTTGAGGATTTGTTGCCGAGTCTATCTTCGCCAAAGCTGCTTCAAAGTCAGGAAAATGAGTCACGATCGTGATTTGATCTTTGTCAAATTTTTTTTCTATGACCTCACCCCAGGTTAAATGAAGAAGTTGCTGAAGAGTCCAAGAAGGATCAAAAGATAGATGATGCTTTTCAAGGGCCTTGATGAGACTTTCTTTAGAAAGAGAATGAATTTGACCGAATTTTTCTAGCGCTTCATAAAACTGATAATAGACATGCTTTTTTGGTCCAGTAAACATCTCTGTAAATTCGATGGTTTCTGAAATAAGGTCTTCAAGGCTTTTATGAGTTCGATACCACTCAACCATCGTGAATTCTGGTGAATGGCGCGCACTTTTTTCTCCTGATCTAAAGACATGGGAAATTTGATAAATATCTCCAATACCATTGCAAAGAAGCCTTTTCATTTTATATTCGGGAGAAGTGTGTAGATAGTAGGTTTCTCCAGGAATCGGTTCTAGCTCTATCGGATCAATATAACCGTCGATAGTAGGATGTGTGTGAAGAGCCAGGCAATCAACTTCCATGACTCTTCGCTGAGAAAAAAAGTTTCGCACCTCTTGAAGCTTCGCAGCTCGAATTTTGAGGTTTTCGACTTTAGACGCGAGAGACATACTCACCAGTTCTTGTGTCTACTTTAATGACCTCGCCTTCTTCTACGAAGATAGGGATTTGGACTTTAGCCCCGGTCTCCACAATCGCAGGTTTTAAAACACGTCCTGAAGCTGTATCACCACGCACTCCTGGATCAGTTTGTGTGATTTTGAGTTCCATAAAAGTAGGTGGTGTCACAGAAACAGGAGCTCCTTTATAGAAAATAATTCCATATAGAACATCTTCTTTAAGCCATTTTTCATCGTCTCCTAAAACCTTAAGAGGAATGCTGATTTGATCATATGTATTGTCATCCATAAAGACAGCTGAATCTTGCTCTGTATAAAGCATTCTCATTTTGGCCTCTTCAACATCTGCCACATCAACTTTTTCACCTGATTTGAAGGTTCTCTCAATAACACGACCTGTCATCAAATGTTTCAGTTTCGTACGAGTAAACGCTTGACCTTTACCAGGTTTTACGAATTCTACACCCACCATGATGTAAGGTTCGCCTGAAATTTCAATTTTTAATCCACCTGTAAATTCGTTGGTGCTAACTTGTGCCATGAAAGAGCTCCTTAAATAATGTAAACAGATGAGTGTAATCTCTCTAAGAGGATTCTTTCAAGAGTTATTCACCATCTCCTGTCCCGGCGGAAGAGTGTAAATTAGGATTAAGATGTGTTAGGACTCTTTCCAGAGTGGCTATGGCTGCAGCCAACTGAGGAAGAGTTTCTAAATGTCCTCCTAAGCTGGCGGAAATCACTTGTAATTGTCCTACCTGTTCTTGAAGGGAAGCTCTTACTACAGCTAGTCTTTCCTGTTCAACGGCTAGTTCTTCTTTTACAGATCGAAGTTGTGGGGTAAGGGTTTCGAGTTGGCCTGTTGCGAGGCCGACCTGTGCCATGATTGTCGAAAGAGAAGCTATATGGTCAGCATGGGTCCGATTGTACTCAGTCCACTGCGTTTGAAGGGTTGCGATCGTTCCCTGAAGATCTGTATTGGCTCCGCGAAGATTTACTATTTCACCCGTTAAATCAGAGATTCTACCGGTTAGCTCCGTATTTTGAGTTTCGTGCTGCTGACGCATATCCGTTACTATCGTTTGAAAAGGCTTTAATTTGTGATGCTGGTGGGCTACATAAAGACCCAGAACGGAAAGAGCAAATAAGGCGACGAAAAGACCCCCGAAAAGGGGTAGAGCGAGAGTAAAGGCAGTAATAACACCGATCGCAGCAAGACCCACAGCATGGATCATCGCTACTTGGTATAGATCAAAACCGGCACTCTCAAGTTTTTTAGCTGTGTGCGAGAAAATGGATGTTATGGTTGCAGAAGCTGCGGCCATCATAATTCACCTCATTGTTAAAAAATTATTTAGATTTTGCATCTTTTTCGGTTAAAAAAAAGAGAAATTCGTTATGCAAGAGGAAACAGGAGATAGTTCCTTATGAAGCATCCTCACTTTGATAGAAATAGCGGTAGGGATCTTTATACATCGGAAGAAGCCCTCTTCAGCCAGGAAATCTCTGAGGAAACTTTTGCTTTTGAAACACTCGAGAGGTATTCAGGGTCTTCCTATAAAGACTTTCAATCTAACTTGCTCATTACAAATTTCCCTCAATACGTCGACCATTTTGCGAAAACAAGGAACCTCCAAATTTTTGAGGGGAGTATGTTTAGGGTAGCCCATGACAAACATGAGCAAATTACTATGCTCGATTTTAAGATTGGATCTCCCGCAGCAGCGCTTGTCGTTGATTTATGCTCTTTTTTAGAAATTAAAGCTTCACTGCTTCTAGGTATGTGCGGCGGGCTACGAAGAAGGTATAAAGTTGGAGAATATCTTTTACCGGTTGCCAGCATTCGAGACGAAGGAACCTCCGATTACTATTTTCCTAAAGAAGTGCCCGCTTTAGCAAATTTTCTTATGCAAAGAGCGTCCTCAGAAACCTTAGATCATTCAGGGCTTTCCTACCATGTGGGGATTACCTACACAACCAATATGAGGTTTTGGGAGTACAAGGAAGATTTCCGCCAAAAATTGATCCAAACAAAAGCCCAAGCAATCGAGATGGAGTGCGCCACTCTATTTTGTGCTTCATATCGTAGGCGTCTCACCTTGGGAGCTCTTCTTTTGATCTCTGATCTCCCTCTCGATAAGCGGAAGGTGAAAACAAAAGCGAGTTCTAGTCATATTTTTAAAGAGCACATGGCGGAACATATAGATTTAGGCATCAAAATTCTTCATAGAGCGCGTGAAATGCAAAGAAATCGCTCCAAAGGTGCTTACCACCGAAATCTGCTGGTTCCCGAAGGGAAAAAAGACCCCTTGCTCGATGAGTAATCAAGCTTGACTCACTATTCTAGATATGAGATCCTAATCGGTTTTACAATATTCAAGTAAAATCATGTCACAAATTCGAGAGCATTGGAGTTCACGCCTTGGCCTCATCATGGCTGCCATCGGATCAGCTATTGGTCTTGGAATCCTCTGGAAATTTCCTTACGTCATTGGCCAAAACGGTGGCGGACTCTTTCTCATTACCTACTTCGTATGCCTCCTCATTGTTGGATTACCAATTTTTATTGGTGAGCTAATCCTTGGAAGAGGCTCTCAAAAAGCAGCCGTTATGTGTTTTGGCACTTTAGCTCAAGGAGGGGATTCATGGAGAATCGCTGGATGGCTTGGTGTATTGGCTTCTTTTTTAATTATGTCCTTTTATAGCGTCATTTCAGGCTATGGGATGAGCTATATCCTAATGTCCTTAAATGGATTTTATAAAGGGCTTAGCAACCTTGAAATTGCGCAGACGTTTGAAACTCTTTCTAGCTCCGGATCTATTGTAACCTTTTGGCATTTTCTTTTTACCCTCATTACCATGGGTATTGTTTGCTCTGGAGTTCGCAAAGGAATTGAATATTGGTCGAGGATCATGGTTCAAATCCTTCTTGTGTTGCTCATTGGACTTTTCATATTTTCCACAACCCTTGATGGATTTCCAGACGCCGTTGCTTTTGTCTTCAAACCCAACATCCAAAACTTTCGTGTAACTAGTGTCATCGAAGCCCTCGGTCTTGCGTTTTGGACTTTGAGCATCGGACAGGGGATTATGATTTCATATGGTAGCTATATGAAACCTACCCAAAATGTATTAAAAATTGCTGCTGTAGTGGGATCCTCTGTTATTGTCGCTGCTATATTAGCCGCCTTAATGATTTTCCCCGTTGTATTCACATTCCATCTTCCACCAGATGCTGGCCCTGGCCTCATCTTTAAAACACTTCCCTTCCTTTTTGCGAAACTTCCAGGATCGATGGTCATTTCTACACTCTTTTTTACTTTGTTTGTATTCACAGCCCTTACTTCTGCGATCCCCTTAGTAGAAGTTGTTGCATCCAACTTAATGGAACTGTTTGGCCTATCACGCACTAAGGCGGCCCTTTTAGTTTCTACTGCAACTTTTATTTGTGGGATCCCTTGTGCTTACTCTGCAGGAGATGGCCTTTTTGTAGGTTGGAATCAACTATTTGGAAAAGATTTTTTAGAAACGATCAATCAGTTCGTTTCCATTTGGGTCATCCCCATTTGTGGTTTCTTAACTTCAATTTACATTGGGTGGAAGCTTGATAAAGAAAAAGCACGGGCTGAATATAGCTCGGGACAAGATGTCCCCCGCTTTTTTTCTGTTTGGAGATTTTTTGTCCGTTACGTCGTCCCTCTAACCATATTAATTATTATTTTACAAACGAGTGGACTTGTACAATTTGAGAATATTTTTCAGGGAGGATTACGCTAATGCGTGAACATTGGAGTTCTAAACTTGGTTTTATTTTTGCCGCTGTTGGTTCAGCTATTGGACTTGGGGCTCTTTGGCGCTTTCCATACACAGTGGGCCAAAATGGGGGAGGCTTATTCCTTATTACCTATATTCTCTGCATTGTTGTGATCGGAATCCCTGTCTTTATCGCTGAACTCATGCTCGGAAGAGCCACTCAAAGATCTTCTGTTGGAGCCTTTGAGCAACTCGCTCCTCATAGCAATTTTTGGAAAATTGGAGGGTGGCTCGGTGTCATTTCCTCATTTTTGATCATGTCCTTCTACAGTGTAATTGCAGGATATGGCATGAGCTATATGGTCATGTCTCTCAATGGTTTTTATATAGGACGCACTGAAAAAGAAATCAGCCAAATCTATACAGAGCTTTTTACTTCAGGTGATATTTCTGTTCTTTGGCACCTCCTATTTACTTTGATTACGATGAGTATAGTACTATCAGGTGTTAGAAAAGGGATTGAACATTGGTCAAAGATGATGACAAGAGCTTTATTTGTTATCCTCATGGGTCTTTTTATCTACTCGACCACACTAGAGGGTTTTAAAGAAGCAGTTTCATTTATTTTTACTCCTGACTTTTCTAAATTTCGCTTTTCATCTGCTCTTGAAGCGCTCGGCCTCGCTTTTTTTACTCTAAGCCTTGGTCAAGGGATTATGATTTCCTATGGAAGCTATATGAGAGATAAAGAAAGCATTTCTTATATGGCTATTATTGTTGGAGTCGCGGTGATTGCAGTCGCCATCTTAGCTGCGTTTTGTGTGTTTCCGGTCGTATTTACCTTTGATTTTGCACCAACTGCAGGCCCAGGTCTTATTTTCCAAACAATTCCTTTTCTTTTTGCGCAACTTCCAGGATCGATTGTCATTTCTACAATCTTTTTTATCCTTTTTGTATTTACAGCGCTCACTTCTGCGATCGCTTTTATTGAAGTTGTTGCAGCCAACTTAATGGAACTCTTTCATTTTTCTCGTAAAAAAGCAGTTTACCTAACAGCTCTCGGGACTTTTGTTTTTGGAATTCCTAGTGCCTTAGCAGGAAGCGGGGCTCTTTTCCCTGAATGGGAGAAGATCTACAAAATGAACTTCCTAGACACTATTAACCATTTAGTTTCTGTGTGGATCATCCCTGTTGGAGGACTCGTCACTGCAATCTTTGTGGGATGGGTTATGGATAAGAAAGTGGCCTATGAGCAATTTGTAAAAGAAATGAAATATCCCCAGCTCTATTTTTTTTGGATGGGGCTCATTCGATATGTGATCCCCGTACTGATCTTAGTGATCATCATGCAAAATAGTGGAATCATTGACTTTGATAAATTTTTAACAACCACATAACATCTATGGAATGTCCACGTGTTTTAGACTTTTCTTTTTTTGCGACCTCTGTCTATCCTTCTGCCGTTTCATGCACAGAGCTTGGAGATGATGGCGTAGAGATCGTAGGTGTAGAGGTGAACCTTGCCTCAGCTCTTAGTCATGACAGCGCTGAGCCTTTGCGAAATCTCGTTGATAGAATAAAACCCTTGCTTGGAGGAGTATTTACAGACTTAAGCAAAGTCTTTGTTAGAATCTATAATCCCCTTCCTCGAGAAGAGAGTATATTGTCTCATCCTCACCAAGTAGATTTTTATGGTGATGAACAAGTTGTTGTAATTGATGCCTGGGAAACTGCAAATAATATTCTTGAAGATATAACTTTAGCTACGAAGTCATATGAACCAAAAATAGATGAGCCATTCAATCCTAAAAAGTTATTAGAAAAATTTTCAATTTTCTCTATGGATAAAATAAACACCACTTCTTTATCTCGGCTAAAAGTAGAGATCTATACTGTGCTCGAGGAGGCTCGCAGCGAGGGCATCATTTCAGAGGATTTTCTCGATAGATTATTTGAAATCATAAATCATCAATTTCTGATCTTTGACCTATCTCATGCTGTCGTGAGTCAAATTTTTCCTTATCCTCTTACTCTAGCAGATTCAGACGTATAGTCTTTATTTCGTGGGATTAAGCTTGCTCATAGTTTACACATCCTTTATAATGTGCGCCTAATCATAGGAGATTTTTATGGATTCATTACGTTTTACCGGTAGAGCCACAGTGGGCGCTCATGTTGAGGCTGACCTAGCTGGATCGCCAAGTTCTTTCACGCCAGTGTCAGGCAGACATTCTTTAGATTTAATGAGAGTGCCTTCAGTGGCACGTGCTTTAACAGGCCAGTTCGATTTATACTTTGAGAGAGATGGGGTTGTTGTCCGCTCTGAATTGAGAGCAACAAGGATTGATGCTAATAGTATCCTTAAAAACTTAACCGAAATGATGATGCAATCTCTGCTAGAAGGTGGTGCAGCAGCCGGCCAAGGCCGTTTAAAGAGCGCTATTTCACTCTTTAGCAAGCTTACTTTCCAAGAGTCCCTTAACGTTTTACGACGCTTTGTAGAAATTGAAGGTGCTGAATTTGGATTATCTACAGGCCTAGCTGAATCTATACAGAAATGTATCGACCAAACTGCAGATGATTACCAAAGAATCACAACAATCGCTCGCACAGCCTTGTCCGAAGGAATAGACTCTGATGAAGGAGCTGCGGGAGATTCTGGATTGGCAAGAGCTGCTAGTGCTCCAACAGTGAGAGCTCTTTCTGTAAGTGTTGATGGATTTAGCCCCGTAGCGAGTCCTTCGCTCTCTGTTGGCATAGCCACAGCTAGAGGCAGGTCTACATCTTTTGAAGGGGGCGTATCTTTTGTGACTTCTGAGATAGGTCGTGATCTCGCTGCAGGAGGATCAGGCGAGGTAAGAGCTCCCGTTCCAACTCCAGCAGAAGGCCCTTTCATTCTGAGTTTTAAGATTGGAAGCAGAGATGTTAGAATTTTATGCAGGCATGAAAAGTTTGATGGGTTTCCTGCCAAGAGTGCAGAGCAAAGAGTTTTACTACAAGAGAAACTCACATCTCTATTAAAAGAATTCTTTTACAAAGACAATTTTGCCGAGCTTTTATCTGGTAAACACTTTAGCGTCCGAATAGACTGTGCGTTTTCTGGTTTAGAAAGGGTTGCTTTAGGGTTTGGAAAGGACGTTTCTTTTGCGGGCAGAATTACCCCCTATCTTGAGACTTCTTTTGATCCGGAAATGTACAATAACCTACGATTTATAGAGTTGATTCAAGATGTTCGCTCTATCATGGGCCCTTTTGAATTTACGATTTCATAGATTTTAATTCAGAGTATAAAACCGCTCTAGGATCAGACTTAGAGGGGTTTTCTTTTTCTAGAATTATTTTCCAGAGACAAAACTGGTGTAATTCTTACCTTTTCTTGATAAAAAATTAATTATATCTTTACGATGCTTTCATCTTACAAAAGATGGAGGTTGTGTGTATGGCAGCTATGGTAGAAGGTGCGAGGTCTTTTGCATTGGCAAGTGTTACTCCTGGAGGGTGTTCTTCCGATGATTTAGCTCGAGTCGCAGCAGATAGTGAAAGAAGGGAAGAAGCAGCTCTAGAATTTACAGATTTAACAGGTAGCCCTTTTGAGTCCCAAGAGCTTATTGCAAGCGTATTTCAAGCAGCGCTGCCTGGGATCACCCGTTTATCTTTTCCAATTAAGTTTATTTTTTTTAATACACAGTATCGTGAATCGGAACTATCTGCTTCTTACCCTAACCAACTTTATGCAAGCTTTTCTTGGATAGAGGCTGGCGAATCTAGAGTTGTGGATAATGCCACCTTAAAAAAAGATATGGAGAAGTTATTTAGAGATGCGATTGTAGCTTATAATACCGATCATCCAGATAGTCCAGTTTCAATTGATCTTCTAAGTGCTATGATGGCTCACCATGCTGAATCATCCAATGATTTTGCTGCGCTTTATCACCTTAGTCGTGAGTGGATTGCTAGTTTAAACGCTACAGGCACTCTACCGCCCGATCTAAAAACTACTATGGAAACGATTGCTGCTCGTTACCAAACGATCGCTAAAGCGATAGACATGGCAAAATCTGTCATTTTAGAATCAGGCAGATTAGACAAAGCTGAGGGCATAGCTTCATCGAGAGCTTTATTAGATCGAGATACCGCCACGGCCTCATGTAGTAGAGGAGGTTCTACTGCCAGCCACGGAAGTGGTTTTAGCCGCTTCTCTTTAGGAGAAGGTTTAGATCCTCTGTATTTGTATCCTCATGATTCAGATACCCCATTTTTTACGGGGGATACTGCGGATGATGAAAGACCCATGGTTTCACCAAGAGCGCAAAGAGCTGGAGAAGGGGGATCTCCTGCAGCGAAACTTCATGTTGAAATTCCTGCTAGAGGCGCTGCTGCAGCTGGACATGGTGCTGTAGCGGAAGTGAGAATGCCAGCTTTGGAGCCTTGTCCTGCTAATGGAATCCGCATCGAGCTTTTTGGTAGATCTTTTGATCTTATCTTTTCTAAACGATTAGCCCCCCTAGCTGTTGAGACAGAAACGGTGACTAGCTTAATTCACCAATTGCTTGAGAGCTATTTATATAGAGATCAACCGGAGATTTTGGCTAACGGAAATATCGTTGTAAGATTTGAGCTTCACTTCCCCCTAAGACCAGAATTTAAGGTGCTTCCTTCAGCTTTTCGTATCGGCAGTGAAGTGGTTGATAGAGGCATTCCTCCCTCTAAATATGAAGTAGAATATCGTATCTTTAGATTGTTTAGTCCTCATGGGCCAGAAGAATCGATTGTTCATACCATATTTGAAGGTGCACATAGGCTTCCTAGTGATGCAGCAAAAGCGGCTCTTATGACTCCAACAGCTAAAGCTGAGGCCGAGGCTTATGAAGAAGCCATCGCTGACGCTCGTGCAGGAGATAGAACATCTCTTATTGAGGATTTAACTGAAGCGGGGGCCGACCGTCCCACTGAAGTAACGCCTAAGCATACCAACTATCTAGCTTTTAAAACGCTTATGAATGCTTTGGCTGCCGCTGCGCATAGACAACAACTAGTCCTTCGCCCGGCAAAGTTAGAATAGGTTTATATTGGATTCAATCACAGAGGGATTAAAATCCCTCCATGATTCTTTTAATGATTGTGAGCTCCATTTCTTTTGGGCTTAGTCCTGGAGGGACCAGAAAAGATTTTTTCTCCACTTCTTTTTTCCCTTGCTTTTCTACGACAAGGAGATTTTTCTCGTATTTGAGGGAAATGATGTAGCGAATAGATGCAAAGACTCGAACTCTAGACATATGGTAAAGCCATAGCACAGGTTCAGGAGCTCTGCCAAACCGATCAACTACTTCAGCATAGATCTGATCAATTTCATCTTGGGTAGATGCTTCACCAAGGCGATGATAGATCTCTAAGCGAATCGATGAATCTTGAATGTAGTATTCAGGGAGTTTAGCATCAAAAGGAAACTCCATTTTGGTTTCGTGGAATGAGGCTGTCTTATTGTGCTTGATCGCCTCAATCGCCTTTTTAAGAAGTTTGCAATAAAGGTGAAAGCCAACTGTTGATACTTGTCCCGACTGTTTCACACCTAATATATCGCCTGCACCTCGAATTTCCAAATCGCGCATAGCTAGTTTCATCCCTCCTCCATAACCAGAGGCTTCAACAAGAGCCTGGAGTCTTTTTTGAGAGATTTCAGGAAGTGCTCTATGTCTTGGGGTTAAAAAGTAAGAATAAGCGGGCTTGTTCCATCTTCCTACTCTTCCTCGTAATTGATAAAGGTCTGCTACACCAAAGTGGTGAGCCTGATCGATAAGGATGGTGTTTGCATTAGGAATATCAATTCCGTTTTCTACTAAAGAGGTAGCAACGAGTACATCTGTTACTCCAGTTTTGAAATCATGGAAGATCTGATCGATGGAATCAGCATCCAATTGACCATGAACGATACCTAGTTTCGCTTGAGGAACGAGCTTTTGGATTTCTTCAGCAACGGAGAAAATCGATTCGACGCGGTTATGGATGAAATAGACTTGTCCATCACGCGCAAGCTCTCGCAAGATCGCATTTTTTATGATCTCTTCTTCTTTTTCACAAATGATCGTTTTAATCGGAAGACGATCCTGAGGAGGAGAGTTGATCACCGACATATCCCGAATATTGATCAGAGACATGTAAAGTGTTCGGGGGATAGGTGTTGCGGTGAGTGTGATGCAATCTACACCCACTTTGAGCTTTTTGAGCTTTTCTTTGGCTCTCACGCCAAAACGTTGCTCTTCGTCTATGATAATGAGTCCTAGATCTTTGAAAATGATGTCTTGACTAAGGAGTCTATGAGTTCCTACCAAAATATCGATCTGACCATTTGCTAGATCTTCGAGCACCTTCGCAGATTCTTTCGGTTTTTGAAAGCGAGATATGACACCTACACGAATTGGGAAATTTTGCATCCGCTGCTTCATGGTCTCGTAGTGTTGCATAGCGAGAACTGTTGTAGGAACCAACACCGCTACTTGCTTGTTACCATCAGCAACAGCTTTAAAGGCAGCACGCATCGCCACTTCAGTTTTACCATAACCCACATCACCACAAACAAGACGATCCATGGCTTTTGTTGAGCACATATCTTTTTTGATCGCTTCAATAGCAAGAAGTTGATCATCGGTTTCTACATAAGGAAACTCTTCCTCAAATTGAATCATCTCATGGCTATCATCACGGTAAATAAAGCCACCATGAGATTCCCTTTCTGCGTACATTTGTAGAAGGTCTTTCGCATACCCAATGACAGCTTGCGTCGCAAGTTGTTTTGCTTTGCTCCATTTGCTTGTCCCAATTTTATGCAGGGGAGGACGCTCATGTTGTGTCCCAATATACTTGCTGACTAAATAGGCTTGGGATGCAGGAACGTAGAGTTTAGCCCCTTCTGCATATTCTAGGATGAGAAACTCCGATTCCTGGCCCAGATGGTTTTTTTGTTTCTCAACACCGAGGTACTTGCCAATACCATTATGATAGTGAACAACAAGATCACCAATTTCAAGCTGATGGAATTCAGAAACAGGTGTGTGGTAGGTTGATCTCCATTTCTTACGGGTAATTTTATAACGCTGAGTTAAATCAGAAAAAGTGACAACAACCATATTTTGAGAAGGAAGAGCAAAACCACTTGAAAAATAGCCTTGTACAAAGTGGGTGTTTTTAGGCCGGTTAGAAATCCAAGCCATCATTTTCATTTTGTCTGCTTCATGTTCAGAGATAAGATAGAGTTGTAAACTTGTCTCTGCCTGTTTTTGAATTCCTGCTGCAATTTGTTGTTTTTGTATTTCTGCGCTAGGGGAGTGAATCGAAAAGAAATCGGCTAAACACTCAAAAGGATGATGCATACGTGTAGAGGTAATCCCATCACCAAAAATTTCAAAAGAACATTCTTCAAAAGGATTTTTCCCCGAAAAAAAATCTCTTCCCACACGAGTTGAAGATGCTTCTTCAGAAAGAGCATGAGCAGGCTCTTTTGACCAAAGAAGGGCGCTCTGTTTCCACTCATTCCAGAAAGTTTCAAAAGGAATAACATATGAAGATCGATAGCCTGGTATTTGTTTTAGGGCAACAAGTGTGTCTTCAATAGCTACAAGGTCGTCTAAAACGATCAGAGGAGGCTCTCTAAAATAAGACATAAGAGAAACAGAATTTTTCTCAAGGAGGGTCGACTCTTTCGCAGGGCAAAGGTGGAAAGAGGCTGTTTTCTCGATCGATTTCTGGCTTTGGGGATCAAAAATTTTGATCTGCTCAATTTGATCGCCAAAGAAATCAATGCGAAAAGGGTGAGGAGAGTTTACTGGGAATATATCAATAATGCCACCCCGAACAGCAAATTGTCCTTTATCAGAAACTAAAGAGACTTTTTCATATTCTAACTTTGTTAGCTTTTGTACCATCTCATCAAAGGGAACCATCTCGTGGGTTTGTATCGGTGTAAAAGCTGCAACCAGTTCATGAACAGAAGGAGCTTTTTGTAAAACGGCTTGAAGGGGAGCTAGAACGATTTTTGGGTGTTTAGAAGTTGCAATTTCATACAAAACATCAAGGCGTCTTCCAATAATATCAAGACTAGGTGGAATATCTTCCCCAGGAAGAGTTTCCCAAGATAGAAGTTCTGTCACCCCTTCAGCAAGGAATTTAATATCATCGTAGAGTTTTACTTCTCTCGTTCCTGAAGTGATGACAATGATGGGCCTATCTGTGGTTTTATGGAGATAGGAGAGGATCAGCGCTTTAGGGGAGTCCCAAAGCCCTTCCATAAGAAGCGATTGCTTCTTAGTAAGAGCTTCAGTTAAATGTTTGAAAAAAGGAAGATTCTTAAGAATGTCTAACACTTGCTTTGCACCATTTCTTTTGCTTTATTTAGAGCTTCATGAAGATTTTCAGGAGACTTTCCGCCTGCTTGCGCACTATCAGGTTTGCCCCCTCCCGAGCCACCAACGATAGGAGCAATTTCTTTAATCCAATCAGATGCTTTAATTCCTTTTTGAACTAGTGAAGGACCTATACGGAGAAGAAGCTGGCATTTGCCTTCTTCTTTTTGTGCAATCAAAACAAGGTCAATATCTCCTTTTTCCATCATTAAATTTGCTAACAGAGGCAAGCTTTTTGGCGATAAAGAGACTTCAGTAATAATAAAAGAAACAGATCCCTTATGTTGTTTGTTTGCACGCAGTGAATGAGCAAGAGAAGAAACTTCCTTTTGCTCATAACGCTCAATTTTTTGATGAAGAGATTTATTCTCAGACTGAAGGGCATTTAGGGCATCTTGGATTTTAGATCGAGGAGCTCCCATTTGGGAAGAGAGCCCATCTAGAAGGGTTTCCTCTTCATGGACAAGAGAAAGAGCGTTCAGATGGCAAACAGCCTCAATACGGCGAATTCCTGCTGAGATAGATGACTCTTTTTTAATCTTAAAAAACCCTATGTGAGAGAGCTGAGACACATGGCATCCACCACAGAGTTCTTTTGAGTATCCACCCATATCGACAACGCGAACCACAGCGCCATACTTATCACCGAAGAACTGTTTGATTCCTTTATCTTTCTGAGCCTCTTCATAAGATACTTCATAAGTGTTAATAGGAGCATTGTCCCAGATGTGCTGGTTTACGAGATTTTCAATCTGATGGAGCTCTTCATTCGAGAGGGCTTTATGGTGATGGAAATCAAAACGTAGGATATCGTTTCCTACAAGTGATCCTGCTTGTTTCACATGGGAACCAAGAAGCTGAGTGAGGGCAAAGTGAAGAAGGTGGGTCGCGCTATGATGGCGCTCTACAAAGTGGCGATGGGTTTCATTTACATATCCTTGAATCGGTTCCCCGATAAGAAAATCACCATGCTCTACAACACCAACATGAGCGATCACATCGGGATAAGGGGAGATACAGTCTGCCACTTTGAAGAGCGCTTTGTGATGCCTAATTTCGCCAACGTCTCCAACTTGTCCCCCTTTTTCTGCATAAAAAGGTGTTTTACTAAGGAGGAGAATTCCTTCTTCACCCGAAGAGAGACGATCTACATACTGTCCATTTTTTACAATACCGAGAATGCTCCCTTCTTCAGAAAGGGCAGAAAAACCGACAAATTCACATTTGCCATGTTTTTTGACAAATTCTTCATAAATGCTCTGGCTCACTTCCTGAGATACTTTGCCTTGAGCTTTGCGAGATCGTTCTTTGGCCTCTTTTTCTAAAGCTTCAAAACTAGATAGATCAACACTCATGGATGAATCTTTAGCAAGAAGAAGGACTTCTTCTAGAGGGAGGCCGTAAGTGTCTTTGAGTTTAAAAGCATCTTCGCCTGTGATTTTCTTTTCGCTCGATTCAGAAGCTTTTTCAATAATTTGAGAAAGAATATTTCCCCCTCTCTTGAGAGTCTTAAAAAAAGACTCTTCTTCAATAAAAAGAATTTCTTCAGTCCTTTTTTGAGAGGTGACGAGTTCAGGGTAATCATCTCCCATAGAATGAATTAAAGTAGGAAGAAGTTTACCAAGAAAAGGATCTTGAATCCCTAAAGATTTTGCATAACGCACTGCTCGTCGAAGAACTTTGCGCAGGACATATCCTCGATCAATATTTGAGGGGATAGCACCGTCTGCCATCGCAAACGCCAGCATACGAATATGATCGGCGATCACATGAAAAGCTGGAGCTGTTTGCTGATTGGTGTAGCTATAGGTTTTCCCAGAAATTTTTTCTACTTCACGGATGAGATGCTGGAGAATTTCTGTCTGAAAAACGCTTTCGACCCCTTCTTTAAGGGAAAGGATTCTTTCAAATCCAGCTCCTGTGTCGACACAAGGTTTAGGCAAAGGAGCCATCTCCCCAGAAGCTGAGCGGTTGAATTGCATGAAAACAAGGTTCCAGAACTCTAAAAATCTTTCGCCAGTTTGATCATGGAGAGGAGAAGTCGCATTGCCAAATTTTGCTCCTCTATCATAAAGAAGTTCGGTGCATGGGCCGCAGGGGCCTGTGTCTCCCATTGCCCAGAAGTTGTCTTTTTCCCCTAAGCGGATAATATGACTTTCTTTAATATGCTGTTTCCAAAGCTCAAAGGCTTCATCATCTGTTGTAAAGACAGAGACCCATATTTTTTCAGGGTCAAAACCGAAGACGTTCGTCGTTACTTCCCATGCAAATTGGATGGCTTCTTTTTTGAAATAATCACCAAAAGAGAAGTTCCCTAGCATTTCAAAAAAAGTCATGTGACGGGTTGTATGCCCCACGTTTTCAAGGTCATTGTGTTTACCTCCGACCCTGATGCACTTTTGAACTGTAACAGCTTTTGTATAATCTCTAAACGCTCTGCCAAGGAAAACATCTTTGAATTGGTTCATCCCAGCGTTGATAAAAAGAAGAGTGGGATCTTCATGGGGAACTACAGAAGAGGAGGGAATGTGTCGGTGTCCGTGAGACTTAAAATAATCAACAAAATTTTTTCTAATAGTTTTTGAGAGCATATCTTACGGTTTTTCCTTGATTTGTTTAAGGTGTGATGGTTAAAAATAATAGAAACAAAATTGAAAATCAAGAAGGGAGCATTAGAGAATGGACGGTGAATTGAAAAAACAGCTCAGCGCGATTGCAGGGACGATTAGACAGCTTTCAATTGAAGCGGTACAAAAAGCAGACTCTGGGCATCCAGGACTCCCCCTAGGTTGCGCAGAACTTGGAGCTTATCTCTACGGCTATCTTTTAAAACATAATCCTTCCGATTCTAAATGGGAAAATAGGGACCGATTTGTTCTCTCTGCTGGTCACGGCTCGATGTTTCTTTACTCCTGCCTTCATTTGGCAGGATTTGATCTTCCGCTGGATCAGATTAAAAATTTTCGTCAGCTTCACTCCGTGACTCCAGGCCACCCAGAATATGGAATGACCGATGGTGTCGAAGCGACAACAGGGCCTCTTGGTCAAGGGGTAGGGAATGCCATAGGGCAAGCCCTTGGTATGAAAATGCTTGCTGAAAAGTTTAACACTTCTGAGCATCGCCTTTTCAATAACAAAGTATATTGCCTTGCCGGTGATGGGTGCTTAATGGAAGGAGTCTCTCAAGAAGCTTGTTCTTTTGCTGGACATCTCAATCTTAATAACTTTGTTCTCATTTTTGACTCTAATAGGGTCACACTTGATGGTCCCCTCCCTGATTGCGGCTCTGATGATATTGCCAAACGTTTTATTTCTTACGGATTCGATGTCTATGAAACAAATGGACATGATTTAGATCACATTCATGAGACCTTTACAAAATTTGCCCTCGATCAGAAAAAGCCTGTTCTTGTGATCGCTCATACTGTGATTGGTAAAGGTTCCCCTAACAAAGAAGGGACTCACAAAGTTCACGGATCGCCTCTTGGTGAGGAAGAGCTAAAGCTTACGAAGAAAGCTCTCGGCCTTCCCGAAGAACCATTTTTCGTTCCGCAATCAGTTAAAACATTTTTTGCAGCAAAATTAGAAAAAGATAGGGAACGAGAAACGACCTGGAAAAAGCTTTTTGATAGCTGGAAAATGGCTAATCCGAAACTTTATCAAGAGTATGAGTTGATGCTCCTCAAAAAATGTCCTGATGATTTAGGCAAAAAGCTGATGGAACTTGAAATCAAAGGGCCTATCGCTGGAAGAAATGCCTCGCAAGCGGTTATCAACAAAATCGCCAAAGAGCTTCCTTTTCTCTATGGAGGATCAGCAGACCTTTCAGGATCTGATTGCACGATGATGAAAGACTTTTCCATCGTCATGCCTACTGATTTTAAAGGGCGCAACTTCAAATATGGAATTCGAGAATTCGGCATGGCGACGATTGCATCAGGCCTTTTTCAAACAGGATTTATTCTTCCTTTTATTGGAACTTTCTTAACTTTTTCAGATTACATGAGAAATGCAATTCGTCTTGCTGCTCTTTCTCATTATCAAGTGATTTATCAATTTACCCATGACTCCATCTTCCTTGGGGAAGATGGGCCTACCCACCAACCTGTTGAACAAGTAGCCTCGCTGAGAGCCATTCCCAACATGTTTGTTTTTAGACCTGCGGATGCGTTTGAGGTGAAAGGGGCGTGGCTTGAGATGCTTAAGCACAAAGGTCCGAGTGCAATTATCCTTTCAAGGCAAAAACTTCCCGATATAGCTAGGGAGAAAAATTCTTTCGAAGAAACGACCCATCGCGGTGCTTATATCGCAAAACGAGAAAGTGGAAAAGTTGTTTTTGTTTTAATCGCTACAGGCTCTGAAGTATCTCTTGCTATGGATGTGGCAAAAGCTCTTGAAGAAAAGGGAAGACCTACTCGTGTTGTGTCCATGCCGTGCTGGGAACTTTTCGAACACCAATCTCCCCAATATATTCAGGATGTACTAGGACCTGATAGCGCAGAGCATGTCAGCATCGAAGCGGGTACTTCGTTTGGATGGCATAAGTGGATCGGGCGCAAGGGAATCGCGATTTCTATTGATCGCTTTGGTGCATCAGCCCCTATGGAAGCTTTAGCAAAAGAATATGGATTTACCAAAGAAGCCATCTTAAAAAGGCTTATCAATGAATGATTTGCTCATGAAATCTCTTGAGAGAGTCAACGATCAAAGGCCCCCTGTTTGGCTCATGCGCCAAGCAGGGCGTTATATGCCTCGTTATCAAGCCCTCAGAGCAAAGACTTCTTTATTTGATATGTTTCATCATGAAGAGATCATTGAGCAAGTGACGATGCTTCCAATAGAAATTCTTGATGTTGATGCTGCTATTGTTTTTTCAGATATTTTACTCCCACTAGAGTGTTTGCATCTTCACGTTCATTTTCCTGATATTGGAGGCCCTTATGTTTCTCCTGTTGTGTCTCCGCAGAGTCACCCTCAGTTTTATATAAAGACAGCAAAGGAAACTATGCCTTTTCTTTATAGAAGTATGGCAAGGCTAAGAAAAAGACTTCATGTGCCCCTGATTGGTTTTGCTGGAGCACCCTTCACGACAGCAACCTATGCTTTAGAAGAGAAAGGTACTCACAAAGATTTAAAAAACACAAAGAACTATCTCGCCTCAAATAGAGCTTTTCTCCATCAATTTTTAGAAGCCCTAACAACAGTAATTATAGATCATATCGACCAGCAAATACAGGCTGGCGCGAAAGTGATCCAGCTGTTTGACTCCTGGGCGGGGATGCTTTCTCACGCAGACTTTCTAGAGTTTTCTTCGCATTACTTGAAAAAGATTATTGATCATTTCAAGCCTACAACAATTCCTTTTATCGTATTTGCAAGAGGATCTTGCCATTATGCTGAAGATCTCTCAAACATTGATCTCAGCGCGATTAGCCTCGATAGTGAAAAAAGTGTCCTTGAAATACGAGAAAAGGTTGGAAAGGAAATCACTCTGCAAGGAAATATTGATCCTGAGCTCCTCCTTCAAGGAAAACAAGCTTTCTTAAATCCTTTAAAAAAGTTGCTTGAGGAGATGAATGGAGATCCCGCTTTTATTGTAAATTTAGGACATGGGGTTCTTCCTGGGACAAAACAAGATGATGTCCGATTATTTGTTGATACTGTAAAGGAATTTGCAACATAGGGGTAGTGATGAAACATAGTTTTCTTAATCCAGGCTATTGGCACGAATTTATTCCAGAAACTTGGCTTGCCCTCAAAAAATATAATAAAAAGCTTTTTCAGAAAGACCTTATTGCAGGGGTCACGGTAGGGATTGTTGCCCTGCCCCTTGCGATGGCTTTTGCGATCGCATCAGGCGTTTCTCCAGAAAAAGGTCTTATCACCGCAATCGTTGCCGGTTTTCTTATCTCCCTTCTCGGAGGAAGTAAACTCCAGATCGGAGGCCCTACAGGCGCTTTCGTTGTCATTATTTACAGTATTATTCAAAGGCAGGGGTACGAAGGCCTTGCTGTAACAACTCTTATCGCAGGTGTCCTTCTTCTGATTGCAGCTTTTACAAGGCTTGGAAGTTGGATCAAATATATACCTTATCCGTTGATTACAGGATTCACCACGGGGATCGCTGTTATCATTTTTTCTTCGCAAGTTAAGGATTTTCTAGGATTAAAGATTCAAAATCTTCCCGCTGACTTTATTCCCAAGTGGATGACAATTTTTTCCCATTTGCACACTTTTCATCTCACCACTTTTCTTTTGGCTTTGGGTACTTTTATCCTCATCTTGTTGATTAGAAAATTTTATCCCGTATTACCATGGGGTATCACAGCTGTTGTGATCTCAACAGCTGTCACATCACTTTTCAATTTACCAGTTGAAACTATATTCAGTCGATTTGGAGAGCTAGATCGCTCCTTTGCATTCCCTAATTTTTCTTCTTTCTCTCTCAATTTTTCAAATATTCATATGGTGATGGGGGATGCAGTAACCATCGCTTTTTTAGCAGGTATTGAATCTCTTCTTTCTGCGATTGTCGCAGATGGGATGGCCGGCACTCGCCATCGATCTAATGTAGAGCTCATGGGGCAGGGAATTGCGAACATTTTTTCAATTGTATTTGGTGGGATACCTGCTACTGGAGCGATCGCCCGAACGGCAACTAATGTCAAAACCGGTGCAAAAACTCCACTTGCAGGGATGATCCATGCGTTAACATTACTTTTGATTTTTCTTTTTTTATCTCCTCTAGTTAGCCAGATCCCTTTAGCAGCTCTATCTGCTGTGCTTGTTATGATTGCTTGGAATATGAGCGAAATGGGTCATTTCAAACATTTATTTAAGGCCCCTGCTGGAGATGTGGGAATCTTGCTAGCGACTTTCTTTTTGACTGTATTTGTAGATTTAACAGTCGCAGTTCAGGTTGGAGTGATTTTAGCAGCTTTGATCTTCATGAAAAGAGTGTCTGATGTGTCAAAAATCCAACCTTCTCCTGTAGAAAATTCTGGGGCCAGTATACCTGCTATATCAAGAGAACATATACCTGAAGGTGTAGAGATATATGAGGTCTCGGGTCCTTTTTTCTTTGGAATTGCTGATACTCTCAAAGACACTCTTACGAATATTGAATTCCCCCCTAAGGTTTTTATTCTCAGATTGGATAAAGTTCCCACAATTGATGCAACAGGATTGCATGCTCTTAAAGAGTTTTATCTAAAGTGTAAAAAAGAGGGCACCACTCTCTGTTTATCAGAAGTCAATAGTACGGTAATCAAGGCGCTTAAGAAATATGGTCTTGTTACCCTTATCGGAGAAAAACATATTTTTAGTAGCCTTCATGAAGCACTACACAAATCTTCAACATGATCGCTCTCTTTTTTGCAAGAAACTGTCATATTTTGACAGTTTCTTGCAAAATATTATCTTGATAGGATCACTTGATAATTTGACATGAGGATTTTCCATCCTCTTGCCGTCAAAAATTCAATCACAAGCAGACCTTTACCTCCCCCAGGAAGATTACAGTCATCAATCATGACAACAGCCCTTGGGGAGAGTTTGTCATAAGCTGCCTGAATTTCTTTCAAATGATGTAACTGGGAAGGAAAAGGATTCTCATAGACATAATCAAAGCTATCTAAATACAAAAAGTCGATTTTCCCATCAAAGGTAGACAAGAAGTGAATAGAATCATCACAGACAAATTCAACGGAGCGTTGAAAAGGAACTGAGGCGCGAAAAGCTTGATCTAGATAATCTTGATTGATATCTACGGAATAGAATTTTTTCTTATATATGGCACAAAAGTGAGAGAAAATGAGGGTGGAACCTCCGTCACCTTCACATCCTTTTTTGCCAAAACGGGATGTCCCTGTTTCAACTAGGGTGTCAAGATTTCTCTGTTTAATCAGGCGAAGAGCCATTTTGAAAGTATCATATCTCACATTTCCCCTCGAAAGCCTAGGGTCTAAAAAGTCAGCTTCTGCGTAGGGTTTCCCGAAAAGATGAGGACTCGCAAAAAGTAAACTGAATGCAATAAGCCATTTGATAGACATAATCAACCTAATTGATGAATATCAAAGGGTGCCAGCATAAAGAGTTTTTTCAAAGGAATCTTTGAATAGGAAAAAAACCCTATTTCTTGAAGTGTTTATCAAGAAACAGCCGGAGCGCAATACCTGCTCGATGCAACCTCATCAAATCAGCAAGCTGTATAAGTTGCTCTATATAAATTCTATTACAGGGACTTGTCAGATTTTTATAAATCTCTTCATCATAAAATAAATGTTCAATTTTCAGTAGGAGGGTTTCTATTGAGCGTTGATCTAAATACACAAGAGCATCTTTCATTGTGGTGAAAAAAAGTGTTTCACCTAACTCAGTTGTTCGAAATACGGAGAGCATCCCAGAAGAAAAACCTTCAACAATCAGTTTCTCTAAGCTACGGTTCTTTTCGTTTCGAAAGACAATAAAATCAGAATCAGATCTCATAGCATCTATGAATTGATCCAGGTAAGGAATTCCATCTGGATCCATTAAGAGATCAATACGATAGTTCCAGAGCTCGTGAAGCACTGGTATGCATCTATATTTTTTCGCTAAATGCTCCATCTGTTTTCCTAGCTCTAGGTAGTAAGAGGAACTTACTATATCGGTGATTCTTATCGCAAAATAGGGAGCTATTTGAAGAGCTACTTTAAAAAGTCTTAAAAGATTTTGCTCATCGGTAAATCTTTCATGTCTACAAAGTTGAAGCCAGGGCTCGAGCTGAGACCTCAGAATATCCATTGCTTCTGGATAGGTGTCTAACGATTCAAGAATTCTTAGATTGTGATGTTGTTCCGTTACAAGGAGCCCTCTAATAATCATGACGAGCTGGTCAGGTGAAAGTTCAAAAAGATCTGGATGATGAATAATTTTATTAAGGAATTTGGGGTTGTAGGGATCTGTTTCGAGAAATAGTATGGCGTCCTCTATAGGCGAACCAATCATCGCTTCCTTCATCGAAGTATAAAGAGTTTCTCTTTCAGCGATTTCAAGCACCTCAAGAGCTTTATGGGGAGTCACGATGGAAATGCCGATTTCCTCAAGAACTTCTTCATCAGATAAATAAGGACAACATCCTCCTCGGAGCTTTTTATAATCTTCTATGATTTTTTTCATCTGATATATCAGCATCTGCTGGCTAAATACTTTAAATGATCGATAGATGGTTTCAGGAAGCTCATCATGCATCCAAGTAGAAAGAGCTTTAGAAGTACAATTACCTATCTTTTGCTGTTTATAAGGGAGCATACCCAAAGATACAGAGTCTGAAGAGTGTGTGAGCCCCGGATCAATCGTTTCATAAGTCAGTCGGAGAACTTCGGTTTTTGGTAAAGAACCTTCAAAACTTCTTTTGCTGATGGTCTCTATGTTCGATAGGATGCTTTTGATATTCTCTTTGGTTAGGCCAACAACAGCGTATGGGTATACCAGGAAATGAGTGGGAGTAGCCTTATGATGATGGAATTCTAAACCAAGCCCAGTATTGTAGACAAAAAGATCTATAGCTCCATCCTCATTCATTCGAAGAAATAGAGATACGACATGGGATTCTGGGAATGCTTCTATGATAAATGGGATAACCAGGCTATCATGAGGTTTCATTTTCTCGATGCTTTGTAAAACGCTCATAATATAGAGATTTTCAGGTTGCTGAAATCGAGCAAAATCAGAGAGAAAGGCCACCAAAATCTGATCCTCTATGGTTTTTTTTAATTTTTCGACAACAGATTTTTCAGCACTATCCATTGGCTGGGTTCTTATGAATTCTTCTAATTGAAGATATTTAGTCATATAGATTGGGAAATTCTTACTACGATCCAAAGAACTTATTGGATTCTCCCCAAACTCAACAGCACTAGAGAAAGTCTGCAAATAGAGCATTTTTAAACAATGTGCTGGCGTTTCTAAAGCTCTTTGAGTCACTTTTTTAAAAATTCTTAGGAATAATTGGCGAAACCTATTGTCTGGATCTGAATCTATTGCAGCCGCTCGAAGTAAGGGGAAAATATCGCCTACAAACGAATAGAGCATCTCTTGTAAAAAACGATTAGATGTAAAAACTAGTAGGTCATGAGGAAAGCAAGCTTCAAAAAGTTCAAAATCATTTTTTTGAAGCGCATTCAAAGAGATTTGACATAATTTATTAGCATCTGCTTCATGAGCTACAGCAAGAACCTGAATAAAGCTGGTTTTAAGTTTTGGAGCATCATCACAAGCTCTGAGAATTTCATCAATATCCACATCCTCTAAATTTTTGACTAACAGGGGATTTAATACATGATCTAAAGTCAGCTGAGTTTCTGGCTCTCGCTTAATGAACCATATAAAATTGATGACATAAATAAAGTAGTCCATCGAAGATTTAATATTGGAGGAGAATGCGGGACTTTCTCCTTTAGAAGTTAAGAAGGTAGGGTGTCTCCAAAAAATTTCAATTAAGCAGTCTACTGGAGGGGAGGTGGTTGTAGACATTGCTGCCAAATTTGAATACTGCACACTCAGAAAAATCAAATCCTCTAATCGCAATTTAGACCATGAACGATGACATGTCACAGCGAGAAAAAATTTAAAAAGACTTTCAGGGGAGGAAATTAAAGTGACAAGGGCGATTTGATGCAGAACAATCGTCAATTCTTTTGGAGAAAGACCATTAAATTCAACGCCGCATATGATCTCATCGAGATGAGCGCCTGTGCTCAGAGCTTCTTTAATAGTTACAATAACTCTGCTCAGCTTATCTTGATCTAGGAATTCAACAACTCTGCTCGAAAGACCCCTAGCGGGTTCTCCCTCATAGCTCCCAATGATGGCTTGAGCGCTTTGAATCGGAAGGGGAGAAGTTGATCCTAATGGATCGATGAAGGGTGAGGTAGGATCCATCGCTGAAGGGCTGGATCCTACAGTAGTTGGGGAGCTAGTAAAATTAGTAATTTTAATCATAATAAAAAAATATTTATTTTAAAAATATTATTTCATTAATTTGAATTAATTTAAATTAAAATTATTTGTTATCATGAAGGAAGGATTGCCTATTTTTTATATCAAAAGTAATCTTAAATCGCAAAAAATTAGATAGATAAGAAATTCATGGGCAATTATGAAGTTGAATTTCATAATTGGATAAAAAGGGAAAGTATGTACATAAATAGAAAAATGGCCCCTAGGGTTCAAAAGCTTGCTCAGCAATTTTCTGTTATAGGGATAATAGGTCCACGGCAATCTGGAAAGACCACCCTAGCAAGACATCTATTTCCCCATTATCAATATGTAAATTTAGAAGAGCTTGATCAACGTCGATTTGCTATAGAAGATCCACGAAGCTTTTTGAAAACTATTATTAACGGACAGGGTGTAATACTCGACGAAATTCAACGGACTCCTGATTTGCTTTCTTATATTCAGGCTCATGTTGATCAATCTCCTAATCCAGGCTTTTTTATATTGATCGGATCAGAAAATATATTGCTTAGCGAACATATTTCCCAATCTTTGGCTGGTCGGATCGCTCTAGTTACTCTTCTCCCACTCACTATTGAAGAATTACAAGAAGCATCACTTCTTTCGGACGAAGTTGAAAAAGCAATATTTCAAGGATTTTATCCATCTTTGCATGGAAAAAAGTTTGATACAAGAGAATGGATTCATAATTATATTCAAACATACATTGAAAGAGATGTAAGAAATTTAAAGTACATAGGTGATTTAGCGCTTTTTCAAAAGTTTCTTCAACTTTGTGCGGGTCGAATAGGGCAGCTATTAGATTTAACATCAATAGGAAATGATTGTGGAATTAGTGCAAATACTGTCCGTTCTTGGTTATCAATTTTAGAGGCAACTTATATCGTGTTTCTTCTGCAACCTCATTATGTAAATTATAATAAGCGTGTCATCAAAACCCCCAAACTCTTTTTTTATGATACAGCAATCGCATGTCAGCTCCTTTCAATACAATCCCCTAAAGAGTTGACTTCCCATTATCTTCGAGGAAACCTATTCGAGTCGATGATTATTTCAAATTTAATGAAATCAAGATTCAATCAAGGAAATTCTCACAATCTCTATTTTTGGAGAGATAAAACCGGATTAGAAGTGGATTGCGTGTTTGAAAAGGATCAAAAGTTACTTCCTATTGAAATCAAATCAGGAGAAACGATCAATTCTGATTTCTTTTCTAATCTTAATAAATGGAATGAACTCAGTGGGAACACTCCAGAAGGGAGTTTTGTTGTTTATGGCGGTGTAGAAACACAAAAAAGATCTTTAGGCACAATTTTGGGATGGAATCACCTAAGTAGATTGATCGACATGTTGACTACCACTTAACCAAGGGGGGCATCGAGCAAAGGATCGCCTCAGGGTTTCCTCCAGATAAAAAACCGAACTTTGTTCCCCTATCATAGAGTAAATTAAACTCAACGTAGTGTCCTCTAATTTTTAGCTGGAGCTCTTTATCAACATCATCATAAGGCATAGAAATTCTTTTATGATAGATGGGCATAATCGCGGGTAAAAAGCTCTCTCCTACACTTTTCCAAAGGCTCAAATCTTTCTCAAAATTTCCAGTTTTATAGTGATCAAAAAAGATACCCCCTATGCCTCTTTCTTTATTCCTGTGTTTGATGAAAAAATATTCCTTCGCTTGCTGAGAAAATTGCTCATAAATTGTGTTGCCTAGAGCTTTTCTCGCTTCCTCATGAAAATGAAGAGTATCCTCTTCAAAGGGAAATCCCATGGGTGTTAGATCGTATCCTCCTCCAAACCATCTCTCATTTTTCGTTTCAATATACCGTATATTGAAATGAACTGTGGGCGCTTTGGGATTGTGCATATGAGTGATGAGACTCACACCTGTCGCATAAAAAGGGCCTTTAGCATCATCTCCAGGAAACACCTCGCCACGTACTTCTGAAAAGTTTACTGCTGCTTTTTCAAAAACATCTCCCCGGAGGAGAGCAATTTCACCACCTCCGCCAGAATGATGTGTCCAAGCTTTTCTTTCAAATTTATGGTGTGGCTCTAGGGATTCAAAAGCTGCAATAATACGCACTCTGAGTGCTAATAAATATTCGATCATATATCTTCTCTTAGTATGCCGAGAATAGGAATTATTGGTGCTGGGATTACGGGGCTTAGCCTAGCATGGTATTTGCAAAAGTTCCATCCAAATTGCTCGATCACTCTCTATGAAAAAGAAAAAAAATCTGGAGGGGTGATTGCAACTGCATATGATCCATTTTTCTTTGAAAAGGGCCCAAGGACTTTTTCAGGGGCAAGATGCCCTAACCTTTTATCTCTCATTGATGAAGTGGGCCTTAAGGAAGAGTTGCTTTTTTCTTCCTCAGGCATGAAAAGGTGGATTTATGATCGTGGAAAGCTAAGACCACCCCTCCCTTTTGCCTTAGGAGTTAAAGTATTGGCCAAAGATCTATTTCTTCCTCATAAATCCCATAGAGAAGATCTATCTATTGCCCAGTTTTTTTCAGAGAGATACGGCGAACTTTTTGCGACACGATGTATCGATCCTCTAATCTCAGGAATTTATGCGGATGATATCGATTCACTATCATTAGAAACAGCCTTCCCAAGGATCTGGGAAATTCAGAGAACCCATCGCTCTCTTGTCTGGGGTACTTTGAGATCCCCAAAGAAGAGAAATTCCAAAAAAGGACTCTTTACTCTTAAGAAGGGGCTCAGCTCTTTAATAGAAAAGCTTACCTCATTCTTCGAAATTCAGTATGAGCAGCAAGTCCTGATTAGAGACTCAAAGATCATAACCAATCATTCACAAATTGAGTATGATCACATTTTTGTGACCTGCTCTCCAGAGGGACTTTTTGGAGATGATGTGCCATTAATTCCCATGACTCATAATCCTCTTGTTGTAGTTAGCTGTGGATATCATTCACAACCGTTTCATAAAAAAGGGTTTGGCTATTTAGTGCCTTCCCATCAAAAGGAACAAGTATTAGGCTGCGTTTTTGATTCGATGATTTTTCCGGAGCAAGATCATCAAGCAGGAGAACTTCGTTTAACCTATATGCTTGGAGGGATGCATCAAAGAGAAATGATTCATAAACCAGATGATGATTTAATAGATTTAGTAAATAAAGCTCTTTTAAATCATTTGAAGTTGCCCCCGCCTAATATTGCTTTCGTTCATCGATACCCTAGAGCGATTCCACACTATCCTATCGGATTTCAAAAAATAAAAGGAAAGTGGTTAAGTGAAATGAAAATAACTCATCCCCATGTGACTTTTTTAGGAACTTTTCTTGGAGATCCTGCTGTAAATGCTAGGGTCGCTATGGCGAAAAAATGCGCAGAAATGCCATTAAATTTCTTTAGACAATATATTGAACAGCAGAATACCTCAGACTAAAGGGCTCCTTATATCACGGCCCTTAAGGGCCATGTTTTACGGCGCTACTGGATAAAGGTCTTTCAAAAAGTGTCAAAGTGTGGAGCGCTAAATCGAGCTCGTCTCTAGTATGAGTATCTTGTACGATAAATTTTATCAGAAACAGTGATTCTCCCATCGGCTGAAAAAGAGTATGAATATGATTTTGAGAGAGAAAATCGTGGTAGAGTAGGGCTTCTTCTTTGCTCTCAAAAAGGAGGGGAATAAGATGAGAACAACAATTCCCAATCTCAAATCCTTTATCTTTAAGATTTTTTCTCATGTATTGAGCATTCTTTTGGACTCTTTGACGCTCTATTTCAAGGTCAGGTACTTTTTCAAGCAAAGCATCGATACCTCCAAGATAAGTGGGAGGTAATGTACGAATCATTTCAAAATCAAAAGATCTTGTACTAAGGGTTTCATATACCTCAGAAGAACAAAAAACGACTTTTCCCAGTGAAGTAAAAGAAAGTCCAAAAGAACTTACAACGAGATCAACGCCCTTTTTTTGGCAACAAAGGCCTAATCCCTGCTCTCCCATTACAGAAAAGCTTGTGCTGTCTTCTACATAAAGGAGGCAGTCATAGTCTTCTGCATAAGCGCTTAGGGCGCTAAGATAGCACAAATCACCAGTCATCGAAAAGAGGGACTCTGTAAGGATGATTTTTGTGTAATCCTTGTACGCATGACTTTGTTTTAAGAGTTCTTTCAGATGATTCGTATTATTATGATCGTACCACACTACGCGTGCATTCGATTCTATTACAGAGCGGCACAGCTGAGGATGGCATCCACGATCCATAAAGATGATACAGTTTGAAGGAATAAAAAAATCGAGGAGATATCGATGGAGCCAGGGGTCATTTTGTGTGAAGAATGCATACGGAAATCCCCACAAGCTGGCAGCTTTTTCTTCAATTTTTTTTTGCCTTTGCAAGTAATAATCACTTTGCAAGAGCCTCTCAGGGCTATAAGTCAAATCAAGAAGGGCCTTGATCATGTTTTTTTTGATTTGATCGTGACTTACAAGATCGAGAGCGTCAAGTCGTTGAAAATTGAGATCAGATTTTGTTTTTTGAGGAGAGACTAATGTTGAAAAAGGTTTTGTATCGCTTTGAAAAGAAAAGTGAAAATCATCCATCATAGTTCGTCCCAATAGTTCGTCGCATTTTCAAAATGATCAGATTTTTTTTCAATCATTTCTTCCGGTTATGAAGAGCGATTAATTTTTCTTCATCATAAAAAGATAATGGGGTGATGATCATGTAGGAGAGTATCACCAAAACCATAGCCTAATTTTTTTAATTCATGCGTTGCAGGATCTAAAGGTTGAAATCTGTAAAGGGAGTTTTGCTTGGCATAGACCAAAAGCAAATATTTCTGATGAGGTGTCATTAAAATTTCATGAAAATCAATAGGCCAATTCGGTGAGAAGAATACCCCATTACCAGGTTTAAGAGGTAAAGAAGAGGGGGGATCTTCTGCATCAATATTGATTAATAGACCACAAACAAGTCCTTGCACAGAGCTCATCTGATCTAAATTATAGCGACCTCTGAACAAATTCGGCAGGTTATCAGGATTTTCATAAGAAGGAAGAGAAGTGAGAAGCTGGTCAAAAGCCACTCTTAAATGGTCGTGGTTTGTTAATTGGCTTGCAATTTGTGCAAATTGGGAATTTGTCACAAATTTTTTCATGATGGGGTTTTTCCGAAACATATCACGCCCAGCAAGAAAGTTTTCTAGGTAACTTTTCGAAGAAAGATGAAACAAGGTCTCATGCTTTAGTTGAGTAAGTTGTTTTTCAGAAAGAAGGTCTTCAAGTTCAATATAAGAGTGTTCACGAAAATACTGAACCTGTTGTTGTGTGATTGTCAGTCGCATATTACATGTCTAATTGGTTGAGTGTTTCACAGGCCTTATCGGCTGTTTCTCTGGAAATGAAGCCAGATAATCTTACATAACCTTCCCCAGTAGAGCCAAACCCACTGCCTGGAACGGTAACAAGACGGTATCTGTCTAGTAGCATATCAAAAAAATCCCAGGTTTTAATTGAAGTAGGAATTTTCCACCAAAGATAGGGGGAGTCTTTGCCACCCCAAACTTGTTGGTTTCTCTCTTCAAGGGTTTTTTTTACTTTGTGAAGAGACTCTAAATAGTCATCAACTTGAGCTTTAGTCTGCTTTTTCCCTTCAGGTGTAAGAGCAGCTAAAGCAGCTTTTTGGCTGAGATAAGAAACTCCGTTGGTCTTCGTTTCTTGCCTCACTTCCCAAAGTTGATAGAGTGGATAAGCTTGTTTCTGATGATACAAAATCAGCTCTTTAGGGATGACGGAATAGGCACATCGTACTCCTGAAAGGCCAGCTGATTTTGAGAAACTCTTAAGTTCTATAGCCACTTCTTTTGCTCCAGGAATTTCATAGATACTTGTAGGAACATTAGGGCTCCTAATAAATGCTTCATAGGCTGCGTCAAATAGTATGACGCTGTGATGGGTTTTTGCATAATCGACCCAGGAGCTAAGCTGCTCTCTTGTATAAGCGACACCTGTAGGGTTATGAGGTGAGCACAAATAGATGAGATCGAGGGCAAAATCAGTGGGTGGTAAAGGGAAAAAACCTGTCTTTTCTTCGCAGCGCAGGAAATGAATCTTTCTCCCAGCCCATTCAGAAATGTCCAGATAGAGAGGGTAGGCTGGATCTTGGATCCCAACAGAGCACTCAGGAGAAAACATCTCTTCAAGGTCTGAAAGATCGGGACAGATGCCATCAGAAATAAATATTTCTTCTTTGGAAAACCCCAAAGATTTGTAACCATCATTCAAAATCGCTTCTTTAAGAAAAGAATACCCCGTTCCAGGACCGTAACCTTTAAAAGTTTTTTCATGACCCAGTTCTGATGCAGCATGGTGTAGAGAATCAACGATAGCTGGGCAGATCGGTTTTGCCACATCACCGATCCCTAAATTAATGATCTCATTCGGAGGATATTTTGCGACCCGTTTTGCGATTTCAAAAAAAAGATATTTTTTTTCTTTTTTAATAAAAAAGGGGTTTACTTGTGCCATTGTTCACTGTTAACCTAGAGCTGATGAATTGTACCTAAGAGCCGATATATGCTCAAGGAAATAGGATGGACTCCTTAGACGATCTAATAAGGAATATTGCTCAGCTTGAGGAAAGGCTGCACTATACTTTCAAAAATAAAAAATGGCTGATTCTAGCTTGCTCTCATTCATCCTTTGTTAACGAAAATCGGAAGAAGACTCAAGAACACAATGAACGAATTGAATTTCTAGGAGATTCAGTTTTAGGGATGATCGTATGTGAATTTTTATTTGAAAACTTCCTTGAATGTTCAGAAGGAAAACTTTCCAATTTGAAGGCAAAATTAGTTGATGCTGTAGCATGTCATCAGTATATCGATCGATTGGGGTTAAATTCCTATATCCTTTTAGGGAAAGGGGAACTCCAGCACCTTCATCGTAGTGAAAGAAGAATTTATGCAAATTTTTTTGAAGCGCTAGTCGGAGCTATTTTTCTCGATGGGGGCTTTGAAGAAGCCAAAAACTTTTTTCTTTATCATTTCAAAGACTCCATTCAACAAATTTTGAATGAATCTGTGCCCAATTTCAAAGCTACTCTGCAGGAGTACTCTCAAGAAAAATATCACATTCACCCTCAGTATATTCTTGTCAGTGAAACGGGACCTGAACATGAAAAGTCGTTTACAGTCGAAGTCTACGTTAATGATCAAGTTATGGGTCAAGGCAGTGGAAAATCAAAGAAGATTGCCGAGCAAGCAGCGGCAGAAAATGCGATGAAAAAATTAGGTGAGATCCATGAGTAAAACCAAAGTGTTCTGGTCATGTGTAGAATGTGGTCATAAGCAAACGAAATGGGCTGGACAGTGCTTTAGTTGCAAGAAATGGAATACTTTTGAAGAGGAATCGGTCACTGAATCAAAATTTGAACTTAAAAACCTCGAGGCAGCAGAGCCTGTTTTAATTAGTGAAGTCCAAATACTCGATCTTCCAAGAATCCTTACAGGCTACGAAGAGATTGATCGACTTGTAGGCGGGGGATTTGTTCACGGCGGGCTCACTTTAATAGGTGGAGATCCGGGAATAGGAAAATCAACCCTCATGCTGCAACTTTCTCATCTTTTTCACCAAAAAGGACTTACGGTCTTGTATGTGTGTGGAGAAGAATCTATTTACCAAACATCTCTCAGGGCAAAACGCCTCCAAATTGAAAAAGGGAATATCTTTCTTCTCAATGAAACTCTTTTTCCTCAAATCAAGCAGCATATTGAAAAAATTAAACCCGATATTTTGATCTTGGACTCAATTCAAATTATTTATAAACCTGAAATTCCTTCTCTTCCTGGTTCTGTTACCCAGATTAAAGAAATCGCTATGGAGTGCATGCATATTGCAAAAGGAATGGGCATTTCGACATTCATCATCGGACATATTACAAAATCGGGAGAACTCGCGGGTCCTAAAGTCCTCGAGCATATCGTTGATACAGTCCTTGATTTTGAAGGAGATCAACAGCATGGGTTTCGATTACTTCGTTCGAAAAAAAATCGATTTGGACCCACGGATGAAGTTGCCGTATTTGAAATGACAGGGGAGGGGCTTAAAGAAGTTCGAAACCCCTCAGAAATGTTTTTAAAAGAGAGATTACAACGTTCTGTAGGATCAGTCATCGTGCCGACGATTGAAGGTTCCAGGTCTATTCTTGTTGAAGCCCAAGCTTTGGTGGCTGGATCTGTTTTTGCAACCTCATCTAGACGTTGTACCGGGATCGATCAAAATCGTTTAGCTTTACTTCTAGCCGTACTAGAAAAAAAAGTGGGATATCATTTTCATTCATTAGATGTTTTTGTTTCGATGGCTGGGGGAATCAAAATTTCAGAACCAGCAGCCGATCTTGCCATCGTTCTTGCCATCGCTTCTTCGTTCTGCAACAAGTCTATTGATCCAGATGTTGTGATTGCAGGAGAAGTAGGTCTTGGAGGTGAGATCCGTAGCATTCCTCGGATAGAACAAAGAATCAAAGAAGCTGTCCATATGGGCTTCAAAAGGTTTATTTTGCCTAAAAAAAATCTCTCGGGAATCGCAAAAAAATATAACGATAAAATTGAAATAAAGGGTGTTGACTTGGTAGAAGAAGCTATTGCTAATTTGATCATTTAAACACTATGAAAATACAAGTTGGGGCGAGATCATCTCCCCTATCCCTCGCTCAAGTTAAAGAAGTTGAAATCGAGCTAAAAGAATTCGCTTCTCATGTTAAGCTGCATCTTCGGCTCTTTGAAACAACTGGAGATAAGGATCTTAAAACATCTCTTAGAAACCTTGAAAAGACCAATTTTTTTACCAAAGAAATTGATGAAGCTTTACTTTTGGGAGAGATTGATATTGCGATCCACTCCGCAAAAGACCTTCCCGATCCACTGCCCAAAGGGCTCTCAATTTATGCTATTACTAAAGGAGTGGATTCGAGAGATTCTTTAGTCATGGATCCATCTTATACCTTAGAAACACTTCCCCAGGGAGCTAAAATTGGAACTTCCTCGCTTAGAAGAGAAGAGTATCTTCTCTCTTTAAGGAGTGATTTTCAGATGGTCGATATCAGAGGAGCTATTCATGAAAGACTCTCTCTTTTAGAAAAGGGTGAGGTAGATGGCGTAGTCATAGCTGAAGCTGCACTGATTCGATTAGGATTATCACAAATTCATCGAGAAATTCTTGAATGTCCTACGGCTCCTTTCCAGGGGTGCCTGGCTGTTGTCGGGAGGGCTGGTAACCCTCTAGAATATCTTTTTGAATGTATGGACACACGCCAATCAGTATGAGGAAAACATTATTTACCGGACTTGATCCAACCTATTTCGATCTTGGGAAATCTTGCCTTCATGTTCCCTTAATCGAAATCATTCCGAGACCTTTAGATAATAAAGAGATCCAAACGATGTTTTCACATCTTTCAGATTTCACTCATTGTATTTTTACAAGCAAAAATAGCGTGCGCATTTTTTTTTCCTACCTAGAAAAAATAGAGAAGACTTTAGCTGATATCTCTCATATCAATATTCTTTCTATAGGAAAAAGAACCACCTTTGAACTAACAAAAGTGGGTGTTGAAAAATTACGAACAGCAGATGAAGAAAGCCAAGAAGGAATTATTGAACTCTTGGCCTATATGCCACTTAAAAATGCTTTTATTCTCATGCCACGCTCTTCCATAGCTAGAGCTAATTTAACTCACTATTTAGTAGAGCACTCCATTAGACACTTCCATTGTGATCTTTATGATACAATATACAAAGAGCCACAGGAAAGGATTCCGTTTGAAGAAGTAAAAGAAATCGTTTTCACTTCTCCGTCAACGGTCAATGCTTTCTTTACTTTTTATCAAAAGCTTCCTGATCATATCAAAGTTAAATGTATAGGAAATGTAACAAGACATGCTTTGCAGCAGTATGTGAAATAGTTCATTTTCTATAAGGAAAATCGCCAATCTAGTATCTTAGGTAATTCTCATTTACCTAAGAGGATAATATGTATAAATTGCCTGATCTCCCTTATGACTATGCTGATTTGGAGCCTGTGATTTCTCAAGAAATCATGCATCTCCATCATCAAAAACATCATCAGACTTATGTAACGAAACTTAATGAAGCTTTAGAGAAGTACGAGGAAGCCAAGCAAAAACAAGATATCTCTCAAATTGTGGCGCTTGAAGCTGCGATTCGTTTTAATGGGGGAGGGCATATCAACCATTCAATCTTCTGGACCAATTTGGCTCCTAAGTCAAAAGGTGGTGGTCATATAGTCCATGGAACCCTCCATGATCAAATTCTCCATCAATTTGGAAGCGTAGAAAAATTTATTGAAGTGTTTTCAACGACTTCTGTGAATATCCAAGGCTCAGGCTGGTGTTGGCTAGGTTATTCGAAAACAACCAAACATTTAATCATAGAAACGTGCCCAAACCAAGATCCTCTTGTTACAAAGGGGTATACCCCACTTTTAGGGATAGATGTATGGGAGCATGCTTATTACCCTCAGTACAAGAATGTGCGAGCTGAATATGTAAAAAATATTTGGAGCATTATAAACTGGGCTAATATCCAGCATCGCTTTGAGCAAGCTCAATAATTCTTTTTTTGAAGAGCTTATTAATATTAAGCTCTTCAATTTAAATTAATTTAAAATAGTTATTATTTTATAAAATAAAATTATAACTATTATCTATTTCTATAATATTTGAGCGTGTTCAGTTAAAACCTTTTAGAAGATTTCCAATTAATCTGTTTGTTTTGTACACTATAAATCTATAGTCTGTGCTATGAAAATCTCATAGCAGATAAGGATAAATTTTAATTTGATGTAGGTATGGGACTCTTTAGGTTATTTAGTAGGCAACAGCCAAAAATCAAAATAGAAACAGCAAAACGTGATGGATTCAGTGGTTGGATTCAATGTAGCGGTTGCTCTGAAATGATTCATCTTCAAGAGCTGCAAAATCATTTGCATTGCTGCCCTAAATGTGACCATCATTACAGGCTTAATGCCTCTCAACGCATTGAATTGCTATGTGATAAAAACACATTCGAAGAAATGTTCTCTTTTATCAAACCTACCGACCCTCTCGAATTTGTCGACGAAGAACCTTATAAAGAAAGGCTTGCCTCTGCTCAGCAGAAAACAGGAAGGGACGAAGCGGCGATCGTTGGAGTAGGAGAGATCGAAGGCGTTAAAGCTGCAATAGGAGTGTTAGACTTTACCTTTATGGGTGGATCGATGGGATCCGTTGTAGGGGAGAGACTCACAAGAATCATTGAGTTTGCCACAGAGCATCATTTACCTCTTCTTATTGTCTCTGCTTCAGGAGGAGCCCGCATGCAAGAATCGATATACTCTCTCATGCAAATGGCGAAAACTGCTGCTGCTTTGGCTTACCATGGTAAAAAGGGACTTCCTTTTATTTCCTTACTCACCAATCCGACGATGGGAGGCGTTACTGCTTCTTTTGCCTCACTCGGAGATATCATTATCGCAGAACCTAAGGCATTAATTGGTTTTGCGGGTCCTCGAGTTGTAGAACAAACGATCCGTCAGAAGTTGCCTGAAGGAGCACAAAAATCTGAGTTCCTTTTAGATAAGGGAATGGTAGACATGATAGTTCATCGAAAACTCCTTAAGCAAAAAGTAGCTTCTGTCATTCGGTTTTTAACCGAAAATGCCTCTACAAATATGGTTCCACAAAAAATCTTACTTGAAAAGAATCGTGAATCTTTGAATAAACTAATCGTAATTTCAAAAGCGAAAAAGACAAAAGCTAAGGTTAATTAATGAAACATTCTTTGCCGATCATCGCGGATGATGAAGAGCTGATTCCTGTTTATGCTACAGAAGAAGCAGCAGGTGCAGATCTTAAAGCCAATATTCAGCAAGATCTTATAATCCAGCCTAACGAAACAGCTTTGATCCCAACAGGAATCAAACTTGAAATCCCGCGGGGATTCGAAGTGCAACTTAGACCCAGAAGTGGCCTTGCACTTAAAAATTCAATTACTGTACTCAATTCCCCAGCCACAATAGATTCTGATTATCGTGGTGAAATTAAGATCATCCTCATCAATCATTCCAAAGTTCCTTTTACTGTGACACCAAAAATGAGAATCGCTCAAATGGTTCTTTGTCCAGTCTTCCAAGCTCAATTTGTTATGAAAGAAGAACTTGTTGCAACAACGAGGGGAGAAGGTGGTTTTGGACACACGGGCACTCGCTAGATTTACTTGCATTTCAGATTACTTAAGTAAAGACCTTATCCTCTTTCTATCTTCTTCAGATCGTGATGAAGCCATTGAAAAGATGTCTGATTTACTCATTGAGAATCATCATATTGATGATAGAGATTCGTTCATTCAAGCCATTCTAGAAAGAGAAAAAATTGTTTCAACAGGGATCGGGATGGGTATCGCTATACCTCATGCTAAACAGCTTGGTTTTTCTCATTTCTTTATTGCCATCGGAATCCAATCCGATGTGGGCATTGAATGGAATTCTCTAGATGATTTGCCCGTTCATCTCGTTTTTATGATCGGAGGACCTGCGAACAAACAGAATGAATATCTGGCTATTCTTTCTGCTTTAACCTACCTTGTCCGTGATAAAGAACTTAGAAGTCGCCTCATTCAAGCTAAATCGAGAGAAGAAGTCTTTGAGCTGATCCAAGAAGCGGAAGAAAATCATTAAAATCCTCTTAATGATAATTACTTTCTTTGCTATAAAAAAGCGAAAAGGAGATCGATATGGATCTAAAAATTCGAGACGTTGCCGAGTTGTTGGGAGTATCTGAAACTACAATCCGTCGCTGGCTTTCTGAAGGCAAAATTCCCGCTTATCGTCTGAATCACCAGTATCGATTCTCACGACCAGAAATTGAAAATTGGATGCTTAATTGTCGCATTAATCACCAAGAAGGGGTTTTTTCTTTCCAGCCCCAGGAATCATCGCCGGCCACTCAAAGGCTTGCTCCAGCAAGCGGTTGGCAAACTTTTGGCCTTTATCGCGCTCTCCATAAAGGGGACGTCATTTCGCAAGCAGCATTAAGTAGTAAAGAGGGGCTAATTCGTGAAACAACGAAAATGATAGCAGATCGTTTTGATCTCGACAGTGATGTTGTAGCTGATTTGCTCCTCGACAGAGAATCTCTTATGCCGACAGCATTAGGAGAAGGATTTGCCATCCCACATACAAGAGATTTTTTACTTCAAAGTGAATTCGATGCCGTTTTTATCGTATTCCCTAAAGAACCTTTAGATTGGGGTGCTTTAGATGGTAGACCAGTACATACGCTCTTTTTTCTCTTTGCTTGTAATGATAAACATCATTTGAATCTGCTAGCAAAAATTGCCCACTTAACAAGTGATCCAGAGGCTTCTCGTTTCTTAGCCACACGCCCAGATAAAGATGCCTTGCTATCATTCATCAAAGATTGGGAGCTTCAACTACAAGAAAAACGCCCTCAATAAAAATTCTTGCATTTAACCCTGCCTCTTTTCATCATTAGATGTTCTAAAATTGAGCAGCTATTAGCATGAAAAAGAATGTTTTTCCTTTTAAATGGGTTGTATGGTCATTTGCATCGATCTTTTATTTCTATGAATACCTTCTTCGCATTTCTCCTAGCGTAATGATCAATGAGCTGATGCAAGCTTTTATGGTGGATGCAGCAGCAGTCGGCGTGATGGTTGCTTTTTACCTTTATGCCTATGCTCCAATGCAGCTCATTGTTGGTGTCCTTATGGACCAATACGGAGCGAAAAAGCTTTTAACTCTCGCTTCCCTAGTTTGTGGTGTCGGTTCTATCTTTTTTGGCATGTCTGGACATATTACACTCGCAAGCTTTGGACGTCTCTTGATAGGAGGTGGCTCAGCTTTTGCTTTTGTCGGAATGGTCTTTATTTGTTCCCATCTCTTCCCTAAAAGGCAGAGAGCCCTCATGATTGGCCTCGCAAACTCCATAGGTATGTGCGGAGCAGTTGCAGGAGGAGGTCCTCTGAGTGTGATCGTTTCACATTATCCTTGGCGCCATGTCATGGAAGTCCTCGGGGGGATTGGAATACTACTCGCTTTAGGTATATATCTTTTTTACAAAGATGAATCACCCAGAGAGCAACAGGAAGACACAACAATATCTTCTGTTTTCATCCTTGTAAAAAAAGTGTGCTCTAACCCTTATGCGTGGCTCAACAGCATTGTCGCATCTCTTTTCTATTTATCCACGTCTACGTTCGGCGGGCTTTGGGGAACTCCCTTTTTACAATCAACCTATGGGCTATCGAAACAAACAGCTGGATTTGCCATGTCGATGGTTTTTGTCGGCTGGCTCGTAGGAGGCCCTTTAACTGGGCTGATTTCAGATGCTCTTCGCAAAAGAAAACAAATCATTTTTGTCGCGATATTACTGAGCTTTGTTTGTTTAACGACAGTGATTTATGTCCCAGGGTTGCCGATTTTCGCTATTTACGGACTATTGTTCTTTCTCGGTGTGTTTTCATCTGCCGAACTATTACATTTTAGCTACGCGATTGAAATTACACCTTCACGCATGAAAGGCACAGCTGTCGCATTCACGAATGGAATTATCTCCTTTTGTGAATCAGCGGTTCAACCCATCATCGGATGGTTCCTTGTTCTTTATTGGAATGGTCGTATCATAGATGGCGTCCCCGTTTATTCCTCTTCTGCCTATAAACATGCGCTCCTCCTTCTCCCGATTGGGCTTGTGATTGCTCTCATTCTTTCATTAACCCTGAAAGAAAGGCCTCATAAAGAAGAAGCATCGCCACATTCTAGTTTTATTGAATAATTAATAAATATTTTCATAATTTAATTATCTAATAATCATAATGTTATTTTCAAAAACAAAAACTAAAGCATATTAATAATATTAATTATATGTTAATCATTAATTAAGAAACCTTAATAATAATGGGTTAATATATGCCTAGCATTCATGGGATGGGAGCTTCGCCTTCTTGGGGAGCGAGTGGGGATACCCCCCAACAGTCGCTTGAAGACTTACTTCAGCAGCTATCATCTTTAGCCTCAAATCCAGGAAGTAGTGGTGGCAGTGGCCTGTTACCACAAATTCAAGCTGATATTCAAAACATCAGGGCGAATATGAATTCGTTCCCGCCAGGGACATTTAATAATGGTTTTCTATTGGATTTATGTAGCTCTCCTAATAGCGGGTTGCTGAATCAAATGATGAACGCCATGCAAAATAACGATCCCTCTACAACTTTGTCGGGTTATGCAATGGCTATAGAAAGTCAGTTTACAGGGGATAACGGGTCGTCGATTTTACAGAATCTTGAGCAAACATTAAATGCTGTAGCAGCACTTAAAGGTGGCTACCCCTCTGAATTTTTAAATCAATTTGAATCGAGCGTTCTAGCACTAGGACTTCTTCAACCAAGTGGCCTATCGTCGAGCTTTGAACAAGATCTATCTCAGTTTATGAGCCCGGTAGGTGGCTCAAATAGCTTGATTGCCCAGCTAGCTAGCGCCATGCAGGAAAATGATCTAAATACTGCTGGCCCCATGGCTTTAGCCTTATTAGCGCAGATTTCAGGGGATAATGGAAATTCTATTCTCCAATCCTTGGAGTCAGTGCTCAATACACTCAGTACTCTATCACCTAATAGCCCCATGCCAACTTCTTTAGTAAACGCCTTCCAACAAGATATTTTAGCTCTCGGCTATCTCCAACCAAGTGGTCTCTCATCTTCATTTGAGCAAGATTTATCTCTTTTTATGAATCAAAATCCGAACAAAAGCAATACCTTGATCGGCCAGATGTGGCAAGCCTTATCACAAGGGAACACTTCATCAGCAGCGTCCTTAGCAAAACAGCTCCTAGCTGAAATACAAGGATCATAAAGTTATCTTGTCATTGTTTTTGCAGGCCCTCTTACAAGGCTCTTGTAAGAGGGTTTTTCATTTTGAGTTAAAGCGAAGAAGAATAGAAAAACCCTGCATAGAATCACCTAAAACAAATGGATTTTGTCGTCGTCTTTAATTTTAAATTTTATTTAATATCTCTGCCTTAATCGTTACTCTTCTTAAGTCAAAAAAAAGTTATATTCACAATAGGAAACAAAAGTAGGACAGACCAGAGTAATTTTTGGGGATGGATGTTTTAGTTCAATAATTAAGTTTGGTTTAAATAATATATTTAAAATTTTATTCTTAATAAAAATCGCAAAAAATAAAAAGGGTTGTTTGTTTTTTTTAAGCTATAAAATGGTATTATTATTTCAAACAATAAAATGTGAGTTTTATGACAACTAAAATATCGTGTTTTCATAGTACAGTGGCTTCTCAAGAATTATCAGAAAGTGATGCAAACACGGCAAGCCTCATAGAAAAAGAAGTTAGCAAGTTTGCTTCAAGATTGTTCTTCGCACAAAAGTGGAGTGAAGAAGATGATAGGATCTTAGATCGAGTTTTTGAAGCATATAAAGGGTTAATCGACACAGTTGAAAATAAAGGAACCTTTTACGAAGTTCTTTCAAAGTCACGATTTGACTCTTGCCCTCCTTTTATTAAACAGGCTTTAAGGAATTATTATCATAACAAATTTCTTGAGACTTCTGTTTTGCCTCTATTAAGTGAAGCGGCAAGCTATATTCCAAGTGGTGGAGCAGGAGATGCCTCTTTGGAAACCAAATTAATGTTTATATTGAGAAATCCAGAAAATATTTATGTTGCAAGCATTCCTCAAGCTTTAAGAGATAAGATTTATCCTCTTCTAGCTAAACATCCATTTCCATCACTGTCTCAAGAGGGTCTTTTCTCTTTCTTCGTAGATTTATATGAAAGAGGGTTTGAAGTAGACCCCTCCAAATCATTCGGTAGAAGAGGAGATGATTATGGATACATGGGATTATTTAGAGATATTGTAACAGCAGATGGGAAAAAGATTTCTTTGATCACAATTCTCAAGGAAGATGAGAGACTAAAAAGGTCCATATTAACTGCATTATCATTATTCCCGAGAAAAGAACAAAACTTAAGAACAATTCAAATTCTAGCAGAAATTTTCCTCTATGCTTTTCCTACATTTGATGAAGGAATCATCGAAGCGCTCAAAGAAGTTGGAGAAGCAGATCGCGCTGCTCTATTGACTCTAGTCTCTCCTTATTTAGAACCTCTAGTCATTCGTATTAAAGCTGATATTTCTCAAGAAACAAGACGTAAGAGGCCTCTAAGAAATTTACATGCAGAAATTATTAGATATTGCAATTCGCAACTTACAAGAGCAGATAGGCCGTTACCCACAGAAAGTGTTACAGCAGAAGGAGCTCTGACCCTTCCCGTTACACTTGAAGAAGGTCGTAAGCGTTTAGCTTCTATTACAGCAGGCCCTATGCTTCCTTTAACCCCTGACCTCGTAAATCCTCCCTTTGAAATCACCGAGGATCTAAAGCCTGCTGAAATTACCCGTTGGTGTTCAAAGATTATTTACCATGGTTATAATGCTGAAGGAATTAGAGACTATACTTGGGGCTGTGCATGGAGAGTTTATCAGACGATGTTAAGCTACTATGGCATTCATGTTTCAATAGAAGAGCTTATTGCGAGATTCGGGAACCGAGAAAACATTTTAGCTCTTTGGAAAGATTTCTGGCCCGAAAGAGAGCTGCTCCTTCCTAAAACAGGAAGTGAGACTCTTACAGAACCAGCGGGCAATAGGGACAAAAATTATGTTCCATTTGAAAGGCCGATGCTAGATGCCGATAATATGATTGGCCAATTGATTTTTCATTATTATGGTATAGACTCTAAATTAGAAAGAGCATGGGGATTGCCGTTGAAAAGCCCTGATCCTCTTACGATTTTTGGTGATTATGCACCCTTGAAGTACGTTACTTTAAGGCAAATGCTTGTTGAACATTTTAGTGACGCTGATTGTGGCCCAGTTGCTTTAGATAATGGAATTACCGGTGAAGCGATTATCGGAATCGGTGAGCTGCCCGATGGTCACCTCGCTCTTTGGATTGCAGATCCTCATATTTTAGAGGGAATTAATTTGGGTAAATCACCCAAAGAGGCTGTAGGTTATTATCTAGTTGAGCTTGATGAAGCAGGAATCCAAGTACGATGTTCTCTTAAAGAACAATTTCCTACAGACGCGGAGTTTGCAGCTAAATATTATGGATTACATTCATCTAATTCTATCGGCTTTCCTAATACTAAAGATCTCAAAAGTGGATGGCGTCATACCCTCTTATTCACAAAAAGAAGAAAGGCCGCTCCATCAGAGGGCTCTTAAGGCTGAGTTTATAAATGAGGTTGCTTAAAGCAACCTCTCATTTATGACTCAGAAGTAGCCATCGATTCAGTTTTTTTCTTTTTTTTCTCTTTTTTCTTCTTGCGATCTGTAAAGATTAGCTTCCCTTCTTCTTCTGTGATGAAGTAATCAGCTTCTGTATCAGGATCCATAAGAAGTTTTTCTGCAAGAGGATCTTCAAGTTCTTGTGTGACCACTCTGCGTATTGGTCGTGCCCCCATTTCAGGTTCATATCCTTTGCCAACAATGTATTCTTTCGCTTTAGGATCAAGCTCAATGGTGACACCACGTTTTTGCAGACGCTTGTGGAGTTTCTCGATTTCAAGATCAACGATGTTTGCAAGAAGGTTTTTATCAAGTGCTCTAAAGATCACAAGACTATCTAAACGGTTAATAAATTCGGGTTTAAAGTGCTTTTTAACCGCTTTCTCTATTTTCTCTTGCATGTCGTGATAATTAATCATCCCTTCTTCCACACCAAAACCCACTTCAGTAGATCTTCGGATCAAATCAGAGCCAAGGTTAGATGTCATGATGATCACCGTATTGCGGAAGTCAATCTTACGACCTAATGAGTCTGTTAACCTTCCTTCTTCTAGAATTTGGAGTAAGAGGTTCATTACATCAGGATGTGCTTTTTCCACTTCATCGAAAAGTACGACTGAATAGGGTCTTTGGCGCACCTGCTCGGTGAGCTGGCCCCCCTCTTCATAACCTACATATCCAGGAGGAGACCCCGTCATTTTAGAAACGGCAAATTTCTCCATATACTCTGTCATATCGACTTGGATAAGGGCATCCTCACCACCAAAAAGTTGGATAGCAAGCTGTCTTGCCACAAGGGTTTTGCCCACGCCCGTAGGGCCTAGGAACAAGAAAGCTCCAATCGGACGATTGGGATCTTTGATATCAGCTTTGCTTCTTCGGATCGCTCGGCATACAGTACGGATCGCATCATCTTGTCCCACAACAAGCCCTTTCAAAGACTCTTCCATTTTTAGGACTTTTTGAGATTCAGCTTCAGTAAGCCTTGCAACAGGGATTCCCGTCACTTTAGAGACAACTTTTGCGACATCATCTTCATCGACAACAACTTTATTCTCGTCTTTATTTCTCTCCCACTCGCTACGGATTTGTTGGAGGTGCTCACGAAGATTTTTTTCATTGTCTCTGAGTTTTGCTGCCTTTTCATACTCTTGTTTACCAATTGATTCTTCCTTGGAGAGGCGAACGCCTTCAATTTCACCCTCAAGATCGGTAATTTCCTGCGGTTGATGGAGCATAGAAATACGAGCTTTAGCCCCTGCTTCATCTACAAGGTCAATCGCCTTATCGGGAAGAAATCTTCCAGCAATATATCGATCAGAAAGAGTTACAGCGCTTATGATCGCTGCATCAGTGTAAATGCATTTATGATGCTCTTCATATTTCGTTTTGAGGCCTGATAAGATTTCAATCGATTCATCAATAGATGGGGGAGCGACCATAATTTTTTGGAATCGGCGCTCTAGTGCTGCATCTTTTTCAATTTGTTTGCGGTACTCATCGAGAGTCGTTGCGCCAATACATTGGATTTCACCTCGAGAGAGGGCAGGTTTTAAAATGTTGGATGCGTCGATAGCTCCTTCTGCAGCTCCAGCCCCAACAATTGTGTGGATCTCATCAATAAAGAGTAGAATGTTGCCATGTTTTTTTACTTCATCCATAACAGCTTTGATTCTTTCTTCAAATTGACCACGGTATTTTGTTCCTGCGATCATGAGCGTTAAATCGAGTGAAATCAGCTTTTTTTTAGCTAAGTTGTCCGGAACATTTCCTGAAACGATAGCATGAGCAAGTCCTTCTACGATGGCTGTTTTGCCAACTCCTGCTTCACCAATTAGAACTGGGTTGTTTTTTCGTCTTCGACATAAAATTAAAATGAGTCTTTCAACTTCTTCTCGTCTGCCAATAACGGGATCGAGTTTCCCTTCTTTACAAAGCTCTGTTAAATCATGCCCGTAAGCTTTCAAAGCAGCCATTTTTTCATTCGCAGGAGCTGTCTTTTCTTGGCTCGATTTTGCTGAAGGGCTGCCAGATGAAGAGACCATCCCCATTGGCGGAAGTTGTAAGTTGAAAGTTTCAAGTTCTTTGAGAACTTCTTTACGGATCTCTTTTAAATTGATATTGAGGTTTTCTAAAATTTGCGCAGCAACACCGTCTGTTTGGCGGATTAATGCTAAAAGAAGATGCTCTGTTCCCACGTAGTTATGGTTCAGAGAGGCTGCCTCTTCATTTGCATATTCAAAAACTTTTTTGACTTTGCTAGTTAAAGTTGGATCTCCATAGACCTGTATTTCGGGCCCAAATCCTACAATCCGCTCTACTTCAGCAAGCAAAGTTTCATAGTCTATATTGAGGTTTTTAAGGACATTGACTGCAATCCCTTGTCCGAGTTTCATAAGGCCTAGCAATACATGCTCAGTTCCCAAATAATTATGGTTGAGTTTTTGCGCCTCTTTTTTGGCAAGTTTAATGACCTGCTTGGCTCTATTTGTAAACTTATCAAACATGTAAGACACCTTATTTCTTAGTATAATGAAGACACTAGCTTTAAGATCATACCAAATCTTCCATACTTTTTTCAAAGCTTGAGACTTTCGGGAGATCTTTGCTATGTTCGTCATTCTATCTACGGGACCTATTTTTGGCAAAAGAGTTGTAATTAATTATAAACCAGCAGGATAAGCATGATAACCCTCCTTGACACTGGCTGCAAATCAGCAAAAGAGAACATGGAAATCGATAGAGAGCTGTTAGAAAATCTAGATCCATGGGGATCTGCTATCCTCCATTTTTATGATTGGGAAAAGCCCTCGATCACCTACGGTTACTTTATGAAGCCTCAGGAGCTTCTATCTTTAGAAGCTCTGCAAAAAGAAGGGATTGATATAGCAAGAAGACCTACAGGAGGAGGCGTAGTCTTCCACCTTTGGGATCTCGCATTTTCTGTTTTGATTCCCCAAAATCATCCTGGTTTTTCTGAAAATCCCTTACAAAACTACCAATATATCAATCAAAAAATTCAATCGGTTTGTATGCAATATTTAGCGAAGTATGGGCTTTTTCATCTTCTAAAAGATGAAAAAAAAGGACCTTCACAGAAGTTTGAAAACTTTTGTATGGCTAAGCCAACTCAGTACGATGTAATGATTGAAGGGAAAAAAATTGCAGGGGCCGCGCAACGAAAGAAAAAACAGGGCTATCTTCACCAGGGAACAATCTCAATTGCTAAACCTATACATAATATTCTTTCTCAGGTTCTTTCCAACCATCCAGAGATAGTAGAAGGTATGTATGGGACAAGTTTTTATTTTATGGGGGACGGGTGGACAAAGGAAAATCTTGCAGAAGCTCGCCAAATTCTTAGAGAGCTCATCCATAAGAGTTTCATGGAAACAAATTCCTCTGATAAGTACAATTCTCTCCTATCATTAAGGGACCCTCTATGAATAAAAAACTCCATGCTATTTCTCCAACGAGGGATGAAGACTATCCATCCTGGTATCAAGAAGTCGTTAAAGCGGCTGATTTGTCAGAACACTCTCCCGTTAGAGGTTGCATGGTGATTAAGCCTTGGGGATATGCTCTTTGGGAAAATATCAAAAAAGAAATGGATAAAAAATTCAAAGAGCTTGGTCATGAAAACGCCTATTTTCCTCTTTTTATTCCATTAAGCTATTTCCAAAAAGAAGCATCACACGTTGAAGGGTTTGCTACTGAGTGTGCTGTTGTCACTCATCATCGACTAAAGAAAAATGCTAAAGGTGAGCTTGAAGTGGACTCTCCTTTAGAAGAACCCTTAATCGTTAGACCTACTTCTGAAATGATCATCGGGGAGATGTTTTCGAAATGGATTGAGTCCTATCGAGATCTCCCTATAAAAATTAATCAGTGGGCTAACGTTGTTCGCTGGGAAATGAGAACACGCTCTTTTCTTCGCACCACTGAGTTTCTTTGGCAAGAAGGACACACAGCTCATGAAACTCTCGAAGAAGCTTATGAACATGCAAAACGCATGCTCGATGTGTACGTAAGTGTTTGTAAAGAATTCCTAGCTCTTCCTAGTATTCCTGGAAGAAAAACAGAAAATGAACGCTTCCCAGGCGCTGTAGATACTCTCACCTTTGAAATGATTATGCAGGATCGTAAAGCCCTCCAGTCAGGAACCTCACATTTTCTAGGACAAAATTTTGCAAAAGCTTCGAATATTAAATTTAAGTCTCGCGAAGGCACAGACGAATATGCTTGGACTACATCTTGGGGTTCTACAACAAGATTGATCGGAGCTCTTATTATGGTTCATAGTGATGATGATGGATTTATTGTCCCTCCTCGAATCTCTCACCAGCATGCAGTGATTATTCCAGTCATTCCTAAAGATGAAATGAAGGAGGCGGTTCTTTCTTTTGCTAACAAAGTGAAAGAGAGAATGCATACAATTCATTACCATGGAAATGCTCTTGAAGCTCGCATTGATAGCAGAGAGCTCACGAATGGTGAAAAGCAGTGGCATTGGATCAAAAAAGGTGTTCCTCTCCGCATTGAAATTGGACCTAAAGAAGTAGAAAAGAATCAAGTTTGCATCGCTGTCCGAACAAAAGGGCACAAAGACAAACTATTCCTTTCTATAGAGGAACTTGAGCATAAACTTCCTCAAATTTTGGATGATATGCAGCGCTTTATGTATGAAAAAGCTTCTGCCTTTCTTAAGGAACATACAAGGGAAATTCATACAAAAGAGGAGTTTGCAAAGTTCTTTACTCCAAAAGATCTTGAAAAGCCTGAAATTCATGGGGGCTTTGCTAAAGTTTATTTTGTGTCAGATTCAGCGTTAGAAAAAAAACTTAAAGAAGAATTTGCGGTAACCATTAGATGCATTCCTTTTGATCAACCTAGAGAAGAAGGAACTTGCATTTTTTCTGGCAAGAAAACAAGGCAGCAAGTGATCTTTGCAAAATCGTACTAAATAACGGAAACTTCTTCTGGGGCTCTTGGAGGCACTATTTGTACACTTCGTGTCATATGCCTGATCATAAGACCGTGCAGAGTGGAGGGTAACATCCACCGACTATGCAGACGAAAAATTGGATCCTTGACAACAGAGTGCAGGTTTCTTTCAAGTTCTGTAGAGTTTTCATCCAACTTCTTTTCAGCATTTAGAATTAGATCTTTTAAAGCATGGAAAAGATGCCTTTTCATGACTGTTGCATACTCATCACGGTAGAGTTTATCTAAGGCTTCCTTCAGCAGCAAAAGGTCCTTCGTAACGGGAGCTTGTCCTTGGGGTGTTCTAAGGTGTCTCTCTCTAATTTTATCACTAAGAAGAGTAAGTAGAGACACATATCGTTGTGTGATAAGACCATTTCTCCAAGTCCCTGTTTTTTCATCAGTCAAGGCTGTCATATACTTTTTTTCAAAATCTGCTTTTGAAATGCCAGAGGACTTCAAGATTTTTTCTTCAATGCTATCGAATTGTGAGCTTATATCTTTTCGTGCTTTAGCTTCAGCTTGAGCCACGATTGTTTCTTTATCTTTTTGAGTAAATGCTCCTAAGAATCTACCAATTTGCAGTGTTAATGAAGCAAAAGAGCTGCAGATCCCTCCGAGAATCTGTGTATTATCGATGGTATGCCTTCTTTGCTCTAAAAGCTCATCAGCAGCAGCTAAAGCCACTCGGTCAATGGCGTCTTCTCTATAGCGAATACTGGAGAATGGAGAGTAGGCAGCATCTGTATTGCTGTATAAACCTGGGATAAAGCCATAGTGATAACTTGAAGCCATATGTGTATCGGATTCTGTAGCTATTGCAGGACTTGGCAAAGAAATTTGATTCACCTGCCTACGGGCAAACTGGTGCATTGCCCTAAGCATTTGCTCTGAATCAAAACCTTCAAAATCACTCTTTTTAAAGCGGAAGATGTGAAGCTCAGCTCCATCAGGCAACTGACTTGAGTCTGTCGGGTCTAACTTATATTCTAAGAAAGTGCCATGTACACCTGTGGCTGAGGCGATAATCAAATAATCTTTTTGTCTTGTTGATACAGACCCATCAGGATTTTTAGTGGTTTCAGTTACCCTATGACGTCCTTGGATCATATCGACATGAACAATCCCTCTATTCACATTGCCCCAGGAGCCTACATTTTCTCCAATCGACACAATATGATCTACAGGGCTCGATCTTTTCTGGTATGCATGGAAAGCGATATCAACGTACTCATGATCTTCTGCTCTCTCAATATTTTTGGGATAGAGCTGAGAAAGATCTGATTGATTATTCACGATAAAACAATCAACGGGCTTTATGTCCTCTTCCGTCCCAAAAATGTGTGCAGCATAAGGATCTAAAATCTCTATCGAGTCTTTTTTTTCTAAGATGTGGACGTAGCCCACAAGCGACGAGCTAGGATTATCAAGTGTAATTTGAGATCTAGGATCTACTATAATACCACGGTGGATAGTTTCTTGATCTGTACCTACGATACGCGTGTATACTTTAATGACAAATCTGCCATCAGGCATTTCTATAACATCCCTAGGAAGAGTCCCCGCAAATCCCATAAATTGGGATTGAAGGTAGAGTCTGGATTCACCAGCCACATGCCCTTTGCTTTTTTCTGTGATAAATCTAACGAGCTTTTTGATCCGGGCATCACTGAGGCCTGAACTAAGATCCTTCATAGATTTTATTAATTTTAATTCCTCAGCGCTAGGTTTGTTGTATGTGCTCATGATCCGAATTGCGAGATGGGCTATTAAAAAGGCTATGAGGCCCAGGCCTGGAACTACAAGGAGAAGATTGATTTTAAGGGCTTCAATATAGCTCTTTTTTAGGGATTTTCTATCTAAATGAATAGGCTCTACTGTACCCCTAAAAGAGGGTGAAGGTCGGATCTCACAAGATGAATCTGATATAGAACCAGAATGCACACTTAGATCTGAGTGGGCAATTGAAGTGGATGCTACTCTAGATGAGAGGCTTACGGTCGGAAAAGAGGTAGCGTCTCCTTTTGAGATAAAGGAGCTTAGAGGAGGTGTGAGGCAAGAAGAGCTTCTTGTTGTATGTGTAATTACATCATCCATTTTTTTTATCTTATTTATTATTAAATATTTTCTAATAATTATATTAAATTATTGTTTTATTATAAATCCTTTTTAAGGTTTTGATGAGAAAGGGGGTAAATAGGGGATTGTGGGATTACTCACTTTTTGCTATGGTCTTCTCCTTTAACTTGTTTTGAACGATAGGGGAAGACCATGCTCGCACTACTCAGGAAATATCAAAAATCGATATTTATCGTGACTACTCTCGTAGTCATTTCTACTTTTGTCTTTTATGGGGCTGTCCGTGCTGGTCGTGGTATGATAGCTCATGATAAGTCACTAAAAGAGAGTGTTTTATACCAAACACCTCAAGGTGAGAAGGTTACGGATGTAGAAATCCGTCTTATGGCTCAGTTCCTTAACGAAGAGGTCGATTCACTATCCCAGACACCTATAAATATGTTTAATGGTGAGTTTGTCTCATCTTATCTGTTTGAAGCCGGCATCGGAGCCTCACTGGCTAAAGAATTTTTTGCTGACATTGAGCAGCCTCTTAAGATCAGATTTCAAAAAATGCAAAATTATCGACCTTACGTACACCCTGCATGGCCTATGATGAGCGCTGAAAAAATTTGGGAGATCTTTGCTCCTGGGTTATCTGCAGCTTATAAAGAATTCAAAGAGTCTCAAAAATTGGATAGTGAAACGCTCATATCACTTCAAAGACTCTTTGTTCAATCAAAGCAAATGCCTTCATCTTTTCTTCAGCAAATTCTTTCAACTTATCAAAATCAAAATCCTCAGCTGTCAAAAGATCCGGGTCTTTATAGCCAAGATCTAGCTATGTTTCATGCTCATACACTGGGCGATTGGTTTGGCAAAGAATTTCTAGAGCTTGTATCTCAATTCGTTATTAATACTGCTTCCCTTGCAAAACAAAATGGAATTTCGTTTACACAAGCAGAAGTTAAAGCAAGCTTACTTCAAAATGGAATTCATTTTATTCATACTTATGGAGGTAAAGAAGTTTCAGCAAACCAAGTGGAAACTCTTTTAGAAGCCTATTGCTTCCAAAAACAATCCTCTGAAAAAGAACTAATGAATATTTGGCGCCAAGTTATGCTTTGCAAAGCTTATTTAGATCGAGGGAACCAAATTGTTTTTGAACCAAGTTTTTATCAAGAGTACATGAAAGATACAGCTAAGCGCCTTAAAGTATCTCTTTACCAAATGCCAAGAGAATTCCAAATTCGCAATTCAGAAGATTATGCACGAGTTGAAAGTTATCTGAGCGCCTTATTTCCAACGAGGGTATTTACTGAAGGGCAGTGGCCTACTTCATTAAATTCTATCCAGCAAATAAAGGACATAGCGCCTGAGCTTGTATATAGGAAAGTGGTCTTAAACATCTCAGAAGTTACCTTGGATGAAGCGAAATCACAGATTTCTTTGAAGCAACTTTGGGATTATGAAACAAGCGATGAAGGCTGGAAAAAAGTTTTAGCTTTAGCGCCCGTTGCAAAAGAGGTTCATTCAAAGGGAGACAGGTTCGCCTTTATCAAGTCTCTTCCTGCAGATAAGAAGCATGAAATTGATGATGTTTGCAAAATGGAAATGGTTCAAAATCGACCAGAAGTTTTAAATCACCTCTTGTCTCAAAAACAGATGCAGGAAAAATCTTTTATCATTCCTTACTCTGCTACAAAACTTCCTATCAAAGGGTTTGCTTCTTCAGAGGAGCTTTTTGAATTCTGCTTATCTCTCAAAGAACCTACTGTTATTTCTAAAGATCCTTTCCACCTCTACAATCTCAGCCTTGTTAGCATAGGCCAAGATGAGGTCATGACCTTTGCAGAAGCTTTGAATGAAGGCACCATAGATGCTCTTGTAGAAAGAAATCTAATCTCTTTCTTTGACCAGCATAAGCATAAACATGCTTCGTTAAAAAATGCTGAATTTGATGAAGTCAAAGCTCAAATTGCAGAGCTTAAGTACCCGCCAGCAAAAGCAGTGCAACAGCGATTTGGTCAATTCTTGATTGCAGTAGCCGAGCTGAAAAAAGTCGCTCCCGAAAGCTCATTTAATTCTCTAATTTCTCAATTTACGGTTAAAGAAGAAACTCAAACATGGTCTCGAGGACAAAATAATGTCGTTTCATCTGATGAAATCTGGAAAATGGCTCCAGGTTCAGCTCCTACGCTTATTCAACTTAAGGATCAATCTATAGCTGCTCTAAAAGTTGAGGAAGTTTTTGAGGATCAAAAAATGATCGAAGAAGCCATAGCAAAGGGAAGAAAAAGTTTAGAGAACATAGCTCGTAAGGAGAAAGCAGATCAAATCCTTATGAATATGAAAACTCTTCATACATACTCTAATCAGCTATGAGTAAATGGGAAGAAGCTTTAGAGGAATTGGAGCCTGTTGTTCCTATTCACCTCATGAGATTGCAAACAAAAGTGCATCGACTTTCCAGGATTGGCATCGATCAAAAAATTTCTTCTATGTATGAGGTTAGCGACTTATCAAGCTTATTTGATCAAGAGTCGTTTGCAAAAATTTTTCTAGGATGGCATCCAGAGGGGCTTTTACTTAAATGTGAGGTCAGTGTTCCTTTTTCTGATGTCTTCTTTCCAGATTTTACGAAAGGAGACGCTATAGAACTTCTGATATCCACAAGAGAGCCTACAAGCCCCTACATGAATCGATATTGTCATCAAATTGTGATCCTCCCTAAGGAAAAAGAGGGAGTGCTCTGCATGGAATTAACAAAACTTCGTTACGAAGAAGAAAGGCCTCTTATGGAGGCAAATCTAGTGCAGCATCATGTAAACTTCCATAAGTCGGGATATGATTGCACATGTTTTTTCCCTAAGGAAACTCTTTACGGATATGATACTGATTTTTCAAAACAGATGGCTTTTCACTGCACAATCTTTCGCCATAAGCAAGATCCTCAATTTTTTTCATTTTCGAAAAAACAATACAAAAGTATGTTAAACCCCAAACTTTGGGCCAAAATTACTCTCGAGGATTAAGTATGAAATTTACAGATTCCCATGAATGGATCAAAACAAGTGACAGTTATGGCTTTGTAGGAATTACCAATTTTGCGAAAAATGAACTGGGGACGATTGTTTATGTTGAACTTCCAAAGATAGGTCAAAAAGTCAAGGCAGGAGAGGAAATAGCTGTCCTTGAATCAACAAAAGCTGCCGCCGATATTTATTCTCCAGTCAGTGGGATCATTATAGAAATTAATGAAGATCTCAAAAATCAAATTCAGATTCTTAATCAAGATCCCGAAAATAGAGGATGGCTTTTTAAGATAGAGCTGTCAAATCCAGTAGAACTTGAGGCTCTGATGGACAAAACGACCTATTTTCAACAAATCGTATGTTCAAGCTAACGATGGTCTTGGCTTGCTGGTGTTTTTCCTCAGCTTATGCATTCACTCATGAGGAGACCTTGGATCCTTGCTATGATTGGATGGATTGCCTAATTGAAAAAGAGCTTTCTCAAGTAAACCCTATTTTTTTTTCTCAAAAAAATATCGAGAAAGCGAGCAAAGAAAATAAAGAATTTATCTTTCGTTTCCAGATTCGAAATAATCGCTATTTGGGACCTCCCTCAGCATTGCAAAGAGTGATAGAATATTTGACTCGAGATTTGGTTCTTCCAGACCTTGAAGCGCTTTACTTTAATGCAAATGGTCCAACACAAATATGTCAGGTGCCTTTGTCTGACGCTGTTCTATTAGCAGGATCAAAGCATATATCGATGAAAAATGTACTCTGTTTTCATCACCCTTATTTTATTCCTGATGAAGGAGGCCGCTTTGTCGAAGATAGAATTCTCGAAGAGACCTTAGCTTCTAGCGGGTATCCTTGGGAAAAACGAAAGGATCAATTGGTATGGAGAGGCTCGAATAGTGGTATGCAACTTTATACCTGCCAAAATTGGATGAAGCTGTACCGAGGTCGCCTCGTGTTCTTCTCTTCCCTTTATCCTGCTATTATTGATGCAAAATTTACCCATTTACATCCACATAAGTGTGAATCTAAGGAAGCATTACAAAAGATCGTTCCATTTGGGAATAAGCTCACAAACGCAGACCTCGCTCAATATAAATACCAAATCATCCTTCAAGGGGACACTGCTGTTTCATATAGCTATATTCAAAAGCTTGCCTTAGGCTGTTTAGTCTTCAAACCAGAGAGCCCTATTGTGATGTGGTTTTATGATGCATTGATACCATATGTGCATTACATTCCAGTTAGAGATTCTTTATCCGATCTGCCAAGAAAAATTAAGCAAGCAATAGATCAAGATGATGAAATGAGACAGATTGCTCTAAACGGTAGGGAATTTGCTCAAACCCATCTTCGATCTAAAGATCTACTTATTTATTGTTATAAAGTTCTTTGTGAATATGCAAAGAGGCAGAGAGCTGCAAAATGAAAAGAGTCATTTTCTTTTTGCTAATTTTGAATTCTTTATGGGCTAGACCTCTCATAGAAGCAATTCATGATCCTTCTTACGCTTGGATGGGTTCATTAGTTGAGCAAGACCTCAAAGCTTTCAAAAACAAAAAAATCAAACGCTCAGATCTAAGAAAAGGCTTTTTAGAAAAAAAAACCCATGTCAGATATTACCGCATACAAAATAGTCAGATCGACGGGGAAGGAAATTTTAAAAAAACCCTGCAAATTCTTTGTAGTGAAGTCGGATTGCCTGATATGGAGCTCCTTCATTTTGAATTTGATGGCCCTGTTAAACAAGAGCAAGTCCCTTCAAGTAGAGTCCCTATTTTTTCAGGATCGAAACATCAATCACTCGATTATGTATTTCTCGTTCATGATCCCACCTTTCACCAAGACAATGGAGGGGATTATGATTGGAAACATCTTTATATTGTAATCCAAGAGATCAACCGCCAAATTCCATGGGATGAGAAAATTGAGAAGCTGATCTGGAGAGGTGCTAATACAGGTCCTTTTGAGATGTATGAAGTTGATAATTGGAAATCATTAACTCGAGGACGCTTAGTTTATCTTTCCCTTATACACCCAGATCTGATCGACGCTAAATTTTGTTATATTCATCCCTGGAAAACATGGCATTTAGAAGATCTAAAAAAAGTATTGCCTCAAGCGGATTCAATGAGTCACTTCTCTCAAATCAAGTATAAATATCAAATCGTTTTGGATGGTGATACTTGCACCTATCCTGGGCTACAGTGGCGATTGCTTTCAAATAGTGTTCTTTTTAAACCTGCCTCACCTCTGATGATGTGGTTTGAGGGCGCTCTAATCCCTTGGAAACACTATATTCCTCTAAAAGCAGATTTGAGTGATTTAGAAGAAAAAATCTATTGGGCATTTTTTCATGATGAACGAGCAAAAGAGATCGCCGACAATGCAACCTCTTTTGCAAAAGATTTTTTATCTGAAGAGGCGATTTATGTTTATTGCTATAAGCTTCTTAATGCCTATGCAAAACTTCTTGACTAAGACCTACTTTTCATCATTACTGTAAAAGAAAAAAAACTAGCGTTCTTGAAATAGAGGTTTTATAACAAAATCAGAGGGAAAAAATACCGCTTGTTTCAGGATTTTGTTAAGATACAATCATGAAGATAAAAGAATTGATTACAAAAAAAAGAATAAGACTCTTTACTTGGACAATTTCGATTGCTCTTGTAGCATTCTTTTTTCGTCATGCTTTTCTAGGATATTCAAGTTCTATCCTTCTCCATTACTTTTTCCCCCTCAATTCTCAGTATCAAGTCGAATTTGATAAAGTTCGGTTTGTTGAAAGAGGCCTCCTTTTTGAGAAATTTGAAATTAGAGAAAGAATGCAAGGAGATGATCCTCCTTCCGTTCATGTAAGTATCCCTCGTTTTTCTATCAAATTTGAGGTCTCGTTTCGCCATTTCGATATTCATCCTAAAGTGATTCTATACGAACCTAAAATTTTACTAAGGCCTTCCTCAAAAAGTCATCCCATTGGGTATTCTCCTTCATTTTTTAGGGTAAGTAAACAATCACACATCGAAATTGATCGTGGACATATTTCTTGGCTTGATGATCAAGATATGGCTTCTATGTTTATTAGCTTTCAGCAAACTTCGGATCCGACAAACTTTGGGGTCTTGTCTATAGCAGATTCTCCTTATTCACTCCAAGATTCTCCCATACAACTTTCGTTTTCTCAGCTGGGTGGAGAACTTTTATGCCATAGTTCTTTTTCTGATGTTTCTCTTCCTTGGCTTTTCAGACTTCTTAATACATCCCATGTAATTAGCCAAGGAAAATTGAAAGGGAAAGAAGGGCTCATTGATGGACAGATGTTATTTGTATTCAACAGCAGAGGAGATATTGAAAGGGCTGATGGATCTTTAGAATGGAAAAAATCAATTTTTTTCTCCTCACTCTTTGACGCTACCATGAATTTCGATCAGCTGAGCGTCGACTTTTCATATCCAAAATTTGTTGATAAGTCCTTGGTCGATCAACCTTGGTGGTCCAAACTTAAATGGAAGTCAGATTTAAAAAACTTTCATATTACTTTACCAGACAATACAACATGTGCTCTTCAAGGGAGCCTTCAGGTTGGGTATAAGGCCTCCAACTACCTTTCACTGAAAGGAATTTTAAAACAGCAGCAGCAGGAATCATTAATTCGGATTAAGGGCGTACCTTGTATCGATTCTACCCACCTCCTTTCTGCAGAAGTTCTTTTTAGGGATGTAAAAAGCCGTGAAGCTGACAGTATTATCGATATTTCTTTAGCCCAGTTAGAACCAGGTTCTTTACAATGGGAAGCTCATCTAGATCAAATTTCAGACACCTTTTTCCTCGCTTTAAATCCTTTTTTATCAAGGAAATCAATTAGGGTTGAAGATGGATATTTGCATGGATCGTTGCGAGGAGAGTGGGGAAAAGATCATCGTTATTCTATTGAGGCGGAAGGGCTGACTGTTGAAAAACTGATGGTTAAATCTGGGATAGGTGAAACAAAAATTGAATCAGCTTTGTGTCATGGACGCGTTGTTTTTTCTCATCAGTCTGTTATTCCTTATTTTTATTTAGCAGCGGATCACCTTGATCATCTCAGCTATGATAAACCAATTCCTTCCGTCCATTCTACTTTTGTAAAATGCCAAGTTATCGATAACCAATTCAAAGATTGTTACATCATGGGTAAGGTAGGGGAAGGATCTTTAGAAACCCGCTGGAAAGGGTCTCTTGACAACCCTCGGATTCATTTAGATTTGCAAATGCCCACTGTATCTCTTGAAGAAATTTTGCACTCCTTCATACAAGAAATTAAAATAGAACCTATCCAAAATCTTTCTCTTCACTTAGATGTTGCAAAAGGGATTTCATCCTGGAGTTGTGAAGGTCACATCGGAGTTGTAAAACAAGATAACAAAGAAGAACGAATCGATCTTAACGCGCAGCTAAGCGATGATTTTTATAAAAAAATCTTCTTAAAGCCCCAAGAAATGTTAATGGCAGCAAGTTTTAAAGGAGAAGATATTTCTTCATGCATTTACCAGGTGCCGATTGACATTTTAGGAATGGATTTTAAGCTATTTGGATCGCTTGATATTCAAGGCAGAATCGATAACAAAGATCTTGTTGTAAATTTTAGTAGTAACCATTTGCTGTTTGACTCAAAAGAAGTTGAAGTAGAGCTAAGGAAGGATATTGCGCTAGTTCCCGTAACAGGCCGGATCCATTTTCCTTTCGCAGAAGAAAAATTTTATGTCTCCATGCCAATAACAAAGGCATCTTGCCTTTTTAAACCTAAAAAACTTCGTTTTGAAAACATCGATGGGAAATTAGATGTCAAAGGAGATGATTTATATTTACAAGACCTCGTTGGGAATTCCAAAGAAGGAATCGATCTTAGGGCGAACATCTATTTACATTTTACAGGTGTAAATCCAGATTTTTTTGATTTGCATGTAACTCATTTTCAAGGTTATTTAAGTCAAATTCTAGAGTTTTGCGGCCATTTTCCTGAATTTCCACCCATCTCAGTAGAAACGAATGGGTGGGTTACTTCTGATAAAAAAGGACTTCGATTGCAATCTCCTTTGAATCCTGAGCCTCCACTGCCCGATTGGTCGGTCTCTTTTTCAATCCGCGATGGCTTTGTTGAATATGGTTTTCTTCCTTCCCTTAAAGATGTTTGCCTCAAAGGAGAGTGGGACAGCACACGACAAAGAATTCTTGTTGAGGAGGTCCATGCAGATATTGAAAACCCCGCTTCTCATAAAAGACATCATCTATATATCCCCACTTTTTCTTCTGAGGGCCTGAGCAACGCTTTCTTTACCTATGACATTCGACTAGAAAATGAATTGTCGAATCCAATTTTTCTTGTTGGAACTGGTACTAAAGAAGAAATGTCTTTTGCCTTTGATATCGATCTCGATTCTTCTCATTTTTTTGGGATGACTTTTGAACAAGCAGGCGCCTCTTATGATCTTGTTTCAGAAGAATGGGGAATCGATATCAATGCACAAATGAATCTAGCATGCCTTGAGTCTTTGGCCTTAGTTTATGAGGATTTCACAAGCCATACACTTCCTAGTGACTGGAAACGATATTTTCAAGGAAGCTCGCAGCTCATTGCAAAGTGGGATTCTTTTGAAGATTCGGGCCATTTTTCCTTGTCGAATCCTTCGATTCGTATCGATTTAAATAAACCTTCGTTTGATCCTGTTCATGGAAGCATTTTACTTGGAAATTATGAAGGGCAATTTGAAATGATTTTTAGCTCTCATGAGTTAACCATTAATAACTTAATAGCGCGCTATTTTGATGCTAAACTCAGTGTCCCTAGGGCTTCTTTAATATTTTCAGAGAAGCTATTGCGTATTCCTTCCTTTACTCTAGACTTAGATCGAAATTTTCTACCAGAAATGATGCTGAAGTGGGGCCTTCCCCTTGAATCGATCCAAACGAAGGGTTCTTTGCAAATCAAGACAGGGTTTGCTGGAAAAGATTTTCAAATGGATGCTTTATTATCCATGGAGATGTTTGATAAAGAGAGAGAGTGGATAGCAAAGACTCTGACGCCCTTCACTTTCCAACTACGCCAAAATTTTTCGTGGCAATTAGAAGACTTTAAATTGGGAGTTTCTCACTTATCTGCAAAAGACCAGAAAAGTGTGATGAGCGTAAATAAAGTTGAAGGGCTTACCAACAAAGATTTTTTAGCTCATAGCGTATGTTTTTCCCTTGACCCAGTAGTGAATCAAAAAATTTTCAGCCAGCCTTGGTTAAATCCTTTGAGAGGACCTTTGGAAGCGTTGCAAGAATGGCTGATACAAAATCCTTTGTCATTTTCTTTTGATCTACAAAAACAAGGTTCTTTTACTAAGCTCTCTCATTTGCAACAAAAAGGACTCTCATGGGTAGATAGCCTGTTTTGGAAAATGAAGGATGCTGAGATCACAATTTCACCTGATCTTTTCTTTGGGAAAGCACTTATTTCAAATAGTGATAAGAATATCAGCCTTGAAATGAGTTATGAAATGGATCAACTACATCTTGATGTATATGATGTAGAAAAAGTTGATGAAAAATTATCCTTAGTCCTCACATCAGATCCAAAACAAGGAATCAAAGTCGATTCTATCAAAGGATCTGCTCTAGGATTAACCCTCTATTTTGTGCCCAAATATTCCCCTTCACAGGAAATGATTGTCCTCACAGGAAAATCTTCTTTTGACTTTGCACAAATAGCTCCTTACCTGCCTCATTCTCTCCAAGAAACCCTCGCTTCTTTAGAAATTGGTAAGGGATATGAAATCTTCGGAGATATCGTGATTCCACTTCCCCAGTGGAAAAAACCCTATTTTGAAGGTTGTGTCAAAGGAAGAGATTTTGAAGTTCTTGGGTATGCCCTCAGAAACGTCATGGCAGGAATAAGAGCCTCCTTTTCAGGAGTCGAGTGTAAAGATCTTAGACTTTCAGATGAGGGAGTTGTTGTTTGGATCGATGAGGCATCTTTATCATTCAACGAGCCCTATATGATGGAAGTGGGAAAAATCGAATTGAATGACTTTAGACCATCCCTTATTTTCAAACGAAGCGTACGTTCAAAAAAAATGAAGCCTTTTGTCATAACTCATGCCACAGTACAAGGCCTTAAAGGCCCCTTGCAGCATCTCGAAAAAATTAGGGGGACAGGAGATCTAAAATTTATCAATACATCTAAACGAGAGTATACAATTTTTGATTTTCCTTTAGAGCTGATATCAAGACTTGGTCTTGATATGAAACTTCTTGTTCCTATCAAAGGACAAATTGATTTTGTCATCGAAAATGAAAAGCTGATTTTCAAAGATCTTAAAGACTCCATCAGTGAAGGAAAACGATCTCATTTTATCTTATCAAGAAAACATCCTTCTTATATCGACTTCAACGGTAATATGCATATCGATATTAAAATGAAACAGCACGTTCTTCTTAAACTGACTCAACCCTTTACTCTGTCAATTCGGGGAAATCTGATTCAACCTCAATTCAGTTTAAAATGAGAATCGTTCTCGATTTATTTTTTGTTTTCCCCTGTTTCCATTGTTCAAATAAAAGAGAGCGCATTTCCTTTATACTTTGCTCAGACTGCCAAACTTGCTTTTTTGAAAATTGCATAAGGAATGAAATAGAGTCGACTCTCTGGGGGAAGTCTATTCAAGCTTTTCAACATCAAGGACCGATGATATGTCTATATCAAGAATTGCTTCATTCGAAAAATAATCGTTTACTTCTCGCTTTAGCAAGCATCGTTGTCTTTCAATATCACTTTTTAGATCCAGTATCTATACTCATCACGGGTAAATCTTCCTTAGAAGATCAATGGACAAAAGCTTTAGCTAAAGTATGGACTATTCCATTTTGCGCGAAGGCATCCTTAAACGAGCAGAAAGGAATGGTTGTGATTGCAAGTCTCACTAAAGAAAAAGGGCAAAAACAAGTTGAAGTAATGAGAGCTTTTGCCCCGCAAACTACATTTCTTTGCATAAGCATGATTTAATGCATTACTTTTCTAAATTTTGCTTAGCCATGTGGATTTGTTTTCGTAGCGTTTCGTCTTTTTCAATTTGCTTTCGAATTTTATTCCATGAATGAAGAAGTGTTGAGTGGGTTTTCCCACCAAATGAGGACGCGAGCTTCATCAAAGAATCATTGATTAGTTCTTTAGCTAAGTACATAGCAACTTGACGAGGGAAAGCAACCTCTTTCGTTCGAGATGTGCCTCTTAGATCACTAATTCTTACATTGAAGATAGAGGAAACGCTCTTCATGATACTTTCTACAGAAATTTTCTTCTGGGGAACAAATTGGAGCATTTCACTTAAGGTTTTTTCTACGATCTCTTGTGTGACGTCAATACCCATAAGTCGACAATATGCGCTTAATCTGTTGATGGCGCCTTCAAGCTGACGAACGTTGTTAAAGATATGTTCTGCAATAAAAAAGGCTACGTTTTGGGGAATACGAAGACCTTTGAGCTCTGCTTTATGTTGCAAAATAGCGACCCTTGTTTCAAGGTCAGGAACACCTATATTCGCAACAAGTCCCCATTCCATACGTGCGATCAATCTTTCGGAAAGTTTAAGTTGGCTGGGGGGTTTATCTGAAGTAATAACAATCTGTTTACTTTGGTTGATCAAACTCTCAAATGTATTGCAGAATTCTTCTTCAAAATTGAGTCTACTTTGCAAGAACTGGATATCATCCACAAGAAGCACATCAAGTGTGCGGTAATAACGTTTCATTTTATCGACAGATTTATTTCGAAGGTTGTCGACAAGGTCGTTAATAAAGCTCTCAGTTGTAATACACTGGACACGGAGCTTTTTGTGCTTTTCTTTTACAAAATGACCGATCGCGTGGAGAAGGTGTGTTTTCCCAAGACCAACCCCGCCATGGATAAACAGCGGGTTGTAGGATTTCCCAGGGCGCAGTGCAACACCTAGAGCAGCTGATTTTACAAATTGGTTAGAAGGGCCTTCAATGAAGTTTTCAAATACATAGCTCTTATTAAGACCAATCCCATGATGAGAGAAGTTGATTTCAACAACTTCATCTTGAGGATTCATTTTGGATTGTTTTGCAGGTTTGATTTGCTGACCAATTTGGAAAGCAATCGCTGGTTCTCCCTGATCCTTCAGAGGAAGAAATAATGAGAGCTCTCTTTTGTAATTGTCCATGATGTATTCTTGGACAAAGATATTCGGGACTTCTAAGGAGATTTCGTTTTCTGTGGAGCTCAAAACTTTTATGGGAGCAAACCAGTTTTGGAATTCGGTGGTAGAGCATCGCGTTTGAATATATTCCAAAAATTGGGACCAAGCCATGTCTGTTGATTCAGCTAACATGTTAAAAAAATCCTCGAGCTAAATTGTATTTTGTTTTGAACAGTCTTTCCACAAGAGTTTTATGAACAAACCCTTATGACGCAAATCTACCACGAAAAAATAAAAGGAGGCAATCTATTTCAAGGAAACTCCTGTTTATTATCGGCTAACTCGTTGATTGTGAGAAGAAAAAAATCGACCAAATTTTGTCGATAAAACGGAAAATAAAAGAGAGGTTATGAACATATGAACAACTGTTTTAATCTATGTGTAACTACGAATTAGAGCATCGGCGGCATCAACGATATTTTGCTGCGGGCTTTTAAGAAGCACTTTGGCTTCTATCGTGGCAGGCTCTTTATATCCTAGTAGATATAAAGCTTTCACTTTGTTCAATTTTGTAGGAAGGTGAGTGGGATCCAGCTTGAGCGCTTTTTCTAAAGTATTCAAAGCTTTGATGTTATTACCGAGTTCTAGGTACAGGGCTCCTACAACTTGTAGATCATAAGTCGAATGGGGATTGAGAGCTACCAATGCTTCAAACATCGTCAACGCATATTTATATTTGCCAGCTTTTACATAAGAGTAGGCTAAATAGCGAAGATCCTCAAGTTGATGAGAATTCCATCCAAGTACCGACATCCAATCTATTTTAGCCATAGTTACCCTCTGTGAAATTGGTTTGCTTTTTCGAGCACGATTTCAGAGTTATGATCGAATTCTTTAATCAGTTGGAGCGTTTCAATGATCGATTTTGCTCCTGATAGAGTTTCGTTCATCAAAGAAGATGGAGTACCAGGCTGTTCTCTTAACGAGCTCACTTGAGATTCTACTCTACGCTGACTATTTTCAAGCATTTCAGAGGATCCAAGGCTTGGGATCACTTGGCCTGATAAGAAGATTCTTCGAGACTGTGTATCATATCCTTGGGGGGAATCAATGACCGACCAAGGGGAGTTTCTTTGGTTGGTGCCAAAAAGAACATCATATTCATTGAGAGCAAAAGGACGCATGACGTCTGCCTCGGCAATACGAGAAACAATCTGAGACTCTCTAGAATTGATAAGAGGTCTGATCTCTTCATCTGCAGCAGTTTGAGCATACTGAATATAATTTCGTACGTCTAAGTTATCGATGGTCTGAGCTTTTGCCATATGGATCCTATCACTACTTTAAGCCTATATATAGTGATTGAACTGTAATTAGCAAAATTTTTTTTATTATACACTACTCAAAACACTGGCTAATGTTGTTCTCATGCAAAAATAAGAGTACCAAACAGCTGTCAAATCTCTTCGCAATTCAGCGTTTGAAAGTCGCGCTTCCACGAGTTTATCCAAGTATTTTTCCTCTTTCATCAGAGCAAAACCATGAAAAAAAATGATTGCTCGTGAAAGCTCGGCTGACCGAGGCAGTGTTTTTATGACTCTTGCTAGGAGTTCATACAAGGGAAGGGGGTCGTCAACTTGAGGTTGACTTTCTAAAGTGTCCTTTATCACAATTTCGCGCTGACTGGATGGAGCCTCTTTAGAGAATTGTTTTGCAAAATATTCAGCAATCGCAGCTCTGTGAATTTTTTGTAAGAGAGAATGAATGAAATGATAGGAAGGGTTGTCGTCTCTTTTCAAATGAAAGGCGTTCTCTTGAATCAGATGAATATAGGTCAGGTTGCGTGCTTTGATGAGTGATGCTGTGAAAGAAGGAAATTCCATATCTTCAATATTCCAGCCAGTTCTTTGAAGAACTCTAGCACCATGAGGGAAACAAGAAAAGTATGATGAACCTAACAGACGAATGTAATAGGCAAGTACGATCGTTCGTGTTCGGTAGGATTGAGGTATTCCAGAAGATAAAAAGGCGTGATATCGATCGTGATCACGAAAACACTGGTTAGCTGCGGGATGATTGTCTGCCTGAGTAAAAATCTTCTTTTGGAATGTAATATTCCTAGGGTCTGATTCTATTGGTACAACATATCCGTATCCTATATCCCTTGTTCCTGTCAGGCCATTCTCCGCAATCTGTTTTGTTGTGGACAATCCCAAAACAGGGTTTTGAATGACTGCATTCTTACCAAAGACGATATCTAAGAATAGTTGATATGCTGCATCAGAGAAACTCCAACCAACACCAAGCTTTAGGTCTGGATGGAAGGCCTCAAACCTTGCTCTCTCTTTAATAACAGTTGTAATGGTGTTCTCTTGAAGCTCGAGTTCACTTAAACTATGTACAAACAACACCCGATTTTCTCTTGGGAGTTTTTTGAATTCACTGAGGTATTTCTCAATTTGCTCATCAGAGCAGTAACGTGATAAATTTTCCCTTAGGTAGTTTTCTACGTCAAGATAGAGACACTCCTCTTCCA